>NZ_CP130565.1:3730798-4373458 GCF_030534335.1 Marivirga harenae | reverse complement strand
ATGCCTAAAATGTAAAGGTTGGTTGAATATTAAACTTTTATCAAAGTCGGGATTAGATTGCTTGATAAACCTATTCTTATTTATTCTGATATTCCATGCTTTAAAATCAATCCTAATTCTTGTTTTACAAGATGAAGGCACATATATTAGAAATATATGGAACTATCCTTTATAATCACTATTGTAGTCATATTGTCAGCGATTGTGTTATTCGCTACAGAAGCAGTGCGAGTAGATTTAGTGGCAATTGGGGTTATGGTAGTTTGGATTGTTTTTGGAATTTTAGAACCCGAAGAAAGCTTTAGAGGATTTGCTAATAGTGCTACACTCACTGTAACGGCCATGTTCATCTTAAGTAGTGCGATGATCAGGGCAGGTGTAATAAAGCTACTAGCTCCTTTGGTTACTCGGTTATTCAGCAAAACTTACGGTGGAGCTATTTTAGGAATGAGTTCAGGAGTCGGCTTGTTATCGGCATTCATAAATAACACACCAGTGGTAGCAACATTTATTCCAATTGTTTCGAAAGCGGCTAAAAAATTGTCTTTGCACCCTTCTAAATTTTTAATTCCATTGTCGTATGGTGCTATTTTAGGAGGGACATGTACTTTAATAGGAACTTCTACCAATTTGCTAGTAGCAGGTATTGCTAAAGATAAAGGCTTCGAAGGTATCGGTTTGTTTACAATGGCTCCTATGGGCTTGGTATTTCTAGTAGTAGGTTTATTGTATTTAATGTTTGCGGGAAAGTACTTACTGCCGAAGGAATCTCAGGTTAAACCTTTGCAAGATGATAGTCAGATCACAAAATTTCTAACAGAGGTTAAAATAAAAGAATTACCTGATGAAAAAACGGGTATTAGTATTGAAGGGTTATTCAAAAGAAAGGATTTAACATTTGAGGTACAGGAATTGAGAAGGGAAGACAGTTCCATTAAAAATCCAAAAATGAATACTCGCCTGCAAGCTGGAGATGTGATGTTGATTAAAGGGGAGCTCGATAAAGTAAAAAAAGTGGTAGCCGATCAGCATCTGTCCATCGTGAAATCGATTACTGATAAATATTTCCCAGAAGAAGAGACTAAAGTAGTTGAAGTGATTATAATGCCAGGGACACACTTGGTGGATAAGAAATTGAAGAATATCAATTTCTTGAAAAATTATCATTCTCATCTATTGGCCATCAGACATAGAGGTAAACGTCAATTCAAAGATATGGAAAACATCCGATTGAAGGTGGGGGATATTCTATTATTACAAACTAGTCAAAAAGGTCATGAATTATTACAAAAGGCGGAAAGCAACCCTAATGCACCTTTTTTGTCTGTCAGGGAAAGCGATTTAGATATACCCGACAAACGAAAGCTTTATATATCTTCTATTGTTTTAGCTTTAGTAATTGTTGCTGCTACTTTTAATATTCTCCCTATTGTCGCTTCCGCGTGGGCTGGTGTGTTTTTATTGGGTATTTTCAGGATCATAAGTATGACGGATGCTTATCGCTCGATAGACTGGCAAGTGATTTTTTTGCTAGCAGGTTCATTAAGTTTCGGTACTGCTATGGAAAAAAGTGGCTTGAATGACTGGTTGGTCACTAATTTTTTAGCATTTACAGAAAATCAGACAGCCCCGTTCATTATGATAGCCGGAATTTATTTGATTACTATGCTGTTTACTGAAATAATATCCAATAATGCTGCTGCGGCTTTAATGGCGCCACTTGCCATGTCAATAGCAGAGGCTTTAAGTTTTAGTCCATTACCCTTTTTAATTGCAGTGATGATGGCTGGAAGTGCGAGCTTCATGACCCCAATAGGATACCAAACCAATACCATGGTCTATAGTGCTGGTAATTATGATTTTAAAGATTTCTTTAAAATTGGAGCACCACTAGGAATTATCTTCTGGATCATTGCCTCTTTACTAATACCTATTTTTTATTCTTTTTAGGTGTAATTTTTATAAAAAGGTTCAATCTATTAAAAATATAGTTATTCGAATCAGTAACTATTTTTCCTGCCTATTGTAGTAACATCGAACTAATTATTGAATACTTATTGTAATTTATTTTGTGTTTACGTTTTTTTTTTTCTTCATTTGTGAAGTTTCGAAATAAAACCTTACAGAAAACCCCAATTGATGGATTACAAATGCTAGCTAGTTTTTTTGATTTAGGCGTGAGTTAAGGTTGAGTTTTGATATTAAATAAATTTTCAACTTTTTTAACAAAGAAATTATGAGAAAGAAAGTAATGTATTTAATGTCTATAGGCATTTTCTCAGCAGCATTATTGTTCGGGATGAACAATTATTCAGAAGCAAGACCTCCACATTGCAAAAACGGTGTTGAACGAGGTAACCAAACTTTAGGAGTTTGTTATGGCTTCGGAACTGATTGTCATCGGTGTAGAATTTTTGCAGAATCAATTTAATTTAACTTAAAGGGTTGACTTTAATTAGTCAACCTTTAAAGGACTTATATGAAATCGACATTAAAAACTTAGCTGCGAATTACACACTAACCGAAGATGAATTTTTAATCAAAGATTCCATGTGGCCGTAAAAAACAATATTATAGACATGAAATTTAAAGGTTTATATCTTATATTTTTTATTATTTGTTCATGTTCCAAATTAAAAGAAGTAGAAAATAATACATTAGACTTTTCAGTTTTAAAATCAATTGAAATACCGATAAATGCTGATGTACAATATGAACATAGTCAAATTCAGTTAGTAGGTGAGGATGAATTTGTAGGACTTGATCGTAATTTCAGCAAATTGGATTTCTTCAGTTTGAAAGAAAATAAGTTTCTCTTTTCAACTCAATTGGAAAGCGAGGGACCAAATAGAATTTATCCGGTAAGCTCATTTTGTTACCATAATAAGGACTCTATTTTTCTATTTTCGCTTGATGCTAGTTCATTTCAATTAATTAATCAGGAAGGTGAAGTGATGAATAGTTTTAGAATGGTAGATAATCAATATCCCTCTAAACTATTTAATGATATTACGGGTTCTGACAGTCAATTTTTCCCATTTTCTATAACACAAAATGGCAATTTCTATATTCCCTTTTCATATAATAATCAGAGTAAAGAATTAATTATCAATACTGTTCCAAATTCGTATCTAGATGGTTTCAATGATAGAAAAACCTTCTATAGTGCTCCATTGATTTCTAAATTCGATTTTGAAACTTTAGAGTTCAGTCAATTTTCCGGAAGATGGCCTGAAATTTATGATCAAAAGAATGCACCGAACAACCCATTCAATACTTTTTGCTTGAATACAGATACTGAGGATTTACTGATAAATTTTTATAATTCAAGTGAGGTTTTTAGTGTGAAAGAAGATGAGTTTTTCAATGTAGAAAGCAATAGTGCGAAAGGGGATGTTACCTTATTCGATATTGAAAATAAAAAAGGATATAGCACAGAGGAAGAATTAGATGCTTTTAATAATGACGAAGGTTATGTAAATCTTATTTATGATAAATATCAAAATGTTTATTACCGAATTTTTAAAAGTAGTACACATAATAGTGAAGAGAATGTTCATAAAATGAAAGCTAACTGGTTTCTTATAGCATTTACTCCCGAATTTGAAGTTTTAGGCGAGGTGGAATTTCCAGCTTCAATTTATAACTTCTTGCATATATTACCTACTCAGGATGGACTTTTGATTAGTAAAGAAAGTGCTTGGTCTACAGAAAATAATGAAGAAAAATATGAATTTGATTTGGTTAAGATTAATTTTTAGACATCTGTTATTGCTTCAATTATTGGTTGTTAGTTCAACCCATTATGCACAGGAAATACCTGAATCTTATATTTTTTATAGCCCATCCGATGAGCAAATGGGTAGTCTTACCATTCTAAGTGAAAATAGCAGGATGTTTTCCAATTCGCAAAGGTTATTATTACTTGATAGCAATAATTTACATCAAGATACACTGGAATTGGAAGACTGGTCAAATGCCGGCATTGTTCAAAATATTACAGTTTTGAATGATAGCTTGTTTTCGATTTCATTTATGAAGGAGTTTGCTTTAATATCCTTCAAAAACAATCGTTTTGAAACCATTGAAAGATTGGATAATAGAGATCTCAGACAGAACGATATAAAAGCAACTAATTTTCTATTTTTATCAAATGCTTATTTAGGTATAGATATTAAAAATAAAAGGAAGCATACGGATTACGAATTTCAATATTATGACAAATCTTTTAATTTAATTAATTCCAAAAAAGTAAGATTGAATAATACTGAACGAAATGATTTTAGTTATAAAAGCATAAGTTATCCTCATAATTATTATATGAATAATAATGGAGAATTATGTTTCTCTGATAAAATTTCAAATTCATTTACTAAGCTTGATTTGGATGATTTTAAAGTGAGCGTTCTTGATTTATCTAAGGAAGTAGAGTCAGATCAGAGCATTGAAATTTTTTACAATAAGGTAGATAGTCAATATTATTTGGTGAAATATTATCCTCTAGAAGGAGAGCAAACTAAATTAAGAATATATAATTTTAATGAAGATGATTTCGAGTCGGAAGTTCTAAATGATTTCAATGTAACCCTAAACAAATTAAATGGTGGCTTTTTTAATGGGAAAATCATGCTCAGAGATAAATTTAAAGGAGGTTATGGATTTTATTTAGTGCCAATTGAAGATTTACATAAATTATGAAAAGATTTACTTTATTGTTACTTATTATACTTCTTAATCTATCGTGTGACAAATCAGATAAGTTTGAAAAATTTATTGAGGAAGAATTAAATTTAAATGAAACTCAAAGAAGCAATCAGCAATTTTACGTTATTGATATGAAATCTTGTAGTGGTTGTTTAGAAATCAATAATAGCTTCCTTTTGAAGAATGAAATTAATCGTCTCAATCTTGTTTTTATTGGCAATATGGAAAGAGGGGGCTACTTTGATCGAGCCGAATATGAATCAGATAATTGGAATATATATGAGGTAAAGGAAAAAGATTTCTTTCCTTATGATATTTATAGCCATGATCCTCTTTTTTTGCAATTTGATGGAGATGGAAATACTTATTCGCATCAAAACATTAAGGTTGATGAAATTAGAATCTTAGATAGTTTACTTGAAATATAAATAATATTACAAATTTCATTTGTTTTTAATTATTCCACTATTATCTTTGGCAAGATGAATTTTAAGCGCAACACATATTATTACTATTATCTAGCCCCGACAGGAATCGGTAATGGTAGTGTTATGCATATGATGTAAGACATATTTCAAATTGAAAATATACCAAGCCCGGTTCCAATGGAATCGGGCTTTTTTTATGTCCAAATTTTAAACACTAACATTAAAAATTAATTAATAGTAGCATGGAGCAAATTTATGACAATTACACCACCGAAGACCAAGAGGTTTGGGGAATCCTTTTCGGGAGACAATTTCAAAACATCAAAAAAGTAGCAACTAAAGAGTTTGTAGATGGAATCGATAAGATTCATTTTACAGAAAAAGCTATACCCAATTTTAAGGAAACTAATAAGTACCTTAAAGAATTGACCGGGTGGCAAGTGGCAGCGGTTCCAGGAATTGTAGATGATGATAAGTTCTTTGAACTCTTGAGCAATAGAATTTTTCCAGCTACTACCTGGCTGAGAACTCGAGAGCAGTTGGATTACCTGGAAGAGCCAGATATGTTTCATGATGTATTTGGGCACATCCCATTATTGACAAATCAGCCATTTGTTGATTTCTTACAAGGTCTTGCAAAAATTGGTCTCAAACATTTAGATAATGACTGGGCAATTCACCTCTTGAGTAGAATTTACTGGTTTACTATCGAGTTCGGTTTAATCAGGGAAGAAGGCGATTTAAGAATTTATGGTGCTGGAATTATTTCATCGCCTGGAGAAACCAAATTCTCCATTTCAAATGAACCTGAACACTTCGATTATAATGTAGAAGCTATTATTGACAGTAGTTATAGAAAGGACAAGTTTCAAACAAAATACTTTATCATTGACGATTTTGAACAACTATATAGTTCTTTAGGTCATATCGATAAAGTAATTGAGGATAGATTGCAGAAAGAGCCAATAAGTATTCCTTGATGATTTAAGTCGGCCTTCTGGCTTTTTTTAAAGCTGGAAGGTTTTCATATATCTAAGTTTGTAATTTTTACCTTTTCTACTCTTCCATTCCTGAATTTTTCCTAAGTTTGATAAGCAATGGTAGACAGTTATAAACATCAGGGAATGCGTAGGAGATTAATTCAAAAGCTGCGCGAAAAAGGGATAGAAGATGAAAGTGTTTTATCTGCTATGGGAAAAGTACCTCGTCATGTATTTTTCGAGAATGCCTTCCTCGAGCATGCTTATCAAGATAAAGCCTTTCCTATTGGGCACGGTCAAACCATTTCGCAACCGTATACTGTAGCGTTTCAAACCGAATTATTAAATGTAAAAGCAGGAGATAAGGTATTGGAAATCGGAACAGGTTCGGGCTATCAGGCATGCGTATTATGTGAGTTGGGAACAAAGGTGTATACCATAGAGTATCAAAGAGATTTGTATGAACGCACCAGAAGATTTTTACCAGAAATGGGATATAAACCACTTTTCTTTAGTGGAGACGGTTCCAAAGGCTTGTCTAAACATGCCCCGTTTGATAAGATTATAGTAACAGCAGGTGCTCCAACCGTCCCAAATTCTCTAATAGAACAATTGTCCATTGGTGGTTGTCTAGTTATTCCAGTGGGTGATGATAATGTCCAGCAAATGTTACGTTTGACGAAAAACACTGAACGCAAGATTTCAAAGGAAGTATTTTCTAATTTTAGTTTTGTACCCTTGAAAGGAGAGGATGGTTGGAAATAAGCATAAAAAAAGAACGACTTATCCCTGGGTTAAGTCGTTCCTGCATGTCTAGAAAAAAAAAATTAGTTAAATGTATAAAGAGTCATTTCTTTGAAATCTTTCTCTGCATTTATTTCCAAGTCCTTAAGAAGTCCTTCTTTTAGATCATAAACCCAGCCATGGATTTGCAAGTCATGTGATTTGATTCCTTCTTGAACATAGCTCGTTTTATATAGATTGTAAACTTGTTCCTTTACATTACTTTCGACCAATCGGTTAACTTTAGCTTCCTTAGTTTCAGCACTATCTACAAAGTTTCTATTTTTTTGATAACTTTCTTTAATATTCATCAACCACGAATCAATAAGCCCTAAGCTCTTATTTTCAAGAGCTGCTGCTACTCCACCACAACCATAATGTCCGCATACAACTACATGTTCAACTTTCAAAACTTGGACAGCATACTGTAAAACAGACATTAAGTTGTTATCTGTATGCACCACCATATTGGCTACATTTCTATGAATAAATAATTCTCCAGAAGACGTCCCTGTCATCTCATTTACTGGTAAACGGCTATCAGCACAGCCTATATATAGATATTTTGGACTTTGTCCTTTTGCATGATTTTCAAAATACTGTGGGTCAATATTTAACTTTTCTTCAACCCATTTTTTGTTGTTTTCGAATAACTTAGAATATTTTTGTTGTTCCATAATTGTATTTATTTTACACTATATTTTTCATGAAATTTTTCAAAGCCTTGTAGCTCTACTTCTATATTTTTGTATTTGGCACCTTCATTTGTGAACAATTCAATGGCTTCGATCACATCAAAATCGATGAATGATGATTTTTGAGCATCGATTATAACTTTGGAGTCCTTAGGTACACTGTCTAAAGTTTTAACCATACTTGCCTTATTTAAGAAAGATACTTCATCAGATAATTTTAAAACAATCGGATCACCTTCCTGGTGTTTCTTGGCATCAAATGAATAAGTGTTTTTCATATTCTTAATCAGAATATTTAACAGTCCCACTAGTAATCCTATTACAATACCTATTAATAGATCTGTGAATACAATTGCCACAATTGTAACCACAAATGGATAGAATTGAGTAGGGCCGATTTTATACATTCTTTTCCAGAGTGAAATATTGGCTAATTTATAACCTGTTACCAAGAGTATAGCAGCCAAACTCGCATATGGTATCATATTGATAATCGTAGGAATTAATAGGATGGCAACAATTAATAAAATACCGTGAAAAAATGCCGATAATTTAGTTTTAGCACCAGAATTTATATTAACTGTCCCTCTAATAATAACAGCAGTCATGGGTAGTCCTCCTAGAAAACCTGCAATAATATTACCCACTCCTTGTGCTTTCATTTCTCGGTTTAAAGGAGTTCTTCTTTTCTGCGGATCTAATTTATCTACAGCATCAACACTTAAAAGAGTCTCTAAACTTGCAACGATTGCGATGGTAATGGCTACCGTATAAACTACTGGTTCTGTTAGGATTGACCAGTCAGGAAATACAAATAAATTTTCAAAGGAAGTATCTTCACCTAAGACAGGGATAGTTACTAGGTGCTTTTGAGACAGAGCCATCCCGTTATCTAATGCAAGGAAAATGGCATTTATTCCGACCCCTACAAAAACAACTATTAAAGGGGCAGGTATAGATTTGATGCTGTTATTTTTAATGTAATTCCAGCCAATTAAAATCACCAATGATATTATTGAAATAATGAAAGCTGTAGGATCTATATTTTCAAATGCAGAAACTAGGGCAGATAATGCATTTTCATCATTATTTTGCCAAAAATCCAAATCCCCTAAATAATCTTCATCATATCCGAAGATGTGAGGTATTTGTTTTATGATCAGTAATATACCAATGGCCGCTAACATTCCTTTAATTACAGAAGAAGGAAAATAATTACCAATTGTTCCAGCTTTTAGATATCCTAAAAGTAATTGGATAACACCGGCTAAAACTACGGCAACTAAGAATCCTTCAAAAAATCCTATATCTTCAATTCCGTTATAAACAATTACAGCTAATCCTGCTGCAGGACCTGAAACGGCTAATTGACTACCACTCAGTAAGGCAACCACCACACCACCAACTATACCTGTTACTAAACCAGAGAATAATGGCGCACCTGATGCCAAAGCAATCCCTAAACATAGCGGCATAGCAACTAGAAATACTACTAAACTAGAAAGAGAATCACTTTTTAAATGATTAAAGGTGATTCCTGTATATTTTGTAAATTTTGATTCACTCATTGTTAATCAATTGAAGTTTTTTGTAAAATCGTAATTGTGAAAAATGTACAACAGTGATAATAAGTATACTGTGTATTTACTTTAAAAAATGTAAGGTTAAAAACTATGTGAATTATAGTTTAGGGGGTGGTGTGGTGTTTAATACCGAAACTGATTGGTAGTGATTGGAATGAAAAAAACTATTAACAAGCGATTCATGAATGAAATTATGAACAGACGCTCTAAATAAAGCCATTGCTTTCAGATTCAGGTTATTATTTTCATCCTCATTATTTTCTTTAGAAGATTCTTTGCTTTCATCCTCAAAAATATTCAAGCCGTTTGTTGATTCTTCTCCT
Organism: Marivirga harenae; assembly: GCF_030534335.1. Classification (GTDB taxonomy): domain Bacteria; phylum Bacteroidota; class Bacteroidia; order Cytophagales; family Cyclobacteriaceae; genus Marivirga; species Marivirga harenae. The sequence continues at coordinate 4,363,962 of NZ_CP130565.1, read as the reverse complement.
AAAATGCTATTGGTCAACTCTTTGTGCTGTAAATCTTCGATAGCATTTAGACATATTTGCGGTATGAAAGCCACATTGAAGAGACAAACAAAAAAGAATATTGATATGGTGATTTGTATCGGTTTCACTAAAAAGCTCTCTATACATCAAAATTAAGTATTAAATTTTTAAATAAATAATATAAAATACTTAAATGGTAAAAATCAACTTTAACATTTAACTTATATCAATTTCAAAAATTCATAATTTCTTTATTTCTAATTTATAATCACTTCATTTCCCACATATATCTTTCTAAAAAAATTGGGATGAAAATTTTATATGCGATTCAAGGTACTGGAAATGGACATATCAGTAGAGCTAGGGATGTTATTCCTTTATTGCAGCAATATGGGGAGCTTGATATACTGATCAGTGGGACACAATCGGACGTTAAATTGAATTATCCAGTGCGATATCAATTATTTGGTGTTAGCTTCATTTTTGGCAAAAGGGGAGGTGTCGATATTTTTAAAACATTAAAAAGGATGAACCTCTTCCGCTTTATAAAGGAAATATGGAATTTAGATGTGCACCAATATGATTTAATTATTAATGACTTTGAAGCTGTTTCTGCTTGGGCATGTTTATTGAAAGCAAAGAAATGTGTCGGATTAAGCCATCAATCAGCAGTTATTCATCCTTTTTCTCCAAAACCAATGAAAACAGATTGGCTAGGTTATTTGATACTGAAATATTACGCTCCTGTCAATCAATCTTATGGGGTTCATTTTAAAACTTATGCGGATAAAATCTATCTCCCTATTATTAGACAGGAAATCCGAGATCTAAAGACGAAGGAAGGTGATTTTTATACTGTTTATTTACCTGCATATAGTGACGAAAGAATAGTCAAAGTTTTATCAGTACTGGAAGTGTCCTGCAAAGTGTTTTCAAAGCATTGCACTGCAGCAAAAAAGGTGGGGAATATTGAGATTATTCCTATTGATAATCAATTGTATCTTCAGAGTCTTGCAGCATGTGAGGGTCTTATTTGTGGCGCGGGTTTTGAAGGTCCTGCGGAGGCATTGTTTCTTCAAAAGAAGTTACTTGTAATTCCGATGAGAGGGCAATATGAACAACAGTGCAATGCCGTTGCTTTACAAAAAATGGGTGTAAAAGTGATTGAATCTTTGAAATTGTCACAATTAGATACCTTAAAGCTTTTCATTACTGAAGCAAATGTTGTCAATACCAATTACCCAAATCAAACGGATGCAATTGTCAGAAGACTAGTCTGTGAAAATGTAGATCCTTATTATACTACTACTGCCGAATCTTTTTCATTTTCTCGGTGATTAATAATTCTATTCATCATTCCCTTGAAAATAAATTCATGAAAAATAAAGACACTATACCAATACAATCTTCCAAATAAACCGTGTGGCCTGAAAGTGGCAGTTTGTGTGAGTTTATTCTTTTCATTGTCCTTAGTGATTTTAAATTCTAACCACGCTTCACCAGGTAATCGCATTTCAGCATATAACAATAATCTCCCTTCTTGTTTATCAGCCACTAAGACTCGCCAAAAATCCAATGAATCACCGACCACTAATTGGTCAGGGCTTCTTCTGCCTCTACGTAGTCCAACCCCTCCGACAGCCTTGTCAAGGTAGCCCCTAATTTTCCATAAAAAATTCCAGTAATACCACCCACGATCACCACCAATTTCCCAAATATTCTGCAGTACTTCGGATCGCTGTCTGCGAAATGTGGCCGTCCTTTTATCAACAAAGCATCCGTATGTAGGGACTTGGACAAATTCCATTAATTCGGTATTGATTTTCGAACTAGCAAATGCATCTTTCCAGCTGGAAACCACCTCATTTTGAGCAATTCTATCAAAAGCCATTTTCACCGCTTCGCTATAAGGAATGAGTTCTTGTGGTACAATGTTTTCGATTCCTTTGTTTTGAACTATCACTTCATTTTTCATGCTTGCCACTAAGCTGCTTGCAATTTTATAACTCGTTGCAGTTACAAAATGAAGCCAATATGAACTTAATCTAGGAGTCAGTACTGGAAGTGTGATGATATATCTTTTTAGGCCTCGCACTTTGGCGAAGATGAGAAGCATCTCTTTGTAGGTCAAAATATCAGGACCTCCTATATCGTAAGTTTTACCATAAGATTCATTTTTCCCAATAATTCCAGATAGATAATTGATAACATTTCTAACGGCAATGGGCTGACAACGAGTTCGGAGCCATTTTGGAGCTACCATTACTGGGAGTTTTTCTACCAAATCACGGATGATTTCGAATGAGGCCCCACCTGACCCGATAATAATAGCTGCCCTTAAAACGGTTAATTCTGCTTTAGCTGAAGCTAAAATATCTTCTGCATTTTTTCTTGATGATAGGTGTTTGGATAGTGAGTGATCATTAGAAATCCCACTTAAGTAAATTATTTGCTTACAATTAGTTTTATTGAGGGCTTCAACATAATTACTAGCAGTATCTTTTTCCATTTGCTGGAATTCATTGGAAGAACTACCCAGCGAATGAACTAAGTAGTAGGAAGCTTCAATGTCTTTCGGTAAATCTTGGAGTTGTTCTGGTTTAAGCAGATCCGCTTCAAAAAATTGGACTTTATCTATGAGTTTTTCCTCAAGTTCAATTCTTCTCTTATCTCTTACGAAACAAACAAGCTCATGTCCTTGCATCACTAAAATAGGAAGTAGCCTTCTTCCGATATACCCATTTGCTCCTGTAAGTAGAATCTTCATAATTATAAAACTTCTCGCAATCTAAAATGTTACAACTAGCGTTTATCGAATAAATCTGGCCTATTGTAGAATATGTTTAGCTATTATAATTCTTCTTTGCTATTTTTAATTTAAGTAATATTTTATTGTATTAAATAAAGTGTATATGTCAAAGCTCATTATTAAATCCCGGAAAAGTCCTTCACTAGTTGAAAATGAGATTAATGTGCTTCTTGTCGGTAATAATCCTATTGAAATGAGCATTGTCTATGAAAAACTGTTTGATTTAAAAGGTAAAATAAAGAGAATAGAAACTGCTTTCTCTCAAGCAGATATGTTAAATAAAATTCATTTAACGCATCCCAACTGTATTATCTTAGATGATAATTTAGGCCTAAATCCATTAAAGGCTATAATTAGGAATATTAATGAATTAAGCAAAGAAGCAATATCTATTACACTTTTAAAAACATATAATAAGCAGGAAGTAACCTCAGGAGTTCAGGAGTATATTCTCAAGGATGGCATAGATAGTAATCGGATATATAATGCTTTAAGAAATGCACTTAAATTCAAAAAAACACAACAGTTTTTTAGAATAAAATATTATTCGGGAAAAAGAAACATTAAAAGGATGTTTATATAAAAGCTTGTAAGTAAAAGGTGAATGTTAATATTTCCTCAGCTCTCTTTACTTTGAGCTTTATTTTTTTTCCTTCCTTTTTGCTTAATGTTTCATTAATTCTTTGCAAACTTAGGTCTTTGCCCGAGTTTCCATTTAAACTGATAATTTTATCTTCCTTTCTTACTCCCGATGTATATGCAGGTGTACCTTCTCGTACTTTTTCCACTTCATAATAAGGTTCTAAGAAATATTCTCCTTTGGCTACTACGGTCATTCCGCTCATATCATGATCAAAGTCTTCCCTAATTAGACTATTTCTTCTGAGATATAATTTTTCATTTCCATAATCGAAAAATAGCTTGAATCTTTTTAGTACTCCACCACCGATAGTTCCATTTCTGCCGGTACTTCGGATAATATCTTGATAAACTCCAGAATCAGGATAATTTGTAACCACATTTTCTAGTGTGTATTTATCAATAGTCAGTAATGGGATTCTAGCCGCATGACCTTCAATCGTTCCCGCAATTCCTGCACCCAAGATATCCCGTACATTTTTTTCTGGCAGTTGAATGTATTCACTGCTATTTTTATGGAGCATTAATGGATGTGAAGCTCCTGTATCAATCATGAGTTTACTTAGTATTTCCGTGCTGTCATTTACTTGAAGTTTTTGAAAAATATAAGGTTTACTTTGCTCTATTTTCATGTCAATCGATTTGTAAAACAGCATTGGTCTATTAAAATATTCCGGTCTATAAAATTTCATTAACTCATTTTTGTAATCAACCCTCACGATAAAATTTTTAAAGAAGTCATATCCTAAAATTCCATGGATTTTTATCCCTAAGTTTTTTTGAAGGTTCAAGTAATCTTCTTTTAAGATTAATAATGGGATGTTTGTACCTGTTATATTTTGGACTTTGATATTTGTTCGGTTGACAATGTAGGCTTCAACTTCCTTAATCCCTGCTGCACCTACTAGAATTAATTTTCGGTCTGGTTCTATATCTAAAATATCACTATAAGTCTTATCGATTAATACGGTATTGGTGACTCCAGTATCCACGATAAACTTTAATGGGATTACTCCTTCAAAAAGTACATTTACGATTATAAGATTACTATTTAATTCAAATGGGATAGTAGTACTTCTCTTATTGTCATTTATTTCAAATCCAAATTTTAAATTTTGACCTGAAACTTTTTTAATTTCATTGGTTAATAGTAGTATAGTTAAAAAAGTATAGAGGATACACTTTTTGGTCATAGTTTGATAATAATTAGATGAATATGAGAAATATACAAAATTACATTGAGCATACTAACCTTAAACCCACAATAACTTCAAATGAAATTGAAATGTTATTAAATGAAGTGAAAGAAAACAATATTTTTGGAATATGTGTCCCCCCATTTTGGGTGAAAAAGGTTAAAAGAGACATTGGTAAGTCAAATATTAGTTTAATTACTGTGATAGGGTTTCCTTTAGGCTATCAGATGAGTCAAACCAAAGAAGCTGAAACTATTCAGGCTATTAAAGATGGCGCGGATGAAATTGATATGGTGTTAAATATATCTGCTGTTAAATCTCAAATGATGTGGCCCAAAATTGAGATAGCAAAAATAGGGAAGCTGGTTCATGAAAATGAGAAAATATTAAAAGTGATTATAGAAACAGCCTATCTGAATGATGGCGAAATTAAGGAGGCTTGTAAGATTTGTGCTGATGCCGGTGCTGATTTTGTAAAGACTTCAACAGGTTTTGCAGCAGAGGGAGCTAAGCTGGAGCATGTTCAATTAATGCGTTCAGTTTTACCTGATCATGTAGGTATTAAGGCAAGCGGAGGGATAAAATCCTATGAGCAGGCTTTACAGTTTATTGAGGCTGGGGCAGAAAGAATCGGCACATCTTCAGGCCCGGAAATATGTAAAATGAAATAACTAAGCTATTTTCATGGGCACAATTCCTTTGTATTTATATATCTTAATTCCGAAATAATCGGAGATATAATTTTTTAATCTGGAATAAGCCAATTGTGATTGCTTGTCATCTGGATAGAAAATAGTGGTTTCCAAAATAGCCTTTAGAAAATATTTAGACTTGGAAAATTCAACAATCCATTTTTTGTAAGCTAGTGACCAATCCTCTATATATTTCTCTTGGTGGTCTCTACCATCAAATAGAAGTTCAAGTTGATTTGAACTATACTTGTATCGATAGTATCCAGCAAGTTCATCGTAAAAAACGGAGAGTTCCTCGAAATTATAGTTCTTTGTGCTAAGAATTTTATTGATAGAACTGTCTTTAAGACCAAGAGGATTATAACGTAAAAGATAGATTTCCTTGACGATTTCAACCAATTGATCCATTAAAACTTTTTTATGTTCCATCTGAACATTCTCTAACAAGTAATTTTTATCAAAAGGAAAAAATCTGCGCTTCATTCAATTATATTTTTACAAATATATAACCAAATCCATAAAAACAGAAGGTTTTTTGAGCATTAGTGGGCAAATTAATGTCTAATACCACATTCTTCACAATACTTCATTTTTTCCGGAGCTCGCTTTTTAGGCTTTTTTTTATGTCCAAAGTATGTCCAGTCTGAGTATTGGGGTTTTTCCATTTCTTTGGCTTTCTTGCGCTTTGCTTTTGCATTCCGCTTCATTCTTTCCTCATATTCTTCCACCAACTGGTCTCCCCAACTCACTTGTTGCTTCTTTTTAAAAAGCCCGAAAAACCAAGTATCTTGCTTAGGTATAGGTCTTTGTCCGTAATTTTCTCTAGCTTCTGGATTCAAGCTAGAAGGACTTTGCTTACTGTAATTTGGTTGGGATTGGTTTATGGCTTGCTTTTGACATGAAGCAAGGAGTAAACCACAGGCAATAAATACAAAACAAACTTTATTCATACTTTAGAAACGCAAGTCATAAAAATTATTGTGTAAAATTAATGAACTTAATTTTACGGAAATAGTATATTGTAATCCATTATAATTTAGACTTATTGTGAAGAAAGAACTAATTGAAATAGGATACAAAACCTTTAGTAACGCAGAGGATTTACCAATTGAATATCAAAAATTGTGGAGTGCAGCACTAGAGGCTCGACAATTTTCTCATTCTCCATATTCCAGTTTTACAGTTGGAGCAGCTATAGAATTAGAAAATGGTGAAATTATTACAGGAACCAATCAAGAAAATGCATCCTTTCCAGCCGGACTGTGTGCCGAAAGAACTGCGATGTATCGAGCAGGTATTCAGGCACCAGATCAAAAGTTCAAACGGATAGCGATTGCTGCAAGCAGAAAGAATGCCGATCAGTTATCAAGTGCCCCGCCTTGTGGTGGATGCAGGCAAGTCATGTTGGAATTTGAAAAGAGACATCAACAAGCTTTTGAAATTTTGTTCATGAATTCGGAAGGAGAATTTGTTTTGATTGACAAACCTACTGATTTGTTCCCTTTCTCTTTTGTATTTTGACCTACCCGTTCTTTAGAAAATGCTAAAGAACGAGTAGGTGGTAATTTAGATCTTAATCATCTTTTTCATTATATAATTTCCATCAGTATCTTGTAGTCGTAAAATATAAGTACCTGTGCTCAAATCTTTTGTATCTAGCGTATTTTGTCCGCTGTTCAACTTGATACGCTTTTGAATCACTCCCTTCATGTCAAACACAATTAATTCAGTTGAAATTGTTTCGCTTTCCAGCATCAAGTGTAATTCATTTTTGACTGGATTGGGGTAAAATTTGAAAAGTATAGGGTTTTCAGGATTATTGGAAGTAACTCTTCCCGTTTCAGTAACTGTGACAAGGCCGTCTTCAACTAGAGCCTCTAAAGTCACAACTTCCCCTTGCTCACCTGTTAAATTAAAATTGATGTCAGAAGTTTCATCCATTTCGACCCCAGGGTATTCTATTCTTATTCGGTAATTACCACTAGGTAAATTTGGGAGCGTGAATTCTCCATTTTCATCTGTTTTGATATAAGCGACCAATTCATAATCATCGTCCAATAATCTTAAACTTTTTTCAGGTCTTGAAGAGCCTGTTAAGACCCTGACGCTCACTCCAACACCGCTTACTCGCTTTCTCGGCAGTACTCTTAAGGTGGTGTCAGCATCTGAGAATTCTTCTTGAATAGTTCCTGAGATTTCTGAACCGCGTTCTGTTAAGGGTTCTGGCTCTTTTTCAACCTCAATAGTGACATTGCTAATATTTCCTTGCAAGAATAAGGTATCAGCCACTTGCCAATCTAATGTATTACCAAGGTATGTTGGGATTAGGTTGGGGTATTCTGTTTCATCAGGATCAGCTAAAATTATATAGTCACCTAAAATAAGGTTTTCAAAATTAAAAGTGTTAGAGCCATTTAAACTTTGAATAGCTGCAGTATCATATTTGTTGGCAAATGGATTTATAGCAAATAACCTAACAGTGCCTTCTGTTACATTAATATTGTCGATATCTACTACGTCTCCTGATAAATTTGCTGATATGGCTTCATACGTGACATATGTTCTATGACTTCTCTTGCCAGATTCATCAATGGCCACGAATATCAAGTCGTAAGATTCATTAGCTTGTATAGATGATCGGTTAGGTAAAAACTCTACCTCCAAATCTTGGGAAATTTCAAATCCATTTACATTATAGGGGCTTGAGGATTGATTGTTCCGCCTGTACAAGTATCTAATATTTGTAATATTAGTATCATTGTTAGATTTGACATTTAATTTTGCCGATAGGCGGTCTCCAATCTCAATATTGTAAATAGAAGGAATAGGTGGAAGTCCGCTCAGTTTGTATGGATGGTCCCTGCAAAGGCACCTTGCGGTAGATCACTATTAATTGGAGTATAATCATTATCAACAGTAAAATCCCCACTAGAATTCGTGAACAGCCCTTCATCGTAGTCAATATTATTTTCAAAAGTATTGGTTCCGATTCCTTGCTCTCCAATAATACTGTTTGAAAAGCTTAAATCATTAATACTGTCAGAAATGTACCGAATGTTGTTAAAATCAAAAATCATATTATCTAGACTACTTTTTTCAGTCGAAATAACATCAAAAAAAGTATTCACTGTATCGATTATGTTATTGCTAATTGTAAAGCCATTATATGATCGATTAACATTTTGAACGGATGTAGATGCGAATTGTAATTCATTTATAATATTCCCTCGAACAGTTATGTTAATGTTTTTGTCCGTAAAACTCAGTGATTTTACTCTATTGCCGGCAACGATAACGTTTTTCAAAGTATCAGGCGCAGATGAAGATTGGTTGTTAAGTCTCAAAGTTTGCGTTGAAATACCGTAGACTTCACTTCCGTCTGCACTATTGGATAAGTCAAGAAAATCAATCTCTGCCGCTTGGGTATTGAATTGGGTATTCGGATTTTCTTCTAAGAAGTACCCAGGGCCTATAATTATCCTTGCACCTTCTATAATACCGCCCGTATAGAGTTGATTAGACCCAGCAATATATAATGTGTCCCCAGATTTAGTGGCGTTGATTGCTTGGCTTAAATCTCTAAAATCAGCAATTGTACCAGATCTGTTGTCAATGTACCAGTTTGTTTTTCCTCCTGCAATTTTTAAATTTATTGGTGCTGAATTCAATATAAGCTCCGGTAAATCTGGGTGCGTAGCCTGCATAAAGTATCTACCTGATGTGCTAGTTGTGAAGTTCTCAATCGTAAATGAACTAGCAGAAGCATTCGCTAGGGAGTCACCATTTAATATCCATTGATAATCAACATTTTCAAATTCATTTATAGCAGAACTTATTTCTTGTGTTGACCCAATTGAAACTTCTATGTCTTGGGAGTTGCCAATTATCCTTTGAGGCATGAAGAAATATTCACTTATGCCTAAATATGGTATTAAACTTTCAAATTGAAAGCGATTTTGGATCAGATTTACGCTCTGTAAATTGGCCATCCCACTGATATCAGGCATAAAATCGAAATTATTAGAACTGATATCAAAAGTATGCAAACCGGAAGCTGACATAATTTCAATTGGAAAAGCACCCTCCAAAAGATTATTTCTCAAATAAAGCTGTTCAAGATTAACTAAATTACCGATTCTTTCATCTATGGTTCCAGTAAAGAATTGCTCTGATAAATCAAGACCATAAAGATTCGTTAAATTATATACTCCTTCGGGGAAAGCACCTCCATTTGGTCTTGTATTCCAAATAGAGAGAAATTCCAGCTGCGTCAAATCGCCAATATTGTCAGGTAGATCCACCAAAAGATTCACATTACCACCTGCTTGCAAGGCTCTAAAATTCGGTAGATTAAATACGTCAGGTAAGCTACCAGAAAAATTATTTTCACTGAACCAAAATTCCTGTAGGTTCATACAATTTAGTATTTCGGGAGGCACTTCTCCTGTTAAACCAATTTGTTCAATGTAAAGAAATTTTAAACTATCCATCAGGCCTATTTCAGTTGGAAGATTGCCTTCCAAGGGATTAGCACTCAAGTCTAAGCTACGAAGCTTTCGAAGCTGGCCGATTTCAGCTGGGATGGAACCGGTGATGTTGTTACCATTTAAAGTGAGGTCATCCAAATTGGGGGAGTTAGTAATTTCAATTGGAATGCTATCCGAAATCGCGTTATTATGTACTCTTAGCTCCACCAGGTTTATTTGAAAAGCCTCTGGGTTAATTAGACCAGTGAAATTACAATCATGTGCAGAAACTCTCTCTAATGCGGGGAAGTTTCTTAAAAAATCAAAGAGTTCTCCTTCTAAATTTGGATTGATGTAGAAATATAATTGTTGCAGTGCATCCAAGTTTTTAAAACTTTCAGGTAAAGCTCCTGTCAGGTTATTATTGCTAAGATCCAAAAAATTTACCCTTCTTTCCGCATTTAAACCAACTCCTTGCCATTGATCCAAAGGATCTGTAAGCCAGCCGCTCGCATTGTTCCAGGTAGTATCCCCAGAATTGGTTGCATTATACAAATCCACTAGTGCTAGCGAATCAATTTCAGTAGCTAAGGATGCGCTGTTTATTGCATTATATAATGACTGAAAACCAGGGGATAAAGACTGCTCACCGCTAGCGATGGGGCTAGTACTAAATGAAGAACTACTAACAGTCATGCTCGTGTTACCATTTACTATTCGTGCAGCGCTAACCGTGTAGCTATTGTTTTGAAGTGATTGGGTAAATGCGAAAGCTGAACCAGCGATCAGAAAAATGATTAATGATATTATTTTTTTCATGATGATTCTGTTTAAGATTAAAACCATTTATTATTAATCATTGCTTGTAATACTAATATTTTCCATTAGCATTTTTTCCAGCTTAGAAATCCTTTCAGTAAGGTCTTTTTGCTGGTTTAATGCAGTAGCTAAATTATCATTTTCTGTCCTAAGTTTTTCTATTTTTGTGTTTAGCTCTTTAACCGCTTCTATTAATACGGCAGTCATTTGAGCATAATTAACTGATTTTAATCCTTCACTACTAGTATGTACAAACTCAGGATATACTTTTTCGAGTTCTTGTGCAATCACTCCTATTTGCCGTTGAGTTGATTTATTTTTATCTTTCCAATAGTAGGTCGTGGCTCTCAATTGCAAAGTGTTTTGCAAAGCATTTTCAAGGGGAGAAATTTCTTTTTTTAATCTTCTATCTGATGGATTATTGTATGCTGTTGCAGTCAATTCTCCATTTTGACCATTCAAAACTACGGTATTGATACCAGAACTATTTCTGATTTCTATACCTCCTCCAAGTCCAGCTGCACCATAATCGGAAGTCACTAAAACTCCTTCGTAGTTCAACCCTCCATTATCTGTGCGCTTCATTTTTAAATCAGCATAGCTGCTCGTTCCTTCACCTCGCAAAATTTCAGCACTAAAATTTGATTGAAAAAAAGTATCTCCGTCATCGTTATTTCCAAATAATTCCAGTATAGGTAAATTATTATTGTCCCATCTTTTTCCTGTTAGTGAAACATTTATTGAATTTGTGCCCCATAATGTCAAATAGCCTGATTTCCCACTTGGGTCGGGACCTGATTCATCCCTTGCATTTCCAATTGCCGCAAGCAGAGTGCCTTCATTATCCGACCAATCAGTACCTGCTCGCTTGTAATTTCCGCTCATAGCCGGACCATTTTCTATCTCGTTTCCAGTAATGTAATTATTAATCATTAAGGAGGCATTATCTGCAGCAGTGTTTTGACCAAACAAGTTTAAACTACTTGTAGCATTAGAAGTACTTGCGGTTATGGCGCTAGAAAAATTCCCAGATGGATCAAGTTTTTGAAGTTGAAGATAGCCTCCATTATTTCTAGCTCTTAGAAATCCATTTGAAACTCCTAGTGAATCAAAAATACCGATATTACCGAAAAATTGATCATTGGTGCTTCCAATTGTGATATTGACACTGTCATTGATACCAATTATTTTAAGATTACCTTCGTCATTCAACAATGAGTTCGTGGAGATTAAAGGCTTGTAAAGAGTAATTATTCCAATTTCAGTTCCATCAACTGTGATTGTAAGTGGTGTTTCAGCTATACCGTTAAAAATATTGGATGGTAGTGGCGAGTTTGTGCCCAATACCACATTATATATTCCCTTAGTTACAGGAATTGCACTGAAACTTTCTGTCCAACCGAAATCTGCTAAATCAAACTGAAAATCTCGGTTTCCTTCCACTGGGACACCTGATTCTTCCAGATAGCCTTGGAAAGGTAATTTCTGAGCTACAAGACTGATGCTAAAAAGTAGAATTAATGCGATGGTGATATTGATTTTTTTCATTTTGCAGTATCTTTTAAATAGAAGCTATTTTTAACTTTTAATATTATTCAAAGTACAAAAATGAAAATTGATATGCTATTGATGGATAGAGATATACCTATATGTAGGTATTATATTTTTTACCTTTTTCGATAAAACCCACATTATTCCTGATAAAGAAAATCACCATTAGTTAACGGTGTTCGTAAGGAGATTGTAAGCCTTTTTATTCTTAGAGGATTTAAGAATATGAAGTTTCAAGCTTTCTTTGTTGGGTATTAGTTGCTACTTAATGTAGAAATTTAATTCCAATCCTGAAGCTCTTCTTGATTGGTTACTATTCGTTCTTCCACGATAGAGTAAATTCTCTTGTCAATAATTTTGTAGTTTAACCTGTAAATTTCGAACTCTTCAGAAGTTAGATTGCCAATAATCATCCCCTTTAATTCGGATTTGTATCTAGTTTCTTTTTGAAAAATCCTATGAATATAACTGGGCTTTTGATCTTCTGAGAATTTAAAGTATTGCCCCTTTTTACTGGAAAGTAGTAAAGAAAAATGATTGAGTAGAATGGAATGAAGCTGTTTAATAATAGGCCGTAAAGTATTGTTTTGAAAGGCTTCAATTTCTTTGGTACCAGCTTTTACTTCAGAAGATGGAATTATTGGTCTTGAATCAAAATTATGCATCTTTAAAAAAGCAAAAAGGACGTAAATTGTTCAGATGCATTAATGCTTTTAATAGTTACTCTTAAAATCAAAATCTTCTTGTTCAGAATCCAATAATTTACCCTGTTGGCATTTTAAGACTCTGGAAGGGTGCGTATCTAAAAAGCTATGGTCATGTGTGCCCATAAGTATAGCTGTACCACTTTTGTTGATGTCTGTAAATAATTTAAAAATGCCCTCAGAAACTTCAGGGTCTAAGTTTCCGGTAGGTTCATCTGCAATTAATAAAACGGGTTCATTTATTAAGGCTCTTGCAATTACCACTCTTTGTTGTTCACCGCCAGATAGCTGATGAGGCATTTTTGAATCTACAGCACCCAAACCCACTCTCATCAATACATCCGCCATGCGAGCTTTCATTTTGGATTTTTCTTTCCATCCAGTGGCTTTCATGACGAAATACAGATTTTCGGCTACAGTCCGGTCAGCCAGAAGCTGAAAATCTTGAAAAATCACACTAATTTTCCTTCGGAGTTGTGCAATCTGTTTTGATTTAATTCCATTTATTTTAAATCCCCCCACTTCCATTTGACCCAAACGTAAATCTAGATCTGCATAAATTGTCTTCATTAAAGAACTTTTTCCACTTCCTGTTCTGCCAATAAGATAGACAAATTCACCTTTGCCGATACTTAAAGATATATCACTTAAAATAGCCTTATCTTCTTGGAAGATTGTAGCGTTTTCAATTCGGATTACTGGATCGTTGGAAAATGAGGACATTTCGGTTTTATGAATTCTAAAACTTAATTATACAAAAAAATATCATGGGCTCATGAACAATCTAAAGATTATACCATCTTCATAAAATTGTCAAATGAGGGTACATCATATGTCTAAAGCTTGAATTTTACCAAAAGGTAGTTCATTTATGACTTTTTCTAAGGCTTCTTCCTTGCCCTCTAGTCCATATTTGTCCATATTTTTTAACGGACGGTCAGCTCTGAAGTAGGCAATTAATACAAAATCGTTATCTCTTAGTTGGATATAATCTGGTATTTTTGCTTTGCCTTTTACTTTTATGATATACATTTCTTGATCAATATGAGATTTGAAATTGGAAATAGGAAAAGTGGTTATCATATTTCCAATTTCTCATGTCTACTTTTATTTATTTCCTTTTTTATGATCAGCAAGGAATTGAGCTAAACCAGAATCTGTTAGTGGATGTTTCAATAATCCTGTAATTACTTTCAACGGACAAGTCACAACATCAGCACCCATATTGGCACATTCTATTAAGTGCATAGTGTGTCTAACAGAAGCTGCTAAAACCTCAGTATCGTAAGCATAATTGTCATAGATACGAATGATATCTTCAATTAAGGTCAACCCATCAGTGGAAATATCGTCTAATCTTCCGATAAAAGGGGATACATAAGAAGCCCCAGCTTTGGCAGCCAATAAAGCCTGACCAGAAGAAAATACCAAAGTGCAATTGGTTCTGATGCCTTCAGCTGAGAATTGCTTGATCGCTTTCACGCCATCTTTGATCATAGGCACTTTGACTACGATTTTGTCATCGATTTTAGCAAGCTCTCGGCCTTCTTTCATCATGGTTTCGTAGTCAGTAGCAATTACTTCTGCACTAACATTATTATCAACGATATCACATATCGCTTTGTAGTGAGCTTTGATGTTCGCATCTCCAGTGATGCCTTCTTTAGCCATAAGGCTAGGGTTGGTGGTTACGCCATCTAGAACGCCCATATCATAGGCTTCTCTTATTTCGTCTAAATTAGCGGTATCAATAAAAAATTTCATTGGTAAAGTTATTTTAATGAGTTCAAGTAATCTTTTGCAAAGGTAGGATATTAATCTGAAAATGTCTTATTAGAAACCTGTCAGCTTTATAGAATTAATAGTGTCAATACTAGAGCGTTTACATCATAAATATCGAGTGAAAACCAGACAGGTTTAAGGCTACTCCAGTTTAATTGATGAATAGATGTAGTATTATTGGGAAAAAGAAGGGAAAAGAAAAATGGCAAACCAACATCGCACCGCTACGACCGCCTACCCTTGCTACCTTCCGGTCCTGGGGGAATTCAGCAGGAGCTGGTCGTGCCGATTTGCCGATGCAAAGGTAGGAAGAATGATTGGAAATGTAAATAGGGAAAGGAGAAAAATATTTTGGGAATTTTTAAAAGATTGAAGCGCAGGGTGTTGTTGTTTAAAAATAGTCAAAACTATATTTTTGGAGATTTTAATAAACTTTTAATTGACAAGCCCGTGTGAAAGAATTAGATAATTCGGATTTAGAATCGAATGTAATATCGTACATTTGTAGCCCTTCAAACGGAAGGATTAATAAATTGAAATATGGGGTTGACCGGTATTGACGGTAAGTGTGAATTATGTATTAGCATGCAGGGTGGAGAATGTACATCCTTAAGTAATTCATTCCAACTATAATTGGCGAATCTAATTACGCCATGGCTGCATAATCTTAATTTATTAAGATAAAGCTTTAAGGGTTGAGTCCCCAAAAGGATTCCCCAGCCACATTCCTCGTTCCTTCGTTTTTCCGGGAGCGGTCAAGGAGTGTCGAAAGGAGAAACTAGCGTGGTGATGCTATTAAGCCGTTGCGAAACTCAAATAGCTAAGGCCTGCAACAGGACTGTTGCTTTCCATAACAGGCTCGAAAACCTAATTAGTAACTAAGCATGTAGAAGATGCATCGTTTCCTTATCCGGACGAGGGTTCGAATCCCTCCAACTCCACTTTGAACCCAACCTGACTGTAGAAAAGCATCCTCGATGCCTTTCCACAGGGGTTGATTTCAAACCTGAATCTGAAGAGATTCTATCCCTATCTACTCATAATCGATGTTTTAATGGTACGTGCCTAGGTCGCTGAAATTACTGGTGGCTTTTAATAGTATGTTTGTTTTTTAATTATTCTTTATTACTGAATTGAATATTAATTGACCAATTTTAGTACCTAGCTACATACCATTAGCCACCTAGTCAATTTGGTACAATTATTCTGAGCTCTTATTCTGATTTTCTGATCATTAAATTCAAAATGAAAAATGATGTTAAAATCAGTTAAAACGAGTTTTTGGTTAGTTAAATCTAAGCAAAACAAGAAGAGGAAATGTCCCATCTACATGAGGATCACCCTTCCCAATTCCATAGCCATGGTATCTACAGGCTTTTATATTACCCCTTCCTATTGGGACAAAAAGCGTATGAAAGTGAAAGGAAGTAGTCAGGAGTTAAGCACTATAAACAAAACTCTAAATACAATGGCAGCAGACACTCAAAGAGCAGCCTTTGAACTACATACCGAAGGTAGACAACTAAGTGCACATATAATTAAGGATAAACTTACTGGCAAAAACCAGAAGTCCACTACCCTTCTTTCAGGGTTTCAGCAGCACCTTGATCATATAGAAAGTCTTTTGGGAAAAGACTTTTCAAAGCCAACTTATAGTAAATATTCAAATACTTATCTGAGAATCAGCCAATACATTAAGCACCGATGGGGTAGAAATGATGTGCATTTATTTGAGCTTGATCATGAATTTTTATCAAAATTTATTGATTTTCTCAAAACAGAATATGACAACTCTCAGACTACCTGTTATAAACATTACCAAAGATTCACTCGGGTTGTCAGGATTCTAGTCAGCCGTGGATATTTAGATAGGTATCCGTTTGAGGGATTTAAAATAAAACTACCAAAGAATAAAGTAGAGTTTTTGACAATTGAAGAAATCAACAAAATAGCCGCATGTAGCTTCGATATTGACAGATTAGAAATTGTAAAGGATTTATTTGTTTTTTCATGTTACTCAGGCTTAGCTTTCAAAGAAGTAGAAAACTTAGAACCAAAACATATCCTTCAGGAAGACAATGAAGTCTGGATAAAAATAGTACGACAAAAAACTGGAAATGAGTTTAAAATCCCACTCTTACCAAAGGCAGTTGAGATATTAGAGAAGTACAAAAATCACCCCGTTTCAATCAAACGGAAAAAATGTCTACCAATTCCTAGCAACCAAAAGTTTAATGCCTACCTAAAAGAAATTGGTGACGTTGCTGGCATCAGCAAAAAGCTACATCATCACCTTGCAAGAAAAAGTTTTTCGGTATCCGTAGTGCTGCAGAACTCAGTGCCGATAGAAACTCTCAGCTTGCTACTTGGGCACAGTTCCATTAAAGTTACAGTAGACGCTTATTCAGCAATCACCGATGAAAAGATCAAAAAGGATTTTGCAGTGCTAAAAAGTAATTTAAATAATCCAGTTACTAACTAAGTTGGATAGCGGCATAAGCACCTAAATTATCTATGGGATGAGGAGTATAAGATAAATGATCACTTAGCAGATCATCTAAACGATTTCTGATTTGATTGATGGCTACTGTATGCCCCATCCCATTTGCTGTATTTTTTGCTTCAATGAGATAAATAAATGGATTGGAAGGGTTAATTGTTGGTAAAACTATTATTCCATCAAACTCAGCAGCTATATTGTTGCTACCACTAAGAAAAAGACGCATGTTCCCCACGTATCCAAATGTCAGCCCAGCCCATGCTCTGTTTTCTACGAACCTCCTAATTGCATTTAGCTCATGTATTTCAGAGTCCTCCAGTACTCCAGCACCATTATCTATGTACTCGTCCAATTTAGAAATAAATGAAGCTCGCCCCTTGGAAAAAATAGTAGCACTTTTTCCAACAACGCTATTAGAAAGTATAGAACGAGTTTCCCAACCAAAGATTGACTTCAAAAGCATTTTTACCATTTCGTTTTGATTATTTAAATCACTTGAGTTAATATAATTTGAATTAAATTGACTTCTAAATTTTATCGCTTCTGTAATGATTTTTAAAGTTGCTTTTTGGTTTTCTACGGGAGATGTGGACTTAAGACCAAATGATAACTTGATAGTATTACCTGTTCCGTTGAGCAATAATCCTGCAATGACTTGTGAGGAATTAATCTTATTTTCTGTATCAGATTCCCATTTAGCAGGGTTAAAGATGGCAGCAGGTGGCTGATCCTGCTTTCGGTTAAAACTATAAGTTAAAATTAGTTTCCTTTCTCTCGTCCAATTTACAGAGGACTTGACGTTCAAATCCTCCGTAAGTAGATTATTTATTCTGGTAGCGGTCAAGTTTCCCTTGGAAATTCGAGTATTTAATTCTTTCCGAATCTCTGCTGTAGCTTTGGAAGTAGTTAAGCAAGCATCCGAAGACAGGTAAACTGAACTTTGTAGTGCTTGCTCAAGGCTGTTCAGAGCTAAATTATAAGTGGCATTTTTTATAAAAAGAGTCTCATAAAGCTCTTCAAAATTTAGCATTATAGATGATAATTCTAGATTAAAGGGGACGGGAGCATATAAGGAATCAAGGGTAATAAAAGATATCTTTCTAATTGTTCTGTATAGACTCTTCCATGTCTCTATTTGGATATCTTTAGTGCTTTTCATATACATCCTGATAACATCTGATCCAAAATCAGATATGGCTGTTCCTCGCCCGTGATCAAATCTTTTACTTCTCTGAAGAAAGAATAATGAAACTATATACTTAAAATCATAATAGTTAAAACTTTTTAAAGTAGAATCGAAAAATGCTCTGTCCTCAGAAACCATATTTCTTCTGAAAATCTGCCTTACATCTTCATCATTTTTTAGAACTGACAACCATGCTCTTGATGCTGACAGAGTACCATGCATATAACCTGAATTAGATAAAATAACGAGACACTGAAGCAAATCACCAAGTGACGGATTTCCAATTTCTGAGTTGATTCTTCCACAAAACCTTCTACTTGAAGTAAAGCCAAAATCAGCTCTATTATTAGTGCATAATTCAGTTATTAAAGCCAACTGAAGAAATACATACTCGAAACGAGTATGATGAGCCCCCTGATAGATATCACGTAATCTACCCAATTGGTTAACTTTTTTGAGTCTATCAATATGCTTATAGTGATCTAAGAGATCATAAAGCTTAAGTGCATTAGGATATAATTGGGCTGTGAGATTCCCACACCTAGGGATATTGTAGGTTATTTTCATTTTCTTGATTTGGTTGAGGTCATAAGAAAGAGATCATTTTTTACTGATTTTTACCACCAGTAATTTCAGCGACCTAGGCACGTACCATTAAAACATCGATTATGAGTAGATAGGGATAGAATCTCTTCAGATTCAGGTTTGAAATCAACCCCTGTGGAAAGGCATCGAGGATGCTTTTCTACAGTCAGGTTGGGTTCAAAGTGGAGTTGTCAAGAACAAACCCTATCCTTCAAAATCTTCGTTTCTGCTTAGCATAAGCAGATTTTTCACCTTAGTGAAAAAGCAGGTACTACAATTGGTCAATTATTTTAGCTTTTCAACTGATTTTCTTGTGATTTTCACACTCTTAAGATAATTGATTTAATTGGGATGATAAAACGATCAGAACTATCAATTTCTTCACTGCGTTAAATTGGATATGCTTAGATATGATAAAGTATTAATCAACTACCGAAGACTGCACCATCGGATATCACGTGGTGAGAGTTTATCTCCTGACCATCAACGATATTATGACGGTGCAAGTAAACTACTTTCTGGTATCATCAAACATGGTAACCTTAATAGTGGTAACGGCTTAGATACCAATAATAAAAAATTATAATATTTTATAAAATCTACTTTTAGCTAAAATTCTACTTAGAAGTTCCGCATGTATGCGGGCACGGGGTATCACCCCCTGCAGTCCCCCTTCGTAATGGCGGGGGGATACTCCCCCCACCACTACTTCAACTAATACAATGTACAAGCATCGGTACTAGATGTGGATAAGACCTTATTATGACGGTGGTATAGTTTCGCTTTATAGCGAGCACAGGGCTATGCCCTTTGCAAAACCCATGTGATAGAAGAATAAGGAAAATATCCCTTTAAATGGATTTAAGACCGATATGGGGATTCCCATAACCGTCTAATTTGCTTTAAACGCATTTTTTAAAATATAGTGTATTGACTGATAAGATATTAAAGACTGGCACTAGTTATCTTATTAGATAATGAAAATGGGTAATTAGGGGTACATTATTCTTTTCCTTTTACTAATGAACAAGTGTTTACCCATTTTATGGTAATGAGAATGAAACGCCTCATTAGAGGTGTTTTATTTGAGAGTGTTAAGCTTATCGTTAATTGAATAAAGTATATCAATTTAGATTTAATGATATCACCATTAGATCATTAGTGACACAATATTCAAATTGATCAACATAATATTTAATCTCCACTGGAGTAAATTCATCTACCTTCTTTACATTCTTCATGAGATTACGATATCTCACAAAGCATTGCTTATGTTCACATTCTAATATCATGTAAGCTCTTCGGAATGTATCCAGTGAAGTGTATGCTAGTCTTTCATCTGGTAGTAGGTGCATCTCTCGGATTCTCATGATAGTGTGGGTAAATAAACGTTCGGTTATTTGGTAATAGATTTACAGGGGAGGTTGACGGGATTGGTGAGCAGAATTAGCAGTTTAATTATAACAGTAATTTTTTACCCCCACCTTTATTTACTATAGTTGCAACTTCCTTCTAGCTTCTCGCAACACGTAACCATCGGTTTTTCTTTTCTTTTTATCTTTAGCACCTGCTGGTCTGCCTACCTTCTTGCCTTGTGATCTGGCTCGATTAAGTCCTTCAATGGTACGCTGCCTAATGAGGTCTCGTTCAAATTCTGCAAAAGCACTTAAGATATGAAAATGAAGTTTACCTGTAGCTGTACTGAAATCTAGATTTTCATTGATGGAATGAAATTCTAATCCTCTATCAAGTAACTCTTGTACTTCCAAAAGTAATTCGGTTGAAGAGCGAGCGTATCTATCCAATTTGACCACAGCAATACCACTATATTTACCTGCACGTAGGAGCGATAACATTTTTGCCTTGGTAGGTCTTGTTTTTCTGGTGCTTTCCTGCTCTTCGTAGAGATCGTATTCCCACCCTTGCTTCTTAGCATAGTCTATTAATACCCGTGTTTGATTCTCAGTATTTTGACGACCATCTGCTGTCGATACTCTGGCATAAAGTGCAAATTTCATATTTAAGAAAGGTTAGCGAGAAACAAATATACATAAAATACTTAATATATTAAGTATAATATATTAAGTATATTGCACCATCATGGGACAGACCTCAAATAAAAAGACACGAAGCAAAGTAGAGATTCCTGATTTCGCTAAGCACCAACTAGTTAGTATAGGTGTTAGAGTTAAACAGTTGCGAGAAGAAAAAACTGGTGACAGTTACGAAGTCTTTGCAGTAAAGAATGGGATAAACCGTATCAGTCAATACAGGATGGAGGCAGGTTCTAATTTTCAGATGGTCAACTTATTAAAAGTCTGTAAAGGGCTAGGGGTGTCATTGGAAGACTTTTTTAAAGGACTATAAAAATTTATAAAATCAACTTTTCACAAAATATCGATTAATTTATTTGTCTGTAGCAGGGACATTAAGTTTCAATATCATCGTACAACATCACCGCAGTTATATCAAAGTCTCACTCATATGTGTACTTTACTTTATTCAAACCCTTGGTTACAAGGTAGGTAGGCAGTTTTTTATAAAAAAATAATTGTAACTGATCATGATTATTCTGCGTATGATGAATTAATCAATGTATGGAATATCCTCTATTCCACCCACTTCCTTTTCTGGAGGTAAACACTAAAACAAAAGAAAAAACCGACATGTACACTGATGTCGTGATCTTACTGTAGGGTCTGTTCTGCAGTTGTGCTATGCTATGAGGCAAGATGGTATAGATAAATATGTTTTAGTGCCGATTAATTAATAATAATATGAAATACTGGCTTAGTAATGAGCAAAACAAAGAGATTTTTATCAACGGCATACAGTATGCAGTTTACTGGAGAAGTAAACTGAAGCAGTTGGAATCAATTGATATGGATTTAAATGAAATAGGTGTAAAGCGTCTACTGAAATTTGAAGATTATGTCAAAAATTTGTCATCGGAGGACATACTTTTTAGCCTTTTAGGTAATCCTTCAGAGATTGCTGAACATACGGTGTATTACTTTTTGAGATCATATGGTGACTTAGATGCAGAGCCTGAAGAGGAGCTGAAAGAATTACGCAAGAGCCTCTTACTAATATCGGTCAATGAGGACGGAAGAATGAACTAAAAGAACGATGATTCTCAAAAATTAAAGAAAGTCTTGGATAAAAGATTTAAAGGGATTTCTACAATCTCTATCTGCATTTTAAATACATATTTCGGTGCTGAAATGGTTACGATAAAAACCGTTATATTTTTAATTAAATAAAGGATATTGCGTAAATGTGGATGCAAAAGATATATAAAATGTAGATACTTGTATAGTAATATATGACACTTATATTAAAATAGTGTTTTGTTAATACTAATCTATATAAATGAATTATTATAATGGGTACTAATGATGATGTTGACATTCTAATCGGTACTCTATATTTGCATTATGGAACTGATTAATGAAGCTTTACATAATAGGTTATTAGAGTTATCTAATGAAGAGCAAAGACCTAAAACTAGGTTAGATATATACCTGATCATTGTATCTGCTATTCTCTATAATTGTAGACAAAACAACGAGGTGAGTCATGATTTTCCTAGTTCTTATTGGGTAAAGCTAATCTCAAAGAGGTATAACATTTACCTCAATAAGTTGGTTGAAAGCGAAGTCATTATTAGAGATGGTAATTACCATGGTAAAAAGTCTTATGCTATTTCAAGTGAATACCTGTTAAGTCCCAGTCCCGTTATTCCTGTTTTTTATAACAATCCAGAAAAATCTTTTAGTAGTCACCTGAAGAAAAACTCTAGTATATCAGAGAGGCTGTTACAAAGGCTCAACAGAGGCATGCACGCCACGAGTATTGATTTAGATTCTTTCAAGGAGGACTATAATTCTGCATCGGCAATGGATGTATATTCATATCAAATATATCTATCAGGACTACCTGACAACTTGTATGTTGACAGTAAAATTCAATACCCTAATGGAACTGTTAAACATGGCTATAGAGTTAGCGAAGTTCAAAAGAGACTGCATGAGAATAATTTATCAGCATACAGATCAGGAAGTTCAATATTATTAACAACACCTGCAGACTTTGCTCAAACTAAATACATAAACTTAGTCAAATCTACAGTTGAAGTCTCAAGGCATTTAGCATACAAAGACTTCCGTATTACTAGAAACAGCAATACCCGAAGAGTTTATTCCATAATTACATCCTTACCCTCAAAGGCACTTCCATACCTTAAGCTTAATGGAGAATCGGTGCTTGGCATTGATTTGAGAAGTTCTCAATTAACACTTTTAGCTAATATTTTATACAGCTACCGAACTAATGATGAAGCACTTCTTTCAAAATTTACAGGTAAGCAAAAAACATTTTTAGACGATCTTTATCAATTGTATCTAAAGAATATACCTGCATCAGATGATGATATTGAGACTTTTTTCAATGATGTCATCCAGCAAGATATATATCAAATACTAGCCGATGAACTAAAAATAAATAGGTCGCAAGCCAAGCAATTCACCTTCAGTATATTCTTCTCCAAGTCAGATTCCAAGTCGATATTGAAAGCTAGAGTAAAAGAAAAATATCCTACGGTCTTCAAAATTATAGATGGTTATAAAGATATGAAGGAAGCTAAAAAACGATATGTAGGTGATAAAGCTTACGGTAAGTTTGCTTCTAACCTGCAAGCCATTGAGGCTTATATTTTCATCGATCACATCTTTAACCGATTGCATAAAAATAAAATAGTTGCTCTTCTACGCCATGATTCCGTACTGGTGTCGGAAAGAAACAAAGATAGTGCTCTAAACATCATGCAGGGTGTCATGCAAGAGTTTGGTTTTATATCTGATTTTAAGATTGAAAACTATAATCAGGAGAAGAGTTTAAATACATTAGATCACGAAATTACGGAGGGATTTGAACACCTTTATAAACCAACCGAAGAATTGGAAACAGATGACCTATTGCAAATCCTTGAGATAGGATGGGAAAGAAATCTTGTCTCTGAAAAAGCATACAACCATATCCAATCTCGTCTGATTGAACTACAAAAGAACGATCTACCACTACCTGATGAAGATGAGCAGCAAATCGTTACTATTTTTAATACACTGTTTAATCAGGAGACAGATCAGGCTGTTTAACGTACATATTTATGCTTAAATTTCCAGTGGTTATGGTTTCATGGATCAATCTCCTTATAGCCTCTCTTACGATTTGCGATTTGCTTAGTCCAGTCTCATACGCATAATCATCCAAGGTATCCATGGTCAATTTATCCAGTCTGCAGTATAATGTGTTTTCTTTTACTTCTTCGTTTTTCATTCTCTTTAATTTACGATTCAGATTATTTAATTATAAATACTGACCGAGTACAGAAAAGCACAGATTTGACCTACATTTCTGCCAAAAAAACATCAATATGGAGCAAAATGGAATAGAACCTACGCTTGCAATACATAAATCTTCCACAGATGGTAAATTTTACTGAGTCTTTATTATCTTCACCCTTTTACTCACTATACTGAAACATGACCAATTTTTCACAAACTGCCAATCTGATTTGGGATATCGCTGAACTCCTTCGGGGAGACTTTAAACAGTCTGATTACGGTAAGGTAATCCTTCCATTAACTGTAATCAGACGACTTGATTGTGTGCTAGAACCTACAAAGGACAAGGTATTAGAGCAGTACCCAAAGGTACAAGCAATGGACGTGCAGAATATCGATCCGATACTAAATAATAAGTCTGGTTATAATTTCCACAACCATTCTAAATACGACTTTGACAAGCTGGTGGCTGACCCTGAAAATATAGCACAAAACCTTAACGACTATATTGCTGGTTTTTCAGAAAACGCTCGTGATATAATTGAGCACTTTTCTTTTGATGTACAAATCGCCAAACTAGAAGAACATAATCTGCTCTTCATGGTGGTCAAGAGATTTCAGGAGGTTGACCTACACCCTGATGTGATAGACAATACACATATGGGTTATCTTTATGAGGAACTCATTAGGAGATTCTCTGAACTTTCTAACGAGACGGCTGGTGAGCACTATAGCCCAAGAGAGATCATTCGGTTGATGGTCAATATTCTCTTCTTAAACGACCGTGATATTTTGACAAAAAAGGGTGTTGTGAAGACAGCCTATGATGTATGTGCAGGTACTGGTGGCATGCTATCAGTAGCAGAAGAATACCTCCATGAATTAAACCCAGATGCTCGACTTGAAGTTTTTGGGCAGGAGTTGAATCCTGAATCTTATGCTATCTGTAAATCAGATATGATGGTGAAAGCCCAAAGTACTAAGAATATTGCTCTAGGTAACAGCCTTTCCAAAGATGTTTTTCCAAACAAGAAATTTGACTACTTATTAACTAACCCACCCTTTGGAGTACAGTGGAAAAAAGTGCAAAAAGAAATTAAAGAAGAGCACAAAAACCTTGGGTTCTCTGGACGTTTCGGTGCTGGCTTACCTCGTGTTTCTGATGGTTCTTTACTTTTCTTAATGCACCTGATCTCTAAGATGAAGCAGGATGAGGAAGGCTCAAGAATAGGAATAGTATTAAACGGCAGTCCTTTATTTACGGGCAGTGCAGGTTCTGGTGAAAGTGACATCAGAAAGTGGATCATTGAGAACGATATGCTAGAATCTGTAGTAGCCTTGCCTGACCAGATATTCTACAATACTGGTATTTACTCCTATTTATGGTTTTTAACAAATAGAAAGGAAAAGCACCGAAAAGGCAAAGTCCAGTTGATCAACGCAGTTGACTTGTATAAAAAGATGGGTAAATCGCTAGGCAATAAACGTCATGTAATTACCGATGAACAGATTGAAGAATTGACTCAAATATATGGAGCATATCAAGCAGGTGAGCATTGCAAAATATTTGATAACGAAGATTTTGGCTATACACGCATCACCATCGAACGACCAGAGCGAGACAAAGACGGTGAGATAATAACCAATAAAAAAGGTGAAGTAAAGGTAGACACAAGTCTGAGAGATACGGAAGATGTTCCTTTAAAGGAAGATATAGAAGAGTACTTTGAACGAGAGGTTAAGCCTCATGTGCCTGACGCATGGATCAATCACAGCAAGAGCAAGGTAGGCTATGAAATCAACTTCACCAGATATTTTTACGAGTACAAGCCACTTCGGAACTTGGAAGACATTAGAGCCGACATACTTGCTCTAGAAGAAGTAACAGAGGGTATGATTAAGGAGGTGCTGGATTGATGGAAAGATATAAATCATTAAAAAAAACTGGAGTCAATTGGCTTGGTGATATACCTGAAAATTGGGAAGTAAAGAAGATCAAACACAACACCTATGTTAAAGGTAGAGTTGGTTGGAAAGGCTTAAAATCTGATGAGTTTCTAACACAAGGTTACTCATACCTGATCACTGGTACTGACTTTAAAAATGATAGCATTAGTTGGGACAATTGTTATTATATAGACCAAAATAGATATGAAGACGACCCATATATTCAACTGCAAAATGGTGATTTATTAATTACCAAGGATGGAACAATTGGAAAGGTTGCATTAGTGAAGAAATTAGATAAACCAGCTTGCTTAAATAGCGGAATCTTTTTAATAAGACCACTCAATGAAGAGTATCTTACAGAATATATGTTTTGGATTTTAAAGTCGAATTCATTTGCAACTTTTATAGAGTACAAAGAAACGGGTTCTACTATTAAGCATCTCTACCAAAATGTGTTTGAGGAATTTAAGTATCCTTTACCTCCAAAGAGTGAACAAACCCAAATAGCCAAATTCCTCGACTACAAAACCCAGCAGATTGATTCTTTAATTGAAAAAAAAGAAAGGCTCATCGAACTACTCAAAGGAGAGCGAACAGCTATGATCAACCATGCGGTAACCAAGGGTTTAAACCCTGATGTGCCGATGAAAGATTCTGGTATTGAATGGCTGGGGGAGATACCTGAGCAATGGCAAGTTTCGAAATTAAAGAACTACTCTTTGAGGATTGGTGACGGACTGCACTCTACGCCTCAATACGTTGACAAATCTGAATACTATTTTGTTAACGGAAACAATTTAGCGAATGGTCAAATAATATTTACGCCAAAAACAAGAAATGTTGATAAGAACGAATTTGAGAAACATCATATTGATTTGGGTGACAATACTCTACTTATTTCAATTAACGGAACTATAGGGAATTTAGCCCTTTACAGGGGAGAGAAAATTATACTCGGTAAGAGTGCATGCTATATCAATCTTACCACAGAGGTATCAAGAGAGTTCCTTTACTATTTCTTTCAATCGAACTACGTAAGTAATTTTTTAACTATTGAACTAACGGGAACGACTATTTATAACCTCTCTTTGGAATCCGTTCGAAATATGAAAATCGTTATTCCTGCAGTCAATGAACAGTATCAAATAGTTAATCGACTTGAGAAGTTATTGAATAAATTGGATCAAACTTCACAAAATGTTAAAAAGGAAATAAGTCTTTTAAAAGAATATAAAACCTCATTAATCGATGAAGCAGTAACAGGGAAAATTGATGTCAGAGATTATAACTTAGAAAAAGAAGCAGTTAGCTAATGAAAAAAATAGACGGGACACCAAAAACCATCCGAGAACTTTTTACGGGAGTCAAATATACCATCCACTATTATCAGCGTGAATATCAGTGGAGACGTAAGCAAATAGAAGAACTTATTGAGGACTTAACCAGTGAATTCTTCCAGCATTACTCCGAAGAAGACGAGTTAAAAGACATACTTCAATACGGACATTACTTTATGGGATCGGTGGTGCTTACCGAAGATGACAATGCCATCATTGATGGACAACAACGGCTGACCTCTCTCTCCCTGCTACTATTATATCTTTACCATAGACTTCAGGATGATGAGGACAAAGCCGAGGTATTAAACATGATTTTCTCTAAGAAAGCAGGTGAAAAGTCTTATAACATCAATGTTAAGGAACGCAATGCTTGCTTGGATGCTATAAAAAATAAGAAAGACTTCGATTCCGAAGGTCACCCTGAAAGTGTACAGAATATATACAGACGATACTTTGATATAAAGGAGCTTATGGATGATAAGCTGGAGGATCATCAGATTATTTTCTTTAAAGACTGGCTCATTGAGAATGTGGAGTTTATAAGGATTCAAACCCAAACTGAGCAAGATGCTCATAAGATATTTGTTTCCATGAATGACCGTGGCTTAAGTCTCACACCTACAGAAATGCTCAAGGGCTTCCTGTTATCGGAAATATCCGATGACGATCAGAGAAGAGAAGCCAATGACATCTGGAAGAGTAAAATTTTAGAGCTAAAAGAATTAGGTAAAGAAGAGGAAAGTGATTTCATTAAGAACTGGCTGAGGGCACAGTATGCCGATTCGATCCGAGAGCGAAAGAAAGGTGCTGCTGCACAAGATTTTGAGATCATCGGTACAACTTTCCATAAATGGACAAGAGAAAATGCTACAAAAATAGGTCTGGTAAAACCTTCAGACTACTATCACTTTGTAAGATATGAGTTCGTAAAATATTGTGATATCTACTTTCGAATCAACCAGTATGCCAGATCATTCACGACTGGCTTTGGTTATATTTTTTACAATGCCAACAAAAACTTTACCCTGCAATCGCAGCTATTGTTAGCAGCGATTGATCCTGCAGATAGTTCGGATGTAGTAGATACAAAGCTGAGAGTGGTCTCCTGCTTTTTGGATAACTACCTCATCCGTAGAATTTTCAACTACAAAACGGTTGACTACTCTGCTATGATGTACAATATTTTCTTGCTGACTAAGAAAATCAGGAGGAAGCCAATACCTGAGCTGGTGGATATGTTAACTGCCGAAGTTGAAGCAATGGAATTTAAATTAAGTGGTATTAAACATTTCAGGCTCAACGGCTGGACAAAACGATATATGCTGCATGTGTTAGCCAGACTTACTCATTTTATTGAGAGAGAAACTGGCTTAGAGACTCGGTTTGAAACCTATGTAGACAGGCAAATAAAGAACTCATATGACATCGAACATATCTGGGCTGATAAATATGAAAGGCATTTAGACACCTTTGATACCGAAGAGGCATTTGATGAATTTCGGGATCGATTTGGTGACCTGATACTTTTGCCGAGGGATAAAAACAGGAGTTACAGCGACTACACCTACAAGCAAAAGCTTCCTCACTATTATGGAGAGAATCTTTTAGCGAGGTCTTTGAACCCTCAGTGCTACCAGAACAACCCGCAGTTTAAAAATTTTAGAGAAAAATATGAGCTGGATTTTGAGCCATATGAAGAATACACCACCGAGTCGATAGAGAAGAGACAGGAACTATATGAACAAATTGCTCACCGTATATGGGATGTGAGTAGAATTAAAGAATTAGCAGGAGATCATCTTAAAAAGGCATAATATGGGTCAATCATCATATACTGAAAAAGATTTCGAGGATGAAGTAATAGAGCTGTTGAAAGAACAAGGATACCAGCAGTATCTAGCCAATGAGTTTGATAAAGAGACAGCACTTATTCCAAGCCAGCTTTACTCTTTCTTAAAAGACACTCAGGAAGTTGCTTACCAGAAACTGGAGAAGGTACATGGTGATAATACTGAGAGCAGGATTGCTTACCGTTTACAACATGAAATTAAAAGCAGAGGGCTACTGGATGTAATTCGAAATGGAATTACCACCCATGGTGTGAAGTTAAAACTGGCTTATTTTAAACCTGTCAGCAAGCTAAATGAAGAGGCATATAAAAAATATGAGCAGAATATACTTTCTGTCACGCGTCAGGTAAAGTATGACAGAAAAAATGAGAATAGTATCGACTTATTGATTAGTCTCAACGGTTTTAGTATTGCCACCATTGAGTTAAAGAATGCCTTTACTGGGCAGACTACTGCAAATGCAGAGAAGCAGTATATTTTTGACCGTAACTTTAAAGAGCCGCTTTTCCACTTTAACAAAGGTTCGTTGGTACATTTTGCTGTGGATGCAGACACTTGTTCCATGACCACTAAAGTGGCTGGTAAAAAAACATTCTATTTACCCTTTAATAAGGGCTATGATAATGGTGCTGGTAATCCACCGAATGAAGATGGACGAAGAACGGACTATCTCTGGAACGAAGTTTTTGCTAAGTCGAGTGTACTGGAGCTAATTGGCAAATTCATTCATTTAGAAAAAGATGAAGATGGAAACTGGGATAAGTTGATTTTCCCAAGGTATCATCAAATGGACGCTGTCCGTAAATTAGTAGCTGATGCAAAAGTATCAGGAACAGGTAAAAATTATCTGATTCAGCACTCTGCAGGTAGTGGGAAAAGTAATAGTATTGCATGGCTGTCCTATCGATTATCAAGTCTCCACAATGACCAAGATCAGCGTATATTCGACAGCGTTATCGTAATCACCGATCGAACGGTTTTAGATAATCAATTGCAGGATACCATCTATCAGTTTGAACATACGCAAGGAGTAGTACAACGCATTGATAAGGATTCCAGCCAGTTAGCAAAAGCACTACAAGAAGGTAAGAATATCATTATTACCACTTTGCAAAAGTTCCCCTTTGTTATTGGTAAAATATCAGGACTACCTGCAAGGAATTATGCGGTAATTGTAGATGAGTCACATTCGAGTCAGGGAGGTGAGGCTACTAAAAAGATGAAGGAAGTGCTCTCATCTGGCAGCCTTGAAGAAGCTGCCGATGAGGATGATGTTGAAATAGAAGACGGTGAAGATCAGATCAGAAAATCCATGATGGCACGTGGTAAGCAAGATAACCTCAGTTTCTTTGGATTTACTGCTACTCCAAAATATAAGACACTTGAAGTCTTCGGGACAAAAGAAAAAGAAGGCAAGCCAAAGCCATTCCATCTCTACTCAATGAAGCAGGCAATCCAAGAAGGTTTTATCCACGATGTATTAAAGAACTATACCACTTATAAAACTTTTTTTAAGCTTACTAAAGCTATTCAGGATGATCCTGAAGTAAACAAGAAGAAAGCAGCCATAGCTATTGCACGCTTTGTGAAGCTGCACCCGCACAACATCGCCCAAAAAACAGAGGTGATGGTCGAGCACTTTAGACGAGTGGTGGCTCACAAGATAGGTGGTAAAGCAAAAGCCATGTTAGTTACTTCGTCAAGACTTCATGCTGTACGCTATAAGCTGGAGTTTGACAGGTATATCAAAGAAAAGAAGTACACTGACATTAAAACCTTAGTGGCATTTTCGGGAACTGTTAATGATGGTGGTGCAGAGTACACAGAACCACAAATGACAGGATTCTCAATGAGTGAACTTAAGGATAAGTTTCATTCAAATGAGTACCAAGTGCTAATAGTGGCTAACAAATATCAAACGGGTTTTGACGAGCCACTGCTACATACTATGTATGTTGATAAGCCACTGTCTGGAGTATTAGCAGTACAAACACTGTCAAGACTGAATAGAACCACCAAAGGTAAAGAAGGGACTTTTGTTTTGGACTTCGTAAATGAAGAGGAAAGCATCAAAGAGTCTTTTCAGCCATTCTATGAGCTTACTACTGTAGAAGAATCTACTGACCCTGACCACTTATATGACCTCAAGAATCAACTGGAAAGTTCTCAAATTCTCTGGCAATCGGAGATCGATAATTTTGCCAGCACCTATTTTAAAGCTGGTGCGGAATTATCAAAGAAAGACCATGCAAAATTAAATAGCTACATTGATCCTGCAGTACAACGATTTATACATATGCCATCGGAGGACGAGCAAGAAAATTTTAAACATGCAGCCACCACCTTTACTAGGCTGTATTCATTCTTAACTCAAATTATGCCTTTTCAGGATGCTGAGCTGGAGAAGCTATTTGCCTATTTAAGATTTTTACTAAAGAAATTGCCACGAAAAGAAACTGACAAATTTCAGCTTGGAGACGAGGTAGCGTTAGAGTACTACCGAATCCAGAAGATGAGGGAATCAGCCATCCTGCTTGAGGATCAAGCAGAGTATGGTCTTGATGGAATCAAGGAGGCTGGCATTCGCCAGACTAAGGAAGATAAGGCACAGCTTTCGGAAATAATCAATGTCCTGAACGACAGATTTGGCACAGAATTCAAGGACGGTGACAAGCTATTTTTTGACCAAATAGAGGAAGAACTTTCTGCTAATTCTTCCCTACAGCAACAGGCAAAGTCTAACACTAAAGAGAATTTTAAATACGGATTTGAAGAGATGTTTTTAAATTCGATCATCAACCGAATGGATCAAAATCAAGATATTTTTCAGAAGATCATGGATGATCAGGATTTCTCAAAAGTGGTGAAGGGTTGGATGCTGGAGAAGGTATATGAGAGGTTAAGAAAAGACTAATATGCAGCAACTGGACAAAGTGATAAGTAAATATTTGAAGGCTTGCAAAGCTGGAGAATGGATTAAAAAAGAATCCTATAAGTTCGAATACGCCAACTACGTATATGAAAATGTCTACTGGTCTGATTCAAACCTACAAATTCTTGAAGTATTAATAAATTCTCAGAAAATAACCTACACATATGGAAGCCGTGGAGTACAGTTCGTACAAAAGAGTGGTAGGGAAAAACTAAGCGAATTTATTACAATATCTGATATTGAACTTTTCAGACGATTACATGAAGGAAATAGCTTTGACAGTATCGATTGGAGTGGGAGATCAATGAGTTTTACAGGACTTTCTGCTTGGATCGCATCTCTGTTCCCTAATAGATTCTATGCTTCACCTATGTCAGGTTTTACATACACCATCTCATACTTATTTAATAAAGACTTAGATCAGTTGCATAAAAAAGGAATAAAATACTTCCTTCAATGTCAAGAATATTTCAAGGAAACGGAGAGGATTCTGAGAGACTTTCCTATAGAAAGCCTATGGTTGGCAGAGTGGAATAAGTTTTACAGAGACAATCCTGAACTAAATGTAAAAGCCAAGGATAGTTTCGGCAAGATTGACTGGGCATGGTTGATAGAAGATTTCCACTTATTTATCCATCGGGAAATCTTAGAACTTTATAAATCAAGTGATACTAATAAGGATGTCCAAGATGAAGGTAATCTATCCACGGTAGAAGGAAAGTCAAAGCTTTCTACACATATGCAATATGAAAGAAATCCTTCTTTTATATTGAATATTAAAAAGTCGGCTATCGCTAAAGACCCACTACTGAGGTGCGAAGTATGTGGGTTTTCTTTCAAGGAAGTATACGGACAATGCGGAGAAGGTTTTATCGAAGCACATCACCTAAATCCCCTCGCTGAAAAAGAGGGAGAAAAAGTCACTAAGAAATCGGACATAGCCTTGGTATGTAGTAATTGCCATAAAATGCTTCATAAAGGTGATCCAGTGTATAGTATTGAAGAGTTGAAGTCTATCTTAAAATAAATCAGGATGTCAATTATAACTTATCCAGCATTAATAGAGCCTGATGATAACCTTACCATATGGCGTTATATGGATTTGGAAAAATTTGAAAGTCTTCTGAATCAAAAATCTTTGTTTTTTTGTAGATCAGATAAATTTTCTGATCCATACGAAGGAAGTGTTCCGAAGAGAGAAGTAGAGTTTAGACAGAAAATGGAACATATAATTGCATCAGAATTTGGTAAGAAAATAACTACTGAAGAAGCTAAAAATAAAAGTGACGAAATCGGAATATTTCACCAGAAACTAAAAAGATCATTTATAGTTAATTGCTGGCATCAAAATGATGGTGAATCTGATGCTATGTGGAGATTATATCTTAAATCCAATGAAGGAGTCGCAATACAATCTACAGTGCGGGGTTTAAAAGCTGCTTTTGAATCTTCCGATGAAGAAGTGGCAATTAGTAAAGTTCGATACTTAGATTATGAAAAAGATGTTTGGTATGACAAAAAAGACTATCCAGTAAAGAGCTATAACTTGTCAAGCCCAATAATTCATAAAAGGAAGGCTTTTGAGCATGAGCGTGAATTACGTTTATTTGCAGAAATTCAAGATGCAGTTCATGATGACTATTATTGGGAAGATAACGAGAATGGTAAGTTCATCAGTTGCGATCTAAATAAATTAATACATAAAATAATTCTTCCTCCAACCAGTGGTGGAGATGTAAAAAGAAAGGTAGAAGAAATACTCGGTAGTAACGGGAAAACTTCGATAATTGAGAAATCTAGCCTACTAAAACCTCCAGTATATTAGATTTAACAAATGTAAATCTATAAATCCTCAAATGTTATTAGAAGCAAGAACAATGCAAGCATGATGTACATTATAAACAAGAAGCCCAACGATAACGGAATCTTCGGAACTCATTTGTAAATTCTTTTTTTCTGGATTATTTAAGTTTTCTCTAAAAGGCTGAATAATATACTTAAAAACTTCTGGGTGACCAGAATGATCCCATTTAAAATTGCCTTGCAAATAGTGTACGCACATTTGAGTATATTCAGTTGGATCAAATGTTGCCTCTACCTTGTAATCCTGTGGTAGTGGTTGACTATATTGATGGTAATAAAGCCCCTTAAATATTTTACAATGATTATCTTTTATTTGCCTGTCATTAAATTTCACACCAATAATATTTCCATTTTCATCTAGGGTTAATCTTTCAAACTCTTTTTTAAGGGTTATCATGGATTTTGTTGTATTCTTACTTATCTGATCTAGTTCTTCGGAGTTACTCATAACACCAATAAAGTTTCTAAACTCTTCATCAATGTCACTTGTTCCATTATTACAATCCTTACAACTTGGCACAACTATCCTGTTATTTTTGTACTCCGAGCTGTATCCAGCGAACAGATTTTGAGCGGGAATGTGCTCCTTAATCTCTGATTTGTCTTTTCTACTCACTTCTTTCCCACAATTGTAACACCTTCTCATTTAATCCACACAAATTTTTTTACATGAATACTGCAATAATCTTGCCAAATTATCATATTATAGGCAGCGTACCATTGAAGGACTTAATCGAGCCAGATCACAAGGCAAGAAGGTAGGCAGACCAGCAGGTGCTAAAGATAAAAAGAAAAGAAAAACCGATGGTTACGTGTTGCGAGAAGCTAGAAGGAAGTTGCAACTATAGTAAATAAAGGTGGGGGTAAAAAATTACTGTTATAATTAAACTGCTAATTCTGCTCACCAATCCCGTCAACCTCCCCTGTAAATCTATTACCAAATAACCGAACGTTTATTTACCCACACTATCATGAGAATCCGAGAGATGCACCTACTGCCAGATGAAAGACTAGCATACACTTCACTGGATACATTCCGAAGAGCTTACATGATATTAGAATGTGAACATAAGCAATGCTTTGTGAGATATCGTAATCTCATGAAGAATGTAAAGAAGGTAGATGAATTTACTCCAGTGGAGATTAAATATTATGTTGATCAATTTGAATATTGTGTCACTAATGATCTAATGGTGATATCATTAAATCTAAATTGATATACTTTATTCAATTAACGATAAGCTTAACACTCTCAAATAAAACACCTCTAATGAGGCGTTTCATTCTCATTACCATAAAATGGGTAAACACTTGTTCATTAGTAAAAGGAAAAGAATAATGTACCCCTAATTACCCATTTTCATTATCTAATAAGATAACTAGTGCCAGTCTTTAATATCTTATCAGTCAATACACTATATTTTAAAAAATGCGTTTAAAGCAAATTAGACGGTTATGGGAATCCCCATATCGGTCTTAAATCCATTTAAAGGGATATTTTCCTTATTCTTCTATCACATGGGTTTTGCAAAGGGCATAGCCCTGTGCTCGCTATAAAGCGAAAC
This sequence comes from Marivirga harenae, assembly GCF_030534335.1. Lineage (GTDB taxonomy): Bacteria > Bacteroidota > Bacteroidia > Cytophagales > Cyclobacteriaceae > Marivirga > Marivirga harenae. The sequence continues at coordinate 4,328,188 of NZ_CP130565.1, read as the reverse complement.
TATACCACCGTCATAATAAGGTCTTATCCACATCTAGTACCGATGCTTGTACATTGTATTAGTTGAAGTAGTGGTGGGGGGAGTATCCCCCCGCCATTACGAAGGGGGACTGCAGGGGGTGATACCCCGTGCCCGCATACATGCGGAACTTCTAAGTAGAATTTTAGCTAAAAGTAGATTTTATAAAATATTATAATTTTTTATTATTGGTATCTAAGCCGTTACCACTATTAAGGTTACCATGTTTGATGATACCAGAAAGTAGTTTACTTGCACCGTCATAATATCGTTGATGGTCAGGAGATAAACTCTCACCACGTGATATCCGATGGTGCAGTCTTCGGTAGTTGATTAATACTTTATCATATCTAAGCATATCCAATTTAACGCAGTGAAGAAATTGATAGTTCTGATCGTTTTATCATCCCAATTAAATCAATTATCTTAAGAGTGTGAAAATCACAAGAAAATCAGTTGAAAAGCTAAAATAATTGACCAATTGTAGTACCTGCTTTTTCACTAAGGTGAAAAATCTGCTTATGCTAAGCAGAAACGAAGATTTTGAAGGATAGGGTTTGTTCTTGACAACTCCACAATAAAAGCCTTTTCATTAGTTTGAAGAGGCTTTTTTTAATTTAAATCTGTCTAGTCCTGAAATAGCGTTTCACAAAAAGTAAATTTGCAAAATAAAAAAGCCACCCGAATTCTCATCTAGGTGGCTCAACCATATACTAAACTATTAAACTTTAATTTTCTACCTCTTGAAGTTTCGGGTAATCGGTATAGCCTTTATGACCAGGCGTATAGAAAGTATCAGTATCAAATTCTGCTAGCTCAGCCCCGTTCTCAAAACGCTCTACTAAATCAGGGTTTGAGATGTAAGGCTTTCCATAAGCTACCATATCAGCATCTCCATCTTCAATAACCTTATTACCTTTTTCTTGATCGAAATTAGCATTAATCATTAAATTGCCTTTGTAAATTGGTCTGTATCTTTTGGCAATTTGTGTCTCTGCGTCTTCTACATCTGATACATCATTAAAAGGTTCTGATAAGTGTAAATAAGCTAAATCATAATCATTTAACTTTTCAATAATATAGTCGAAAGTTGGAATGGTGTCTTCATTTAAAGTCATTCCGAAAATACCATGCAGTGAAGGATTTAATCTTAACCCAATTCTGTTTTCAGGCATCACTTGTTTAATCTCATCTATAATTTCAAAAAGTATTCTGGCTCTGTTTTCAATGGAGCCACCATATTCATCTTCGCGAATATTTGAAGTGGAACTGAAGAATTGATGTAATAAATAACCATTTGATGAATGGATTTCAACACCATCGAAACCTGCTTCCCATGCATTTGCTGCTGCATTCTTGAAATCCTGGATGGTCTGCTGGATGTCCTCAAGGCTCATTTCCTTTGGTACCACCGTGTCTTTGAATCCCTCAGGAGTAAAAGATTTTGCTTCAGGATTAAGCGCTGAAGGAGCATGTGGTAGTTCTCCATTATGAAAATCAGGATGTGATATTCTGCCTACATGCCAAAGCTGGATAAAAATTTTACCACCCTCATCGTGCACCATTTTGGTCACCTCTTCCCAAGCTTCCGTTTGTGCTTTAGTGTGAATGCCGGGAGTATTAATATAGCCTACAGCTTTTTCTGAAATTTGAGAACCTTCGGTGATGATTAAACCAGCAGAAGATCTTTGCTGATAATAGGTTCCCTGTAAAGCTGCACTAGCTATTTTTTCAGGATTATCTGCTCTACTTCTGGTCATTGGAGCCATAATGACTCTATTTTTTAGTGTTAAATCTCCTAATTGAATAGGTTTTAATAGTGCTTGATTTGTATTCATTTTTATGTAATTAAATTTTGCTTGATTGAATTTATGATCTAAGTTCTTCTAATTGATTGTTTAGATTTTGTAGTTTTTTGTTGTTTAATGAAAATTGAATTTGCTCCATCTTCGCTTTTCCCTGCTTCATCACCTCTATACCTTTTTCAGTTAGCGCTATATACACTACTCTTTGATCGCGTGTACATCTATCTTTGAGAGTAAATCCCTTTTCGCATAGCTTATTCAGCAATCGGGAAACATTGGAGCGGTCATCAATCATTCTATCCTTGATGACTTGTACATTGGCTTTATTTGCTTCTTGCCCATGAATGATGCGCAATACGTTTAGCTGCTGGAAAGAAATATCCAAAGGGCTTAATGCTTTAGCGATCAGATTTTCAAGCCAATTCGCTGAATACAGTAATTCCGCGATAAGTTTTTGACTTTCATTTTGAAACTGATGATTGATGACTTTTTCTATTTCCATAAGCATTCCATGGAATTATGTTCCATGGAATATATATACGGGAGCTTAAATTATAGGTTAGGTTTTTAAAGAAAAAAATCAAATTATTTTATTCTGATATTTGGATAAGGCACATAACCATCATCACCTGGCACTTTTGGGAATTTTTTGTCTATCCAGTCTTGCCTGGCTTGCCGTAAAACTTCCTTATCAGATGAAACAAAATTCCAATTAATATAGCGCTCTTCAGGAAAAGGATCTCCACCAAAAATATAGACTGTGCTGTTTTCTCCCATTTCAAATTCGCACAAAGAGCTTTCTTTAGCTATTAGTATTTGCTTTGGATCAAATTGATTTCCCTCGCTTTTTATATGTCCTTCTAGAATATATAGGGCACTTTCACCAAAAAGATCATTACCTATATTCACTTTTTGAGCCTTTTTACTTTTAATCTCAATGAAAAACAAGTTGCTATGCACTGGCACAGGAGACTCTTTTTCAAATGCTTGTCCTGCTATCAGTTTTATTTCTAAGCCGTTTTCATTCCACTGCGGAATCTTATTTGCTTCAATATGTGCAAAGGTGGGAGCGGAATCTTCTAAATGCTTAGGTAATGCTACCCAAATTTGTAAGCCATGAAGCTTCTTATCAGAATTTCTTAAATATTCTGGTGTTCGCTCCGAATGCACAACACCTTTTCCAGCAGTCATCCAATTAACAGCCCCTGGTTTAATTTCTACCTCGCTACCGATACTATCTTTATGCAAAATAGAACCTTCAAATAAATAGGTCAGGGTAGAAAGTCCAATATGAGGATGTGGAGGAACATCTAAGTTTTCATGATCACTCAATGCAGCTGGGCCCATGTGATCGATAAAAACAAATGGCCCAACACTTCTTTTCTGTTTGAACGGAAGTAAACGACCAACCATAAAACCGCCTATATCGGCAGCACGTTCTTCTATTATTAAGGAGATATTAGACATTGCACTAGATTTTTTATTCATCTTTAAACTCTCATATACAACGCTAGGTTTTCAAAAAACTGAAAACTTTTTCTAATTTTCCCAACCCCAAGGAGCAGCAGGTGCTTCCACTTCTTCAGTTAAATCAAATTCAACTCTAATAGGTTTATCGCTACTTACTCTCCTTAAGTTATAGGTAAAGGTAGAATCCGTGATACTGACCCACCAAACATTTCCAGCAGCGTAAGGGATTAAATCAACCGTTTCTTGGTCGGCTGGGAAATATTGTAATTCCGCAAATCCAGTGTTGGGACTTGTGCCTCCGTACATCGTAATATCGTCCGGACTTCCATCTTCGTGTCTGTGGTCATGTTTTAACTGGATACTATTTTCGTTCAAAGTAAAAATCCAGGTTCTGGACCGGTTTTCACCCACCACAAAAGGAATTCTAATCTGCCCTTCGCCACAAGATAGAAAATGCATGACCAAATCTTGCTGCTGAAAATCCTTTGGCACTGGGCCGTAATCACTTTACCGGCATATGCTTTTCCGCAATGTTGTTCTAATGATTCCCAAAATTGGAGATGATTGGATTTTTCTTCTTGGGCGATAGAAAAGGAGGTGTAAGAGAATAATAATACCGAAAGACTAAATAGGATTTTCATATTGAGAGTTTTATAGTAATGTTCGAAAGATACTTCTTTGGCTTATTTTTCCCATACTTATGTTGATTTAAAAAATGATCATAGCTAATAAATCCCCCCCCCGTAGCCCCCCTCAAGGGGGGAGACGCACAGAGTTACTTTTTATTTTTTAATTTGATTTGTATCACTGTAATAAAATATTATCAAAAGGTATTATTTAATAAATAGTGATGAATCCTATTGCTTTCTACTAAAATAAAATCGGTGAGAACTATCCCCTTGAGGGGATCATAGGGGTGTTGATAGAAATGTCAGCTAATTGAAATAATACTTATTTGACTGATATTCAGTTAAATAATTCATATGAATCAATTTTATTAAAATAATTTCAAATTCTCTGTAACTTTCACTCCTCTTGTGCATCTACCTATTGTAATGAGCGAAGAAAACTACTTTAAAAATATCTACCTAAGTCAAAAGAATAAGCTCTTCCGCTTTGGCTACTACTTTCTAAAAGACGAAGAGGAGGCTAAAGACGCGACCCAAGAAGCTATGATTAAGATTTGGGACAAAAGAGCCGACTGGGAAGCAGTAGAAAATCCAGAGGCTTGGGGTATGCAAATAGTTAAGAATATTTGCTTGGATAGATTGAGGAAGAGAAAAACAGTCCAAAAGCATCATGATTCGCTCAAATTAGAGAAGACTTTTGGACAAGATCCTGGCACAATCTCCCTTTGGCAAGACCAATGGAAAATTATGCAGGAAGTGATGGAGCAGTTGAGTGACAAGCAAAAAACGGTATTCATTTTAAGAGAAGTGGAAGGGAATAGTTATCAGGAAATTGCTGAAACTTTGGAAATATCTGAGGCACAAGTGAAATCTGACCTCTTTCGCTCCAGAAAATTTTTGAAAGCAAGTATGCAAAAAATAAATGACCATGGCATTAAGAAAACTCGAACAATGGCTTGAAAAGTACTGGCTGGGCGAGCTCAGTCAAGTAGAAGAAATGGAGTTTAAAAACGAACTCAAAGCCAATAAAGATAAGCTTACTGGCGAATTAAAGAAATTGGCAGATTGGTTTGGAAGCCATGAAGAAGTCAAGCAAGAGCTCGTGCTGGATGATGATTTTGATAATAGAATCATGAAGGAAATTCATCAAAAATCCAAGCCAAAAGACAGCTGGAATTGGATGAAGGTTGCAGCCTCTATCTTGGTAGTATTTGCATTAGGTTTCTTCGCGTGGTGGATGCCACAGCAACAAGAGCAAAAACAACTGGCTCAACAAGAAGAAAAAGCCTATAAAGAAGCAAAAGCTACTTTAGAGCTGATGGCTTCCATGATGAATCACGGAAAAAAGCATCTAAGCTCTCTTGAAATGATTAATACGGCACAAGAGAAAGTGAAAAACACTTTTCAACCGGATAGAAAAGAAAAGAAAAAAGTAGGGCAAGATGGATGAATAGATAGAATCAAGAGTCTAGAGTCTAGAATCTAGACAGGAGATAGGATCTTAAATCTTAAAGTCTTACATCTTAAATCTAAGTACCTAATACTTATTACTCAATACTTAAAACTCGAAAAAATGAAAAAGATAGGATTAATAGTTGCATTAGCTTTAGTAAGTTTAGCAGCACAAGCACAGAACACAGAATTCATGAAATTTTATAATAAATACTCATCAGATGAGACTTTTACTATTGTTTCAGTGAATCAACGAATGATTGAATTGTTCTCTAATTTTGAAGTAGAAGGAGAAGAAGAGGAAGCCATGAAAAAGGCGGTATCTGGATTAAAGGGAATAAAACTAATTGCTAATAGTAAAACTAGCAATGGTGCAGCACTTTTTTCAGAAGCGAATTCTGCATTTGCTAGAGGATATGATGAGTTGATGACCGTTAGAGATGGCGATTCAGATATTCGATTTTTAATTCAAGAAAAAGGCGGTAAGGTAAGTGAACTCGTGATGTTGGTAGGAAGTGACAGCAGTTTTGTAGCGGCTAGTATCTTCGGTGAAATAGACCTTAAACAAATGTCGAAAATGGCAAAAGGTCTGAATATATCGGGTATGGAAAATCTCGAACAATTGGACAATATGGAAGATGACCAAAAGTAATTACCAAAAAATAAACTAATTTTAGCGAGGTGAGCTTAGGCTTACCTTGCTTTTTCTATTTAAATTATTGAGCATATGAGACTATTAATTTTATTTTTATTTACCTTATCTATTTTCTCAGCCTGCGAGAAAAAAATTGAAGACCCATTGAAAAGTCTCCAAGAAAAAGAAATTCATACATTAAATATAAATCTTTATCCCAGCAATTTGAAAATGATCAATACCAAAAATGATCCTAATTTTGCTGAGGCAACGAAAGGTATACAAAAACTGCATGTATTGCAGATAAAATGGGATAAGGAATCTAAAAAAGCTGATTATGCTGAATGGAAAAGCCAGCAAGATTTCAACGATTGGGAATCTATATTTTCTGCTAGAATGGAAAATGCGGATATCGAAATTAAAGCACCAGAAGGTAGAGAAGATATCCTCTTTGCTTCTGCTGACACTAAGGACGGTCTTTTTGTTGGTTTTCTGGAAGGAACATTCGATATTTCACAAGTTCCAGCTTTAATGAAAGCTGATTTGGATTTGGGTCCGATTGGCGACTTTATTCAAGACAAAGAAAAGCAAAAGGAACATAGGAAGAGGGTAAGAAAGATGCAGAAGGAAATGAAGGGTGATTCCACTGAGAAACAGTCTGAAAGCACTGACGAATAAATTTATGGCAGAAAATGTATTAGAAATTTCAGGGCTGAATAAGCAATATGGAAATATTCAGGCAGTTAATAATCTCGAATTAAAAGTTGAAAAGGGAACTGTTTTTGGATTGCTGGGTCCCAATGGGAGTGGTAAAAGTACAACCCTCGGAATTTTACTGGGGGTTGTTCAGAAGGATTCTGGAATGTTCCAATGGTTTGGGGAGGAACCGACTGCAGCGCAAAGAAAAAGGTTAGGAGCCATTTTAGAAAGCCCTACTTTCTATCCCTATCTCTCAGGAATTCAAAACTTAAAGATAGTCTGCAAAATTAAGGAAGTACCCGAAAGCAGAATAATGGAAGTTTTGGAGCAGGTGGGACTGGCTCAAAGAGCTAAATCTCCTTTCAAAACTTATTCATTAGGAATGAAACAGCGATTAGCCATTGCTTCTGCATTGCTATCCGACCCAGAAATCTTGATTTTAGATGAGCCGACTAACGGATTAGATCCACAAGGAATTGCAGAAATCAGAGAGCTAATCGTTAATATTGCCGGGCAAGGAAAAACCATCATTTTAGCAAGCCATTTATTGGATGAGGTGCAAAAAGTTTGTACTCACTTTGCTGTTTTGAAGCAGGGCGAGAAAATCTTTCAAGGTACAGTAGCAGAAAGTTTAATGGGAAATGAAGGAGTGGAGTTGTTAGCTGATGATATCGAAAGTCTTAAAAACACAGTAAGGACTTTTCCTGCCTTTGTTGATATGAAAATCAATAATTTGGGAAGATTGGAGGTGCAATTATCAAAAGAGACCCCAATTCAGGATTTTCATCGGTTCTTAATTGAGAAAGGAGTTGTCTTGACCTATTTAACCTACATCAATAAATCCTTGGAGAAACAATTTTTACAACTTTTATCCGAAAAGTCATGATATTGAAATTTTTACGTATAGAATGGTTAAAACTTAAAAATTATAAGACATTTATACGCCTAGCCTCTCTTTATTTTTTGCTTTTATTACTAGTCTTAAGCAGTGTTAAAATGCTCTTATCTTGGATGGCCAGTTCGGGCATGGAGTTTCAAGGGATTAGTCCCGATATCATTCCTTTCTATGATTTTCCTGATGTTTGGCAGAATTTAACATATTTAGCTTCTTACTTGAAGTTTTTCTTAGCCTTTATAGTGATCATATCAGTTACCAATGAGTATTCTTATAGGACTATTCGCCAGAATATTATTGATGGGATGTCACCTTCAGAATTCTTATGGGCAAAACAAAGCTTAATTTTTGGCTTTAGCCTTTTCAATATGTTGGTTATCTGGATATCGGGTACGCTTATGGGTGTAATTTATGGTTCAGAATTTAATTTTGGTCTCTATATGACTGACATGGAATTCTTACTGGCTCATTTTCTCGAACTGATTACCTTTTTGAATCTGGCCATGTTGATATCTGTTTTGATGAAAAAAGCAGGTTTTGCTATTATTGGGTTGTGTTTTTATGCTATCTTTTTAGAACCAGCAATAGTTGGTATTTTAAATTACAAATTTGATGATCATTGGTTAATTACGCTTTTCCCAATTCATGCAGTCAATAATTTAGTTGAGATTCCTTTTCAGAGATATGTATTTATGGAGATTCAGGATTTTGTAAAAGTCAGTAGTGCATTAATAGCTCTAGCTTGGTTGATTGTAAGTATTGGGTTGAATTACTTTTTAATTGCCAAAAGGGACGTTAATTAATTTATGGATGATTTGATTTCTGAAATAAAGGAGTGTCAACTTTGTCAAAATGAACTTCCTCTTGGTGCTAATCCGGTAGTTCAAGCTTCTTCAGAAAGCAAAATAGCCATTATTGGGCAAGCTCCTGGTGTAAAAGTGCATCAATCTGGAATTCCGTGGGACGATAAAAGTGGTGATAATTTAAGGAATTGGCTCGGTGTGGGTAAAGAGGAATTCTACGATAAGCATAGTTTTGCATTGATTCCTATGGGGTTTTGTTATCCTGGTACAGGCAAGTCAGGTGATTTTCCTCCTATGAAAATTTGTGCTCTTATGTGGCATCAAAAGTTATTTCAAAGAATGCTGAATGTGAAAGTCACATTATTAGTGGGTCAATATGCACAGAGATATTATTTGAAAAAAGAAAGGAAAGAAACTTTGACCTTGACCGTCCAATCCTATACAGATTACTTGCCTGAATATTTTCCTTTACCTCATCCTTCACCAAGAAATAATATATGGCAAAGTAAAAATCCGTGGTTCAAAGCAGAGGTCTTGCCTTACTTAAAATCACGGATTTCAGATATAATTTAAGAATATTATTAAGCTACTGCGGGAATAGGAGCTGTTTTTAATTCCTTTACTTTCTTATCATAGCTGCCAGTTCCTAATTGATTTAATAAAGTGAAATGACTTTTCAATGCCACTCCAAAAGATTTATGATGGTGATAAGGAATACCAAATTCTTCAGCAGTTTTTTGCACTATTGGCGCAATTTTATCGTAATGGACATGGCAAATATTAGGAAATAAATGGTGCTCAATTTGATGATTTAATCCACCAACAATCCAAGTAAACCATGAGGAAGAATTCGCGAAATTGGAAGTAGTTCGCATTTGGTGGATCGCCCAATTGTTTTCTACGCTACCTTTTTCATCGACCTTATAGAAATCAGTTTCAGTGATTACATGTGCCGGTTGAAATACCAGCGCTAACACCAAGCCACTGATAAATTGCATAAGCAAAAATGCTAAGACAACCTGCCACCACACAATACCTGTTATCATAATGGGAGCCACGAGCGTTAAAGCAATGTACCAGGTCTTGTTGAACAACATTAGGCCTAATGCTTTTTTGAAATTAAGCCCTTGTCCCTTTAATAGATTTCTTTTATTGTATCTGATGAGTTGGTCAATATCTTTGGCTATCAACCAATAGAATGTCATAAATCCATAAAGTAATGGGGCATAAAAAGCTTGAAACTTGAAAATACTTTTACGCTCTTGATGTGGGGAAAATCTAATTATACCTTTTTTGTCAATGTCTTCATCATACTCATCAATATTAGTGAAAGAATGATGTAAGACATTATGCTGGATTTTCCAATTGATATGATACGCACCCAGAAAATTTGCGGTAAATCCTAACATTTTATTAACGTTGTTGTTCTTGGAATAAACTCCATGATTAGCGTCATGCATTACGCAAAGTCCAATTCCAGCCATTCCAAATCCCATAATTATAAACATTGGGAAGGCCAAGGAAAAGCTAGTGATCAATCCACTAAGTAAAAATGCTAAGGGGATGAAATAAAGCAAAAGCATAAAAGCGGTTTTTATTCTCATTCGAGTATTAGCATACTTTGAGACATTATGATCTTTGAAGTATTGATTTACTCTTTTTCTTAAGATGCTTACAAATTCGGGGTTATCGGTGGTGTTAAATTTTACGGTGTTCTTATTCATAAATAACTATTAATACTACTAAAGTCACAAGATAGCCTTAAATCAATGAAATCTGTTACTGATTCGAATTTTTTAGACGAATGCATGATACCATCAGATTGAGATCTTTGACTTACTATATTTCTAAGATAAATACATTTCTTGAACTATGAAAATTGTTCAAAAATCAAAAATTATGGGGACTTAATTCTGTTAATGTTCTTCCTAAACAATCTCTTCAGTATTCAAGAATACATATTTACTTAAAATACAGCTTGTTCTTATTGAAAATGACTTACCTTTTTCTTATTGATCATGAACTTAAGCTAGTTTATTCAACTTGCCAAATTACTGTATGGATATCTTTGAAAAATACATTTTTGTTTAATTATTGAAGCCTTGAAGTAAACATGATTTGAACAAAAAAGGGGGCGATCCTTCTAATATACAAACGTATTTGTTTTAGATAAAAGCAACAATAGTTTATTGGCATTTAAAAAGCCATACTCGGTTTTATTGAGTATGGCTTTAAATTGAATTTAATATGCTATTTATTCCTCATCTTTATAAATGAAGACTTTCGGCATATTTTTTTCATTCATATATCCACGATACATACCAGATGTATTAAATGGCATTGATATATTTCCAGCTTTATCTAAAGCAATAAAGCCTCCTGACCCACCAAACTCCACTAATTCTTCATAAACAATTTTATTGGCAGCAGCGTCTAGACTCATGCCGGCATACTTCATTTTAGCTGCAACATCATAAGCTACGACAGAACGAATAAAGTATTCTCCATGACCAGTAGCGGAAACTCCACAAGTTGCATTATCTGCATAAGTTCCAGCTGCAATTATTGGCGCATCCCCAATTCTCCCATATCTTTTGTTTGTCATCCCGCCAGTTGAAGTTCCAGCAGCAATATTCCCATCTTTATCTAAGGCTACACAACCCACTGTTCCGAATTTGCTATCAGGAAAATCCAATAAAGCAGCACTTCTATCTTTTTCCACTTCTCTTTTCTTTACTCTTTGTAATGCATCAAATCTACTTTGTGTAAAGAAATACTCAGGATCTACAATTTCCAAGCCCTGTTCTGCTGCAAATTGTTCTGCTCCTTTTCCAGACATCATCACGTGTGGGCTGTCGTCCATAACTGAAAGAGCTGCTAAAATTGGGCTCTTTATAGTAGAAACGCCTGCTACTGCGCCAGCATTTCTTGTTTTCCCATCCATTACGGCTGCGTCTAGTTCATTTTTACCTTCATTGGTGAAAACGGCTCCTACTCCAGCATTGAATAAGGGAGATGCCTCCATGATCTGTATAGCCGCTATCACAGCTTGCATTGCTGGTGCTCCTGATTCTAATTTTGCATATCCTGCTTCAAGTGCTTCTTCCAGTTTTGCTCTATATTCCGCATCCTGCTCTTCGGTCATGTTTTCACGTTTTATTGTGCCCGCTCCACCGTGAATCACTAAACTGATAGGACCTTGTTTTACTTCCTTTTCCTCCGTTTTGATATCTCTCTCCTGTGGCGACTTTCTTGTGGTAGGGTCGCAAGCCATTATTAAAAGAAAAACAAAAATGCTGAAGTAGTATTGGTATGTCTTTTTCATATTTTGATTATTTATTTTGTGAATCCAATATACTTAACTGAATTTCTTTTACCAAGATGAATAACTAAAGCGGTTATTTTCTTCCATAAGCGCCAAAAATTCAATAATTTTCGTCAATCTTTTTAAATCATTGATTTATGATAAAAATTTATAAAATTATATTCGTAATAATTTTTTCGTTCGGCTCATTTGCTTCCTTTTCTCAAGCAGAGAAAAGTTTGTATTTCGTACAGACTTATGATAATGCTGGCCAACCCTTACAAAAAGGAACGGCTATCATTTTAGATGGACAGGGAACAGGAGCCACGCATCAGAATTTGTTTATTGGGGCTACAAGTGCAAAGGTTTTTACTCAGGATAGCACAATACATAATATTTCTACATTCAATGCTCATGATCCTGCCACTGGTTTAGTGAAATTTGCAGTTGATAATAACTTGAGCACCAAATTTCAAAAAGCAAATATTACCAATGGAAAATTCAAGGAAGGCGGTTCAATAAAATTTATACATGCTACTGGTATACAAAAAACAGAAAGTAAGGATGCCAAGATTTCTAAATCCTCTGAAATTGAGGGCTATGGATACTTTGCTGTAATACCTGATAATCTGAGTAAGTCCGCTACAGGGGCTGTTGTGGTTTCTGGTAATAGTATTGAAGGGATAATTTTAGATAAAGCCGAAGGCGTTAACGGAGCGGTCATTGTGGATTTAAGTAGATTGGGAAAAGCTAATTCAATCACGAACGGTTTTTCCAACTTCTCCCAAAAAATTAATTCAACTACCAATTTATTTTCTGCCTTAAATGCATATTCGAATAAAGAATGGTCAAAATCATCAAGTGCATTTGAACAATTTGCCAATGATAATCCTAGAGATGATTTTGCATGGAAAATGGCTGGGTTTGCTGCTTTTGAAGCTGGGAATTATGATAAGACCATAAGTGATTTAACCAATGCATTTAAAATAAACTCTAATCCGAGAGCCTATTCCATTAGGGCTTTTGCCTATTTTGAGCAAAAGAAGTACACAGAAGCTATTAATGATTTTTCACAGGCGCAAGATCAAAAGGTAGATGCAGCAAAATGGCATGCTTATAAAGGAATTAGTCATTATGAATTAGAACAAATCAATCAAGCTATACCAGATTTAGCGAAAGCAGTTGAGTTGGGGTCTAAAGATCCACAAGTCAGCTATTATTTGGGTAATGCCCACTTTAAAAATAATGACTTTGCAAAAGCTATTGTCGCTTATGATCAATCTGAAAAATTAGGGTTTGGATCAGAAGTGCTCTTTAATAATAGAGGGAAAGCAAAATTTTTAACGGATAAGTATGAAGCAGCTATTGAAGATTATACCACCTCATTGGCTTTAAAAGCAAACTATCAAACGGCTTTGGAGAATCGTGGAGCTGCTTACTATAAGACTGAAGCTTGGGGAAATGCGATAAAAGATTTTGAAAAAGCCGTACAGCAAGGTTCAAATACTTCAGATATTTTTCTTCAGTTAGGGGAAGCTTACTATAATTCCGAGAATTATTCATCGGCTATAGTGAATTTTGACAAAGCCATCAATTCGGGAAAAAACGAAGCTGAAGTTTACAGAAAAAGAGGAACTGCTCACTTAAGAGAGGGAAATAATGACAAAGCAATTGCCGATTTCAATGCTGCAGTGCAAAGAGGTGCGAATGACGGCAAAATATTCCAACTGCTTGGAACAGCACAGTTTGAAAAAGGCACCTATGAGGAGGCGCTACAGAATTTAGAAAGAGCGATTTCATTTGAGATCAAGGATAGCAGTCTTTTCATAAATGCTGCAAAAGCAAGTCAACAATTAAGTAGAAGCGAAGGCGCAATTTCTTATTTCAAAAAAGCCATTGCAGCCGGAGCAAAATCACCTGAAGTATTCCAACAATATGCTATTCTTTTGTACGAATCAGGTAGTACTCAAGAAGCTAAAATCAATATTGAACGGGCACTTTCAGCTGGCGCTAAAGGAAACAGGATTTATTTATATCAGGGGTATTTAGCAATTGTTGATAAAAAATGGGATCAAGCGATTTCTTCACTACAAAAAGCTGAGGAAGGTGGATTAAAAGAAGCAGGCCTATATTCGGCATTGGGTAAAGCTTATTTCCAGAAAGGTGATTTCAATTCAGCTGTAGGCAATTTAAAACAAGCTATACAAGCAGGCGATGGGTCGACAGAAAATTACGAATTAATCGGGCAATCTTATTTTATGCTTGAGAATTATCAGGAGGCATCAAGAGCTTTGAATTCTGCTATTCAGGGAGGAATTACTAATCAATCTGTATTTTTTGCATTAGGACAGTCACAATTTGAACTAGGGAATTTCAAAAGTGCGGTAGATGCACTAAGAAAAGCTGAAGAACAAGGAGAGAATTCGCTAATTCTTTATGAAAAAAGAGGGTTGGCTCATAACGAATTAAAATCTGCTGAGTCTGCTATTTCGGATTTAGAGAAGGCATCGGGAACGGGAAGCAAATCCATCGATGTTTATGTGACGCTTGGAGATCTTTATTTTCGTCAACAGAATTTACTAAATGCAGTTAGCTCCTATGATAAAGCTGTTAATTTAGGAGCAAAAGATGCGATCATTTATAATAATAGGGGGAAAGCAAAATTTCTGCAGGACAAGGTTTCCGAAGCTATCACAGATTATGGTTTGGCTTTAGCTCAAAATCCCAATTATGACCAAGCTTTATTGAATAGAGGTACGGCATATTATCAACAGGAAAATTATGCTGCAGCAATTTCGGATTTAGAAAAAACTGAGAAGAAGAGTCCTGAAGTTGCAGAAATGTTGGGTTTAGCTTATTACAAGACTCAGCAAGCAGATAAGGCTTTACAAAGTATGCAATTGGCAATCGGTGGAGGAGTTCAAAATCCTGAACTGTTTTATTTCAAGGGTAGTATTTTATACGAAAAAGAAGAATATAGGCAAGCGATAAGTGATTTTCAAAAAGCTGAAGAGGGCGGGATAAGTGAAGGCGATTTATTTGCCAAGATGGGGAATGCTTTCTTCAAAACAGATAATTTTAGACAGGCGGCTGAGCAATTGATTAAAGCAGTGGACAAAGGAGTGACTGAGAAGTCCGTGATTGAGAATTTAGGAAATTCGCTCTATGAAGGAAAGAAATATGAAGAAGCTGCTCAATTTTTACAGAGAGCAATTGCGTCAGGGACTCAAAACCCCAAAACACATTATCATTATGCGAATACTCTGTTCAGAGAAGACAGGTTTAATGATGCCATAAAATCATATGATGAAGCAATAGGCTTAGGGCAAAGGGACGAGGTAATTTTTAATAACAGAGGAAAAGCAAAGGCAAAATTAGAACAGTTTGAAGAAGCTATTCTGGACTATGATAAATCCCTTGCAGTGGATCAAAATTATGGACAAGCCATTTTAAACAGAGGAAATGCTTATTTCCAAATGGAAGCGTATCAGAAAGCCCTAAATGATTTTGATAAAGCCACTGAATTGGGACAAACGGACAACGATACTTTTGTGAGGTTAGGATTGTGCTACTTCAATTTAGAAAACTACCCACAAACTATTGAAATGATGACACAAGCTTTTCAAACAGGAAATCAGTCTTCAGATGTTTTTTACGGGAGAGGAAATGCCTATTATAAACTAGGTGAATTAGATAATGCTTATTACGATTTAAATCAAGCAGTTACTTTTGGAGATAAGCATCCAGAAACTTATTTCCATAGAGGGGAAATCAATTTCCAAAAGGAAGAATATGAAATGGCATTGTCTGATTTTGTTAAAGCTGACGAATATGGAAGTAAAGCACAACAACTCTATTTCTTAAGAGCGAAAACTCATTATGCTTTAGATAATTGGAAGGAAGCTTTGGGAGATTTCAACACATCCATTGCTTCAGACAAGGAAAATTTTGAGGCTTATGCTTTGCGTGGAAATACCAAATTCCGATTAGACGATCTATCTGGTGCCATAAGCGATTATAATACTGCTATCAAGGGAGGAATTGTGGAGGCAGTATATTTTAATAACCGGGGAAAAGCGAAGCAACTTACGGGACAATTGGAAGAAGCAGTTGAAGATTACGATAAAGCTATACAGACTGACAGTGAATATGGTAGGGCTTATGAAAACAGAGCTTCAGCTAGATTTGAGCAAGAAAATTATGCCGGAGTAATTGAGGATGTAGATAAGCTAGAGGATTTAGGTGAGGGGAATCCCAATGCATTTTATATCAAAGCTGAATCCTACTATGCTTTAGAGGATTGGGTAGGAGCTATTTCCTATTTTGAGAGGGCGATTCAAGGCGAAGTGATCAAGTCGGATTCATATTTCAAAAGAGGAAGGTCTTATTTGGAACTGGAGGATTATCAAGCAGCATTGGATGATTTGAATCGAGCAGCAGAGGTAGATCCTTCTAATCCAAGTATTTATTTGTACCGAGCTCAATGTTTTCTATATCTAGGAGATGTTCGCTTTGCCGCGGAAGACTACTCTAAAGCTATTACTCTACAACCAGAAAATACAGATGCTTACTACAATAGAGCCATTTTGCGAGAGGAAACAGAAAATTGGGAAGGTGCATTAGAAGATTATGATAAAGTGGTGCAGTTAAATCCTGAGGATGCTTCAGCCTACTATTACAGAGGGAATGTTAAGACTGTGCTGGAGAATTATCAACCGGCCTTAAAAGATTTGAATAAAGCTATTGAACTTAATTCTGAGGACGCTTCATTCTATAAATTAAGAGGGAATATTTACTATCAGTTAGAAGATGATATAAAAGCCTGTGAAGATTGGAGTAGAGCTAAAAATATGGGAGAGGAAAGCGTTAACTATTACATAAGGCAGTATTGTGAGTAAATGAATACTAAAGTCTAGTTTTGGGTAACTTAAGATTTTAAAAATCAAATTTCAACATGAATAGTATGTAAAAGTTTACAATTTTAAATTTATTTGAATGTTGAACCTCAAATTGACAAAATGATTAACCTTAGTTTTAAAAAATTTCTCAAATCTTTATTCAGTTTTATTGGATTAGCGTATTTAGCCGTTTTCATTTTTTCCATTCTATACAATTTTCAGAGTTCTTCAGCTTATGAATTCGGAAAAATAGTAGGGTATAATATTGGATTTGTTACACCCTATATCCTTTTAATTTCTTTTATTTTTATAGTTTTATTGATCATCAACTATGGGGTTAAGCAGTATAAATTGAAGAGAAGTCAGTTTGATTAATGTAGATCGGTCGGAAACGCTACAGGTTAATAAACAATATTTTGTATTGTAGATTGAGTGTTTTAAACAATTGCTGGCCTGACTCCCTGCTGACTTAAGTAGAATCTTGAAGTCAAAAGGCAGTCAGGCCGTTTTTTGAAACTCCCTGCTTCTCACTTCTATTCTCAGACTTGCTACTTTTAAACTATGCCCTATCCATAACGTTATTAGTATGAATTTAATTTAAATTTTAAGCTCATGCTGCAATCTGATTTATTGTCCAAAAATCCTAACCTTTACATATTTCTTCCTTTCTATTTCACATTATGGGAAGATTTTAATCTAAGCGAGGCTGATATTCAAATCATGAAGAAATTGATTAAATCTCAATTATGGCTGGAAAAAGCTGAGGTCGAATTATTGGAGCAAAATCTTAATCCTAATCAAAAGCCTTCAGCCCAAGAACTAAAGAGCTGGAAAAATCAGATTCAGTTTATTAAGCCTCGTAATCTAAAGAATTTGACTACTCTAGGAATGCAGTTGGTTCTTGCTCATCAAAATGGGAATGAATTAAAAATCTCTGAACAGAATAAAAAAGCATTCCAAAATACCGAAAAGGAATTGGGTCTAATATTCAATGAAGCGGCCTATCGATTTGAGGACAGCCATTCTACTATTACTTCTGAACAGCAATCCAAATCTTCTTTTGATCCAAAACTAATGCAAGAAGTGCTGGATGGATCCAAAATAGAATTGATTCAAAAAGTAAAGGAAACATTAGCAAAAGCTGATTTTGCCTATCATCATCACGAAAAAATAGCAGATCAAAGACAACAAGTATTAGAGTGGTGCAAATTGTTGGCTAAGGAAGGTTATGGATCATGGGCCTTTCCAAGAGAATTTGGTGGGAGAGCTGATATGGAGGGCTATTTCACCATCATGGAAACATTGAGTTATCATGATTTGAGCATGGTCATCAAATTTGGCGTGCAATTCGGGCTTTGGGGCATGAGCATATACTTCTTGGGTACCGAAAAACATCATCAAAAATATTTGAAAGATATTGGTACTTTGGAACTTCCGGGATGCTTTGCTATGACGGAAACCAATCACGGTTCCAATGTACGAGGGATAGAAACTACTGCCACATATAACCATCAGAATCAAACTTTTACTATACATACCCCTCATCAAAATGCACGAAAGGAGTATATTGGAAATGCAGCTCTACATGGTCAAAAAGCAACCGTATTTGCCAAATTGATTATTGACGGAGATGATTTCGGAGTAAATGCTTTCGTGGTTCCACTAAGGGATAAAAAAGGAGAAATGCATCCTGGTGTTGAAATTGAAGACTGTGGATATAAAATGGGGCTGAATGGAGTAGATAACGGTTTGATAGCTTTCAATAAAGTTGAGATTCCTAAAGCTGATATGTTGGATCAATTTGCGTCTGTAGATGAAGAAGGCAAATTTCAAAGCTCAATTTCCAGTGATAATAAAAGGTTCTTCACTATGCTGGGAACCTTGGTAGGTGGTAGGATTGGGATACCTCGTTCAGGCCTTTCAGCTGCTAAATCAGGATTGACCATCGCGATTCGTTACGGAAATAACCGAAGGCAATTTGGTCCTGAGGGAGGAGAAGAGGTGCCCATCTTAAATTATAGAATGCATCAAAGAAGATTGATGCCATTATTGGCAAAAAGTTATGCGCTTCATTTCGCTTTAAAATATTTAACCAATCGTTTTTTAACTAGAACGCAAGAGGAAGGACAAGAAATTGAAGCATTGGCCGCAGGAATGAAAGCTTATGGGACTTGGTTCACAACTGCTAGTTTGCAAGAATGCCGAGAAGCTTGTGGGGGTAAAGGATATCTATCGGAAAACAGAATTGACGATCTGAAAAACGACACGGATGTTTACACCACTTTTGAAGGTGATAATACCGTACTGATGCAGTTGGTTGCTAAAAGTAGATTGACTGAATTTAAAAGGGAAATGGGGGATATGAATTTCATCACCATTTTTAACTATCTGAGTAATCAGGCTAAAACATCCTTCACTGAAAAAAATCCGATTGTAGTCAGAAGTACAGATGAAACCCATCTGCTAGATTTTGATTTCCATATCAATGCGTTCAAATACAGAGAAAGGGCCATCGTTGCTTCAGCCGGTCAGCGAATAAAAAAATTGGTTGATGTTGGAATGGATTCATTCGATGCTGTGAATGTGGCTCAACATCATTTGGTAAATGTTGGGCAGTCGTACATTGAAAGAAAAGTACTGGAAAGATTTCAATTGGCGGTGGAAACCACTCAAAATGCTGCCTGTAAAAAAGCGTTAAAGCAATTATGTCAATTATACGCTTTACATACCATAGAGCAAAATAAGGGCTGGTATTTGGAGCAAGGCTATATGGAAGGAGTAAAAACGAAAGCCATTCGAAAAATGGTGAATCAATTATGCTGGGACATTCGACAGGATGCAGTAGCACTAACTGATGCTTTCGGTATCCCTGATAATTTGCTCGCTGCACCTATTGCAGCCCCCTAACCCCCGAAGGAGGAACTTCGCACAGAAATTCTGTTGTTTTTTTATATGATACAAAAATGTATGCCATTGAAAATGTCGGACACTTTTGCTGACAAGCGCTTTTTTAAATCCCAATGTCCAAAATTGAAAATGTCCGACATTCCCCCCAAAGCCAACGCAAGTTTCTAACTCGTGCTGTGTTGAAATGTCAATGATCAAGTTTTGCGGGTCTAAAATGTGAGGTCAAATCCCCCTTTTGGGGGCTAGGGGCTAGTACTCCCCAAACTTAACGCTTACCATACTGTTATATTCCATTCCCAGTAATTCTGATGCATTTCCTTGTTTGATACCAATTTCTAAAACGCCTTGATCATTAAAAATGGCAAAAGCTTCGCCTCCTTGGCTTTCGTGATAATGCTCTTGAACTCCTGTGAGAGAATAATTTCTAAATTTTATTTGAACGGATTTTCCTTTACTTAAAATATCGTAGTCGTACTTCTGAATATCAGTAATCAGGTTTCCATAATCATCAATATGTACTACATGACCTTGAATAATCTCCCTGGTAGCTTTTACCTTTGGTACAATATATCTTTTAAAATCATCCACTTCCATTTCTTCGCCAGTTCCGTCAAGATTTTTGGATTGTAAAATTTTAACAGCGGCAGGAGCCAAAATATCCTTAGCTGGAAAATTACCTTTTAAGTCATCTGTTGACGCAATTTTCACAATTTTATCGGGATGTTTATCTCTTATAATACTAAGCAATCCATTATTGCTACCTAAGAAGAAACGCTTTTTAATTTCAACAGCGATCATTGCTTCATTTGGTTCAGAACGGGAATTGACTGCTACTAGATGAACGCTACCTTCCGGAAAATCTTGATAAACGGACTTTAGTACATGTGCAGCATGAATGATATCGTGCTTGGTGATGTTGTGAGATATGTCAATCACTTGAAGACTAGAATCTTCACCCAGTATTTTGGCTTTCACCGCTGCCACATAATGGTCGCGCCAACCGAAATCTGATAGAAAAGTGATCAAAGGCATACAAAAAGTCGAATTATTGTTAAATTTGTTAAAAACAAAACTACATAATTTTCAGTACTAACACATTGAGAGAACATAAATAAGAAAATCATTTGGTAGAAAAAGTTATCACTTTAGAAAATGTATCCCTTGTGGATTTTTTGGGAGTAGAAAATCGGAATATTAACGAACTTTCTTCTGCTTTTCCTAAATCAAAAATTATCTCAAGAGGGAATGAAATTAGAATACAAGGGAGTACACCCGAAATTATTCGCATCAATCAGATTGTACATTCATTGGTTACCCACTATCACAAATTTGGGAAAATAACAGAAGATAGTGTCAAAACTTACTTGAATGAGGAACATGAAGAAAGCCAAAGGAAGCTTGATGTTAATGCGGATGAAACCTTAGTTTTTGGTACGAAAGGTTATGCGATAAAAGCAAAAACTCCTAATCAAATAAAATTGGTCCAGGCTGTACGAAAAAATGATTTGGTTTTTGCAATAGGCCCTGCTGGAACTGGAAAGACTTATGTTTCAGTTGCCATGGCGGTTCAAGCTTTAAAGAATAAAGAGGTCCGCAAAATCATTATTACGCGTCCTGCTGTAGAGGCGGGTGAAAATTTAGGATTCTTACCTGGGGATTTAAAAGAAAAGATCGATCCATACCTAAGACCGATTTATGATGCATTGGACGATATGGTTCCAGCGGAAAAATTAAAGTACTACCAAGAAAATAGAGTGATAGAAATTGCTCCATTAGCCTACATGAGAGGTAGGACCTTACACAATGCTTTTATCTTATTAGATGAGGCCCAGAATACTACTCCTATGCAGATCAAGATGTTCTTGACCAGAATGGGGCCAAATTCCAAAGCCATTATCACAGGTGATATGAGTCAGGTTGATTTGCCAAAAAAGCAAAAATCAGGTTTGATAGAGTCCACACAAATATTAAAAGATATCAAGGGAATAGGAATTGTACATTTAAAAGGTGAAGATGTGGTGAGACATAAATTGGTGAAGCAAATCATCGAGGCTTACGACAAAAATGACGTTCTGATAGAAAAAGACCACAAATGATTACAGTAAAAGTAGTAGAAGATAAAGAAGAGTTAAAACAAATATTTAGTATTCGAGAGGAAGTTTTTGTTAAAGAGCAAAAAGTGGCTCGAGAGGAGGAATATGATGAGTTTGAAGAAATTTCTACACACTTTATAGCTACTGATGAAGATGGCAAGCCTTGCGGTACTGCAAGATGGCGATTTACGGAAAACGGGATGAAACTGGAGCGCTTTGCAGTTCTCAAATCGCACAGAGGCAGGGGCGTGGGACAAGCATTAGTAAAAGCAGTTATTGACAACATTAAGGAATCGCCCGATTCGATAGGTAAAAAAATGTATATGCATGCTCAGCTTCCTGCAGTTTCCCTTTACTCGCGCTTTGGTTTTGAAAAAGTAGGTGAGCAATTCGAGGAATGTAATATTATGCATTATCAGATGGAAATGGTTAATAGTTGAAACACCAAGGAATCACCAGAGGATAAACCCAATCAAAGTCAACAGTCTTACTATAAATGCGGTAGCATTATTATCATTAAGTTTTGTTAAAAATTTTAACGCAAACAAGTTGCGTTTAAAATATCTGTATCTATATTTGCAATAGAATTGCGTTAATAACATTGTTAATTTTCAAAAGTGCAGATACAAATGAAAACTTCAAATAAGAATACAGTAAGAATACCTATTGACGCCTTGGGTATGATGGCCTCCATAGTATGTGCCATTCATTGTGCGGCCTTGCCTTTGTTGTTAAGCCTTTCAACACTGACAAGCCTACATTTTTTGGCTAATCCTTGGATTGAGTATTCAGTCATTATACTTAGTTTGTTTTTAGCGTTGGTTTCTTTTTTGCCTGCATTTAAACGTCATCATGGAAAGTATTCTCCACTAATTTTACTTGGCGTAGGTTTTGTTTTCATAGGATTTGGTCAGTCAGGATTGTTTTCAATAGATGAAGTCATTTTAACGGTTTCAGGTGCTTCGTTTATTGCCACAGCCCATGCAATTAATTGGGCCCTGGTCATTAAGTAATCACTAGGTGGTAAAATTTAAATAATAGTTTTTACGATTTAGATAAAAAGTTATTTCGAAAGGTGGAAGGTAAAAAGTCCAATGAGTTAGCTCAATATTAATAACAACGACTCATGATTTTGTAATATTTTAGTTAGACATTATATCACAGCTTTTTACTCCCCCTTTTTTTCTTTATTGATATTTTTTTACTTTTATTTCCATGCATCAAGCCTGGAACAGATACGCCTTCATCCGTTTTGTGCTATTCATGTCTGGAGGAATAGTTGCAGGGACTTTTTTACCAGCTATTTTTGAAATTGTACTTCTTTTATTTGGTGCGATAGTCGTTATATATATAACTGCTCAGTTTTTTAGGGGTTATCAGTTTCCTACTTTTCAATCTATTTCTTTTGCTTTATTAGCTTTCCTGATTTGCTTTTCATTTGGCTATCTTAATGCTTACTGGCAATCTGAAAAACATGACGAGACCCATTTGCTCACTATCGAATCAGCACAAATACAAGCTTTTGAGGCTATACTAGTCAGTGCAGGTAAAAGCACCGAAAAAACTTACGGTTTTAAAGTCGAAATTCAGCAGGTTTTAATAAATGGAGACTGGCGAAACAATAGGGGAAACGCTATGATTTACTTCCAAAAGGATAGTTTATCGAAGGTGTTAAAATATGGTGATCAATTACTAATAAAATCACGCATAAACGAATTAGAAACACCAAAGAACCCATTAGAATTTAATTATAAGCGATTTTTGGGCTTTGATCAGGTTTATCATCAACAATATATCACATCTGGAAAATGGCTGAAGATTGGAAAAGGGAAAGGTAATCTAATTATGGCAGCATCCATCGAAACTGGACAGTATTTGGAAGAAATTATGAATGATAACATTCATACTGAGCGATCATTAGCCATTGCCAAAGCCTTAACCTTAGGGATAAAAGATGAACTAGATAATGACTTAAGAAATGCTTATGCAGCGGCTGGTGCAATGCACGTTTTGGCAGTAAGTGGATTGCACGTTGGTATCATTTTTTTGATTGTTTCTACGCTACTAAAAAGATGGCGGAATAGGAGGGGAGGTAGAATATATTTTGCCGTAATCAGTATGTCGGTGTTGTGGGCTTATGCTTTTATAACAGGTCTATCGCCTTCAGTTCAAAGAGCAGCCATGATGTTTAGTTTTATAATTTTGGCTCAGGCTTTACGAAGACAGACAAATATATATAATACTCTGGCTGCTTCGGCTTTTGTTTTGTTGAGTATCAATCCCTTTCTATTGTTCTCTGTTGGATTTCAACTGTCTTATCTGGCTGTTTTAGGTATCGTTTTCTTTCAGCCAAAACTCTATAGCCTTTTACAATTTAAATATGTTTTATGGGATAAAATCTGGGCAATCACTTGTGTTTCTATTGCAGCGCAATTGGCAACTGCTCCATTGGCCTTGCTTTATTTTCACCAATTCCCTACTTATTTCTTTTTATCAAACTTGGTGGTAATCCCGTCAGCTTTTGTAATTCTAAATAGTAGCTTACTTCTACTATTGATATCATTTTGGGAATGGGCAGCAGAAGGGATAGGTTTTCTGATTGATCATTTTATACAGTTAATAAATTATTTGGTTTTTAAGCTTGATTATCTTCCTAATAGTACAATAGATGGTGTTTTTATTACTACTCCTGAAAGCTGGCTGATTTACATTAGTATTTTGTTTATTGCCTTATTCATTTCTGAGAAGAAGCTAAACTATTTAAAATTGACTGTCTTAAGTTTGTTTTTAATGAGTGCTAGTATTTGTTGGCGTCAATATGAAAACTTCAATGCCAAAAAATTGATCGTATATGACACCGGAAAGCATCATGCATTAGCAATCAGAAATGGATTTACTCAATATTTGAAGGTAGAAGATAGCCTAGCACAAGATAAGAATAAACTTCGATTCCATGTTTACCCTAGTCAACTGCAAGCAGGAATAGCCGATTTTCATCCTGACCGATTTGAAGCTGAAAATCAGAATGAGATTTTTGAAGATTTTCAAGAGTTAGAAGTTTCTGTCTGGAACGGTCAAAAAATTGTCCATTGGCATCAGAAAATAAATAAAAATGTGATATTGAAGGAGCCTTTGGACGTTGATTTATTAATTCTAAGTAATGACGCTTTAAGAAACCCTTCGAAACTCCAAAAATATTTCAATGCCCAGAAAATTGTATTAGATGCATCCAATTCTTATTATAACATTCAAAACTTTAAAGCTAAATTTGAGGAGGAAAATTTAGATTATTACATAGTGCCGGAAGAAGGTGCTTTTGAATGGAAATTATAAACTATGGAATTAACGAAAATTGAAATTAAAGACAGAATTGGTTACATCACCTTAAACCGACCTGAAAAAAGGAATGCTTTGAGTTACGATTTTGTGGGTGAACTGAAGGATGCTTTTGCACAGTTGAAGGAAGATGATAGCGCAAAAGTGATCGTGTTGAGAGCTGAGGGAAAGGCTTTCTGTGCAGGTGCTGATTTGGCTTACATTCAAGGTCTGCAAGGCAATACTTTTGAAGAGAACTTAGAGGATTCCAATCATTTAAAGGAGCTTTTCTATGAGATTTATACTTACCCCAAAGTAGTGATAGCCGAAATTCAGGGTCATGCATTAGCAGGGGGCTGCGGATTAGCTACCGTTTGTGATTTCTCTTACACAGTACCACATGCTAAATTTGGTTACACAGAAGTGAAAATAGGTTTCATTCCAGCCATCGTAAAAGTATTTTTATTAAGAAAAATAGGAGAAGGGAAATCTAAAGAATTACTTCTTTCCGGGAAATTGTATGAAGCCAAAGATGCTCTAAAAATGGGCTTGGTCAATGAAGTGGTTGAAGCTGAAAAGCTTTCAGGAACTGTTTATGATTTTGCCCAACAATTAATCCAAAACAATTCAGGTCAATCTATGGCCTTTACCAAGCAAATGATAGCGGAAGTTCAAGAAAAAGGGTTAGAGGAGGGTTTGCAGTATGCTGCGGAGCAAAATGCTAAGGCAAGGGCTTCGGAAGATTGTAAGAAAGGGATAGCCGCTTTTTTGAACAAGAAAACTCCTAGTTGGTAATTTACAGACTTAATAAATAGCGGTTCAATATTCTATGCAAAATATAAAAGCCATTGATATCCTTCAAAAGTACTGGGGCTATGCTGCCTTCCGTAGTATGCAGGAGGATATTATCAACTCCGTAACTACAGGGAATGATACATTGGCTTTATTACCTACCGGTGGGGGAAAGTCTATTTGCTTTCAAGTCCCGGCTTTAATGAGTGAGGGCTTATGTTTGGTGATTTCACCTTTGATTGCCCTGATGAAAGATCAAGTAGAGCAATTAAAGAAACGAAAAATTCCTGCAGCAGCAGTTTATTCAGGAATGACTTCCCGAGAAATTGATATCCTACTTGATAATGCCGCTCATGGAGCCTATAAATTTTTGTATGTTTCACCCGAAAGATTGAAAACTGATTTATTTCTGGAACGAGCCAAGAAAATGAATCTTAACCTTCTAGCAATAGATGAGGCGCACTGTATTTCCCAATGGGGATATGATTTCCGTCCTCCATACTTGGAGATTGCTAATTTCAGGGAGTTGTTTCCCAAAGTAACTTGTATTGCCTTAACTGCCACGGCCACTGAAGATGTTAAAATTGATATCCAGGAAAAACTGAATTTCAAGAATGGGAAGCTTTTTCAAAAGAGTTTTGCCCGTGGTAATCTATCCTATTCAGTGAGAAAGGTTGAAAATAAGGAAGCCAAGCTTTTTGAAATTCTGAGAAAAATAGGAGGTACGTCAGTTGTTTATGCCCGTAACAGAAGACGTACAAAGGAATTAGCCGAACTCTTGAAAAAGAACGGGTTTTCGGCAGATTTCTATCATGCAGGACTTTCTCAGGCCGACAGAAATGCCAAGCAGGATGCATGGTTGACAGATAAGACTCGAATTATTGTTGCTACAAATGCATTTGGTATGGGAATTGATAAACCTGATGTTCGCACAGTAATTCACTGGGAAATACCAGATAATTTAGAGTCCTACTATCAAGAAGCTGGAAGGGCAGGGCGTGACGAAAAACCCGCTTTTGCTGTTGCCCTTTACCATGTGCAAGATTTTAAGGAAATGGAGGAGAAGCATGAGATCGCTCATCCCGAATTCGAATTCCTGAAAAAACTATATCAATCGCTGGCTAATTACTTTAAAATAGCGATTGGTTCTGGTGAAATGCAAAGTTTTGATTTTGAAATTCAGGATTTTTGTCAACACTACAGATATGAGGTATTTCCTGTTTTTCATGCTTTGAAAGTATTAGAGGAAGAAGGCTTCATTCAAATGAACGAGTACTTTTATCGGCCATCGGGTTTGCATATTAATTTAGACTTCAAGGATTTGTATTCTTATGAAATCGCAAATGCCAAATTTGAAAAAATAATTAAGACGGTTTTAAGAATTTATGGTGGTGATTTGTATCAACAAGTGATTTTTATAAACGAGTTGCAGATAGCGAAATTGGCTGAGATGAGTCCGCAAGAAGTTGTAAAGCAATTGAAATATTTAGATAAAGAAGGAGTAATTGATTATTCGCCTAAATCTGACTCTCCGCAATTAACATTTTTGGAAGCGCGCCATGATGCCAATAAATTGCCTCTCGACAAAAAGCGATTGGAAGAACGCAAAAAGAATAAGCATCAAAAACTGATAGCTGTAAAGAATTATGTAGAAAATGATGTCGTGTGCCGTACGCTCAAATTACTGCAGTATTTTGGTGAGTTTAAGTCGGAGCCTTGTGGTTTTTGTGATGTTTGTATCAATAAGAAAAAATCTAGTAGTTTTGAGAAGGATTTAGAGTTGAAGATTTTAAATATCTTAGAAGATTCCCATCTGAATATGGAGCGACTTGCAGAAAACATTGAAGGCTATTCCAAAGAAAAAGTGATATCGGCTGTCAGAAAACTTGATGACGAAGGCAAATTGAAAATTGATAAAATGGGGATGTTGACATTAGTTGATAAAATTGATTCCAAATATTAAAATTAATTTCAACCTTGCGAATAAAACCCCTAAATTCGCATAAATTCTAAATCACTTTTTTTCATGATTACCATCGCTAAATCAGAAATTGCACGTGCCATTGCTATTGAGTTATTAGATGTTGGAGCTATCCAAATCAGACCTACTAAACCATTTACATGGGCTTCAGGTTGGAAATCCCCTATTTATTGTGATAACAGATTAGCATTGTCTTTTCCGGAAACCCGAAGCATAATCAAACATTATTTGGCTGACGTAATCAGGTCGAAATTTCCTGAGGCAGAAGCTATAGCCGGTGTAGCCACTGCTGGTATTCCACAGGGTGTTTTAGTTGCAGAGTCTTTGGATCTTCCTTTTATGTATGTTCGTTCAAAACCAAAAGGTCATGGTATGGAAAATTTGGTTGAAGGTAAATTAGAAAAAGGACAAAAGGTGGTGCTTGTTGAAGATCTGGTTTCAACGGGCGGTAGTTCTATTAAGGCAGCAGAGGCTTTGCACGCAGCGGGAGCAGAAATTTTAGGGATGGCAGCAATTTTCACTTATGGCTTCGATGTAGCAGTAGGGAATTTTGAAAAGGCCAATATTAAATTAGTTTGTCTGTCCGATTATCCGCATTTATTGGAAGAAGCTCTGTCCAAGAAATTGATTCAAAATGACGAATTAGATACTTTGAAAGAATGGAAGGATAATCCTTCGGGATGGAATCCAGCCCACTGAGGCAGCCCCCTTTATGGGAATTAAAGAGGGCTTTTAGCCTTCTTAATATTCGCAACTACTATTGCAAAAAGAATAGTAGCAACTCCTACCCATTGCAAAGCGGTTACCTCTTCTGCTAAAAGCCAGCTTGAAAAAAACACGGCCACGGGTAATTCTGCGGAACTTAAAATACTGCTTAGCCCTACTCCGGTAGATGGGATACCATAAGCATAGAAAAGTGGAGGAATAACAGTTCCAAAGAAAGCGAAAATCAAACCCCACGACCATAATCCTGCGGATAGACTACCGTTCCATAAAAACTCAGGAGGAAAAATAATGAAGATGAAAAGACAAGCTCCCGTGATCATCATGGCACTTTTCTGAACAGGAATCAAAGCATTGCCGACTCTTCCATTTGCCCAGATAAATAAAGCATAGAAAAATCCTGCCAAAAACCCATATCCTATACCCTCTAAACTAAAAGGGATATTATCTAAACTATAAACATTTCCTGCCAAGTAGGTGCCAAAGAGAATAAAGATTACGGAGATCCATTGCATTCGTGTCGGGAATTTCCGGTGGATTATGATTTCCAATAAAAGACTAATCCATGTGAACTGCATTAGTAGAAGAATGCCAATTGAAGCGGGCAGCTCTTGTATTGATTTATAGTAGCATAAACTGACCAAGCCCGTACTAATTCCAGTAAGCAATACTTTCCAGCTATTTTTCCAGCTGAATTTGAAATTAATATTTTGAAAAAGTGCTCTACCTGCTAAAATTAACCAGAGAATTACTGCACCAAAAAATACTTGTGCTCCAGTAACCTCTGCTAGAGTGAATCCTTCCTTATATGAAATCTTTACCAAGGTGGTTAAAACCCCAAAACTACAAGCACCTAAAAATACTAATATCGCTCCTCTTAACATTCTATCTAATTTTTTCGGATTGCAAAAATGATGATTTTTTGGAAATATGAGGTGTGAAAGTGGAAATATAAGTTTTGAATACTTGATTAGTCAAAAGATATAAATATAGTCCAAGCGTCTCACTTGGATTATACCAGACTAGTTAATTACCTATCTTGCAAACTAGTCTAAGCGTCTCGCTTAGACTCATATTCTATCATTCAATCTTTCTTCATATCCGGCTGACCATTCACATCAAACCCAAAAACATCATTCCGAGCATAATGACCAATCACATCAAAATCCATTTTTGCGCGGATGATTTCATCATGGTCGATTTCTGCAGTCAATAATCCTTCCTCATTGTATAGCGGGCCTGCCAATACTTTACCTAATGGAGAAATTATTACACTACCACCCCTTGATAATATTTCAGGTCGATCTTCAGCCAATTGTTTTTGCAGATGTTCAGGATAATTACTTTTTCGAATAAATTGATTAGATCCTATTACATAACATCTGCCCTCGCAAGCAATATGAATTAAACTGCTATTCCAGCTATCTCGAGAATCAGCAGTTGGTGCAACATAGATTTCTACACCTTTTTGATACATTGCCACTCTGGCTAGTGGCATGTAGTTTTCCCAACAAATCAAACCGCCTAGTTTTCCAATTTTCGTATCATAAGTACTAAGGGTTGTTCCATCACCCTCTCCCCAAACCAATCGTTCTGCTGCAGTGGGTTTTAGTTTTCGATGTTTCCCCATTAATTCACCTTTTGCAGAAAAGTATAGTATGGTGCAGTACAAGGTTTTACTTATCGAGTCTTTTTCAGTTACACCTATAGTGATATACATATCATGCTCTTTAGCCCATTTGGCTATCTGTTGAGTTTCTTCTGCTCCAATTTCTACACTATTCTCCCAGTATTCCCTGAATTGCTCGCGACCTGCTTCAGTTCTGCTACCCACTACTGTCCCAAAACCTAAACCTGCCGGATAGGCAGGAATGAAGCTTTCAGGAAAGACTAGTAATTTAACATTCTCCTTTGCTGCTTTTTGAATCCATTTAAATACAATATCCAATGTCTTGGATTTATCAAATAGGGCAGGAGTAGCTTGTACGCAGCCAACTTTGAATTTTTTCATACTTTAAGATGATTTTTTAATCATGCCGAAAATCTCCAACTGCCTCGGCAAAAGCTGAAAGGACTTCCGATGATGTTCTGTGATTCCATATAATTTTATTCCTTCTCTATGTTGCTTGGTGGGGTAACCCACATTTCGTTCCCAACCGTATTGAGGATAAATATCCGATAATTCTCGCATGAGGTTATCTCGATACTCTTTTGCTAAAATAGAGGCTGCCGCTATGCTAAAATATTTGCTGTCTCCCTTTATAATGCATTCATGTGAAATTTCTTGGTAAGGAGTAAATCGATTTCCATCTATCAAGAGGAAATCAGGTTTTTGTGTTAATCGATCTATGGCTTTGTGCATAGCCCAGAATGAGGCATTTAAGATATTGACTTCATCAATTTCTATAGGGCTGCATTCCGCAATAGCCCATGCAGTACTTTGTTCTTTAATTACATCTACTAATTCCGCTCGTTTAGTTGCACTAAGTTTTTTGGAATCAGTGAGATATGGATGTCCGAAATCTTTTGGTAAGATCACCGCAGATGCCACTACCGGTCCTGCTAAGCATCCTCTCCCGACTTCATCACAGCCTGCTTCAAAGGCATTCTTTTTATTAAAGTAAGCTTTTAAACTCATTTTTGAATTTTGAATAAATAAGCCAAACCCATAGCGATAAAACTTTGCTGATATTCGACCAAATTATTCGTTTGTTGAACCAAGTCAAATCCAGCGTGCAGATCCAATTGGAACTTCGGATTTATTAAGTAGGTAAATCCACCGTCAAAGTAATTTAATGGGGTTCGAGCTTCAGATCTAAATCCGTAGATTTCTGCATAGACGGATAATTTATCGGTTAAACTATAGCCCGAATTGACGGTAAACCGAAGCCGTCCAAAGTCATTGAAACGTTTATCAAAGCCGAAATTTCCCATTAAATACCATGCTGGATTCAGTTGGTATTTCGAAGTCAATTGAATTCTATAGAAACTATTTCTTTGGAATGTTTCTGGAGCAAGTGTGTTGAATCCGTACTCTGCCACTACGGCTGTTTGGGGTATAAAACCAGATTCCTTCCATAAGTTTATTTTAGTACCCACTACCACAGGTCCGGAGAAACTCTGCCAAACAAACTGTGGGCTTTGACCTCCCTCTAGTAATCTTTCACTTTGATAGGTTTGTCCTAACCTTAGCTCCATGCCTTCCATTAATCCATACTTAACCAAAGTATTGTTCCAATTAATGATTTGTACTCGATCGCTTGGGTTCACCGTTTCACTGTCAAAAGAGAAGCCGGCCTCTATTTGGAAATATCCTTTAGGAATACTTTGCGGATATTCTGAAAATCCAGGTCTGTCGGTCCCAATTTGAATACTGTCTTCTTGAGCCAGCGCATTAAATGTGAAAAACGACAAAGTAAAGAGGTATATATATCTCATGAGTTGTTGGTTAAGATTTGCAAGTTAACAAAATTTTAATAGTTGATAATCTTGATTTTTTCGAAAAACCAATTTAAATAAATTTAGTAATCTAATTATAATTAATATATTTGCATTAAAATAAATTTAGATTAAGCTAAAAATATAATTATGAGAAGCGTATTACTGATAGTTGTACAGGTTCTATTGTTTTTGTCGGTTGTGCATATTTCTAAGGCTCAAGTATTTAAAGCTGTTGTTACCGATGAAAATGGAAAGTTTCTTCCTTTTGCCACTGCGCTTGCTCAAGACAGTGGATATGGAACTACCGCCAACGATGTTGGGGAGTTTTCTTTGAAAATCAAAGAAGGTACGAAGCATATATGGGTTTCTCATGTTGGATACCAAAAGCAGGAGGTAACTTTAGAAAATTATAATTTGTCTGAAACTCATATTATTCAACTTATTCCGGATAAACTGGGCTTGAATGAAGTAGTGGTCAGCGGACAATTACAAGCCAGAAGTTTGAGGAATTCACCAGTAAAAGTAGAAGTTTTCCGGGCTGGTTTTTTGAATGATTTCTCACAAGGTTCTGGTAATTTGATGGAAAGCATCTCTATGATTAATGGTATTCAAGAAAATGTAGCTTGTGGAGTATGTTATACCAATGAAATCAGTATTAATGGTTTGGAGGGTGCTTACACCTCGCTTTTAATCAATGGGATTCCAATATATGGTAATTTGGCCACAGTTTATGGTTTGAACAGCATACCAACTGACATGATGGAAAAAGTGGAAGTGGTCAGAGGGCCAGGCTCTACACTTTATGGTTCAGAAGCCATGGCAGGAGTTATTAATATTATCACTCCACACGCAAAAGAAAATACATTAAGTCTTAATTCCAGTTTCTCACAACTCGGAGAATGGAAAGGAAATCTTATCGCTCAGCATGGGAAGAAAAAGTGGAAGAGTTTTTCTGGGATGCATTGGGATATGGCCAATCAATTTGTAGATCAAAATGGGGATTTGTTTTCAGATGTAGTTTTGAGAGATCGATTTTCAGCCTTCAATTTTTCAGAAAATGAAAGTAAGCAGTTTTCTATTGGCGGCAAGTATTACTTTGAAGATAGAAGAAATGGGGTTTTGGAATATGTAAAAGACAAGAATTATAAACAATTAAGAGGTAGTGATCAGATTTATGGAGAAAGTATTTATACCCATCGCTGGGAATTGTTTGGCGATAAAAGATTTGTAAATAGTCCTTTTAGATTACAATTCTCGGCTAGCCAACATTGGCAGGATAGTTATTATGGCGATACTTTCTATGAGGCCGAACAGCATCAGGCTTTTGCTAATTTTATTTATGAACATGAATTAGGTAATCATAATCTGTTATCAGGCTTTAGTCAGAGAGTTACCTATTATGATGATAATTCGGCTGCAACGGAAAACGTGTCCGGCAATCAAGCAGATGTTCAGATTATTCCTGGTGTTTTTATTCAGGATGAATGGAAAATCAATAAAGATTGGAAAGCCTTATCGGGTGCTCGATTAGACTATTATAATCGCCATGGATTAATATTTTCTCCACGCTTAAATATTCAATACCAATTAACCGAATGGACTAATTTTCGATTCAACAGTGGTACTGGTTTCAGAATAGTAAATCTTTTTACAGAAGATCATGCATTCGTTTCTGGTCAGCGAGAATTGTTAATTGAAGAGGATTTGAATCCGGAACGATCTTTTAATGTAGGGCTTGGTTTTCAACATGTCTACACATTTG
Source organism: Marivirga harenae (assembly GCF_030534335.1). Taxonomy (GTDB): domain Bacteria; phylum Bacteroidota; class Bacteroidia; order Cytophagales; family Cyclobacteriaceae; genus Marivirga; species Marivirga harenae. Next base: position 4,294,567 of record NZ_CP130565.1, on the reverse strand, counting down.
GGAATCAACAAGGGAGTATTGAAATTGACGGTTTTTACACCTATTTCACTAATAAAATAATCCCTGATTATGAGACTCCCGGTTTTATTATTTATCAGAATTCCGAAGCCTATGCCTACACGAGAGGGTTAAGCGCAAACATTAATCATCAGGTAGGAGCAAATCTTTATCTGAATTTAGGTGCACAATGGCAAAATGCTCGTCAAGCTGAAACAAATGTAGATGGCAAGTTGGAAGAAATGCCCATAATTTATTCACGAGATTGGTCTGCAGTAGGGTCATTAGAGTATAACTTTCCGTTAGATATTAAATTGAATTACAGTCTTAATTGGAATGGACCAACAGCCATGCCTGACATCTATGAGGTGAACGCCTTGGGTGAAATTGTAAGCACTAGAGCTAATCTCTCCCCTAGTTTTGCACAGCATAATCTTAAATTTAGGAAGGAATTCAAAAGAGTTGAAGTCTTTGTAGGAGTTCGAAACTTGTTTGACAATGTACAAGAGATATCGCCTTTGGGCGGTACACAAGATGAGACAGTGGCACTTGGCTTTGGGGAATATTTTGATACTGCATATAATTATGGAAATTTGCTGGGAAGGAATTTTTTCTTAGGATTCGATTGGTCTATTTATTAATTCTTTGTTAAAAGTACATCCCTTTGAATGTTTTTTAAGCTTGCTGAGCAATTATTAAATTTCTTAAATAGTGTATATAAACGAAAATAAATATCACTATTTTCATCATCAAGTGCAGCAGTGCATTCTTAAAAAATGGTAAGTGTAAGGTTTTGTTTTCTAAATATTTACAAAACTTTTAAATTTTTTCATTTTCGTCTACAACCGCAAAAAATATAGCTTGGTCGTTTTTTTTGTAAATCTTGACGATTAAACGCAACTAATGTCCATAAAATTACTTTATTTTGATATTTGGATAGTATATTTGCAATTAGCTTACATGAAATTTGAACCATTATGAACAGATTCTACTTACTATTAACATTTATTTCAATCGTTGCGTCCCTTCACTCAGTAAAAAGCCAGGTAGTAGGACCTGCTGGAGTTGGAACTGGCGATGGATCATCAGGTCCTCAAAATGTTCTGTGGCTAAGATCTGACATTGGAATAAGTCAATCAGCAGGCAAAGTATCAGCTTGGGCAGATCAATCTGGAAATAACCTGGATGCAAGCCAATCAACACCAGGACTGCAAGCTGATTATACGGCATCTAATGCTAATCTAAATGGTTTTCCTTCAATCAATTTTGGTGCATCAGGTGGCTATCTAACAATTGGAGATGATGATCTCCTTGATGACACAGATGGTCTGACAGCATTTTTTGTATTCAGAACACCTTCTTCAATAGGGACAGAAGGTATATTAAGTAAAAGGGTTTCCAATGGAAATGAACAGTCATATGTGTTCTTTACTACCAGCGGTGGTTTTGAGGCTAGATTTGATGGCGATGGGGGAGTTGATAGTGAAAATTCCACTATATCAGCTGATGATAACCTTGTTATCAGCTCAGTTTTTAATGGGTCAGTGCAGTCAATTAGTAATTTTGTGAATACTGCAGATGGTGGAGTTCAAACGGGAGCTTCTAATCTATTAAATAATGAAAACTCTGATTTGTTCCTAGGGAATTTCAATACAAGCGATACTAGAAACTTTACTGGGGACATTGCAGAAATCATTATTTTCAGAGATGCCTTAAATGGTGCTGAAAGATTAATTGTCGAAAACTACTTAGCCGAAAAGTATTCTTTAAATGTTACCAACGATATTTTTGGGGAGTTCGCGAATTTTACTTCGAATTACTTCAACGATTTTAGAGCAATAGGTACTACAGATGGTACGTCTAAAAGATCTGAATCTGGCTTTTCAGATGCCTTTCAGATAAGAGAAATAAATGGAGGACTAGATACTAACTTAGAGTTTTTCGCTGTAGGACATAATGATGCAGTGGCGCATTCAGAAGGCGTTGTTACAGATTTGGGAGCTAATATCACATCACGTTGGGGTAAGGATTTTTATCTAGAAAACAGCCAAAATAATGTAATCGACAACGGTGAGTCCGATATGGACTTAATTTTTGATTTTGGAGATGCAGGGTTTACATTGGGGAGCCCTTCCAATTATGTGTTACTGTATAGGTCAGGAATCAGCGGAAATTATGAAAGAGTTTTTGCTAACAGCTACGGAGTAGAGAATGGTGATCAACTAGTCATATCTGTACCAGGAAACAGAATTAAATCTGGATATTATACCGTAGGTCAAGGTGATCAGTTGATCAGCAGAACATGGTATGTCCTTCGGAACGGAAACTGGAATGATCCTAATACATGGACTTTAGACGCTGGTATTGCTCCCGCCCCTAATAATCCTGGGGGTGACATCCCTGCTGATGAGGATAATGTTGTGATCAGAAATGGTAGAACTGTAAATATACAAACTGGAACTAATGACATTGAGATTGCAAGCTTAAGAGTTGATGGTAGAATCAACCTAAATAATACGACTGGACATAATTTTAATGTCATCAACGGGAAAGGAACGATAAGTATTCAAGGTAATTCTGGAGTTTCAAATTTCCCTTTAGGAAGTACCACAGGCTCAAATGGTTTTGCTAATGAATTGAATGGTGGACTATTATTGGTAAGTGGTACAGGACTCGAATTTGATCAAGATTTAACATTGAAAGATTTGAGAGTTGATCTAACAAATCCTACAGACCTCGCAATATTAGGTGCTGACTTAACATTAAATGGAGATTTTACTATCAGAAAGGGAAGTTGGCAGTTTGGAGATAATACTGCTACTGCCAGGGACTTCACAGTTTTTGGTGATGTCTTGGTTCAAAATAATGGAAGTACCCAAAACGGTAGAATTCGAACATCTACTCAAAATGTGCGTCATAATTTCAATTTGTATGGGGACTTTACTAATGAAGGGGATGTGCGATTCTCACAGCGAACCACTCAAACTGTTGGAATCGATCCTCCAGACGGAATTACAGATGTATTTTTGATATCTGAAAATAGGAATCAGACGATAAGAGCTAATGGTCCCACCTACTTCTTAAGAGTAATTATCGATAAAGGAGATCCTGCATATTCAGCTACTTTCACTGCAAGTCAAGCTTCCAACTTCGTATTGACAGGTAGGGCAAATCAAAATATTGGTGGTGATGTCAATGCTCCAAATGATAATCAAAATGCATTTGGATTAATAACGGGCACAGCCGTTTTAGGAACAAATATAAATGTTGATCCATTAAATAACACAGGAAATTACTCAGTCGGTACCAATGCAAAACTTCTATTAGATGGTGGCTTTGCTAGGAAAACTGGAGGCAATGCGGTTACCCCTTATGGGACAATAGAAGTTAATGCAGGTACTTTTCAAGTAGAAAGTTCAAGCGGTATTACTTCTAGAGAAGCCGGGACATTAAAGGTTAATGGAGGTATTGTAAATATTCCGCAGTTTAGGACTTCGGTAAACGGTTCTGATAACGTAGGAGGTATGGAGATAAATGGTGGGACTGTCAATATCGGTACGACAGCAGGAGTGAACCCTTCCAATAACTACTATACATTATCCTTGACATATACAGACAATGCTTTTATAATGACAGGAGGCGAACTTAATATCAGTGACGCCACTAATAGAGGGTTAGTATTTATCAATAGTGATCCGGGAAATATTAATGTGACTGGTGGAACAGTTAATTTGATATCTACCAACGGTAATGAGGCTAAAATCTCTACTAGAGCGCCATTCTATAGAGTAATTATGGCTAGTTCTGGAGCGGGTGTGTCAGAAATCACGCTTAATGAAGGCACCAGTGGAGATGGAGGAAATGCCAGAACCCTATCAGGTGAACCACTTAGAGTTCTAGAAGATTTGATTGTCAGAGGTTACAACGATCAATTCTATAATAATCCATTCGGCAATTTCCCTACTACTTTTGCAGCAGTTACTTCTTCTGCAAACGTGAATGATGTTTATGTTGGTGGAAGTTTTTATGTGGGCCGATGGTCAGCATATAATTCGGTTTTTGGAGGCGTGGACCCTTATGATAATTTGGGAGACCAACCAACAGAAGTAAATAGTACTTATTTTAACCAAACGATTGGAACCTCATCAATTGACACTATATATTGGGGTGGATCAACATCTCCCCGCTTAGAATTGGGGAATTTGGTCTTAGACAGGAATTCTGGAAATGAATTAAGAGGTATTGCCAGAGCAGGAGGAAATGGTGCTATTAGATTCGACATTAATGGAAACGGAGAGGTTAGATCGGGAACCTTGGATCAGAATATTTTCACCATTAGGATTTGGGGTAATATCCTTAATTACGATAGAATGGGTACCTATTTTGCTTCTGGAAGTTATCCCGAAGCAGGTGGTACACCAGACGTTGCTCAAATTAGATTTAGGGAAGATCCACCGCTAGTTATAGAAACCGAAGACGGTGCAGTTTTTGGCAATATTAGGTTTAATGTGGGAGCAGCGACTATTGCTGAGCTCAATAGTGATGTTACAATCGAAAGAATGGAGTATTGGAACGGTCGAATTTATATTAAAAACCATACCCTTACAATTGATGAAATTTGGAATATAAACAATGGAGGAGGAAACTTTTTTAACGGAAATGTATCTACTAACAGTTTAATCAATATAAACAACAGTGATGTTGTTGCAAATATATTGGTGTTTACTGATGGTAATGCAAGTGACGGTGGTTTAAGATTGAAAGTGAATGGCAATACCATTCCAGAAACAGAAGAAAGCAGATTAAATAATATCTCACCTATATCTTTTCCAGTTGGTTTTACAACAGACGGTGGAACTACTGTTTACACTAGACCGGCTCAAATGAAAGTAAAGGACTTTTCAGATGATGGTTATGTTCGAATTAATGTGGTAAGTGGTGAGTTGGAAACATCTGATTTAGGTGGCGGTGAAATATTGCAACATTATTGGAGAGTTCGACATGATGGATTCACTGATTTACCAACAGTTGCCTTTAGATTTTATTACAGAGGCTCTGGTGCTGTTGTTCCTGGTCTAGATAGACCATCAAATTACGCTTCATCTGATGAGGACAATTATGTCCCTGGCTATGTTCTGGATGGAAACCCATATACTCGGGTTTTTGAATCAGACCCAGCGGAGGACTTAAACGATATCATTACTTCTACTTATGGTGGTAATCAAAGTGCCAATGAAGATAATAGAACTAGGATCATTCATTTTAATGGATCAAGCACAACAGCTGAATTTGATCAAAATGACTTTTCTGGCTTTGAATTAGTAGGAGCGAACTACACAGCAGGTGTTTCAGGGAGGTTTGTTGGCGCTCCCGATATTTTCTACACAAGAATATCTGGAAACGGTTTTCCAATTAAGTGGAATAATGGAAATAATTGGACCTTTGCTCCAAATGATATTGATGGTAATTCTACAGTAGACAGCTATGAGTTCCATGACTCAAGACAGCCGGCAGCTGGTGATTTTCCGCAAGCTGGCGATGTCGCAGTAATCGGTTGGGTTCCATTTGGGTCGCCGGGTAATGACGGTGAGCCGCATGGAATCACGGCAGACAATATAGTAGTAAATTTTGCAGAATTGGTATTTAATCAAATGCTGGATGCAAATGACGGAAATCCAACAGGACGTGTGTATGCTCGTAATTTCCAATTCCGGCCCACTTTGAACATCAATATAGCAGGAGGAGGTATCAATGGAGGTCCTGTAAAAGGAGAAGGAATGTTTTGGATCCGTTCAGCTGGTGGTAGTCAGGCAGATCCAGATTTTTCAGGAGTTGATTTGGGTGATTTTGTAAATCAAGACTCTTCATATTTTGTTTATGAAAGTACTCAAGATGGATTTGTTTACAATAATATACCTCCTGAAGTACCGAATCTTCTTATTGCAGGCAATGGATGGGGTGCTGCAGATAGAGATTTTGAGATATCTACAAATGTGACTGTCAAGCAAGATTTTGAGCTATTAGGTGATGTTAATTTGAGATTGAGCTCTGGCGCTACGGGCGATATAACTGTAGAAAATAATCTAAGAATTTTCAGAAGTAATGTAAGCGGTAACGACAGCGGTGGAAATGGTAGAATTGATTTTCCAAATAATGCATCTAGAACCGTAGAAGTTCTGGGTGATTTGAGGCTAGAGAACGATAATGCATTGATTAGAGTGGAAAATCCAGATGCCACAATTAATCAAAGTAACCTAATTGTGCATGGCGATATTTACCAAGATAATAATGGTGGAGGTGGATTGCAGCTTTATACAAATGGAAATCAAGATTTTGTATAACTTACTTTGAGAGGAGTGGGAAATAACACTTTCGATTACCAATCAGGAGCAATTCCAAATTTCCACAGTATAGAATTAAATAAAGGCAGTGATCTAAGTTCTAGCTTTATTTTCCGGTCAGATTTCAATTTGCCTTTGCCTGCTGATATTAATCAACAGCCTATTGAAATAGTAAATGGCTTATTAATCTTAGATGAACCTAATGTTGATATTACTTTAACTGACGAAGCCAGAGGAAATTTCAGTCTTCCTAATTTATCTAATCCAGAATCATCATCGGGTTCAGGTGGCTTAGAATTAAGACAGGGGATAGTACGGATTGAAGGAGATGATACGGGCTTAATTCTAGATGGATTACTTCGGATTACTGGTGGTACTTTAGACATGGCTTCTGGTACAGGTAATGGAAATAACTTTATTGAGTACTCTGTTTCGGGCAATGCAGAAATCGACATTACAGATGGAACTTTAGACGTAGGTTCTCAGGTCAGAAGAGGTTTACTCTCTACTTCCGGAGTTCTAAAGTATACCCAAAGTGGAGGAGTTGCACGATTTGGAATAAATACTGCTCCTGAACAAAATAGAGGTGTTTTTGAGGTTTTAAATGCTGGAAGTGAATTCAATCATACTGCAGGGGATTTCATAATTGAGAGACAAAATGGTTCAGCTACAAATGCTTCATTAAGGTTAGATCCTGATAGTTATGATTTTACGGGTTCAACTATTACCATTGGTGGAGTCTCAACCCCAGCTGGTCAAAATCAAATTGGCATTAATGCAACTGTTCCTTTGAATAATCTATTGATCACAGGTAATAATAATTTGAATGCAAGAACATTTATTAATCCTTTGATTCTTAATAATTTAGAAGTTGAGAGTAACGGTACTTATTCCGCTAATGGTCTAGATTTAACCATTGTTAACAACATGGAAGTAAATGGAACTTTCAATAATCAAGGAAATGGTACGAATCAACAAACTACATTCTTCAACACTCCTACAACTCAAAGTATTTTGGGAAGTGGGATAATTGATTTATGGAATATTGAAAAAGCGGGAGCAGGGGACCTTTCCATAGAGCAGGAGTTGACGGTTGAAAATAATCTTAGAATCTTAAATGGAATCTTGAATACAAATACTAGCGCGTTGAATTTAGAAGGTGATTTGATCCATGATGGAGAGCACCAATCAGCTGTTGCAGGGCCTGGTATTGTTTTCAAAGGTTCAGCTACTCAGAATATTGCTCGTTCCTCTAGTGGGCAGAGTACATTTGGAACCATTACAATTGACAATAGTAATGGAGTTGAAGTAACAGCCGGGCAAAATGATTTTGAAATCAATCATAAAGTCGTATTAGCTTCTGGCGTGTTCGATATTGGTTCCAACTTATTGATCATGGATGAGGATGCAATTTTTGAAAATGGTGCTGGAGGCGCATCCGTATCTGATTTCAATGTCAATAATATGATTACAGTCAATACTAGTTTGATTGACAAAGGGGTAAGGAAAATCTATCCCGATAACTTCAATGGAAGTTTTGTTTACCCTGTAGGATTATTGAATTATACCCCTGCAGTAGTTACGGCATCTGACGTAGATGGAAATGGTTTTATTACAATTAAGCCTATTGATAATTTCTCAGATGGTATAACCGATGATGACGATGAACTTTGTACTGGAGGTGCAGATTATGATGATACACAAAATGTATTACAGTATTACTGGTTGGTAAAATCGCAAAACATCACAAATTTTGATGGTTCCTTGACTATGTATCATAACGATGCATTAGAGTCTGTAAATAATGCAGAGGGATTGGGTTTAATGAATTATGCACCTGCAAGATTGTTGAATGTTGACGATACTTGGGACAAGATTTATTCAGAACAACTATTTGATGAGGTAGGTAATTCAATTACTTTTCAGTCAGACGTATCCAACGAGTACAGCGGATTAATGAGTGAGACTTTGGAGGGACGATATACAGCAGGTATCACTAGAGATAATAGTGATGCGTTGTTGTGCGGCAGTGCAATACCAAATGTTGTGCCTCTTTTTGAAACTCTGACGGGTTTTGCGGATGGAAATGTAAATGCGGGTGCTTCTTTTGACGGAGGTTCGGCCCCTTCTGTAGGTCAATCGCCAGATTTAGTTGTTAGAGGCAATTATACCTTGGTCTTGAATGATAATTTTAGACGTTTTAGAAAAGTGACAATCGAAGAAAATGCAACTCTAGAAATCAATAGCACTTTTGGACATAATTTAGGAACAATTGAGGGTAGTGGTACTTTGAAACTAGTTGATGATGCTTCGTTTCCAGCTGGTGACTACGAGGATTTCTTTCCAGACGCAAATTGTTCTATAGGCGGAGGCTTAGAATACGAAAATAATGATGTGGGAAATGATGTTACAGTTTTAGCTGAAGGATTTACCAATTTGAAAAGGTTAATATTAAGCGGTAATGGTAAAAAGGTGATGTCTAATGCTACAAGCGTTAACATATGTGAGAACTTAGAATTGACTGGCGGTGACTTTGAAATGGCTAATAACTCAGAGCTGAGAGTAAAAGGTAATGTCATTAAGAATGGCGGCAGTAGTTTCAATGCAGAGTTTACTGATGCTACTATCGTGATGGATGGAACTAGCAATCAAACAATATCAGGTCAGTTTACTGGTCTTGAAGCATTCAATGTTTTAGAAGTCAATAAGTCGAATGGAAGACTGTCAGTAATTGATGGTAGCAATAATGATATAGAAGTAAGCGGTGAACTTAAATTTACAAATGGATTAATTGATACTGATATCGATAATTCATTGATTATTCAAAACACTGCTGTATTATCGGGTTTTAAATCTTCTAGTCACGTTAATGGTCCTCTCATCAGAAACTTAAATGCTTCCACAGCTTCTGAATTTGATCCTTTTCCTGTAGGGCAAAGTGGAAGATACGGATTAATTGAAGTAAGTTATATTCAAAATACAGACGATTGGACAGCAACTTTCTTCAGTGAAAGCCCAGAGGATAACCCCGCAATTGCCACTTTGTCTAATAATCTTGTTGGAGCTAATCCAGTGGTAAGTGCTAATCAGTATTGGGAATTAACAAGTGCCGGTGCTAATATGGCAAATGTAAAAATATATTGGGACCCAAGCAGTAATATTGCAGATGGTTCGGCAAGCGTTGCACAATCTTTAAGTGAACTAAGAGTAGTTCGATTTAAAGATGGTGTTTCTTCTCAGTGGGAGAATCAGGGGCAATCCAGTGTATCAGGAAATGCAACGAATGGGCAACTAACATCAAATACAAGATTTGATTTTTCTACAAACTTTGTGACCTTTGGGGCAGGAGATGCAAATAACAATTCATTACCTGTTGAATTAACCTTCTTTACAGCTGAGAATAACGGAAACAGGGTTGATTTGAAATGGCAAACTGCTTCTGAGAAGAATAATGATTTCTTTGAGATTCAGCGCTCATTTGATGGTAAAGATTTTGAAGTTCTAGGTATTGTTGAAGGAAGTGGTGATTCTAAAGAAGTTCTTGATTACAGTTTCAAGGACTATTCCCCTCTGGCTGGTGATGGATTCTATCGATTAAGACAAGTAGATTATGATGGAGCTTTTGAATATTCAGAGGTGGTAAAAGTGAACAGAGTTCAGAATTCTGATTTAGTTGCAGTACCAAACCCAACTCAAGCACAAAATATTAAATTGAGATTATCTGGGTTCCATGCAGAGCAAAAAGTACAGGTCTCCATATTTGATATGCAAGGAAGAAGACACTATGAGGCAGTTCATAGTCCATCGGATTTCAATAATGCATTACCGATAGATACAGAACTAAATTCAGGTATTTACATTGTAGATGTGCGACAAGGTAATATAAGAAAGAAGGTTAGATTGATGGTTAAATAACTTATAATGCTAACAAAAAAGAAAGCTGCATTTTCCTTGAGTTGATGCAGCTTTTTTTATATCCCTTTTTTAATAAGTGCAGTTAGCAGAAATTTAAACAGCCACCACCTTCTAGAATATACCATTTTTCCGTTATCAAAAGACACAATTTTTTTGTTAGCAATCATCACAGCAATATTTTGATCAATAAATTTGCTCAGGATAATATATTTGCGAAAAAGAAGATAAGTTTTCAGAGGAAAAATAACAACTGATGCAGAAGAGATATTAATATTCAAGTCATTTGTAGTACCATGAATATTAATTTTGCCTTTTACACTTTGCAGCTCCACATCAGCTGTTATTTGCATTTTTTTCATTTCGATTCAGTTGTAATACTTAATTTTCCGTTCATGGTCCATTCAGTCTTTTCCTCTGAACCGACCTTTTTTGGCACTCCGATTTTGAAATCAGTAAAATCATAGTTGATTTTTGCATTTCGGCCAGTTAATTTATCGTATAACCCAATGGCTAAATCTGGCCAGCTCTGTGTTTCTTCTGTTTTGCTCATAGTTTTTATATTTTATTTAAAAAGGAAACGCCTTGTAAAGCATATTGTTTAATTAAAAATAAAAAAGGTTAAACAAAATGTAATATAAGTTAAAAATATATTTTTCAACTATTCGGTCAAAGCATTTTATCCTGACGAAATCCCACTTAATTTTGCATCATGCTTTCTATTAATAATTTAGACTACTACATAGGGGATCGGCCTCTATTTGATACCGCTTCTTTACACATCAAACCCAAAGATAAAATTGGCTTGATTGGATTGAATGGACAAGGAAAATCTACTTTGCTTAAAATCATTAATGGTGATATCACTCCAGATAAAGGAGAGGTGCAAATGAGTAAAGACTGCACCATAGGTTTCCTAAATCAAGATTTGCTGTCATTTCAATCTGATGATAGTATTCTGCATGTTGCTATGCAGGCTTTTAAGGAAGCATTAAAGCTACAGGAGAAAATAGAATCTATTCTTAAGAAAATGGAGGAAGATTATTCGGATGATCTAGTAGATAAGCTCACCAAAGCTCAAGAGCAATATGAAATGATGGAAGGTTATAGCCTTCAAGCTAAAGCGGAAGAAATTCTGGAAGGTATAGGTTTCAAAACAGAGGATTTAAGTAGACCATTGAGGACTTTTTCCGGAGGCTGGAGAATGAGAGTGATGTTGGCAAAGTTGCTATTAGAAAAGCCTTCTCTTTTGATGCTAGATGAGCCGACAAACCACTTGGATTTGCCATCGATACAATGGATTGAAAATTATCTAAAATCCTATGAGGGAGCTTACATCATTGTTTCTCATGATAGAGAGTTTTTGGATAGAACAATAGATATTACTGTTGAGGTAGATCAACAACAATTAAATGTATATGCCGGTAATTGGAGCTTCTATAATGAAGAGAAAGCACTTAGAGCCGAATTGCAACAAAATGCTTATGAAAATCAACAACAAAAAATAAAACAGACTGAACAATTTATTAATCGCTTTCGGTCGAAAGCAACCAAAGCCAAGCAGGTGCAATCTAGAGTAAAGGCATTGGACAGAATGGATAAGGTCGATGCAGTGGTGGATAATAATGCCACTATCAATTTCAGCTTTAAAATTAATAATAAATCGGGAAGGCATATTGTTCGACTGAATGAGGTATCAAAGTCGTATGGAGATATAAAAATATTGGAAAATACGGAGGCTCATATCGAAAGAGGGGATAAGATTGCCTTAATTGGAGCCAATGGTAAAGGTAAATCTACTTTACTAAGAATTATTGCAGGAGAAGAAAAGATTAAGGGCAAAAGAGAGGAAGGTTATAATGTAGAATTTGGTTTTTTTGCTCAACATCAACTAGAATCTCTCCATATTAATAACGAAATTTTGGATGAGCTGAAACAAGCAGGCAGTGACCGAACTGAAATGGAGTTAAGAAATCTACTGGGATGTTTTCTTTTTAGAGATGAGGAAGTATTTAAGAAAATTAAAGTATTATCAGGAGGAGAGAAGTCTCGAGTAGCTTTATCTAAAACCATGATTTCTAATGCGAATTTCTTGCTATTAGATGAGCCGACCAACCACTTGGATATGCAATCGGAAAATATACTAATTCAGGCTTTGCAACAATATGAAGGCTCTTTTATAACAGTGTCACACAACAGATACTTTGTTTCTAATGTAGCCAATAAAATTTGGTGGATTGAAGATTACCAAATTAAAGAGTACCCGGGGACCTATGATGAATTCCAAGATTGGTTTGCGAAGCGGGAAGCGGCAAAAGTAGAAGATAAGAGCTTTGATGAGGAGCTGAAAAAGGAGCAGAAAAAGGAAAAGCAGTCCAAGCCGAGACATAATCCGGAAGATGCTGAATTTAAAGCTAAACAAAAGGAGCTATCAAAGCTAGAAACAACTATTGAAAAGCTAGAGGCAGATAAGAAAGTGTTGGAAGAAGAACTTGCTAAACCTTCTGTTTACGGTAATCCTGATAAGCTTTTTGAAGTAAATCAAGAATTCGAAAAGCTTAGCAAGGAGTTAGAACAATTGACAGAAGAGTGGGAAAATTTAGCCTTGGAGTTAGAATAAGTTTTCTTGTCGGACTGACGCATTTGGTGTCTGACTGATACTTGTAGGATTTCGACAGTAATTTTCAAAGAGCCTGAATATGAACTGCGGTTTTATATGAGATTATCCTATAGAAGCAGGTATTTTATCTTTCAAGTGAAAGCTTAGCATTTCCCTCATTTAAACGATTTAATAGAGTCTTGGCTACTGATTATACTGAGGTAAATATATTCTGAAAGTAGTGCCTTTGTCAATTTCGCTTTCAATATCCATTTCTCCTTTATTCATACTTACAAATTCTTTAACCAACTGAAGACCTAAGCCGACACCTTTTTCTCCCTGGGTTCCCTGGCTGATCTCAAAATTATCTTCTGCTAGGAGTTGATCGATTTTAGACTGTGGCATACCAATACCAGTGTCATTTACTTTTATTACTACAAAAGAGTTTGATTTTTCAGCTGCAATACTGATTTCTCCTCCTGCGTCAGTAAATTTTAAAGCATTGCTCACTAAATTTCTTAATATGGTTTTGGTGCTATTTACGTCTGCCCACAAATATAGATTATCAGATATATTTGTCCTCAAACTGATCTTTTTAGACTCAGCCATATTAAAAAACAGATCGATTAATTCATTGATTAAGTGATTGAAATCAATCTTTTCCGGATGATAAGGGATGTCGCCTTGTTGAGTAACCGACCAATCCAATAAATTGGTTAACAGACTTGAAAGATTGTTGACAGATTTATCAAATACTCTATGGATGTCATTTAGGTCTTTAATGTCTTGACTATCAATACTCATCTTCATGATTGTGGATAAGCCTTTAAAAGAATTAACTGGCCCCATTAAATCATGTGCAATAATGGACAAGAATTTTTCCCTTGTTTCATTGATGGCTTCTAATTGGTCTCTTTGCGCTTCAGCTTCTTCCTTTCTTTCCTTCAATATTAAATTGAGCGTTTGTTTTCTTCTACTATTGCGGTAGTAAAGAAAACTGGCAAGCCCCAATAGGATAATAATGACTGCCATGGAAGCAAAAATGATGTATTGAGTCCTTTTTTCATTTTTTAAGATTGTAATTTCTGCTTCTCGTTTATTTACTTCGTATTCAGTTCTCAACTCCGCTATTTCCCGAATTTTACCTTCACTATTGATGCTATCTCTGTATGCTAAATACTGACTCTGATGATAATACGCTTTTTGATAGTTGTTTTGAGCAACATACAATTCTGATAATTTGAGGTTGGCATCGCGAATCTGCTCTTTTAAGGAATGTTCTAAAGAAATGTTCAGACTCTGAACAGCATAAGTAAGTGCTTTTTCATAATTATCCCTATTTTGATATATATCTGACATGTAGGTATTATAGACGGCTATTGGATAAAAATCGCCTTCCTCTTCCAGAATATGAATTGCTTCTTGTAGATTGGTCTCTGCTAAGGAATCACTTCCTAAATCGGCATGAGTCAAACCGATGTTTCCGATATTATAAGCTAGGCCTACTCTATGACCGACAATTTCAAATATATCCCCTGATTCCTTGAAATACGTTAGAGCAGAGTCAAACCGCTGATTTACTCTGTAGATTTCCCCAGTATTCATTAGATTGATTGCTAAGTTCACTGAATCTTCAATTTCTCTATATATTTTAATTCCTATATTGGCATATTTAACTGCATTTTTAAAATCCTCATTTACTTTGTAGATGTTTGATATTGAGGCATTTACTAATGCTTCATTTCTAATATCATCAAGTAGCTCGTTTTGTTTTAGCGCTGCGTAGTAGTACTTTAATGAAGTGTCTAGATCACCTTTTTTCTTGTAAATATTACCTAACTCGTAATTAGTCTTAAATAGCCATAATTCGTTATGTAGTTGATTTGATAATTTTAATGATTTCAGGGCATATTTTAAACGTAGGTCGGGTTTTAATTTATTGTTTTTATATATTTCTTCTAATGTGACAAGTTGCATACTGTCACTTGTATTACTGAATTGAGTTTCTACAATATTTATCAGACTATCTGCATCTTTAAAAGATTGAGACAGGCTGAGTGAACTGTATAAAAGGAAGACTAAGGTATAAGTCTTCCAAGATAGGACTTTTTTGTGGGGGTGATTAGCCGCCATGTTTCATTTCTAGATCTGGGTCATCAGTATAATTGTTATCACCAATCTTATATCCAATGCTATAAGATTCTGTACCTGTGGCATTTTCGCTTATAGTACCTGTCCAATCAGTTTTAGGATCATTAGGATTTACTGGTGCAGGATCCACTGAAAAAATATCTTGGCTATCTGGTTTTGCTGTAATCCCAGTAATTTGATCTATTCCTCCATTGGGGACTAATTTCCAGGTTACCGTATCCCCAGGGTGTACTTGAGTTGTAATACTATCTTTTCCGGCATGACCTTCATTATCGGTTAAGTAGAGGTGATTGTTCCCTTCTTGTTTGCTGATGTTGATGATTTCTGTTGACATGAATTTTATCTTAGTTTTATTTTAAAAAACTCAATATACAATCCTAGTCATAAATATATAAAAATATTCGATAGATAGTTTTAAAAGTTAGATGTAGCAACATTTAAAATGGATCCGGCTTGCAATTGAAATATTGGAGATTGGGCGCATGGATTATATCCCGGTAAATAAAAGAGACCTGTCAGGTATGCTAAACCTAACAGGTCTCTTTACTGTACTCCTTATTAATTTAGAGTCAAATAAGAAGGAGAGGTTTAAAAAATCACTCCAAACGATATGGCTCTTAATGGATATTCAGCTTCTGGTCCTCTGTCTTCAATGAAAATTGGGCTCAAATCGTAGGTGGCAAACAAATCTACTCCTTTCCATCCTACTTGTGCTTTAATTCCATATTTCCAGTTATTGATATGGAAATTGTTTTTTACTACATCTTTGCCATTATCGTTATACTTGAATTTTGATTTACTGGCAATTCGATAACTTCCATAAGGCCCTGCACCAAATCTGAAAGCATTGCTGCTTTTACCCAAGTGAAACATTGGCACTAAGTTGAAATTTAAGTATGTGATATTCAATTTACTTCTCGTTGGGCTGATGTCTGGTCTTGATAACTCAGTATCATTTAAGAGTAACTGTTCAGGTCCTTTTGTTACTTGATATTTAGTATCAGCCAACGCAAAGTTATTCCACAATAACCCCATTTGAAAATTGAATTTTACATAAGGACTAACTGAGATGATGTGGTTAGAGTGTAGACCGTAAGTCCATGAGGTCAATGGGTCTAAACTAAAATCTTTATTGTCACTATCAGGGAATTGATTGTCATTATTCAGGTAATTATTTAGTCCCATAGAGAAATCAATTTCATGATCATAATTTATAAAAGATGTTTTTCTTTTTTCAATAGTTTTTTCTTCATTGAATGCAGTATCAAACTCTTTTTTCAACTCCTCTTTCCAATTATTGTCTTCTTTTGACTCATCAGAGGTGTAATTTTTCCCTTTATCGAATACTCTACCAATTACAAAAGGGATGTCAGCTTCGTCACGGTAATCTCTAATGAAACCTATTCCTGATTCAGGTATATTTGTGGTGGAAGCGGTCCCAGAAAAGCCATCATTACAATCGACTTTAAGTGTAATGGCTTCAATTTTACCATCTATTATTTCAAGGCTTTCGTATTCTATATCTATATTTAATTCTTCGGCCTCTTCTTTAAATTTTTCTAACTCAGCCCTTTTTGTTGATTTATATATTCTTACAATGAATACTCCCTTGTTTACTAACTGATTATCCTCTGCTGCTCCGATTACTAATTTAGTATCTGCATTTTCTGAGTTGTAACTTTGTGCTAGGCCTAATGTGCTCAAAAAGCCTAAACAAACTACCATCGATATTTTCATTATATTTTGCATGTCTGTGTCTTTTTTTTAATTATTTCCTTTTTTATTGAACTGTAAGGCTGAAGCAAATAGCTCGTTTTTCGCACTTCTTAGTTCAGCTAAACTAAATTCACTGGCCAGCGATTTAAGTTTTTTATTACTCTTTTCTATTATGTTCTGATCTTCTTTACTTTCTGCGTAAGCGTAATGTATTTCTACAATTACTTTGTTTGCATCCACTTTTGGAGCAAGTCTTAATTCAGGAACCATGTTCAACCTAATATCTGCTTTAAAAGCATTTACTTTATCCAATGTAGCCATTCGGCTTAAGTCTTGCGATTCAACCTTTATTGGAGTAGATTTTTGAATTGGAGCAGAAATTTGTTTCTGTAGGATGTCCACTTGAGTTTGAGTCTCTTGCTGTAACTCAGGAAATCTTATTTCTCCAGTCTCATTAAGACTTATACTTGATTGATTGAGATCCAATTGGGCAAAATTTTGCTCCGTATTTTGATTATAGTTATAAGCTATTCCGAATGACACAATCAATAGGATACTAATGCTAGCTGCTATCATCCAAGGGAAGCCCTTTTTTTGCTTTTTGCCTTTCATTTGGGCTTGCATCTTTGCGAAAGCATCCGCAGATACTACCTCGCTGTGACGATCCAGTTTTTGCTTGAATAATTGGTCTATTTTATGAGTTTCCATGACTTATTGATATTTCTTGTTCCATTTCTGCTAGTCGTTTTTGCAAGTAGACCCGTGCTCTACTCAACTGCGATTTGGAAGTGTTTTCATTAATACTTAACTGTTCAGCTATCTCCTTATGAGAATAACCTTCTATGGCATAGAGGTTGAAAACCGTTCTATACCCTACTGGCAATTCGCCTATCATTTGCATTAAATCTTCTGTTTGCAAATGATCCTCCATAGCATCATAATTTGGTAAATGGTGTGCTTCCTCTATATCCATATTCAGTTGCATATTTTTATGCTTCCGTAGATATTGCAAAGATTCATTTACCATGATGCGCTTCATCCAGCCTTCGAAATTCCCTTCACCTGTATATTGTTCTATTCGTTCAAATATCTTGGTGAAAGCTGTGATCATCACGCCTTCTGCTTCCAACACATCTTTTACGTATCTTCTGCAAAGGCCTAACATCCTGCCGGAGTATTTGTCAAACAAGGCACGTTGTGCACTTGCTTTTTGCTTAATGCATCCTGCTATTAAGTCTTCTTCCGTTTTAGATTTGTTGATAAACACTTTCATTATTGCTGGTTACATCTTCAAGATGCAATTGGGTTACGATCAGTTGCGTGGGTTGATAAAGTTTTTTGAAATTTAGTGAAATTCTTATTGAAAAGATGCCGAAATCTTCAATTATGGAGAATTAGAGGGTATTATTTTTTCTAAATAAAAAAGGATAGAAGCTAAATGATTCTATCCTTTTGTAATTATCAAACATTTTAAATGTTAGATGCAATGATTATTTCCCACCATCTCTATTAGCTTTTCGTGGCTCTGGCCATTCATACTGTTCATTTGTTCTACGATTTGTAGGTAGTACTGCTCTTTCTCTTGCAGTGGTGTCATCATCCTCACTTGCCATATAAGTCAATATTGCAGTTAGAATAGCATTGTTACGCACATCATCAAATACAATTTTGTCATAAGTATCTAAATTAGTATGCCATGTGTAATTCCAGTAGCTCCAACTAAGCGAGCTTAAAGAAAATGCAGGTGCGCCTGCAGCTACAAAAGAAGCATAATCAGATCCTCCTCGTGAAGGTGTTCCCGGAAAATTTGTCTCCAATTCATTTTTGTACTCTCTTGGTACAGCCTCTAACCAACTTCCGATATAATCATAGGAATGTAGAAATCCCTGACCAGAAATATTGACTACTCTACCAGTTCCATTATCCTGATTAAACACTGCTTGTACGTTTTCTACTATTTCAGGATGATCTTCCACAAAAGCACGAGATCCATTTAAACCTTGTTCTTCACTTCCCCACAGTCCTACAATAATTGTCCTCTTAGGATTTGGGTACAGCTTTTTAAGAATTCTTGCAGCTTCCATCATAGTTATTGTTCCAGTGCCATTATCAGTTGCTCCTGTAGCTCCGTCCCAAGAGTCGAAGTGCGCAGAAAGAATAACGTATTCTTCTGGTTTTTCAGTCCCTTTTATAGTGGCAATAGTATTGAAGGTAGGAACTGTTCCTAGTTCGGAAGACTGCGCCAAGATCTTTATTTTTGGTTTTGCTCCATTTTCAGTCAAGCGATAGATCATTCCGTAATCCTCTAAAGACAAATCAACAACAGGGATATTTTTAGTATTTGCACTGAATATCTTATTTGCTCCAAATCCATTTGACCATCTGGATTGAACAATAGCAAGGGCTCCTGCATTTTCCAGTACTTCATTTATGTTTCTTGAGTTATATCCAGTGGCATTCATTCTTGCTCTCCAAGCTTCAGTTTGGGCATCTCTTTCAGTTTTCATTTTTTCAAATGATTCCTCTGTTGCAAATTCTTCCCAATTGTAATCTGGACGTCCGGTAGGTTGGTTCATTGAAACTAATACAATTTTTCCTTTTACCGTTGGTAGCCACTTTTGAAAAGCAATAGAGTCTTCCACTTCAGGAATAATCATGAGTTCAGCAGTTACTCCTTTTTTGGAGGTACTTGGACTCCAAGCTAGTTGCATTCCACTTAGGCTAACAACTCTAGGCTCCACGAGATCTACATGTGTTATTCCTCTTTCCCATCCTCTCCACTTGCCCCATTCTTGGTTTTCGGCTTCAATTCCCCAGCTTTGAAACTTCGCTACTGCCCAGTCATTAGCTTTTTTCATTTGTGGGGTCCCTACCAAACGAGGACCAATTACGTCCATTAATTCATGCGCCAAAGGTTCCAATTGTGAATTATCATTAGCTTCTTTCACAATGGCGTCAACCATCTCTGTTGAAGTTTGACCAAATGCAGTCGATATTGCAAATAAGCAATAGATGGTAAAAAGTAGTTTTAATTTTCTCATAAGTATTTGTTTGCTTAATTATACATACAAGATATTAAATACTTACTTTGCTGATGTGGTAATTTATATGAGTGGAAAACTGTAGGGTTTTATTTAAAAGCTTTAAACGAGTAAAAAAATTGCTCTTAACTTGTTATTTTTCCCATAAGCCATCAAGTCAGTTCTCATTTTGATCCATTTCTGCCTTTTTTCGAAGTTTCTCAGCTTCTTCTTTTGCTATTCTAGAATATTTTTCTACAAGATCTCTTGAAATTTCTTGTTCTCTACCTTTTTGCTTTAAAGAGTCAGTGTACTCTTAAACCAAAGCTTTTTGCTCCTCTACTTGTTGCTTTTGATTAAATGCAAAAACTACTGAAACTGCTGTGATAATTGTAAGGATAAAAATGATTAGGTTCTTTTTCATTACTTATTAGCGGTTGATACATTAACTTTCAATATATAGCATAAATGATTTTAATAAAAGTAATTGAATCAGATTTGATTGTAAATTACAGGCATCTGTCCTTCCCATTTATTCCATAAATCAGCCTTTTGAATTAAGTCTGCCATAAAATGAGCTACATTTATTCTACTCGTTTTACCAGGCTTAAAAATGGCACTTGTATTTGGAGAGGGAAGCAGGGAGTATTGACTTACCTGAGTTTCGTCAATTAAAGAATCTGGTCTTACCACTACCCACTCGATTGTATTGTTTTGCTTTCCGATTTTTTTTCTAAGATATTCTGCTGCTAGCTCGTTATCAAGGTGTGGAGGTAACAGCAATCGAAGCAAAGTAATGATTAAGCTTTCACTAACAGAGATGGATTCTTTTAAATCCCTATTTCGGTTTCCTGCAGTGTTCATCAAAACTAACTTGATGGGTTTTTGATTTTGGACTTTTAGAATGGATGAGGTTAGCAATCGTACTGCATCAGTTACAAGCCTCCTAGGCTTCCCAAACAAGCCTTTAAAATTAAGATTGTGACCAAGACAAACCGCCACGGAATTACAATCAGAAACAATTTCCTTCATTAGAACTGTTTTCATTTTAGAGATTTCAGCAGATATAATTTCCAAGTTCGCATGATTTTGCCAAAATGTAGGGATTTGGGCGGTCGGGCGAATGACTACCTTTATATTCTGTTCAGCTAACAATAATTGTTCGACCAAAAGTTTTCCCGTGGCACCGCTGGCACCCAATATTAAAGTTTTCAATTATTTAAGGGCTTAGTTTCGTACAATCCAATGTGAAATATTTATCAATATAGTATACTATAATTTAAAATCAATCATACGGGGTCTAGTCTAGACTTCTCTTAAATATCTCAGTTCAATCCAGCAGATTATAAAATCAACACTCATAAAATTCTTCTACCAAATTTCATCCAAAATTCTTAGCTTACTTATCAAATCAAAAAAACCAATTCTTATGAAGAAAATATTTTTGTTCTTACTAATAGCTTTTGTATCTGCCGAAGCTTTTTCCCAAGGCACAATGCTGTTACGTCAGCCTAGTCTTTCGGCCGAGAATGTCGTATTTGTGTATGCAAATGATTTATGGAAAGCCCCACTTTCTGGCGGTGATGCTGTTCGGTTGACTACTTATGAAGGATATGAGTCTTCCCCGCACTTTTCAAACGATGGAAACTGGATTGCTTTCAGTGCCGAATATGATGGTAATACTGATGTATATGTAATGCCTGTTGAAGGGGGAACACCTAAACGATTGACCTACCATCCGGGTAGCGATTATGTTCAGGGCTGGACACCCACAGGGGAAATACTATTTAGAACTGGCAGAAAGGCTCACCCTACCAAAACCTCTCAACTATATACCGTTGCAGCAAAAGGAAGCTTTCCTCAGCCATTGGTAGATATCAGAGCTGCATATGGTGAGCTTTCCTCTGATGGTAAACATTTAGCTTATACACCCATAACCTCTTGGGATCCTGAGTGGAGAAATTACAGAGGTGGTCAAGCTATGCCCATCTGGATTTTAAATCTTGATAACCAACAGCTAACCAGAACACCGCAATTGGATAAAGAGAGACATCTTGATCCAGTTTGGGTAGGCCAAAAAGTCTACTATTTATCCGAAAGAGATTATGTAAGCAATATCTGGAGCTACGATATGGTCTCAGCTGAGGAAGAACAAATTACCTTTCATAAAAAATATGACGTAAAAAGCTTAGATGCCTTTGGCGATCAAATTGTGTATGAGCAAGGAGGATATCTTCATTTATTAAATGCAAGTAACAATACTTCCAGACAATTGGAAATCTATGTACAAGGTGATTTGAACTTTAGTCGTGAAAGATGGGAAGATGTAAAAGCAGGAAACGTTGATAATCCAAACCTATCTCCAAACGGAAAAAGGGCAATATTTGAGCATAGAGGAGATATTTTTACTTTTCCGAAGGAGGAGGGGAGCTGGAGAAACATCACCCAAAGCAGTGGAGTAGCTGATCGCTATCCTATTTGGTCCCCAAAAGGTGATCAAATTGCTTGGTTTTCTGATGCTAGTGGGGAATATCAATTGGTGGTAGCGAATCAATTCGGAGAAAATCAAAAAGCTTATGCTTTAGAAAATCCAACTTTCTACTTTACTCCGGATTGGTCGCCAAATGGTAAAATGATTACCTACACTGATACGGACTACAATATTTGGTATATTAATCTAGAAAATGGACAGGTCAAAAAAGTAGATACGGATGGTTATGCACATCCAAACAGAACATTGAATCCAAATTGGTCTCCCGACAGCCGTTATATTACCTATGAAAAACAGCAAAATAGTCATTTCAAAGCTATTTTCATCTATGATACCCAATCTGGACAGACATATCAAGTTTCAGATCCTTTAGCAGATGCAACTTCGCCTCAATGGGATCAATCCGGAGAGTACTTGTACTTCTTGGCAAGTACAGATTATGGCTTAAATTCGGGCTGGCTGGATATGAGTTCTTATGATCCTTCAGTAAGTAGAAGCCTCTATGCGGTAGTTCTAAGTGCTGATGGAAAGGCTCCTAATTTGCCTCAAAGTGATGAAGAAGTAGCCAAAAAGGAGGAGGAAAGCACCAAAGATAAAAAGGATAAGAAAAGCAAAGAAGAAGCCACTACTGAAAATAAGAAAGTTGAAATTGATTTTAGTAATATTCAAAATCGTGTTGTGTCTTTAAAACTACCTGCAAGAAATTATCAATTTATCAAAAGTGGTCAACCCCATAAAGTGTTTATTGCGGAATCTGTTCCTAATCAACAGGGATTGAAAGTACACGACTATGATGTAAAAAAAGAGGAAGCAGAAGATTGGGATGACGGTATTAGTCAAATGGTGCTGTCAAAAGATGGTGAATTCACATTGTTTCAAAAAGGGGGTAGCTGGAGCGTTACTGCTAGCTCAGGAAAACCGAAGGGGGAGGATAATATTTCTATATCGGCACAAATGAAAGTGAATCCGACATCAGAATATGCGCAAATATTTAAGGAGGGCTGGCGATTTATGCGTGATTTCCTGTATGTCGATAATGTGCATGGAGCACCTTGGGATAAAGTATATAGTTGGTATCAGCCGTGGGTGAAACATGTCCATCATAGAACTGATTTAAATTATTTGGTTGATATTTTAAGTGGTGAAGTTGCGATCGGGCATTCCTATGTTTCAGGTGGAGATATGCCAGATGTGGAAAGTGTCCCAGTCGGTTTGTTAGGGGCCGATTATGAAATCAGGAACGGCTTCTACAGAATATCTAAAATATATGATGGTGAACAATCAAACCCAGGCTTAGAAGCTCCACTTGGCTTAACTGGTCAAAAAGTGAAGGTGGGTGACTATATATTAGAAGTTAATGGAACCCCAATAACTGAAGCTGATAATATTTATGACCATTTTGCACAAACAGCTGGAAGAACTGTTGCACTATTGGTTAATAGTAGCCCTTCAAAATCGGGAGCTGAAAGGATATATGTTGAACCAATAGGTAGTGAATATTGGCTCCGATATGTTGATTGGGTGGAAGGCAACAGACGGAAGGTAGATGAAATGTCCAATGGAAAGTTGGCGTATGTTTACATTCCCAATACCAGCGGGCCTGGTTTCACAAGCTTCAATCGCTATTATTTTTCTCAACAAGATAAGAAAGGAGTGATTTTAGATGAGAGGAATAACGGAGGTGGATCTGCAGCTGATTATATGATAGATATTATGACCCGTGAGCCGATTGGTTATTTCAACAGTAAGGCAGGAGAGAATCGTCCTTGGACTTCCCCGATAGCGGGGCTTTGGGGGCCAAAAGTGATGATTATAAACGAAAGAGCCGGTTCTGGAGGCGATTTATTGCCTTATATGTTCAAGAAGAAGGATATTGGACCATTAGTAGGAACTAGAACCTGGGGTGGCTTAGTGGGCACCTGGGATACACCTCAATTTGTAGATGGAGGAAGAATGGTAGCTCCAAGAGGTGGTTTTTATGATACTGATGGCGAATGGGCCGTAGAAGGAGAAGGTATAGCGCCAGATGTTGAAGTAATTGATGATCCTAAATTGGCCATGCAAGGACGAGATGCACAATTAGAAAAAGCAGTAGAACAAGCTTTAAAGCTACTGGAAACTGAGGAGTTTGAAATGCAACCTGAACCTGAAGCTCCAGTGAAATGGAAGCGACCGGAGGGGTGGGATGATAATTAATAATTAGTAATTTGAGAATTACGAATTCATGTCAGACATTATCTATATTGATAAAGGAATTTTGATGTTCCTAATGTCTGACATTTCTGATATGGTAGAAGATAACTAGTTGCTTATGTCGGACATTTTTTTGCTTTATGAAATATGGGAGCATGGAGGATGTCCGACATTTTTATAGATATTTCACCGACTCATTTCCGCCACTCACCTAGTTTTGCCATTTTTTGGCCTATTTACAAAGGTATTATTTATAAAACCCTTCTAAGTTTGTTTCATTACTAAAAATCAAACTGTCATGAAAAACAAACAAGAAAACACAGGAAGAAACAATGCATCATTTGGGGTTATACTTTTGATCATTGGAGGTATTTTATTATTAGATAGAATGGATGTAATAGAGTTCAGCTGGATATTTAGCTGGCCATTTATCTTTATCGGGATTGGTATTTATTCTTTAGTTCGACATGGTTTAAGAAATGGATTTGGCCTCATCATGTTGTTGGTCGGTAGTTTTTTCTTAATCAGACGAGAGGGGTTTATTCCAGCTGAATACTATGATTACTTGTTACCAGGAGGTATCATTTTAATAGGATTATATTTGATCCTTGGCCGCAGCCGCAAGTTTGGTTTCCATAAAGGAGATTCCGAACACGGCTCTGATGAAGACTTAGGTCTTTCTGATTCTAAAACAGTGGAAAGTGATTTTATAAGAGCCGAGGCGGTATTTGCGTCTGTTCAAAGACGGTTGATTACCAAGAATTTTAAAGGTGGGAAAATTACAACTGCTTTCGGAGGAGCGGACATTGATTTATCCAAAGCAGAAATTCAAGATAGTGCCGTTTTAGATGTGGAAGTCACTTTTGGGGGATTGAAACTGATTATTCCGCCCCATTGGGAAGTGCAAGCTGACGTTAGCAATGTATTCTCTGGAATTGAAGACAAAAGAGCTTTTCCTTCTGTGGATGAAGCCGATAGGAAAATTTTGTATATCAAGGGCTCGGTTAATTTTGGTGGATTAGAGTTTAAATCTTATTGATTCCTGCCTAATTCGGTCTGACGGTTAGAACCGTCTGACCGATAATTGGAACTGCTATTTTGTAGATTTAAACCTTGGGGGTTAGATAACCTGACAAGGTTTCTCTTACACAATATTTAATTTTACTTAATAATTCCTACTAGATTTAGAAATGTTTTTGCAATTCATTCGTCATCAAAATAGATCGTGGATAAAGCTATCAGCCATTCTTTTAGTATGGCTTGGCTTATCCATTTTTTTATTGATGCATTATGGGCTTGATTTTTCATCTGCTTTAATAGACAGTATATTATTTAGCCTTTTAGTGATATTTGGATTTATGTTGCTGGATAATATTTTCAAGTTTTATACGCCCACCAAAGGCAATAAGGTTTTGCTGGTGGTTTTCCCTCTCATCTTATCTTTGCTCATATTATATTCAGGAGATTTTTTAATAAAATGGGTAGTGCCTTCCAATTTTAAAAACATCACTTTTCTTAATGAAGCTTTTGTTCTGAGAGGATTTATCATCTTGCTGATTTTTCTTTCCTATTCCTTATTGCTAAATCTCCAAGGAAAGCTACAGGAACAAGTAGAGGCAGAAGAAAGGGAGGTGAAAATGCAAAAAATGGCAAATGAGGCAGAACTTCATCAGCTTCGTCAACAACTACAACCACATTTTTTGTTTAACAGCTTGAATTCTATTAGTTCTTTAGTGAAAGTGAAACCCGAAAAGGCCAGAGAAATGGTGTTACAATTATCAGACTTTTTAAGAGGTACCATCCAGAAAGAAGCTGATAGGTGGATTCAGGTAGAAGATGAGATCCAGTTTTTAAATTTATTTATTGATATTGAAAAAGTAAGGTTCGGACACAGACTACAAGTCAATTTTGATATTGAGGCTGGCATTGAGCAATTGAAATTGCCTCAATTAATGGTCCAACCATTATTAGAAAATGCTATTAAGCATAGTCTATATGGTTTAACAGGAGATGTTGCCATTAATGTGCAGTTTAAGAAAATGAAAAAGAGTCTTGAAATCATCATTGAAAATCCATTTGATCCAAAAGCAGGTCAGACAAAAGGAGCTGGATTTGGTTTGGAAGCTGTCCGAAGACGATTATTTTTAATTTTTGGACGATATGATTTACTTAAAACTACTGCCTTATCTCAGCAATTTAAAGTTGAACTATTAATTCCTCAAATCTCATGATAAAGACTATAATAATTGATGATGAACCCTTGGCAACAAATTTAGTTGCTGAATACTTGTCGAAATTTCCAGATTTTGAGATTGTAGCCATTTGTCATGATGGTTTTGAAGGTATTAAAGCCATTCACCAACATCAACCCAATTTAATTTTTCTTGATGTTCAAATGCCAAAAATAAATGGTTTTGAAATGTTGGAATTACTGGAAGAAATTCCATCCGTTATTTTCACCACTGCTTTTGATGAATATGCTATGAAAGCGTTTGAGGTTCATGCTGTTGATTATTTGCTGAAACCTTTTTCTCAAGATAGATTTGATAAGGCGATTGAAAAATTTAAACAGACTGGTAAAGGACAAAACATTCAAGAGCTACTCGATAATGAAACCACAGAAACTATAGCTTCTTTAAGCAGAATTGTCCTAAGGGATCGGAATGATATCAAAATTATTCCCACTAAGGAAATTCAATATTTAGAAGCCAATGATGATTATGTAAATATTTATACTAAGGAGGGAAAGTTCTTAAAAAACAAAACCTTAAGCTATTTTGAAAATCATTTGCAAGCAGAATCATTTGTTCGGGTCCATCGGTCTTACATTGTGAAAATAGCCGAGATCACAAAAATTGAGGCTTATAAGAAGGATAGTCACCTAGTAATATTAACAAGTGGAGAAAAGATTCCAGTGAGTAAGACGGGTTACCCCAAATTGAAAAGTGCTTTAGGGATATAACACGGTCCTCGCCCCCTGAACCCACCAAGGAGGAAGAGACAACACTAAATTCAAGCTACAATTTGTAGTTTTCGGATCTGAATTGAAAAAATGGCAGGTCGTGACCTGCCATGTATATTTTCTTTTGGAATTGATTTAAAGCAAAGTGGTGGGACATACATATTCACTAATAGGAATATTGGTTTCTTTGATGCCTTTAAAACCATCTCTTACATCTATAAATTTTTCCCAACCTCTTGCTTTTAAAATGGAGGCAGCTAGCATACTTCTATAACCACCGGCACAATGAATGATGAAAGGCTTATCTTTCGGTAACTCAGCCAAATGAGAGTTGATCTGGTTTAGTGGAATATTTTGTGCTCCTATAACGTGCTCAGAATCAAATTCACTTTTCTTCCTAACATCAAAAATTAATGGCACATCTTTCATTTCACAGGCTAATTCTCTTGCATCAATCCGGCTTACTTTGTCAATTTCTTTATGGGCGTATTTCCAATTGTTAAATCCTCTGTCCAAGTATCCAATGGTGTGATCGTAACCTATACGTGATAGTCTGATCATAGCTTCTTCTTCTTTGCCCTCTTCAGCAACCAACAAGATTTTTTGTTTTATATCCGCAACCATTTCACCAACCCACATGGCAAAATTTCCATCCAATCCTATATTGATACTGTTGGGGATAAAACCTTTGGAAAATTCTTCAGCATTGCGAGTGTCTAAAACTAATGCACCGGTTTCATTGGCAGCAGCCTCAAAAGCTTCTGGACTAAGCGGTACTTTGGCTTTCTCTAGTACGTGGTCAATGCTTTCATATCCTTGAATATTCATCAATACGTTTTTCGGAAAATAACCTGGAGGAGGGGTTAAACCAGTCAATAATTGCTTAATGAATTCTTCTTTTTCCATGGGTTGTAACGCATAATTGGTTTCTTTTTGATGACCTAAAGTATCGGTGGTTTCCTTGCTCATCATTTTACCACAGGCACTTCCTGCACCATGATTTGGATATACAATCAAGTGGTCAGCTAAAGGAAGAATTTTTTCATGTAAGGAGTCGTATAGATGTCCTGCTAATTTTTCTTCAGTAAGGTCTTCAATTACATGTTGAGCCAAATCAGGTCTGCCTACATCCCCGATAAATAAAGTATCTCCAGTAATGATGCCTTGATCATCACCATTCTCATCTATCAGAAGATACGTGGTACTTTCCATAGTATGGCCAGGTGTATGCAGCACTTTAATTTTGTAATTTCCAACTTCAAAAATATCATTATCTTGCGCAACTATAGCCTCAAAATGTGGTTTAGCTGTTGGGCCATATACAATTTTAGCTCCTGTTTTTTTGGCTAAATCCAAATGACCGCTCACAAAGTCTGCGTGAAAGTGCGTTTCAAAAACATACTTAACTTTCGCTTTGTCTTTTGTTGCTCTGTCTATATAAGGCTGCACTTCTCTTAAAGGATCGAAAATTGCAGCTTCTCCGTTATTTTCAATATAATATGCTGCGTGTGCTAGGCATCCGGTGTAGATTTGTTCGATTTTCATAGCTTTAGGGAAATTTAGTTTTAAATAAATTTACGCATTGATAATCAATAGGTTAGTAACTTTGATGACATTTATTGTTAACTATGATCTATATCTGAATATTAGATGATTATTGTCAGGATATTTTTGTTTTAAAAAATTAGTTTATTAATTTAAATCTATTGAAGTCCACTTTACTTTTTGAATGGACTGTGTTTATAAAGTTTTATACATTTAAGAATAGTAATCCAAGATCCAAATAGTTGAATATGCATAGATTGCTAGTATTACTTGCTTTAAGTATTTTACCCATTGGATTGTCGGCTCAAATCAATTTTGGTGCTACTGTTGGACTTAAAATTCATCATTCAGATTTAAACACCAGTGGTCGCTATCAGGGTGTAGATTTACGGTTACATTCAGATAATGGACGTGGATATAATCAAGGAGGTGTATTTTTGGAAATCCCCAGTAAGAGATTTGATTTTCTTTCCTTGAGGTTTAATGCGAAAACCCATAATCAAGTTTATTTTTTAACGGTTTTAGATTATGATCCACCGCCTGAAAAAGGTGCGATCATGATACCTAATGGAAAAACATTTTTTGCTCTTTACCAGTCCTATTTGTTTAATGTGATGCCCTCATTAGTGGTGAAACGAAAAATAGAATATAGGTTTAGTTTAGGCTATGAATTAAATTATATGCATCATAAAAATAAAGAGGGCATATTCCCTTATGATGCTAGTGAGAGATGGTTATCAAGACCTACAAATCAGAAATTATTGGATTTTGCCAATGAAGCCATTATTCAAAATCCAATGAAAACCTTTAATCATAATCTTGTTTTAGTGGCCGAAGCACGATATTGGCATTTAGGATTAGAAGTCCAATATGATGCTTCCATTAGTTCAATTGCAGAGCCTATTAATTTTAAAGGAGAGTTTATCTATCCCTTTCGTATGAATACAGGGAATATTTCAGTTAATCTAAATTACTATTGGAAGAAAATATCCTATTAAATACCTGAAAATAGCTCAAAAGACTCCATATAGTCAGGAATGAAAACATTACGAGCTCCTTTTTCCTCTAATTTGCTTTTTAAGGTTTCCATCGCCTCAAGTTCTCCGTGAACCAGGAAAGTGAATTTCAAGGGATCTTGGAAATGCTCATACCAGTTTAGCAATTCTGTTTGGTCGGCATGGGCTGATAAACCGTCAATTTTGGCAAACTGACATTTTATAGGGACTTCTTCCCCATAAATTTTGACGCTTTCTTTACCTTCTAAAATATCTCTGCCTCGGGTGCCCACTGCCTGAAAGCCTACCATTAGCAATAAATCATTTTTATTGCCAAGCCTTTTGAAAAGATGGCTCAATATCCTACCACCGGTTAACATTCCGCTAGCTGAAATGATTATGGCTCGATTTTCCAAGCTGTCCAATGCCTTAGAATGCTGATGCTCTCTAACGTAGTGGAAATTCTTGTTATCAAAGATATCTTGCTCATGTAACCGATGTTGATCTGAGAATTTTTCATATAGTTTCGTGACGCTAATGGCCATCGGACTATCTATATACACAGGGAGATGTGGTATTTGTCCAGTTTTCATTAGTTCATTGATGTAAAAGAGTAAATTTTGTGTTCTGCCCACAGTAAAGGCAGGAATCATAATTACTCCTTCATTCATGTGCTTTAGAATATACTCTTTTAGTTCATCTTGAACTTTAGCTACCTCATTTGTACGGTCTCCATAGGTGGATTCCAAAAATATCGCATCTGCAGTTTTGAATGAAGAGGGTGGGAAAAGTACAGGATCTGTCTCTCTGCCTAAATCACCACTGAAAATGATGTTTTTGCTTTGATTTTCTCCCTTTAAGATCACTTCAACTGAGGCAGCACCAAAATATGTCCAGCAGGGTGAAAGATAATGCTGATTTTTTCATTTAGCTTAAACTCTTTATTGAATAATTTGGGAATTATTGTTTTTAAAGCAGCTTCTGCATCGTTTTGGTCATATAAAGCCAATGGGTTTTTATGCTTAGAATATCCTTTTTTCTTGGCAAATTCAGCCTCTTCTTCTTGTAATTTAGCTGAATCCAGCCACATAACTTCTAATAATGCAGCGGTGGCTTCAGTGCAATATACATTCTTTTTGTATCCTTGTTTTACCATTCGGGGAACATAACCAGAATGGTCCAAATGAGCATGTGTAAGTACAATGGCATCAATTTCTTTTACATCAATGGGGAAATCTTCCCAGTTTCTTAACCTTAACGCTTTGAGGCCTTGAAAAAGTCCGCAATCTATTAATACTTTAAAATCATCAATTTCTAATAAATACTTTGACCCTGTAACGGATTGGGCTCCACCTAAAAACTTTACTCTTACATTCATGCGAATTATTTATAGCAACAAGATGCAAAAAATTGTGGAATATTAGTAACTAAGAATGGAATTCATGCGATGACTAAATGACATCACATGAATTCTAATTAAAATTTAATCAGCTGAAACTTTTGCACCGCTACTACTATTGCTTTCTAATCGAGGGCGACCTTGATATATTACCTTGGCAGCACTACTTGCATTGGCGTCCAAATAATCGGTGACATGGATATCTACTTTTGAAGCGCTTGATGCATCTACTTCTGCGTTTTTTACGATAAGGTCGAATGCTTGCACCTTAGCTGCACTACTGATGTCTAGGTTCATTGAATTTAAGCTTCCTTTTAAGTAAGCTTTTGAAGCACTAGAGACCTCTAAATTTGACAGATCATAGTCGATTTCAGCATAGACTCTTGCCGCTGAACTAACATCCAAATCTAGTTTGTCACCTTTAAACCCTAAGATATGTACTGTTGCGGCCGAAGATGATTCTAACTCCTTTAATTCAGGCATTGTAATGATACACTTTACCTCGGGAATATTGCCTTTCCAATTCCAAGAATCACCGGAGAAAATATCCCAATCCCAATCCTTTTTATTGAAATAGACCTTTAATCTCTCATTTTTTAATTCGAATCTGAATTCCTCTAAATCTTCTTCATCTTCTGCTACTACTTGGAAATCATAGCCGTTTCCTTGCTTGATTTCAACAAATATTCCGGTGGCTGCCGAAACTTTACTAAAATCAACAATGTCATAAGTTCGCACATAGGCGTCACTTGAAAAGTCGAAGGGCGTGGCAAAAAATTGATCTGAATCTGTACTGCTATAAGCCCTGCTTCTGGTTTTTGTATCTGAACAAGTCAAGCAATTCAATCCTTCATTTTCTTCGAAAATCCAACGGTTATTATGAATTTGACTTACATTATAACCATTAATGTAGATGGTATTTCGAAGGATATGGCGCATTTTCCTGTGCATTTCAAACTCTTGCCCATAAGGAACATACAAAATCATATTTAAGCTTTGTGCTCTAAAGGCCGCGTCTTCTAAGAATTGAATGTTGGAATCAAACCATAAAATACTATCATTTTTTAATTCCACATTGTGGTAAGCCATTTTAGCGTTCTTTTCGGCATCTATTCTGCTAGTGCCTTGTGCTCTGTATCTTTTCTCCAGTTTTATCTTATCACCTTCGTAGCCTCTTATCTTGAGATTGGTCACATCATAATCTTCAAAACCGACTTCTTTCAAATTCAAAATAGCTACTTTATCCTCTAAATTGTATTCGTAGGTTTCAAAAACTTCTCCATCATTTCTAAAATTCATAGCTGTTGTAGGTATGATGATGGCCGCTGCTATCGTACTTAAAAACCATACTGCTAAAAGCGAAAATGCCACAGTTCTGTTCATTAACCACTTACGAGCCATCACACTAATTCCAGAAACCATGATGAATAATGCAGGAATAAGCAAGAATAGGAAACTGACGATGACTAATTCTATGGAAAAAGTGTTGGCTATCATTTCGTTGGGG
The DNA here is from genome assembly GCF_030534335.1 of Marivirga harenae. Lineage (GTDB taxonomy): Bacteria > Bacteroidota > Bacteroidia > Cytophagales > Cyclobacteriaceae > Marivirga > Marivirga harenae. Next base: position 4,261,739 of record NZ_CP130565.1, on the reverse strand, counting down.
ATGTCAAAGAAGTTGATATTTGAAGATTCAAACCATATTCCTTGAGAGGCGAATAGTAGTACTATAATTATCACACCTAGTCCTAAACCGAACAAACTTAAAATTATTCCTAAAACTACTCTGGCCGCTTCAACTATAAAATTTACAACAGGACCCAAAGCTTTTGCTAATCCATTAATAATAATCGCTATCAAGCGGAATGGGAATAATAATATTTTCACAAGTGTTGATTCCTCCCCATTTTCAACTTTTAAGCTACTTTTAATATTCTTTTCAATATTGCTCAATGTAATGGGAGTACCTTCCATTTGCATTTTCTCGGTTACCGTTTTGGCAGAAGGCGTAATAAACCAAAGTACCAAATAGATGATCAAACCAGCTCCTCCAGGAATAAGTGATAATACAAACAAAATCCTAATTACCGCTACATCGGTTCCGAAATAAGCAGCTAAACCACGGGCTACACCACCGATAACTTTATTTTCCTGGCTTCTATAGAGCTTTTTTACTTTTTCGTCTTCTTGTAATTCAGGATTTGCTGGTAAGAAAATCCACATTACTATATAGGCAATCAGAATAAATACTGAAACTGGCTGAAATGGGATTAATCCCAAAAAGCCAATAATAAACAGCAATCTAATCCACAATACATCTATATTGAAATAATGTGCAATACCTGCAGCTACTCCACCAAAAATATATCGTTTTGTATCGCGGTATAATCTTTTTGTCCCAGTAGGTTCTTGACTTTGATAGTGCTCCTCGGTTTTTTCCTCAAAAGCTTCATCTGTTTCTTCTGCTTTTTGGAAATCTTCGATGCTACCTAAAGTGACCATTAAGGCATTTACATCTTCGAGATCAATGACTTGCTTGTCATCCTTAAGTTTAGCCAAAAATATTTCTGCAATTCGATTTTCTATGTCATTGATGATTTCCTGACTGTCCTTGAAATCAGAAAAGTATCGATTGATGGCATCCAAATAGTTTTTAAGCTTGTCAAAGCCATCTTCCTCTATATGGAATATTATGCCTCCTATATTTATACTTATATTCTTTTTCATTGCTTTAAAATTAAGATTTTTTTAGATTAATTGTAATGAGAAATTAATTACCAATTAGTTTTCTTCTTTAGATGATTTCAATTGCTCCTCGGTCTTTTTTTTGATCCTTCTGGCTGATTTGTTAATCTCACTCCAAGTTTCATCCAATGCCTTGATGGTATTCTGCCCGCTATCAGTTAATTGATAGTGTTTTTTTGGCAGCCCATTTTGCGCTTCTGTCCATTCATACTGAACTAAGTTTTCATGTTTCAAACGCATCAATAAGGGGTAAATAATGCCTTCTACCTTGATGAGGTCTTCTTCTAATAGTTCATCGATGATATCTGAGGCATAAACTTCACCTCTCCTTAAAATCTGCATTACACAATACTCCAGAACCCCGGTGCGTAATTGTGCTTTTATCTTTTCTGCTATCATAAAATTATCCTTTAATTAGTGTATAATCATGGGTTTTATTCCATTTATGATATTGCTATGCCAAGATATGTACCAGTTTCTTTTCTAGCTTGATGAAAATCTAAGGTTTATGCTTGAAATGTGCGTTTGGATCGACTTAGCTTTGTTTTTAATAATTTGTTGTATCAAAGTAGATATTTATCAAAGTTGCTCAATTTGTTCAATAGAGGTCAATTTATTCTAAGAAGTGTACGATTGTGAACAGCTCGTTAGATGGTTGTAGTGCGTTAATTTTACCTGGTCCCTTGTATTGGAGAATTAAAAAAGATTTCCAAAATTGTTGGTTTGCCAGCCACCATGGAATCTACCTCGGTCGGTGGCAAACCGACCGAAAGCCATGATGATATATTTAAGTAAAAATGGCAAAGGATAGCTAGTATGAACTTTTGAGTGATTTTTCACAGAAATCAAACCTGCCAGGTATTGAAAAGACAAAGGCAGGATAAATTAGCGCATTTTCAGGTGTTTCCACCGATAACAATCTGTACGGTGAATAAGTGAAGGTAGTATTTGCATAAGTGAAAATACCTCACCTTAGGAGGAGATGAAAGCGACTAGGTTTTTACTTGATTTAATCGTGAAAGGAATTATCATTTTACATTTGCAGTTTGGTAAAACCGGACGGATTTTTATAAATGTACAAGCTAAACAAAGACGGCCTTTTAGTTTTTTTGAACTATAATAGAAGGGGAATGACATAAATTTCAAAGGATATTTGTTAATTTTGATAATTGATTGGATTTAAATGAATTGATGCAAAAACTGCTTTACATATTTCTTTTATCAGTGCTCTCGTTTGAAGTTTCCGCACAGATTTCTAAGCCTAAATATGCCAATGAGTTTTTGGCGATAGGAGTGGGTGCAAGGTCTTTCGCAATGGGTGGTGCAACAGTTGCGTCTGTTGAAGGGGCATCTGCGGGATATTGGAACCCAGCCAAGTTAAGTAGCCTTAAAACAGATCATTCTTTGGATTTAATGCATGCAGAATATTTCGCTGGAATTGCAGCTTATGATTACTTAGGCTTTGCCACTTCCATAGACGAAGATAGCAAAATGGGCTTTTCTTTGATTCGCTTCGGAGTGGATGATATTCCCGATACCCGTTTTATATATGATGCCAATGGAGCCTTGAATTATGATAATATTCGATTTTTCTCTGCCGCGGATTATGCCTTTCAGTTTTCTTATGCGCGAAATTTAAAGTTCTTGGACGGGCTTTCATTTGGTGCCAATGCAAAAGTAATCCACCGAACAGTGGGAGAATTTGCTAAGGCATGGGGCTTTGGTTTTGATCTAGGTGCTCATTATAAATGGAAGAATTTAGATGTTGGTTTAGTTGCCCGAGATGTAACTGGAACTTTTACGACTTGGTATCACAATATAACGCTTATAGAAGATATATACACTCAAACTAATAATGAGATACCTGAAAACACCACGGAAATGGCGGTTCCAAGATTGGTTTTAGGATCAGCTTATACTCAAAAGTTACCCTATAAATTTTCCATTATGGCAGAAGTTAACTTTGACGCGACTTTTGATGGTGAACGAAATGCTTATATAAGCGAAGAGAAGTTTTCAGTTGACCCAAGAGCTGGGATTGAATTAGGTTACGATAATATGGCTTTCCTGAGGTTTGGAGGCAATAATCTGCAAAAAATAAAGAATTTTAATGGCACGGAAAGATGGAATGGTCAGGCTAATATTGGTGTAGGATTCAAATATAAGGTTTTACAGATTGATTATGCATTCACAGATTTAGGGAATAGCTCTGAGTCACTTTATTCTCACGTTTTCACCATGATTTTTAATTGGAATGCGAAAAAATAGCATTTTATTATTCATATCGTTTTTTGTTTTCTCCCATTTATCTTGGGCACAAAGTCCCCAGGCATGGATTAATTTCAATCAATCATACTACAAAATTTCAGTAGGTACTAATGCAGCTTTTGAACTCGACTACAATGACTTATTAGAAGTTGGAATACCGTTATCTACTATTGATGCTCGAGCTATCAGAATGTACCATAGGGGAGAAGAAATTGCAATAAGAGTTAGTGGCCAAAGTGATGGTAGGATTGACCAGGGAGATGCCATTCAATTCTTAGGAAAAGCTAATGATGGTATTTCTGATACTCCTTTATATCAAAATCCAGATCATCAACCTCATCAGTATTACAATCTTTTTTCAGATACTACTGCTTATTTTCTTACATGGCGTTCGGACGGGAGCTCAGGAAAAAGGATGATAGAGCGAAATATCATTAACAATTCTGAGAATTTACCTGATGTTGAATCTATTCAGCAATCCAAGCTTCAGCTGTATACAAACCAAGGGGATAGAGGACAGCGCTATGATCCTCAAAGTGATATTTATAAGTCCGCATTTGATTTAGGGGAGGGCTGGACAGGAACGGCTTTTACTACTGCTACAAATTTTACAGTAAGCAATATCAGGCAAGCAAATACATCCGCTTCCATCCCTAATTTGGAAGTACTCATTCAAGGACGGAATATGAGACCACATCAAACGGAGGTGCTGGTGGGGCCAACAGAGAGTAATTTGAGATCAGTTGGAACAGTCAATTTTGAGAATTATGAGTATGAAGTTTTCACTGCAGATTTAGAATGGTCAGATATTAACAGTAATGGAAGTATGCTTGTTCAGCTGAATCCACAAGCCGAAGGGGCCGACAGAATTTCTGCCTCTTACATAAAACTTGATTATCAAAGAACTACTAATGTTGAGAATGAATCCGGGAATCAGTTTACTTTAAATGCCAATCCTTCCGGCTCTTCATATCTAAGATTTTTTAGCACTAATAGCAGTGCCCGTCTCTATAGAATAGACGGTTTTAATGCGCCTGAATTATTGCGGACTAATAGGGTTGGAGCTGAGATTAATACAGTAGTTGAAAATACATTTAGTGAAACCAAAATATATCTTCAAAACCAGAATTTTATAACTCCAAAAATAGAGAAAGTAACTTTTAGGGATTTCAGTGAAATAAATCCTGATTATGTAGTCATAAGCCACCCTGAGTTAATGAAAGCAAGTGGAGACTACAATGATCCTGTCAGAGCCTATTCGTCATATCGAGCTTCAAGTGAGGGTGGAGGATATGATACCTTGACAGTGGATATTTTAAGGCTTTATAATCAATTTAATCATGGGGAAATTTCTCCTAATGCTATTTATCAGTTTACAGAATATTTGGTACAAAATACGAAAGCGGAAATGATTTTCTTGGTCGGCAAAGGGATGAATTGGTTTCATAATTATCATAGAAGAAGTGATATCACTGATAATTTGTACAACGAGTTTGTGCCAACGGCAGGATCTCCCGGTTCTGATAATCTGTTTGGATTTAACCTTACGGAAAATAACAGAGCATCCATTTCTTTTGGAAGATTAAATGCTCATAATAGTCAAATCGTAGCCAATTATTTGGACAAAATTAAGGAGATGGAAGCTAGGCCATTTGATGATTTGAGAAGGAAGCATTTTCTTAATTTAAGTGGTGGAGTTTCTTTCTCGGAAGTCAACAGATTTATTAACTATATTAATGATTTTGCAAATTATGAAACCAGTCCATACATAGGTGGTGACTATTCGAACCTTACTAAAGAAACAACCCAGGTTGTGGAATTTATTAATGTTGCAGATCAAGTCAATCAAGGTCTGAATTTAATCACTTTCTTTGGTCATTCTAGTCCTAATACAGCGGACATTGACATCGGAAGGGTTTCTGATCAAAATTTAGGATATAATAATCAAGGTAAGTACCCTTTTATTTTGATCAATGGTTGTGATGCAGGTGCATTTTATCAAATAGCCAAAAATGCCAATACATTTGGAGAAGACTGGGTGAATACAGCAAATAAAGGTGCAACTGGTGTTTTAGCTCATGCATATTTAGGATTTTCAAATGAATTAAAAAGATATAGTGACGTTTTTTACGCCAAAGCATATAATGATTCAAGCCTGATTAATCAGCCTATTGGAATTGTACATAGAGAAATTACTAACCAGTATTTGTCCATTTTTGGTAGTAATCCTGCTCCGCTCTATTTATCACAGGCCCAGCAAATGAATTTAATGTGCGATCCTGCATACAAATTATTTCCAGCTGAAAAGCCTGATTATGAAATTACAGATGCCTCATTAGAAGTTGTGTCCTTGGACGGAAACGAAATTGATGCACTGACACCTGAATTTGGTATCGATGTGATTATAAAGAATTACGGAATTACTAACGAAGATTCAATAGCTATTTTAGTAAAAAGAACTCTTCCAGATGGAGATGTTATTGTACAAGATACTCAATACGTTTCGTCCGTATCCTATCAAGATACTGTGCAGGTTAATGTAATTAATGACAGGCCCCAAAGTTTTGGGCAAAATATATTTGAAGTAATAATTGACCCCGCTGGTAAAATAGCTGAGATTAGTAAAAACAATAATAGTGCTCAAGTCGAATTTTTTATTTCCTTAGGAACTACCTTAAACTTATATCCATATGACGATGGCCTTATCAGTTCGCAGAATATCACATTAACGGCCCAATCAATTGATTTAAAATCACCTGAAAGAGATTTTCTGTTCGAGATTGACACAACATCAAACTTTAGTAGTTCATTTTTACAATCGGAAAGACTCACAGCCAGGGTAATAGCAAAGTGGGATGTTGAATTGTTAGACCAAGAAGATCAAGTATATTTCTGGAGAACAAAATTTGCTAATCCACAGGTAGGAGAATTAGATGAATGGACGACTACTGATTTTGTCTATAACTCTTCTTTACCAAGCGGCTGGAAGCAAAGCAGTGAAGCTCAAATCCTGCAAAATAGTATTGAAGGATTAACAATAGAAAATAGTAGTTGGAGCTTTGAAGAAAATACATTAACGCTGGAAATGAGGGCGCCAGGAAATAGTAGTAATGATAACCTTAGTATAAAAATTGATGGTAATGAATATGCAACATCCGGTAGTCAGCTAGGACCTTGCGCTGTTAATACACTTAATCTGGTTGCTTTTGATAAATCTTCTGGAGTCCCCTATGTAATACTTTCGAATGGGGGGTTTGATGTTTTGGACCCTCTGTCTTGTGGAATTCGACCTCAGGTGATTAATCAAATTAGGAATAGTCAATTAAATCAGCCGGATCAGTATTTCAGAAAGTACTATGACGAATTACCAGCCGGAGATTTTGTGCTGTTAAGTAGTTATGATAGTGTTGGTTGGAATGTCTTAAGAGCTAATAATAGAGCTGAGTTATTGGATTTAGGCGCTACTGCTTCAGCCATTGATAATCTACAAAATGGAGAGCCTTATATCTTGCTCGGAAGAAAGGGGGCTGGCGCTGGAAACGGTACTGAAGTTATTGCAGATCAATCCTCTTCAATAGCTAGCAAAGAGCAGACTTTATTATTGGAGGATCTCATTCAAGCCCGTTTTGAATCTGGCACCATCCTGTCTAGAATTATTGGACCCGCAAAATCATGGAATTCCATTACTGCAGTTTTTGCTGATTTGGAAGCATCTGATAACATTCGCTTAGATGTTTTTGGGATCGATACTGTTAATACTCAAAGCTTATTATTTTCTGATGCAATTCTACCCTTAGATATTTCCTCAGTGGATGCAAACCGCTTTCCCCAATTACGCATGAGAGTAACACTTTCCGATTCCGATAATTTGAGTCCAGCGAAACTCTCGGCTTGGCAGACGATTTTTCAGGAAGTTCCGGACGCGGTCTTGATACCTGCTGCGGAAAATGCTCGTCAAGTTCACGAATTAGCGGAAGGAGAAGAGTTTACTAAAACTTTTCAATTATTTAATGTGACACCAAATCCGTTTGAAGAACCGATTGAATTTAGAAGGCAGGTTTTCAATCGAGAATCAAGAACTTTCTATAATGAGGATAAGCAAATACCAGCTCTACAGGCGAAATCTGATACCAGTTTTACAATTTCTGTCAATACTCGGGGAAAAGTAGGAGAAAACGACCTGGCTATGAATGTGAATTTTGACAGACCATTTTCTGAAAAGCGATTTAGTAATAACCTTCTCAATTACAATCGCTTATTCAACGTAAAAAAGGATTCACTTCCTCCGTTGGTAGAAGTTACTTTCGATGGGATTACAATATTGGATGGAGACATAGTGTCACCAAGACCATTTATACAGATTAAGCTAAAGGATGAAAATACATTGATCAATAAAACAGATACTACCGGAGTTGAAATTCAACTGAGAAGTGATTGTGAAGAATGTATAGATGAAAGGCTCAATTTTTCAAATCCAAATATCGAATGGCTACCAGCTAGCGAAGAGAATCCTTTTACAGTTAATTTCCAACCCGATGGGTTGGAAGATGGTAATTATCAATTGAGCGTCAATGCTACTGACGCCAGTGAAAATTTGGCCGGGGAAGAACCCTACAAAGTGCGTTTTGAAGTAGTTAACGCCTCTACCATCACCAATTTTTATCCATACCCTAACCCATTTTCCACTAGTACACGCTTCGTTTTTACTTTAACAGGAACAGAGCTACCGCAAGAAATTAAAATTCAAATATTAACCGTGACAGGAAGGGTAGTTAGGGAGATATTGCAAGATGAAATAGGACCTATCCATATTGGAAATAATATCACCGATTATGCTTGGGATGGTAAAGATGAGTTTGGAGACAGATTAGCCAATGGAGTTTACCTCTACAGAGTTTTAGTGAGAAAAGACGGGGCTTTTATGGAGCAAAGAGCAACAGCGGGAGACAAGGCTTTTACAAAGGGCTACGGGAAGTTGTATATCTTGAGGTGATGATATTATAATATTGATCCCCAGTCGAATTTCGTTTTTGCGAATCCATCTGGAGCAAAAGGACTTTAGATTAACCTATTTCTTCCTAAAAATATTTTTCATTTTAAGTGTAGAATTAAACGTTTATTAAACGTATTGATCTACGATTACAGCTTTTAATATTGGTCTTAGGTCAATTTTAAAGGTTTCTTATTAACTATTAATTTATTAGATTGCCTGACATAAGGTATATATAGTCACCAGGGGGTGACTATATTCACTTGTTATGCTTAATTACTCATACAATGAATAAAATTTTAGCTCTATTTCCTTTATTATTTTTGGCTTTATCTTCTTTTGCCCAGACGACTAATAATTCAATTGATAAAACAGTGGAATATAAAAAATTAGACTTTAGTCCTGTATTTATAGGCGATGAGTTTTATTCGGACAATCGAAGGGAAAAATACAATCGGGTTGAGCCAATAGGATATTTTGGTGGCAATTATCAAAGAGTCTTTGTGCATTTCATTTCTGTAATTCAGGACCAAGAAAATCCATTAGAATATTTCGTATATGGAAAAACAAAACTCAAAGACAATGTTTCAGTATTTCAAGGCAAACTTGCTATTGACAAAATTATTGAATTTAAAAGACACGAATTTCCAGAATTCAATCGTGGAGAGATTACTGGTAAATATATCTTTTTTGAAGACACAAAAAACAATGGTTCTGGAAAATTCGAAGGACAATTTACTTCTAGCTGGTTACAGAATGAGGAAGAAAAGGTTGAATATGATGGTATGATGCTAGCAGCAGATGGATTTTCAAATAATCAATTTGAAGGAGTCTGGATAAGTTACAATTCGGGGCAAGAATATATCTGCAATTGGGGTGATTACAGAATTCCTAATAGCGGTGATCTTGATAATGGAGCTGGCGAGTTTTTCCCAAGTAAGGAATATCTTAATAAGGGCTGGCAGACTTATCTTGATCAATACGGAGACCCTAGCGAAGCTAAAACCAAAAGAGCGCGAGAATTAGAAAAAGAAAATTGGTGGTAAAAAATAAGCATAACATCCTGTCATAAATCATGGCTGTTAGTAAGTTATTGTTCCTTTGGCTCTTTGTAGAAAGCCCGGCAATCCGCAGGATTGCCTTATTTGTGAAAAATTAATTTAATAAGCCAATCCTTCGGATTGCCTCGGTAGTTAATTGAAATTTTTATACTTTTAATCAGCCACGAATTTATACAGTGGTGTTAGAGTGCATCAACCACCAATCAAAATGGGAATTTCCAGAATAATAATTTTAGCAGTACTCATTCTTTCAGGATGCAATAATTCAGCGACTGAGGATAAGCAAACTGAAAATGCATTTAATGAGACAAAAGAATCATCTTTAGATGCTCAGTTTAAAAACAAGACCATTTTAACATTAAGGGATAAGCTGGACGAAAAATATCAACTTGATTCTGTCATGCTTAAGTGGACAGACAGTTACGTTCCTTTCGTTAATGATGGTGATAGACTATATTCGGCTTCTCTTTACTCAATTCAACCAAAAGTGAATGATTTTCAAGTAGTCGCAATTAGAACTAATGCTGATCATTGGAATAGAATCCATTTGCTTACCATAAATGAAGATTCTCATATTGCTGATAAAGTAATTATTGCTGACGACTGGGGAGAATTGCTTGAAGCTGCTGGAGACACTGAAATTGTAGGAAGTACAAACATGTATACCAAAACGATTTCACCTACAGAATATCTTAGAACCAAAATTTACACTACTGAAATCATTGACTATTATTCTGATAGTACGACCTATGAGATTGACTCGATTACATCTAGAATTGAAATCAAAGATGGTGGCCATTTTGAGCTTACCCATTTAGACAGTATAAGAACTATAAAATACTCAGGAATCGAATAATACGCACTCTAACATCCTGTATAAATCATGGCTGTTAGTAGGTTATTGTTCATCCAGCTCTTTGTAGAAAGCCCGTCAATCCGCAGGATTGCCTTATTGGTAAAAGTTAAATTAACAAGCCAATCCTGCGGATTGCCTCGGTAGATAAAGCAAATTTTTATACTTTTAATCAGCCACGAATTTATACAGTGGCGTTAGCTTCAATTCAGCAATGAAAATTATATTCACACTATTAGCCATTTTTATATATCTGCCAATTTTTGGACAAGAGACGGATATGCGCCCTGACCAAATATTGTTTGATGAAGCCTTAGATATCTACTATGACGAAGAGTATGATTCTGCCTTGGTGAAATTTAAACAATTTGCAGAAAAGTATCCTAAATCTCCTTTATTTCCAAGAGCAAAATATAATATCGGCTACATTCTTCGAGACCTTGACAGAGACGATGAAGCTATCTTAGTTTTCGAAGAAATTTTAGCATCCGATTTCACTGAAAAAGACGAAGCTGGAGGACTTATGGAGCAATATACTTTATATAAACATCGTAGTGCTTCTCATTTAGCAGAAATTTATCTAAATGCTAAAGACTTCGAGAAGGCAGAAAAATACATTAAACTATTTGACAAAAAGTATGAATATAAGCACTTTGGAGGTAATGAAATGATGGCAAGCCGTCTATATACAGCCGAATCTTATGCCAAACTTTATCATGGACAAGGAAAAACTAAGAAAGCAATTAATCAGCTTTTGCCCTATATGTTTGACAATGGCTTAACAAGTAATCAATCCATAATTGAAACTCTTACTGTAGTACTAGAAGAACAATATTCGAAAGAAGAGTTAAAGGAAATTATAGGAAATGCGTACGAATCGTTAAATATTAAGGATGAGGACAACGCTTCCATCAAATTTTTAGGCAAAAAAATAGAAGTTTTAGACTATAGTCTTTTTGCAATTGGAAACCCAGAATTTAAAGAAAATTTAGAACTTAACAACCAAGAAAAATGGCAAAAGGTAATAAGGACACATCCGCTTTTTGAAAAATATTTAGAAAAATGAAAGAAGCTAACATCACCTATGAATGAATGGGGTTTCATCAGTCAGGAAAGTTTTGGCAGCACTTGGAAAGTCAGCCACAATGTGTAAATTTATTAATTGCTGTGGCTGTGTGCAAATGGCAAGCTTAGTGTTTTCTAAGCCCCACTCATTATAGCTTGGCGTTGTGCACAATGTCGTACTAAGTTAAAGGGATATGCTTTACAAAAGTTAAAGTCACATCCTTTACACTTACTCTGAGCAAGTGAAGATATCCAACAAACATATAGCAGAAATAGCTGACCTCCTAGATGCAGGACAAATTTGCTATTTCCATAAGCAGACAGGGCAAATAGAACATCATACAGACCCTGACTCTCCATTTTTTGACCCCGACAAATGGAAAGATATAATCTCATACATCAAGAAAGATAGTAATAATTTCATGAGATTTGAGCTAATGGACAGTCGTGACAGTTATAAGGTCATGGCTAATTTTGCGCACTCAATACAGGACACAACAATATCTGAAAAGCTGGTAGATACATTAGCTCAGCCAAAACCATTTCAGAATTTTAAGCATCAAATTCAGTACTTAAATTATCTGGACGACTGGTATAAATTCAAGCAGTCAGCCATGATGGACTGGGTCAGACAGCAGATAGCAGAATAGTAAATCACTGTGCACAACATAACATAAAACCTATTTGCTCAGCACCCTGTAGCAAAGTCTGTAGTAAGTAGCCAGCAATTTATGCTTTCACTTTGTGGCTACTTCATCAACGGGGGCCTGGACATTGTAGGGCTCGCCAGCTTTTATAGTAATTCAGTTAACTCAACTACTTGCCATCATCGGGCGGACCATTTTTTACCGACCCACTGGACTCGCTGTATTGGGACAGCATCACTTTAATCAACATTGTGCCTTGGTGGAAACCGCATAAATTGCTTAGTTTAGCTTTTCATAGCTTACATAGGCAAACAGGTTTTATGTAGGCGTTAGTGATCATAAAGCAGTCTCATTGAAGAAAATCTTACCTTACATTGTTATAGTAATTGTTGCTTGCTCATACAAGGATAATGAGACTATCAAGCAAAGAGTGTGGACAATCACTTATAAGGATAGAGATTCCACTATTGCAAAATTTGAAAAATTAGAAGTATATGATTCGGCTGGTGAATTGACTTATGATAGTTCAGTATATGCCCAAGATTATGGATTCGGAATTAAGCAGTATAATAACAATCAAGTTGCATATGAATACTCTGAAATACAGCCTAATATCAAAACTGAAAAATTCCATGAATACGCTGATAATGTATTAATCAAGACAAGAATCTATTCAGACGGTGATACATTAATCTCACGCTATGTAATTGACAGCAGGAATGATTTTGGTAAACCCTTAAAGATCTCAACACTTAATTCTAAAGGTGAATTTTTAGGTTATGAAAAACGAACATTTAAAGATTCTCTGTTGCTATCTGCTAAAGTTTACATAAAAATTGACAGCACTAATAAGTTGATAAATCGAAAAGACATTTCCTATGATAAATCAAAACGTAAAATTTACGAGACAATAACAAACTATTCTAATTCGACCAGGGATAGTTTAAGGTTTAATTATAATGAAACTGGACATTTTCGAACCGCCTCCTATTCTAAGCGCTTAGATTCTCCAACATACATGCTAATAAATGAAACGCATTTTTACAGAAGAGATGGTTATCTACGCAAGATAATAGAATATGACTTTATTGCGAAGGAAGAAAAAATTCATAATGCAACAATTGAATATTGGTAAGGAAATTAAAAAGATCACTAACATTACCTAAAAATGCATTTGCTTACTGCTTTTAGCAAAGTGAAGAGGTACATCGCCACAAAGCCAAACATTTAGTTTCATTTAAAGAGAATCCAGTCAAAGTGTTTCTCTCCTTTTACTGCTTTGCAATTGTAGTTATGGTTTGGCTTTGCTACTTTAGTACTTCGTCAGCGAGGTGTGGCAAACGCATTTTAGGTTGGCGTTAGCAAGCATTATGTCTGCTTTACCCAAGAAATGTTTTTCATAGCCATCCTCTCCAGTCAATCACTGTACCTAAAATTAGATGTAACGATTTCGACCCGTACACCTAGCCAGCAAACTTTACTTTTACCTAAAACGCCCTTTTCTTTGTAGTTTCTATAATCTCCCGAGTCATACAGAGCACAATTCTATGCAAATCATGCTCGATTTCCTCGTAACTGAAGGGAAGAAAATGGGCTAGTGTCGTTGATCACAACTGATTTACTTTTAGCTATCAGCGCTTAGTTTCAATTTGCGGGAGGTTCATCACCCGCCTGCCGGACAGCGTTTTAGTGATTTCATCAATCATAGGATCGCCAGTTTATCTGCAAGCGGTGTACCTTAGCGTGGAGACATTTTTAAATACGGCTTGCTAACACAATATAAAAACCATGCGCTTAAGTAGCCAGAATAAGCAATCTGCCTTACGACCGCAATTTTTGGCAATCAGCATACTATTTCTGTAGCTACCAAAGTAGAAAAAGAAACCAGGCAATTGGCAGTAAGTGAAAAATTGCTACTTTAACACTTTGAAAAATCGGGCGCGCACGGATTTTTATACGCGCCCGTTATAAGGAATCGTAAATCTCACATGTATGTTAAAAAGAATTTTATTTATTACGCTTGCAGTACTTATTGCTCTTCCAAGTTGTAAGACTTCAAAGCCAACACCTCAAGAAGTGGTAGAAAAATTAGGCCCTGATCCGTACTTCATCATTGATGGTAAACCTGTTGACAAAAGTGATTTGGGTAAATATGACCCATCAATTATAGCAACCTTGACAACTTTCTACGGAAAAGAAGCGGTAAGTAAATATGGTGAAATAGCTGAAGATGGAGCGATTGTTGTTCGGACAAAAAGTTTCGCACTCACGAAAGCGGAAGAATTTTTAAGTGAATTTTCTTCTGACTATGAAATAATGTTAGCAAAAACCGACAGAGGCGAGATTCAATATATTTTAAATGATGAAATCCTTAAAGAAGATTATGAAGGTAAACTGTCAATGCTTGACAGTAAAAATTTGAAGCGCCTAAAAATAATTGATTCCACAGAATTAAAGAATCAATATGAGTTGGAAGACAAAGAAGTAGGAGTTATTCTTAAAGCAAAAAAGTTCGACTGAAAAAAATCCTTATAACATCATATAAAACCCATTTGCTCACCACCTTGTAGTGAGTTAACTACTAAATAGCCCGTAATTTATGCTTACTTTTCATAGCTGGCAACTAAAGATAGTGCTTTGTTCAAGTCTAGTGCTTAATTAATCTAAGCTTTTGCAATTAATGAAGAGCATCAGTTTGAGGGGAAAGCATAAATTACTACTTTCAGTATTTCATAGACCAGTAAAACAACCGGGTTTTATACTGTCGTTAGCATTCATTTAGAAGAGTGCAAGATAAAAGCCGTGAGGCTATGACTTAATCTTTAAAATTTTTAAATTGAGTTAAAGCATAAAATTTTTACTTTTTCATAGACGCAATAGAATATGAAGTGTATATTTTTAATATTAGGGATATCTATTTTATTTTTTTCGTGCCAGGAAAATGATGACTATCCCTATCAAAGTTTTAACAGCTCTGACTATCAGTATATTCCACAGCAATACGAAGAAATTGGAAAAGTCTTCACTTTTATAAATAATCAAAATGATACAGTTAAGATAAGACCAAAGTGGTATGACCTTGAAAAGAAGTTTAATAGCAGTTGGGACTTAATTGTGAATACCTCTCAAAAGGAAAGTTACTACTATGATGAATTATGGATTTCGCTTGAAATTTTAGATAATGGGAATAATGAAGATTGTAATTTTATATCAATCAACATAAATAAAACTGCTGAAGGAAGCTTAGTCGCAGACTTGTCATTACCTTTTTATGATGAAATAGGGTGCCTTGGAAGCGGTTTTGAGGAAGAATCTCCCTTTCAAAATTTAGCTGAAATGGTAATTAACGATATACAATATTCAAAAGTAAAAGTAGTAAATCCGAATGACTACTTTACTCCTTATAAGGATGCAAAAATAGATAAAGTTTATTATGATATGGATAATGGAATTGTTGGCTTTGATGATACAGAAAATGGATTGAAGTTTAAGCTTATAAGTAATTAGTAACTACTCTTAGCTCACTCCTCTTCATCAGAGCAATTTTAGCTTTGGTTTCAATTATACTCTTTAGTTTCTTATTACAGCAATAATAATTTTAGTAAAGCACATCGGAATTCCCAAATTAGTAATCCCTCTTTAATCTAAAGCTTTGGGCTCCCTTAAAAATTTTCAGTGAACAAACTGCTCCTAATTCATTATGAATCTGATAAATGCAACAAAGTAAAATATATAAAAATGCTAACATCAGCTAAAACCAATGGCGGGCTTGCAGTTAATTGAAAATTTGTCGCTTTTTATTACCTTTATTTGAAGTAGCTATTAATGTGGTTTACATCCGCCACAGTTTTTAGCCATATCGTTCTAAAGCCAACCAAATCATCTAGCTAGCTGGATGAAGAACATGAACTGGTAATAGAATGGAATAAAAAGAGATATTTACAGAAAATGAATTTTCAAAAACTTAATCAACCCTTAATCCATATGCTACCTAGAACAAAAAGAATCACTTTAATCGCTTTTATTACCTTGCTAATGTTTCAATCTTGTGACAGAAAACAAGAAGAGACAAAGAACGAATCTCCAGTTGAGTTTAATCAAAAGCTTCAGGATGAACTAAGAAAAATGGCTGAAATAGACCAAATAGCTGCATACATACCGCAAGGGAAGTACAAGGAAATGACAAATGAAGAATGGAATTCTTTTAAAGATAGTGTCTTCACGACTCATCAAATTCGCCTAAAAGAAATTTTTGACAAACTCGGCTTTGTTGGCTTCGACTTAGCTGGAGAGGAGGGCTCGTTTAATTTTTGGTTAATGGTTCAGCATTCAGACCATAATCCTGATTTTCAGGGAAAAGTTTTAGCTGACATGAGAATTAAAATGGAGAAGGGGAATGCAAGTAAAAGAAACTATGCCTACCTAACTGACCGAGTTAACAAAAACTTAGGAAAGAAAATTATTTACGGAACCCAGGTAAGCTACAACGAATATGGACAAGCAATCTCTCGACCTTTAGAGGATAGTGCTAATGTAAATGAGAGAAGAGCAGAAGTTGGTCTAGAATCAATTGAGGAATATCTTAACCGAATGACTGTTAGCCACTTTGAGATGAACAAAGAGAACATGTTAAAAAAAGGGATTACCGAACCAAAGCTGTACAAGGTGCCAAATGAATAATAAAGTGTGTAACACTAAATATAGGTCACTGAGCATATAATGCTAAAACTGACAATGCTTCCATGTAATAAAATATGTAGGGAATTGGTAGTTTGGAGCCTTGAAGTGCCCAACGCTCCATATTCCCAACGTTAGCACCAATTTCAGAGCCATGAATAAATCAATATACATACTTTTAATCGTTTTTCTTTTTTTTTGCTTCATGCGATAATAAGGATAGCTCTAATAGAACTGAAGGACAATTAGAAAGTATTAAAAAAGATTCAATAATTGCAGAAGAAACTAATTCAGATAGCATCTTAATTAAAAAGGATTCAGACATCGCAGAAAACGCCCTTTACGTTGGTATTATCAATAGTTTTTATGAATCAGAAGACTATTATATTGACCTATTTTATGCAGAAGGCTTCACTGATAACACTCCATATTTAATAGCTGAAAATCATGGTGAGATTATTTACGAAGGTCAAGAAATGACTAGGACGAATGTACCTTATGATATTGCTAAAAGACATTTAGAAGTAGAATTATTAGATTCAATATATGTATTTGATGAGAGGCAGGAATTAATGGACAGCATTGCTCTTCAAAATATCGAATATTTGGACGCTATGATAGAATCTAAATATGTAGCTAGTTACAGTCATCCAATAAAATTAGCAGGGAAAATAGCTATCAGTAAGTCATACGATTTGAATGACCTCAAAAAGTCACCTTCATTCATAGAAACTGAAAATACTCTGATTAGGGACTTGAAATTAGATGTAGAGACTTTGAACATTGGTAAGACATTCAAACTCTACTATGAAGGAGATATACTCAATTTGATTTCTTTTTCAGACGAGCAATACAAACACAGAATATTTTTACTTAAAAATGGGGTTGTGACTGATACACTATTTGAATACTATATTGGCGGGATGCAACCAGTGCCAATTTCATTAGATAACAAAATATATTATGTTGTCTCTAGCTTCGTCCCGGACACAGACAATTCTTGGACTCAATTGTTGGGGATTGACACAGAAACAGGTGAGTTTATTAAGAATCGAGGTAATAGATTAAAATATCAATAAACGGTACTATCGCAAAGGATAGGCTATCGGCTAGATAGTACTAAAGCTGAAAATGATTATATTAAAGAAAATTTGTAGGAGATGTGCCTTCTCAAACAACCCAATCCCAAATCAGTAAATAAACATAAGATTGAAATGAGAAATTTTTTAATGAAAGCATCACTTTTCTTGATTTCTTTATCTTGTTCAAAAGATGGTGATTTATTAATTCCTGCCGAAACGGATAATCCAATTTTTATGATAGTCTCCTGTCAAGCTTCAATAGGTGATACTTTAAGATTAGTAGAGTACGAGTATGAAAAAAATAATCTTATAAAAGAAACTTTATTTCAAAATGGAGAAATTCATAGCAATACTACTTTTGAGTATAATTCAGATAATCAGATGGTATCCGAAATATATATGTCAGACTTGAGAAAAACAGAAAAGAATTTTCTTTATAATGAGAATTACCTATTGATCAATATTTTATACAAATTCATTTACTATGATATTGATGGTCAAATAACAAATCAAAGTGAAAGTGAAGCTCCAAGAGAATATGAAAACAACCAATTAGTAAAAGAGTGGGAATATTGGGGTGGATTTAACACATACGAGTACAATAATGGTAAGATTGTATCTAAAATTGATTATACCAAAAATGGACAAAAACACCATTTCACCTATTATAAATATTCAGGAGATTTATTAATTGAAGAAAAGAAGGAGAATAAATCGGGAGGATTATTGTATTTAAAAACATACAGCTATGATTCACAAAATAGATTAATTCAAGTCAAAGATGGAGATAATATTATTGAAGAAAATGATTATGTGGGTAACAAATTAGTTGAAAAAAGAACTTACTATTTTGGCATTGACCCAGGATATGATATTTGTTATGGAAATTATGTTTTTAGATATAAATACTAACCACCGAATTCATGGGGCATAGAATATCTAGGGAGGTTTATTAGGGTTTACTGCCACATATCAATTTAATGAAATGTGTTTAATATCACAAACCCCTTTCAAAAACGTTTGGTTTTACAAAAATCTATCTTATTGAGAAATCCAAAAAATCTAAAATCCACATGGCAAGCCCTAACCTCAACATACACCGACAAGCTCGAAATGATAGAAGAAGTATGGCAGGAGATTGAAAGGGCTTACACCAAAAGCAATCGGCATTACCACAATCTGTCTCATTTGGAATTCATGATCAACAAAGCAGTCAGATACAAGCATAAAATTAAAGATTTTGACAGCATTTTGTTTTCCATTTTCTATCATGATATTTTCCACAATATTAAAAGACAGGATAATGAGAAAAAAAGTGCTGAGATTGCTACTGATCGATTGAACAAACTTGGAGTGCCAAGCGATAAGATACTAGTATGCAAAGACCAAATCATGGCCACTAAAGAACATAAAAAGAATGCAAGTCAAGACACCAATTTCCTTTTGGACTTCGACCTTGCCATTTTAGGAGATTCACCTGAAATCTATAAGGCATATATAATGAAAATCAGAAAGGAATATGCAATCTATCCTGATTTTCTATACAAAATGGGGAGGAAGAAAGTGATTCAGCACTTTCTTAACATGCCTAGCATATTTAAAACTGAAGAATTCCTCAATAATTATGAACAACAAGCCAGAGAAAATTTAAAAGCTGAATTAGATGGGTTTTAATGAAGATTATCAAAGGATATAGACGTAAGGGTAATGTAAGTAGTCAGCTTTTCGATTTTGCAATAATGTAAACTCTATTTGAGGAAAAGACCATTAGAAAGCTATTTTCAGTAAAAGATAAAACAATTCTAGTCTGGCTTTTTAAGCTTGTTCCCAAATTATCATTTCTCACATTTATTAATACTCAAATCATTTCCTCACAATAATTATTCACGATTAGAGTTAATTATAATTACTTTAGTATTTTTAAATTCTTTTTGAAACAAGCTTAAAAAAATTGTGAAGAATCTATCTACCTTAATAATTACCCTACTCATTGCATTTAATACTTCCCAAGCCCAAGAAATTCAGTTTTATAATACTGAGGAAGGCGATAAGCATATCTGGGGAGAATTCCCAATTGAATATTTAAAAGAGGACACTACCTTTTCTAGCTGGTATAATGAAAGCTATGAGGGTTTTACAACCGAAAGAAAGAATTATGATTGGGCTCAAAACCTAAAAGATGATCAAGTTGAAATTTATCTAGGCACATGGTGTGGTGATAGTCAAGAATGGGTACCACAGTTTGTAAAGCTGTGGGATCAGCTTGGTTTAAGTAGAAATCAATTAAAGTTTACTGCTCTACATGGGTCTGGAGATGACTATAAACAAGGTCCAAAGCGCGAGGAGCAAGGATTAAATATTCATCGTGTACCTACTTTTATATTTAAAGAAAATGGAAAAGAATATGCTAGAATAGTCGAATCGCCAAGTACCGATTTGTTAACGGATGTAGCCCAAATAGCCTTAGGATATCCATCAGCGCCCAATTATGCTGGAGCCAATTATATGCTGCAAGTTTTTGACAGCATGACTATGGATGAAGTATATCAGGATATTCAAAATATTTACCAAACAGCTTATTACAAAGTAGGTCGTTATGTTGAGTTAAATACACTGGGAAGGGTGCTTTCTACTTCAGATCGAAAAAAAGAGGCATTGTTGGTTTTTCAATTCAACACTTATTATAATCCTGGAAATTGGTGGACTCATAAAACTTATGCAGAACTATTGACTGAAATGGAGAATTACTCAGAAGCAATAAAAGAATATGAAAAGGCGGTTTCTTTAAACTCTGAAAATGAAGAGATAAAGACGGAACTAGAACGCTTGAAAAAACTTGTACCTGAGAAAGAAGGAGAAGAAAAGGGTGCTAGTTCTAATTGATACTGACTTAGTCTTTTCCAAAGTTTATGACTTTGGAAAAGATTTTTTCATTGCGTAAAGTAGTCTTTCATCAAAATAATTTAACTAAACTAAAGCCTACAAGTACAGCTATCAAACCTAGCATAATACTTCCCGATGCATACAGCAAAAACATCCCAATTTGTCCATTTTGCAAATAGCTGAAATTCTCATAAGTAAAAGTGGAAAATGTGGTATAGCCACCACAAAAGCCTGTGACCAATAACAATTTAAAATTTTGAGAAGGGTTCTCAATCAAATAGCCTAACAAAACACCAATAAGCAAAGAGCCTAAGATATTGGCTATGAATGTGCCGTAAGGTAGGAAATTGGTTAGATATTTTTGGGCAAATTGAGAAGTGGCATATCTAGCTATGCTTCCAATTCCACCACCCAAGCCTATTAAAAGCAAATTTTTGATCATTTGGATGCAAACTTACGATTCCACTGCTCTCGATCATATACTAATTCACCCTTTGCGTTCCATTCTTGATTAATATAAGGCTCAAAATTTTTGTCAAACGGATCTCTTCCATATTGAATAGTCTTTTTTCTCCTTCGCCTTTGGTCATAGTATTCAGCCCAAAGTCCTACTTTTTGGTCAAATCGATATTCCCCTTGAACTGCTATTTGCCCGTTTTTATGAAAATAGAGATATGTGCCTTCTTTCTCTCCATGCTCAATCGGGATTACTTCTTTTACATGTTCTCTTTTCTCTTCATTATAATAGGTGATTTTTGAATCTATTGGCCATCCTTTAAAGTAGGTGAGTTTATCTAAAAGGATTCCGTTATTATCGTATCGCATCCATCGGCCATGTTTGAGTCCGTTCCAAAACATGCCTTTTTCAATTACTTGCTCGTCCTTCATCTTTTCATATGGACCGTGCAAAATCCCAGCAAATTTCGGATCTGCATTTTTAGTGCTTCTTATTTCCTTTCGTTGAAAATCATACCAATAAAAATCTCTTACATAAGGATCTGGCTCAACATATTCTTTTTTAAGGTAATTGAATAGCTCTCGAGTTACATTGTTTCCATAGCCTGATAATGTGTAGTTTTTTCTGACTTTTTTGTCGTAATAGAAATTTCGTTTTTTCTTTTCCTTCTTTTTTTCCTTATCGTCATCTTCTTCCTCTTCTTCTGTGTTCAAATCGATAGTAACAGGTGCACCATCCAAAAATTGAAAGGTTTTTTTAATGGTGTCAGATGGCGTAGGTACTGTATCTTGAGGAATTTCTTCTTCTTGCGCAAGTAATGCCAACGGCAAACTGATGAATATAATTAATATGAGTAAGAATCTCTTCATATGGTGCTAAACGAAAACAGCCCGAAGTTATTGAAAATTTCGGGCTGTCTCTAATAATTAATTATTTTTCAATTACGAATTACAAATTTTGCTTTCCACATCGTAATTAATCAATTCCTAATTTGTAATTACTTTTCCATCATTTCCACACTTCTGCTGATGAAGTTGGTTAAATCTTTGCCGTTCAGCATGTTTTGTGAAAGTAGCGCTAAGTCATAATTTTGCTTAGCAATATTCTTTTGAGCATCTTCGCTTTCTGCTTTCAAGATTTTTGAAGCCATTTTATGATTAGCATTGATCGTCAGATTGTACTGATCCGGCATTCCGCCCATGAACGGCATTCCCCCGCCTGTTTGCTGCATATCTTTCATTCTGCGCATAAATTCGGGCATAGTTAGAGAAACAGGCAATTCGTCAGGAGATAAGGCTTCCACCGCAACTGTCATAGACGAATTGTTAATAGCTTCTTCAAATACTTTTTTCAGCTTTTCCTTTTCATCATCTGAAAGTACACTTTCTGCTTTTTCGTCTTTATCAATCAATTTATCGACTATATCGGCATCCACTCGCTTCATGTTGGTTTTTTCCAATTTTTGCTCAAGCTGATTGATAAAATGACTGTCTATAGGGCTGTCCAGTAACACCACATCATAGCCTTTTTTCTGTGCGGATGTGATGTAAGCATCTTGCTTATCTGGATTGGTGGCATATAGAATGGTTACATTCCCATCTTTATCTGTCTGATTTCCAGCAACGCTTTCTTTATACTCATCTAAAGTGAAATATTTGTTCTGCTCTATGCTTTGGAGTAAACAGAATTTCTTAGCCTTGTCGTAGAATTTATCATCACTCATCATTCCGTACTTCACGAAAAGGCCTATGCTTTCCCATTTCTCTTCAAATGATTTTCTATCATTTTTATATAATTCCGCCAGTTTATCTGCTACTTTCTTGGTGATGTGATTGTTAATTTTCTTCACATTACTGTCAGCTTGCAAATAACTTCTTGAAACGTTCAATGGAATATCTGGAGAGTCGATTACTCCATGCATTAACATCAGGAATTCTGGCACAACATCTTTAACCTCATCAGTGATAAATACCTGACGAGAGTACAGCTGAATCTTGTTCTTCTGAATGTCAAAATCATTTTTGATTTTTGGGAAGTACAGAATCCCTGTCAAATTAAAAGGATAATCCACATTTAGGTGAATCCAGAATAATGGATCTTCACTGAATGGATAAAGCTCTTTGTAGAAATCCTTATATTCTTGGTCCGTCAAGTCATTAGGAGCTTTTGTCCAGAGTGGAGTTGTATTGTTGATTACCTTTGGGACATTAACTTTTTTCTCTTTGGCATCATCTCCTTCACCTTCTTTAATGGTTTCTTCAGTTTCACCAAAAATGATAGGTACAGGTAGGAACTTACAGTACTTGGTCAATATTTCATTGACTCTATGTTCTTCTAGAAATTCCTCTGAATCTTTGTTGATATGCAAGATGATCTCAGTACCTCTTTCTTTCTTTTTGCCTGCATTAAGCTCAAATTCAGTACTTCCATCACAAACCCAATTTGCAGGAGTAGCATCTTTTTCTCTGGAAAGAGAATTAATCTCTACCTTATCAGCTACCATGAAAGCTGAATAAAATCCTAAACCAAAGTGGCCGATGATGCCTGATCCTTCGCCTTTTTCTTTGTATTTCTCAACGAATTCAGTAGCACCGGAAAAGGCAATTTGGTTAATATATTTTTTGATTTCTTCACCTGTCATTCCGATACCCTTATCGATGACATGTAAAGTTTTTTTCTTTTTATCTATTTTTATTTCGATGCTTAAGTCTCCTAAATCACCATCATACTCACCAAGTGTACCGAGGCTCTTGATTTTTTGGGTGGCGTCTACTGCATTGGATACCAATTCGCGAAGAAATACTTCATGGTCCGAGTACAAAAACTTCTTAATTATTGGAAAAATATTTTCCGAATGGATCGAAATACTACCTTTTTCTTGCATTTTGTTTACTGTTTTGATTTAACTACTTCCAACGTGTCAATTCTTATTCCATTTAAATATTCTTATTAATTTGCTGTCAGCTTGGCAGAGAAAAGGGGTATTGTGAAAGATGTGCTGAAAAATTAACAGATTTATACTGCTATAATTTTCAGTTTTCGCACAATTATTGGAAATGGAAGAAAGATTTGCTCAATAATAATTGATAGATTTGCACCTACATTGAGTTCAGACTTGAATATACCTATTAGATTTTTTTATGATGATGAAAGGAGTTTTAACATTTGTTTCATTGCTTTCCTTTTGGCTTATTTTTAGCCCATGTGAAATATTTGCTCAAGACTATGGGCTTAAAGGGGGGGTGGTGATTTCTACAATAAACGGACAAGGAAATACAAGTTTAAGACCTGGTTTGCAAGTCGGTGCCTTTAAAAAATTTGGTGCTACTGAAAGACTTTTTGTGCAAATGGAAGCATTGTTTACTCAAAAAGGCTCTTGGAATTGGGATAAGCAAAATCATAATAATATCAATTTGTATTACTTCGATTTTGCTTTGATGTTTGGAATTATTGTAGGTGAAAAGTTCACCATTAATTTAGGTATTCAACCATCAGTTTTTGTAGGAGGTAATTATAAATACTTTGAAGATGGACTAGACCGAAATATGAGCTTATATGGGGAAGTTAGTGCTATGGATTATGCCACTTTATTTGGATTGGAATATGATTTAAATGATGATTTCACACTGGGAGGAAGATTTAATTATAGTTTTGTTCCCCTACAATCTTATAATAACATATTTTCGGAAAGTGGAGATCTTCCTTATTCCATGGTACTTCAACTATATGCCAAATTGAAAATGGATAAAGTATTGAATATGATCACAGCAGATGATTAATTAATAACTACGAATTGATATTTATTCTGCTTTACTGCACGAACTGATCGTTTTTCCATTCACCCTCTAGCTTTACGTTACCGTCTTTGTCATAAAGTGTTCCTTGACCATATCTTTTGTCATTTTTCCAATCACCTTGGTATTTTTCACCTGTATTCCAGAAGTAGGTGCCTTCTCCTTCTCTTTTGTCATTCAGATACTCACCTACATATTTGTGGCCATCTACCCATTTATACGTCCCTTTACCATGTTTCATGTTATTTTTCCAATCACCATCATATACGCTATTAGAACTATAGTGACCTACTCCTTCACCATTTGCCTTTCCAAATTTCATTTCGCCAAAGTAGGCTATTTTGGTCCCATTTGCATTATAGAAGGTTAAACGACCCAGTTCTGCCTTATTTTGAATTTGTCTTTCTTTTTGGTCAATTGTGACATTTAAAGACTTTACTTCCTGATTATATTTACTTTTTAGGTTAGCTATCTTTTCTTCATATTCTTTTTCTACTTCGCTTACTCTCTTATCCATTTCACGTTCCATACTAACTAATTGAGAGCTACTCATATTTTGAGTACTGTCCAATTCAGAACGCAAAGAATTGAATTTGGCAATAGTTGCTTTACGACTCTTCATAAAGCTATTATCCTGAATTGAGTCTTCTATCTGCAAGTAGATTTGCAGTGCTTCCTGATATTCACCTGCGATGAAAAGCTCGTCAGCCATGGATTTCTGCCTGTACAACTCATTTTGTTTTTGCAGGTTTTCTAGCTGTTCTTCCTTCGCTTGTGTTTGCCTCTGAAAATGATTTTTTCTTTTGCTGATAAAGAAGATTGCCACTAAACACCCGATAATGATTATGGGTAATGCGATTAGCGCTATTTTTTTCACTTTTTCCATGATCGATTAATCTGAAAGTTTTATAGTCGGAATTTGTTGTTCTTCTTTTCTGAAATCTAAAGAAATATAGGTGCTTAATCTAACAATTAGTCTTCTTCTATAAAGCGTAGGATCATTCAAGTTTTGACCAGTAGTGTACATTAATCCTAAAGAACTAGATACTCGAGGGCTTGCAATATAACCAACATTTCCGTAGAGTCTTAAATCTTCCACGAAACTCCCCACTACATTTTTACCGCTTTGCATAATAAGTTCCATGCTAGGAGAGACGTAAAAAGTACCAGGTTTTAGTTGGTCATTATTTATTGGTATTTTCATGTAAAAATTATAACGCCAGCGATTTCCGAATTTGAATTCATCTTGCGTTGTTCTGCTTCCTCTTTTCCATCTATGCTCAATTCTAATTCTATTATATAACATAAACCTAGGAAAGGGCAAAACAAACAAATACTGGTGCCAAATCCGCGGCTCTACGTACAATGGATCATACTCAGGATTGCTTGGTTGCGGTGTAAAATTTAATCGAAATACTCCCCCCACAGTAAAATTGAAATTGGGAGATACTACGTAGTTGAGTCCGTGTCTATTATAAATTTGAGCCATTCTATCCACATAGGGAGTGGTCGAACTGCCTATTCTTCTGTAATGCATTTCACCTGCCCAATACAATTTATCACCGATCCTAAATTTGTTGTAGGAACTAAGCCATAGATTTGTTCCCATGGCTTCAAATTCAGGCTCTAGTTCTTGGGCATTAATATGAAAGCAAGAACTTAGAAATATGATTAAAAATAATTTTCTCATGCCATTAAAAGCTTAATTCCATATTTAAGATTTCTGCTGCTTTTTCGGCAGTTTTTGCACGCTTCACTTTCCTTTCCATCCTATTGGTGTTGTCCTCATTTAATACTTTAATCATTGCTTCATACAGTATCTTGAAATTTGCTTGAAAAGCGCTCATGTTATTGCAATTTAGTTTTTCCATGTTTTGAAAAATTCCTGGCAGTAACATCCTATTAAATGCTTTATAAATTGGAGGCTTTGCTTTTTCCTCCATGTTTGTGAAAGTATAAGGATTAAAGACTTCTTTGGTATAAGCATCATTAATCTTATAAATGCTTTCCGGAGCATTGTGGATGGTATAAATCAAGTCTTCTGTCTGGATAAAACAATTGATCAATACTTCTATAGCTTTGATTTTATCTTCTGGTGTTGGCAAGTTGGAATAAACAGCAAGTTCTGCATCAACAAAATCAATAATGGCATCTGCCACATCTATTCCAGCAAAATTATCATGCTCACCTGTTATTAGTGAATCAGCTAAATATTTAGTCTCCTCATATTTAGACAAAAGTGCTTCCTCTAATTCTACTAATTTTTCTTCCTGCTGCACTTCACTTAGATACTCTTGAATATTCTCTTCCAGATACTCAATTTCCTTCTCTAAGACCGTTGCTAAACTTGATAATTTAGATAAGTTACTTCTCTTTTCATTCGATAAAAAGCTTAAATCATTTATAAATTTATAATCGTTAGAGAGCGTATCTTTTTTGAAAACACTATTAATTGAAGAGTTGCTATTTAGTTTTATTTTGTGGTTTATTAGTTGATCTCTATTGAAGAATCTTAGTTTTTGATTTTCATATAAAGTAATAATGTCGGAAGTGGGTAAAATAAAATGTTGGTTAATTTTCTGGAGAACATTTTTTAACTGAGCAAGCTTAATTGATGAAATACTTGAGATATTAAGCTGTGGATTACTTAAAATTTTATTTATTTTAGTTTGATTGTTCACGTTATTCTTTCGAATATTTTCCAAATTTTGTTGCTCATTCTCATTTAAAGGAGAAGACATTAATTTGGTCATGATATTAGGGTGGATTCCTGTTTTGGTTATAGGCGAGAAGGTTTTATCGACTAAATCAAAGTTATCAGTTAATGTAAAATACAGCTCACTAATTTTATCTTCATTTTGATATTTTGCCAGTAATTCCTCATTAAAAATTTTGGCTTTGAGTTCGATAATCTCTAAAAACTCATCATCTAAGGGGATAATTTCTTCAGATAGTTCTGCGCTGTAGGGGAATTCAATATTAATTTCCTGAACTGAATCGCTACGGTATAGTCGCATAAACGATAAAGTATTTCCTTCAAACACCCATTCTTTTAATAAAATCCTATCTCCTTCAATTACTCTATAGAATGCCCAAACATCCTGCGTTAATTCTTTCTCTCCAAGTTGCCCCTCTAAAATATCGTTTTGAATACGTAAACTGAAAAACCCTTTTGCTTTATCCTCTTCAAAATTGATATTAGCAATTAAGGTGGTATCCATAATTTTAGAATCTCGGATTTCCCAATCATAAAGCTTCCAGACACCTGTTTTCTTCCCAGCTAGAAACTTGCCGATAGCCATAAATTCATGACCATTGACATCATAGGAGTAGGTGTAGTCTTTATAATAACCATCGCCCGTAGTCTCAAAGGAGCCTTTAGTTAATTTCCAGTCTTCGTCCGCTCGGTTTTCAATGAAACTACCCGCAACAGCTAAGTATTCATAAATATCTTCCTGATTTTCAAATTGTTGAGAAAGTTCGAATTTTCCATCATAAATGGTGTCTCCATCATTTACGTAATATTCGTAGCTTGCCAAATAGATTTTACCGTCAATCTTGTAAGTGCTGTCGTAGGCTTGGATGTTTTGCCCCACAACATTTGACCAAATGGCAGATATAAGGAAAATGGAAATGCTTAGTAATATTGGATTGTTGATTTTCATCATAAATCTAATAGATATAGAAGGCAAAGGTATGAAATATGTTTTATTGCTATTGTCAGCTAAAGTTATCTGTGACTTGATAAATGCGTGCAAGAAACAGAATACTAATAGTTGTGTAAAATAAGGTCGAATCTGTATTGAAATAAACCAATATACAGAGGCCTAAATTATCAACACTATTGAATCTATCTCAATCTGTCCATTGATCGTACCAGTCTTTCATCCTTTCTAATAAAACGAACTGCAAGCGAATTAAAAACCAAGGCGATAGCTGGTAAGAATAGACCATAACTATAATTTCCTTGTATACCTGGTAGAAATTCCCCTTCAGCTTGAGTTGCCCAGTAAGCAGAAAGCCCTAATGCAGTACCAATTAGAATAGAATTTAAGGAAGAAAGCATGATTTGCCTCATGCGCTTTTTATACACTCCAATAGCAATGAAGGCAATACAAACAGCGAGGAGACCCAAAATACCTGGCACCACATAAGGCATAAATTCATTTTTAACTCCGTCTTCAGGAGCACTAACCATTTCGAGATAAAAAGCGGTCAAGGTGTAAGAAGCGCCAGAGCTGGAATCTACTTTTTGCCAAATTGGAGCAAATAAAAACATCAACATAGCCAAGCCTACAATCAATAAAAATATAGTTTGAATTCTTTGAATCATCTAAAAGTGCTTTTTTGTATTTTGCAAATATACAGTAAAAATCAGTTTGGATAAATGGAAGAGAAGATAAAATTCCACAGGCAGTAAAATATTCAGCTGTCTACGGGGAAAAGTAGTGAATCAGTGATAAATACATATTAATTAATAAAAATAATTTGAAAAGCAATATATAATTGTTGTGTAACAATAAATTATTAATATCTTTATCCATCTGTTTAACTCATAATTATGATGTCAATTTCAAATAACTTCGTATTCAAAGCCCTTCATGTAGTGGCTTATATCATTTTTATAGGCCTTTGCATTGAAGCGGGCGGATTATTAGTGAATTTTGTATTTAGCTTATATAAGCCTGAAATGGTTGAAAATCTGTATCAAAAGCTCAACATAGTTGAAATGTATGAGCGTAGTCAATGGAATTTTTTCGGTCTCTATAGCTTCATTCTAGTCATTGCCATTTTAAAAGCACACCTTTTTTACGTTGTTATCAGGCTTATGCATAAAATGGATTTGTCGAAGCCATTTAATTCTTTTGTTTCCAGGCAAATTTTAAAAATTAGTTATTACACGCTCTCGATTGGGTTCATTAGTCACATTGGAAGGCAACTTGCTAGAAATCTAATGCATCATGGATTGGCAAGCGATAATTTAAATGATTTTTGGGCTGATAGTCAAGCCTTTATTTTAATGGGTGCTGTAATTTATATTATTGCTACAATTTTCAAGAAAGGAGTAGAAATCCAAAACGAAAATGAGTTGACGGTTTAATATATGGCAATAATAATAAATTTAGATGTTGAAATGGCCAAAAGAAAAATGTCTCTTAATGAACTTTCGGAAAAAGTGGGTTTGACATTATCAAATCTATCAATTCTAAAAACAGGCAAAGCTAAGGCTATTAGATTTAGCACTTTGGCTACCATTTGCCGTGTGTTGGATTGCCAACCTGGAGATATTTTAGAATATGTGGATGAGTAATATTAAAGAACATTTAGTTACATTGTCTTGCGAAGGTGCCAACACAGGATTCAACTGACATCCAGAAGTATTAATAATTGGAGAGTTCTAAATGGTGTAATCTTATTTTTTGAGAGGAACTATCTATTTTAAAATGAAATTAAGATTAGCTAGCATACAGGATCTAAAATTACTCAAGTATTGGGATACAAAGCAACATGTTGTTGATTCTGATCCTGAAGATGATTGGAATTGGGAAATTGAATTAAATCGCAATCCTGTTTGGAGAGAACAACTGGTAGCTGAGAAAGATCATCAGCCCATCGGTTTTGTTCAGATTATTGATCCGTTCCTAGAAGAAACTCGCTATTGGGGGAAAGTAGCAAGGAATAAAAGAGCAATTGATATCTGGATTGGAGAGGAAAATGACTTAGGCAAAGGTTACGGAACAAAAATGATGAAGCTTGCCATTGAGAGATGTTTTGCTGACCCTACTGTTACCGGTATTCTTATCGATCCATTAAAATCTAATGTCAGAGCACATAAATTTTATCTAAAGCTTGGTTTCGAATTCATTGAGGAAAGGGAATTTGATGAGGTGCCATGCTTTGTATATGAACTAAAAAGGTAACCAGAAAAGAAAAAATGTATAATCTTCCACGCTATCGAGAAAAAGACAAGAAAGTAATTAAAGATTTTATTAGTGCGTACCCTTTTGCATTTTTGTCGGGTTGTGATTTAGATGGCCGACCTACTGCAACTCAACTGCCACTATTTCTTGAAAATAGCAATGGAAAGGAAGTACTAAGAGGACATTTAATGAAAGGTACTGATCACCATAAGGCATTTTTACATAATGAAAATGTCCTTGCTGTTTTTACAGGCCGGCACACTTATGTTAGCGCGACTTGGTACCAGAATCCCAACACGGCATCAACATGGAATTATATGAGTGTGCATGTAAAGGGAGTCTTAAGATTCGTGAATGAGGACGAACTCGCAGAGATTCTTCAGATGACCTCTCTGCATTTTGAAGGTCAAAACCAGCGTTCGGCCACAGTTTATGACAATTTACCAGAAGATTTCAAACGTAGGACCCTCCAATTAATAGCAGGTTTTGAAATTGAAGTGGAAGAAATTGATGCGGTGTTTAAATTAAGCCAAGACAACGATGTTGATAGCTACCATAATATTATTAGAAAGCTAAAAGAACTGGACGAAGATGGACGTACGATTGCATCAGAAATGGAAAAACGTACAGAATTATTGTTCCCAAAGCATACAGAGTGAAATTCTCACAGCCCAACTTACAGCTAACATTAATGTGAAATACACATTGCAATTTATTTTTTAATTTTACGCAAAAATATGCACACAAGAACAGTTTAACTAATGGGTGATTTTGAAACATAGAAATAAAATACAATATGGCATCATCTAAAGAAGAGAAGACCGGTAAAACAGCAGACCTTGTTAAAAACTATAAAAAGAACGAAACTTAAATAGGAAAAGAATTATGAAAACAGGTTTCAAGCCAACAGCCTTCAACTCTGCAACTACTTACTTTATGGTGGTAAATTTATTTTGTGTTTTACGTCAAGGGTTAATGTAACTTCTGTTACTATTCTATACTCAGAAAGTCTGTTAATTAGCACTTTAATTCAAAACGTAAGGAAGGAAATGAGTAATTCAAATAAAACGATTATTGACGTGAGGTCAGAGGGAGAGTTCGCAATGGGACATGCAGAGGGAGCAATGAATATCCCTTTAAATGAGGTCGAATCCAGAGTTCAAGAGATTGAAAAAATGGAGGGTGAAATTATTCTGTGTTGTGCTTCAGGAAACAGAAGCGGAATGGCACAACAAATGTTGCAATCAAAAGGAATTGAATGTCACAATGGTGGGTCTTGGTTTGCAGCAGAAAATTATGCGATGAGCCTATGAGTTTCTTAAGAAGATTATTCGGATTAGGGCCTGCAGTTGACATGAAAGCATTGGTAGACGAAGGTGCGATCATAGTAGATGTGAGAACCAAAGGTGAATTTCAACAAGGGCATATTAAAAATGCAATGAATATTCCGGTTGATAGTATTGGCTCAAATTTATCGAAATTGAAAAATAAAGATAAGACAATTATCACCTGTTGTGCTTCAGGTATGCGAAGTGGAACTGCCAAGAATATTTTGAAATCAAAAGGGTACGAAAAAGTCTACAACGGTGGTGCTTGGACCTCCCTCAATCGAAAAATAGAATGATTAAAGCTATAATTCGTACTCCATGGGGTTTTATGCGCTGGCTTCGTTTAGCAATAGGTCTCTATTTAGTTTTTGTGGGCATCACGGAGTCAGAAATATTCGCAGGCTCAGTAGGTGTATTGTTCACTTTTTTAGCTTTGCTTAATCAAGGCTGTGGAGGCGGAAGTTGTGCCAGTGGAAGTTGCGATGTTCAAAATAAATAGAAAGATGATAAAGCCGGTTAAAGCCGGCTTTTTTTAATTCAGATTTAAAGAATGAAAGAATTTTGGAATGAACGATATGCGAAAGAGGAATTCATCTATGGCACTGAGCCCAATGAATTTTTTCGTGATGTTTTAGCGGTTTTACCAATAGGTAAAATCATTTTGCCCTGCGATGGGGAAGGAAGAAATGCAGTTTACGCAGCTAAAAAAGGCTGGGAAGTCAACGCTTTTGATTTTAGTCCTTCAGCAAAAGAGAAAGCAAGAGCTCTTGCTAAACAAGAAATGGTGTATCCTGTTTTTGAGGTAGCGGACATGCGAGAAAAAGATTTTAAAGAAGATTCTGCTGATGTGGTAGCTTTGATTTATGCACATTTCCCAGCCGAATTAAGAAAAATTGCTCATCAGAAAGCGGTTAAATGGTTGAAGCCAGGAGGGAAGTTGATATTGGAAGCCTTTAATCCCAAGCAAATGGAAAATGCATCAGGTGGACCTAAAAATATTGACATGCTTTATACTGAAGAGATGCTTTCTAAAGACTTCGAAGATTTGAACATTGAAAAACTAGAGGTTTTAGAGATAAATTTGTCAGAAGGTAATTTTCACCAGGGAAAAGCTGATGTTATCAGACTTATAGCCGAAAAGTAATAAATTAATACTATCAATTATGGAAACCGAAATTCTAGCTCGCGTCCAGTTTGCTTTTACAATTGCCTTCCATTATATCTACCCGCCTTTAAGTATAGGTTTAGGGGTGATTTTGGTTATTATGGAAGGGATGTATCTGAGAACGAAAAATGAGATTTATCATAAAATGACTCGTTTCTGGGTCAAGATATTTGCACTTATTTTTGGAATTGGAGTAGCTACAGGGATCGTAATGGAATTTGAATTTGGTACAAATTGGGCTACTTACTCCCGCTATGTTGGTGATATTTTTGGTTCTGCTTTAGCTGCTGAAGGCTTATTTGCATTTGCATTAGAATCAGGATTTCTTGGAGTTCTTCTGTTTGGTTGGAATAGAGTAAAACCAGTTGTTCACTTTATTTCGACTATAGGAGTTGCTTTAGGATCTATGTTCTCTGCAGTATGGATAGTTGTAGCCAACAGCTGGCAGCAAACGCCTGCAGGGTATAAGATTGTAGGAGAGGGTCTAAACCAAAAAGCAGAGATCACAGATTTCTGGGCAATGGTGTTTAACCCTTCTTCGGTTGACAGGCTTTCTCATGTTATTATTGGAGCCTTTTTAGCGGGTGCATTTTTGGTACTTTCTGTAAATGCTTATTACATTCTGAAAGGGAAATTTTTAGAAATTGCGAAACCAGCCTTCAAAATTGCCTTAGTCTTAGCAATGGTTTCTTCAATTGGGCAATTATTGACTGGCCATCAGTCAGCAGATGGGGTGGCAGTTAATCAACCGGCAAAATTAGCGGCTTTCGAAGGACATTATCCTGAAAATGAAGTAGCTGATCTGTATCTTTTTGGTTGGGTAGATCACAAAAGTAAAGAAGTGGTAGGCTTAAAAATCCCGAAAGGCTTAACCTTTCTAATTCATCAAGACTTAACCACACCCGTGAAGGGATTGGATGCTTTTCCAGAAGATGAAATTCCCACTCAAGTGAATGCTGTATTTCAGTTTTACCATATCATGGTTGCAATTGGGATGATCTTGATAGGCTTAAGTCTATTTGCAGGATTTCTCTGGTGGAGAGGAAAACTTTTTGAGTATCGATGGTTGATGTGGGTATTTGTTTGGGCAGTATTCTTACCTCAGATTGCCAACCAGGTAGGCTGGTTTGCAGCAGAGATGGGGCGTCAGCCTTGGGTAGTTTATGGACTACTAAAAACATCCGATGCGCTCTCTCAGGCAGTAACAGCTAATCAAATTTGGTTCTCACTGATATTATTTTTCTTTGTCTATCTGTTGCTGTTTCTATTGTTTATCTATTTATTAAATAAGAAGATTCAACATGGACCCTATGATGAAAAAATGGAAGATCAGAGACCACAGCAGTCTTCTTCTGTGCCTGATTTTACTTAGGATTTTTAAATGAAGGTTAACATAACCATATAAAACGAACTATATATCATGGAAACTTTTATAGGTATAGAATACAATATTTGGTGGTTTTTACTTCTAGGAGCAGTTGTGACTGGCTATGCTATTTTAGATGGTTTTGATATGGGAGTAGGAGCTATTCATCTTTTCCTTGGAAAAAAAGAAAACCGGAAAATTGCACTGAATGCTATTGGTCCTGTATGGGATGGAAATGAGGTCTGGCTTGTCATAACAGGAGGGGTCCTTTTTGCTGCTTTTCCTCCGGTTTATGCAACACTTTTTTCTGGTTTGTACATTCCTTTAATATTGTTTTTGGTGATGATTATTTTTCGAGCCATTTCAATAGAATTTAGGGGTAAAGAAGAAATGAACTGGTGGCGTCAAACTTGGGATATAGCCTTCTCTGTTTCCAGTATTATAATGGCTGTTGCTTTAGGAATGGTCTTAGGAAATGTGCTACAAGGTTTACCCATTGATGCAACCGGTGAATTTACTCATAGTACAGATT
Organism: Marivirga harenae; assembly: GCF_030534335.1. Classification (GTDB taxonomy): domain Bacteria; phylum Bacteroidota; class Bacteroidia; order Cytophagales; family Cyclobacteriaceae; genus Marivirga; species Marivirga harenae. Next base: position 4,226,571 of record NZ_CP130565.1, on the reverse strand, counting down.
TCAATTTTATAAACCCATTTTCCTTGTTGACCGGAGTTACAGCCTTGGCGCTTTTTATGTTGCATGGGGCTTTGTATTTGGGAATGAAGACTGAAGGACTACTGTATCAGCAGTTAACCACAATCATCAAGAATAGCACAGTCTTTTTTATTCTATCAGCACTTTTATTAAGTTTCTATACTTTGTTATATGTCCCTCACCTTACAGAGCATATCAAAGCACAGGAATGGTTGTTTTTTCTCCCAGTAGTTTTGGTGCTTTTGATGGCAAATATTCCAAGGCAAGTAAGTAAGCAGAACTATGGCCTCGCATTTATCTCATCAACAGGAGTTATATCTGCGCTTTTAGTAATAGGAGCTGTGGGATTATTCCCTAATATGTTGCATTCGACCATAGACCCTAGTTACAGTTTAACACTCTATAATGCTTCAGCTTCGGAAAAGTCATTGGGCTATATGTTGAATATAGCATTTATAGCGGTACCTCTTGTCGGTATTTATACGGGCTTTGTTTTCTGGACCTTTAGGGGTAAGGTAAAAATTGATGAGAATAGTTATTAATCATGGCCTTTAACAAGCACCAAAGAGATTAAAAATGCGTTTTAATTAAGAAGTTCTTTATAGTGTTGAAATGACGGGTTCAAACTTATTATCTGTTTTAATAATCTTCATTTGAGAGCTCTCATTTTCAGTATTTCTAATTACATAGTACAACAGTCCATTATTTAAGACTAATTTATTAGTAACAATTGATTTTATCTATATTGATATTTATATAATCATTGTAATTTATTGTATGCACATCAAATTATTAGTTTAATATTGCTTTAAGTTTAATTTTTTAATCACTTATATATGAAAAAACTAATTCCAATACTCCCATTATTCATCATAGGATTCATGTTTACAGCATGTCAGAATGGTGAAGACACTACTGCTGAGGCAGACGGATATTCCGGTGCAACGAAAAAGAGCGAAACGGCAATGAAAGCCAGTCAATTAAATGATTGGTGGCCCAACAGATTAGATTTAAGTATATTAAGACAGAATTCTAATATGTCGACTCCTATGAATGAGGATTTTGACTATAAAGAAGCATTCGCTAGTCTTGATTACTATGCTCTAAAAGAAGATATCGCCAAAACCCTAAAAGACTCAAAAGACTGGTGGCCTGCAGATTATGGACATTATGGGCCATTTATGATTCGCATGGCTTGGCACAGTGCTGGTACTTATAGAACTGGCGATGGTCGAGGAGGTTCAAGATCAGGTCAACAGAGATTTGCACCTTTAAATAGCTGGCCAGATAATGGAAATCTTGATAAAGCAAGAAGATTAATGTGGCCTGTAAAACAAAAGTACGGTAATAAAATCTCTTGGGCTGATTTGATGATTTTAACAGGAAATGTGGCCTTAGAAGATATGGGTTTCAAAACCATTGGGTTTGCTGGTGGTCGAGAAGATGTTTATGAACCGGAGTTAGATGTTTATTGGGGTTCTGAGCAGAAATGGTTAAGTGATGAAGACCGTTATTCTGGAGACAGAGAACTAGAAGATCCCTTGGCAGCAGTTCAAATGGGATTGATATATGTAAACCCTGAGGGTCCTAATGGGAATCCTGATCCAATAGCAGCAGCGCATGACATCCGTGAAACTTTTGGCAGAATGGGAATGAATGATGAAGAAACCGTTGCTCTTATAGCGGGCGGACATACGCTAGGAAAAGCTCATGGTGCCGGACCAGCGGATAATGTAGGTGCTGCTCCAGCTGCCGCAGATATGGAAGAGCAGGGTTTTGGTTGGAAAAGCACTTACAAATCAGGAAAAGGAACTGATGCAATAACTTCTGGTTTAGAGGTGACATGGACTAATACTCCAGCAAAATGGAGTCATGGGTATTTGATGAGTCTATTTGAAAATGAATGGGAATTAACTAAAAGTCCAGCGGGGGCACATCAGTGGGTAGCAAAAGATCCGAAAGTGATGGTTCCAGATGCTTTCGACTCAACGAAAAAGCTGAAACCGACTATGTTTACCACTGACTTATCTTTGAGAGAAGATCCTGCCTATGCAAAAATATCTCGAAAGTTTTTGGAAAACCCCGCACTTTTCAATGATGCATTTGCAAGGGCTTGGTTCAAATTAACACACAGAGATATGGGTCCAAATACTACATATTTAGGTCCCGAATACCCTCAGGAAAATTTTATTTGGCAAGATCCAATTCCTGAGGTGGATCATCCAGTAATCAATGATCAAGATATTGCTAAGTTAAAGACCCAAATTTTAAATTCTAATTTAACTATCAGTGAAATGGTGTCAACAGCTTGGGCATCCGCTTCAACCTACAGGAATTCTGATAGGAGAGGTGGTGCAAATGGAGCGCATATTCAATTGGCACCAATGAAAGATTGGGAAGTGAACAACCCGGAGCAATTGCAAAAGGTCTTGAGCACTTTAAAAGGGATTCAAGAGGAGTTCCATAAAAAGTCAGGAGCCAAGAAGGTTTCGTTGGCTGATTTGATTGTATTGGCTGGTGCAGCAGGTATTGAAGAAGCAGCACAAAATGCTGGCTATGTTGTTAATGTACCATTTACACCCGGTCGGATGGATGCTAAACAAGAGCAGGTGGATATAGAGTCCATGAACTTGCTGGAGCCAATGGCAGATGGTTTTAGAAATTATTTAAAAACACGATATTCTGTTTCCACCGAAGAATTGCTAATCGATAAGGCTCAATTATTGACTTTAACTCCACCAGAAATGACAGTTTTACTTGGTGGTATGAGAGCTTTAGGAGCGAATTACAATAGCTCAAAACATGGAGTTTTTTCTGATAAAAATGAGCAATTGACCAACGATTTTTTCGTAAATCTATTAGATATGAGTACGGAGTGGGAAGCTACCGATGATACTAAAGAGCAGTTCATTGGAAAAGATAGAAATTCAGGCGAACAAAAATATACAGCTACTAGAGCAGACCTGGTTTTTGGTTCTCATTCTGAATTAAGAGCTTTAGCGGAAGTTTACGCACAAGCTGATTCGAAGGAAATGTTTGTAAATGATTTTGTAGCCGCATGGGATAAAGTGATGAAGTTGGATAGATTCGATTTAGTCTATCAGTAGGTGATGGTATGAATTTGCAGATTGAAAAGCCAGATCATTTTGATTCTGGCTTTTTTTTGTTAATCAATTTACTTTATCATAACAGTTAGCTACTTTTCTTACTAGTCGATTAAAATCAAATTTGGTTTGCACTATTGAAATATATTATATTGAACCTTGTTTTAAATGCTCATAATTTTTGCTAATGAAGATACTTCAATATGCCTTTTTACTTTTGCTATCATTGGTTTTCACAAGCTGCATAGAAGGAGAGAAAATAAAACCAGAGATAGAAGAGAAACCCGTTTATCCTGAATATATAATATTTGGAATGTTTTTTGGAAATTGTTTTCCACAGGATTGTATAGAAATTTTTAAAATCCAAAATGACAGTTTGTTTAAATCTGATAACACATACCCAAGGGATAGCTTGTATTCGGGAGAGTTTGAATTTATAGGCAATGAAAAACTGTCATTGGTTTCAGACATTACTGATGAAATTCCTTCTGAGCTTTTGGAGATTGAAGATCAATATATCGGCTGTCCAGATTGCAGCGATTGGGGAGGGTTTATAATTGAATATAGTACTAAAGAATTTCAATCAAATTGGTTAATTGATACTAGAAAAAGTAATGTGCCAGAGGAGCTTCATGATTTTCTGAATCTAACATATGATAGAATTCAAATTTTATTGGACTGATTTTTAACAGACAACAGTCAATTGAATATCAAATAAATCTGTTCTCACATCTTCCATCATAATTGAATTGACATAAGAACTAAGTCCTAGGGTTAGTACTTGCTTTTTCAATATAAAGATTTTGCACCTTATTGCCGTAAATTTGTCTACTGTACTCTTATGTAAAGAGATGTAAATCACGTATTAAAAGTATAAATAATGTTATTTAAATCAATTGTAGCCTCTAAAAATCCAGTTAAAATAGAAGCAACCAAAGCAGCTTTTAAAAAAATGTTTCCGGAACGGGAGATTAGATGCGAAGGTGTTTCTGTTTCATCAGAAGTGCGAGATCAGCCCATGTCCCAGCAAGAAACGCTTGCTGGAGCAGAAAAAAGAGCTTTGAATGCTCAGCGCGAAATACCCAATGCAGATTTTTGGATAGGAATAGAAGGTGGTATTCATGATGACGAATTCGGAATGCAAGCTTTTGCTTGGATTGTTGTCCTTTCAAAAAATGCTGCAAGTCAAGCACAAACCGCTGTATTTTATCTGCCCGAACCCATAGCTAAAATGGTCAGGGAAGGAGTAGAACTAGGAGATGCAGATGATCTCTATTTCGGTCGATCAAATTCGAAACAAAAAGAGGGGGCTGTGGGAATATTGACCAATGGAGAAATCGATAGAAAAACATATTATGAGCATGCTATGGTGATGGCTTTAATTCCGTTTGCTAATAAAATTAAATGATTAGTTTCTTGTATTTTTCCATTTGCGTTAATATTTTCCGATAAAAAAAACTATGAAGCTATTTTTAACCTTAATTGTGAATGTAATAGCCATTACCACTATTCTTGCGCAAAAACCCTCAACAATTATTCTGACAAGCAATAAAGCAATCCCACAGGGATTTTATTTAAATGTTCAAGATCAAGATTATGGATTTGATCCTGAAAAAGAGTCACATGAATTATCAATTACAGTAGAAGGGCCTGAATATGGTTTCTTAGTCTCTCCCAAAGGTAAAACATATATGTTTTGGTACGAAGAGGGGGAAGTAAAACTGAATTTCCAGCAGAGCTTAATGAAAGATGAACTATTAGTTGATGGCTCGACTAGTCATATAATATATAAAAGTTTAGACGAAGCCTCAAAATTCAGTGATTTTAAGTCAGTGTTTCAAGAAAATAGTCAATCGACTGTTGCTTTAAACTATATTGAAAGTAAATACAAATTTCTAGATTTTAGTGCCAAGGAATTTCAAGAAATACATGAACTAATTGCTTCAGATAGTCGGAATTTAACGCCCAGATTCAATGCGTATATTGAAGTAATGGATAAAGAAAAGCTAGAGAAAAATAGTCAGTTTATAGATTTTGTCGGTTTTGATAAAGACGGTAAGGCTTTTAATTCTGCAGATTTCAGAGGGAAGTATTTGTTGATAGATGTTGCAGCTACTTGGTGCAGACCTTGCTGGACTGCTTTTCCATATATGATAAAAAGTCTGAATGAATATCAAAACATTCAGTTTTTGACTCTAAATGAAGATAATCGTACTGAGAGATGGCTTGCAATGGCTAGTGAAAGAAAACTAGATATTACGTGGCCAGTATTGTGGGAAGTAGAAACAGGGAAAGAGAAGCTTCTTCACCAATATAAGATCGATTCTTTTCCTACCTATATTCTAGTGGATCCAGACGGTAAGGTTGTTGAAAGATGGAGTTTTTCTAGCGAGAAAGTATTTTCACTGAAGCTAAAAAAATATTTGAAAAAAATGTAAATTGTATGTTTACTAACACCTTATTACAAAATTTCGAAAAACAGAACTTTTATCAGACATTTCAATTTTTGCGGTAACATTTGTTACGCCTTTAGGATGCATCAGCCTCTACTTTTGTCAAAAATTTAATTTATATTATGACATTGATAGAGATAATAGGATTTTTAAGTGCAGCAATTATCGGCATTTCTTTAGGACTGATTGGTGGAGGAGGATCAATCCTGACGGTTCCAGTCTTAGTATATTTATTAGGAGTTAATCCTGTCACGGCTACGGCATATTCACTTTTTATTGTAGGTTTTAGCTCACTTTTAGGTGGAGTAAATTATGCTAGAAAAGGATTAGTTGATTACAAAACAGGGATCGTTTTCACGATTCCCGCTTTTATTTCGGTATATCTTACTCGCTTGTTATTGGTACCTGCATTGCCTGATACCTTCTTTTCAATCAATGGTTTTGAATTCACCAAATCAATTGGGATAATGGTACTTTTTGCCTTGTTGATGATCGCTGCTTCCTACTCAATGATCAAAGACAAAAAAGCATTAAAAAAAGAGTTGAAGGATGTAGATGCACCAAAAAAATATAATTATCCACTAATAATTATCGAAGGATTAGTAGTAGGGGCTTTAACTGGCTTGGTTGGAGCTGGAGGAGGTTTCTTAATTATTCCTGCTTTAGTTGTGTTAGCAAAATTGCCAATGAAGCAAGCTGTTGGTACTTCCCTCTTAATTATAGCCGCAAAATCACTAATTGGGTTTATAGGAGATATTCAATCAGGCAGTGATATTGACTGGATATTTTTAGGGATTTTCACTGCGATTGCTGGCTCGGGTATTTATATTGGTTCATACTTATCTAACCTAGTTGATGGACAGAAGCTGAAAAAAGGTTTTGGATGGTTTGTCTTAATAATGGGATCTTTCATGATCGTGAAAGAATTGTTTTTGTAGGTGAACAAAAATCCATAGCATGCTAAGGTTGCTTATTCTAGGCTATATTTTGAATTCTTTTTATTTTACATTAATATATTTCTCTAACTGAAATCCTTTCAAATAGATACTTGTTAATTTAAAAGCAAGCTATTTTGTTTGTAACCAAAGTTACTATCCCTGTCAGCTTATTTCCGTTCGAAATATTAAAGAAAAAGAGTGATTATGAATATTAAACATTTTTATGACGAGGCTTTAGCTCAGGGTTCATTTGCAATTGAAAGTGAAGGTAAGGTGGCATTAATTGATCCATCGAGAGATATAAAGCCTTATTTAGATTTTGCCGATCAACATGATGCAAAGATTGTAGCGGTGTTTGAAACCCATCCGCATGCTGATTTTATCAGTAGCCATTTAGAGCTGCAGAAAAAGTTCGGAGCAGAGATATTTATAAATGAAAAAGTGGGTGTGAATTATGACTTCAAACATATGGGTCACGGAAATCATGTGAAAATTGGTAATGTTACATTTAAAGCACTATTTACACCTGGACATTCACCTGATCATAATTCATATTTATTGCTAGATGAAAATGGAAAGCAAAAGGCTGTGTTCACAGGTGATTCCTTATTTGTGGGTGATGTAGGCCGTCCCGACCTGAGAGAAGGAGCTGGGAATATTCAGGTAAGCGGGAAAGATTTGGCGGGCATGATGTACGATACAATAAATAATGTCTTCTCAGAATTATCAGATGAAACAATTGTATATCCTGCTCATGGTGCGGGATCACTTTGTGGTAAAAACATGAGTAGTGAGTTGAGCAGTACTATAGCTAATGAAAAGGCTAATAATTGGGCTTTCCAGATAGAGGATAAAGATAAGTTTGTTGATGCTTTTTTAGAAGGACAATCCTTTATTCCAAAATATTTTCCGAATAGTGTTGAAGTCAACCGAAAAGGAGCAGCGGAACTTGAAACGTCCGTTAAGAATGCCAGTAGAAAAGAGGCAATAGAGATTCCAAAGGGATCAATTATTATAGATTCAAGAGCCAAAGAGGCTTTTAAGAAAGGTCATTTAAAAGGTGCCATTAATATTCAGAATCAGGAGGCTGATAAATTTGAAACATGGTTGGGTTCGATTGTTGGTCCAGAGGAGGAGTATTATTTAATAGCAGAAAACGAAAATGAATTGGAGTTTGCAATTTATAGAGCTGCTAAAATAGGGTATGAGTCTAATCTCGTAGCAGGAGTAATTAATCCAAAAGGGGAAATAGTAACAGATGCATCAGTAAATCTTGAGGATTTCAAAAATAACCCAGATGCTTACACCATAATTGATATCAGAAATAAATCGGAAGTTGCTGATGGAAAGTTTTTTGATTCAGCTCTTAATATCCCACTACCAGAATTACGAGAAAGAGTAAATGAAATTGATACTCAGAAACCCGTTATTGTGCACTGTGCGGGTGGGTACCGTTCAGCAGCTGGTTTTAGCATTATTAAAAGTAAATTACCCACGGCTAAAGTGTACGATTTAAGCGATGAGGTTAATGAGTTTAAATGAAGATTTTTAAATCGTATTAACACTTTCTATTGCTCTAATTGGGATGTGAATACCACCCTTCAGCATAAGGTGGTGTTCACCAACTCCCCAAACAGTGGTTTCAACTTCTCCTTTTCCTCCGTCTTGTAAATGAAAAGTGATTTTAACTTTAGTTTTTTCAAGGTTTCCTAAAGACTGGGCCCTAATTAAATCTGACATTAAATGTTTTTTCTTGGTGACATCGCTGAATGCTTCATTAACTGTAAAATGAACATTAGCCAAATCTTCTTTTTTTAAAATTTGATTTTCCATCTCCAATCGTTTTAATCTTTCAAACGGAAACGACTTGGCCTTGATCGTATGTATTTATCTAATTATTTATTGAAATTTTAAATATTGGTCATATAAAATATTGATGATATGTAGTTTGTGAGTATATTTTATCCCAAAAGATAGTCTTTAAATAGTCTTCTCTTTTAGTTCTCCAGTCCTGTATGCAAGTAATAATTCCTTCAAATCAGCGATTCGTTCTTTTATATTTTTCCCATCATCTACGTCTCTGATCCGTTGTTTGCTTTCTGATTGATCAAGAAAAACTTCGCTATAAGCAATATCTTTTTCATCGGCTATTGCGATCTTCTGGCTTTCAAAAGTTTCGTGTGCAATTAACTGTCTACCGTAGCAATTATGCATCAAAGTAAATCCCGCTATTCCTGTTTGATCTTGATAGGCCTTTGAAAATCCACCGTCAATAACGACTAGCCTTCCCGCTCCCTTTATAGGACTTTCTCCTTCTTTTACAGAAACCGGAACGTGACCATTTAGAATCACAGCTTCAGACCCGAGGCCAAAATCTTCCAAAATCATTTTACAAGTCTCCGCATTATCACGGTAGTTGTAATAGTAGTTCTTATTTTCGATCTGAATACTTTTGTCTTCTATGAAATAACGTTCAAATGTTGCCATTTTATGTTTCCCAAAAATTGGGGAGTCTGGACCAGCCCATAAGTACCAAAGAATATCTACGCCTTTAAGTTTTTCTTCGGATTCGTTTCGGGCTGCAAAAGCTAATTGAACTTGCTTATCAAAATAATCCATTAATGCTTTACCCTTATAAGATCTGTGGTCGATTCGAACTGCTTTTAAGAGACCATTTGAATTCAAGGGAATACAGCCATGATACAATAAGTTCTTATTGGTAACTTTATACATGCTGCCTTTCTCAAAAAGAAACTTAGCATGGGCTTGAAGTTTAGTGCTCTTTTGAAATGATTCTACTAATTGATCCATTAAAAATCTTTCCTCAGGATGCAATTTGGTAAGGTTACCATTTTCTAGAGTTGGAAAATACCGATCTTTTAAGGGATAAGATTTTCCTTCTATTTTTACTTTCCCATTTCTTAAATCTATTTCAGACATAAATAGTCTGTCATTCATACCGAATTCAGGTCTGCGTTTTACGAGCTGATGCTCCAACTTGAATTGAATAATAGATATGGCCTTGTGCATCAGCCGATTCAACCATTCTTCTGAGCTGCTGTGGATTTCATCAGGAGCTACTTTTGGATTGAAAATAATACCTTTATCATTTTTATAGTACTCTAGCGCAAAGGATGCCAAAGGCAATAGGTTGATTCCATAGCCTCGCTCCAGAGTGTTGGTATTGGCATACCTTAAAGATAATCGAAGGACATTGGCTATGCAGGCTTCTGAACCACATGCTGCACCCATCCACACAATATCATGATTGCCCCACTGAAAATCAACCGAATAATGATTCATTAGCTCATCCATAATTATTTCTGCACCTGGGCCTCTGTCATAAACATCACCAATAATATGGACTTTATGTATGGCTAATTTTTGAATGAAAAATGACAATTGGATAATTAATTCATCAGCTTGATCAATTTCGATAATACTATTGATAAGATGCTCATAATAATCATTCTCATCACCCAAATCTCGTTCTGCCACTAATTCAGTAATAATTTCATTAAAGCCCTCTGGTAATAAGCTCTTCAGTTTTTTGCTTGCATAGATAGAAGCAAAATCTCTTGTTAATTGGATTAATCTGACAATTGTTTTGAGATAAAACGCTTTTAGATTTTCGGAATTTTCCTTGATTAACTCTAGCTTTTCCTGAGGATAGTAGATGAGTGTCGCCAATTGCGCCAAATCATTTGCTGAAAGTTCACAGGTAAAAAGCTCCTCAATTTTCTGTTTAATAACGCCTGATCCATTGCGCATTAGATGTTGGAACGCTTCATGTTCACCATGAACATCACTAATGAATATCTCAGCCCCTTTGGTTAAATTCAAGATTGAACTTAATGAAACTATTTTTGTAGAAACCGATAATTTATTTGGGTACTTTTCAGAAAGGAGTTTGAGGTATTTTTTGTCCAATGGCATTAGTTACGGCTACTTACTTTATTTGAAGATACGGTTTCTATCATAACTAACCAATCATTTTATTCAAACTGTTTTTCTAAACCGATTGCCTTATTGGTTGAACTAATGGATGGAAAATGCTGTATACTTTAAAAATAATTTAGCCGAGTTAAAACTTTTTCTTCTTACCCTTCATCATAGATTCAAATAAGTCATAAATTGAATTGAACAAGATGTACGCGGTGCAAAACGAAGATTTAATATCACAAGCTCAAACAGGAGACACTTACGCCCAGAGCGAATTGGTAAGGGAGTGGTATCCGCGTATTTATAATTATGCTTTCAAATATTTTGGCGATGCTGATTTAGCCTCAGAAGCAACACAGCAGACTTTCATTGCCATGCATCATAAGATTGGGCAATTAAAAGAATGCGATAAGTTCAAACCCTGGATTTACACTATTGTCACGAATATTTGTAGGCAAGAAAGTAGAAAAGGAAAAAGACACCGATGGCTCAGTTTTGATCAGTTGTTATCCAAACAAGAGGAAGATAGTAGCCCTGCATGGGAAGTTTCGAAACCACGAGAAAGCAATCCTGAGCAAAGCTATTTGCAAGGAGAATTGGGAGATATTTTGACAAAATGTCTGCAGCAACTCAGCAAAGATCAAAGGGAAGTATTGATTATGAAAGAATATGAAGGCTTGAAATTTAGGGAAATAGCGGAGGCATTGAATACTTCTGAAAACACAGTTAAATCAAGATTGTACTATGCATTTTCCCATATGAGGAAATTATTAGCAAAAGAAAACATTACAGAAAAAAGTTTAAGATATGAAAACTGAAGATTGGAAAGCGAAAATGATGGACTATCTCTATGATGAGATGAGTTCAATAGAAAAGGAAGCATTTGAAAAGGAGTTGGCTCAGAACCATGAGCTAAAAGAAGAATTAAAAGCTTTTCAGAGTGGTAAAAATGTATTGGGAAACTGGGAAGATGAAAAAGTAAGTGCACCTCCATTTTTTAATGTACAAAAAAGCACTGAAAAACAGCATGGTCAAACTGCTCTTAAATGGTTTTTATCCATTGCAGCTTCCCTGCTACTATTAATGATTGCAGGAAAATTCACAGGTCTGCAAATAAGTAAGCAAACCAGTGGATTTCAAATTGCATTTACACATGAAAATCAATCCAATCCACAACTTGATAAATCAGAAATCCAACAAATGGTAAATGTTGCTTTGGCCAACTATGAAGATAAATTGGATGTAGAACGAAAAGAAGATAAACAGGAGTTAGAGAAGTATTTATCTCTGCAAAGCCAACAAAATAAAAAGCTAATCAATAATTACCTCACCGGATTACAAGAAAGTAATATGCAAATGATGCAAACCTATTGGAAGGAAGGTACTGAACAACAACAGCTTTACACTCAACAGTTACTCACAAATTTTGCTGACTATATAGAAGAGCAAAGAAAAGAAGACATGGACTACCTATTTGCAAAAATGGAGTTGATGGAATCAGACAAAGATTTATTCAAAATAGAGACCGGCCAGATGATCAATAGTCTAGCTAGTAATCAACAAGAAGAACAGGCTTATTGAGAAAATTAAAGCACGAGCTTGAAAGCTCGCTCAAGCAAAGAAAGATTTTAAAACATTAAATACTAGAAAGATGAAAAAATATAGTTTAATAGTAGCATTATGCCTTTTTGTAGCCACAACTTTAGCGCAAGAAATTGATAGCCGAAAAATGGACAAAGACTTAAAAGTAGCCCAAACCGTTTTAAACAGTTTGGTTAATGAAAATAGATCTATCCATTGGAGCAATGACAGCCGAGATAAGCAAACCCAATACATCGAAGGATATGGTGTGATTTTATCTCTACCAAAAAGCAATGTTTTCGGTTTCGGTTTTACATCTGATATGCCGCCAATGCCTCCAATGCCTGATATTTCAAATGCTATTGCTAAAAGTTTTGAAGTAATAGAAGACATACAAATTGATATGGAAGATGAAGAAGAAATGGAGGCTGAGGTTCGGGCAGAACTTGAAAAAGAAAGAGCCGAAAGAAGAAAGGAATTGGCAGTAAGACAAGCGGAATTGGAAAAAAGAGCAGCTGTTGCTATGGAAAGAGCTCAAGTCAAAATCCACCAAATGGATAGCATGAGAGAAGAAAAGGCAGTGGAAAACAGAGAAAATATTGTTGATTTTCTGTTAGATTACGGTCATCTTATCAGTCAATTAAAAGATTCTGACAAAATTTTGGTGATGGAAAAAGGACATGATGTAAGATTTTACAGAGATGCAGGACGAGTAGAAAAATTGAAATCGAACAGACTTTCTGTAGAGGCCAACGTAAAGGACATTAGAGCTTTTCAGGCTGGAAAAATTGACAGGAAGGAAGCTAAAAGCCGAATTATTGTAAACACAGTGAAGGAAGAAAAACCTTTGGCTAAAGATTTGACTTTATTCCAAACTATCATCAAAAGACTATATGCTCGCGATTTGTCAGAGACTTACTATATCAACGGTGGAATGCCTGCAGAACAAATCGAAGGCTTAGGCGTGATTTTTTATATGGATATGGTTTCTTCTACTAAATCTGGTTCAGATGGTTGGAATGTACCCACTCAAGAACAGAAAAATCTTTCCCAAGAGGAAAGAGATGAGCTGATCAAAGATCTATACCCGAAATTTGAAGAGGATCTTAGAAACAACATTGTTGAGTATGCACAAAACGTCAATAGTCTGCCAGAAGGCGAGCAGTTAATTTTTAAAGTCAGCGTTACCCAATGTGAAGGCTGCGGAATTCCAGAAACCCTTGAACTGCAATTAAAATCTAAAACATTAAAAGATCTAAAATCTGGAAAGATCAATGAGAATCAAGCAAAAAAAGAAATCAAACTAACGAAGGGCGATATGCAGTAAGCCCTACTATAAACCCCAAGTGAAACCATCTTCAAACAAAATTGAAGATGGTTTTTTTTATGCCGTTTTCAGAGTATTATTGCATCAAGAACCGAGATCTGGCCATCATGATGGCTTCAATTTTAATAAACTATCGAAATGATTAAATTTTTCATTGGTTGGAACCAAACCGTCATGAGAAACAATTCTTCTCAATTTCAATTTAAAACCACCTTTTTAGTACTTACTCTACTACTATTGACTTTTTGCAATCAGTCAACATTGGCTCAAAATGGCGAAATATACGGGATTGTAAAATCAGAAAATGATGAACCAATGCCTTACACTAATGTGGTGATATTAGGTCAAGCAATTGGCACTTCCACCAATTATGATGGTGAATATTCCCTAAAACTAAAGCCAGGCGATTATAAAATCAGTTTTCAATTCATTGGTTATAAAAGTGAAGTGCGTGATATTTCTCTAAATGCCAATGATAAAATTGAAATTAATCCAGTCTTAAGTGTTGAGAAGGTGTTTTTAAATGCTGTGGAGGTAAGTGCAAAAGCAGAAAATCCGGCTTATGAAATCATACGAAATGCCCAAAAAAGTCGAGAGAAGTACTTAAGCGAAAATAAAAACATAAGTTATAGTATTTATACTAAGCTTTTTGGCAAGGCCGAGACTAATTCAGATAATATGATTAACTTTTTTGGAACGATGCTTACACCTAAAAATGGGATATTCTATCTGTCTGAATCTGTCAATAGGGTTTATCAATATGAACAAGATAAGAAATTACAGGAATTAAAAGCATCCTTGGTTCTGGGAGATGATTTGAGTGCGAGCGAAAATAATCCTGTATTTATAGATTTGTATCAAAACAGACCATTCTCGGTAGGGTCTCAAATGGCACAAATAAGAATTGCATCTCCAATTGCTACTGATGCATTTAGCTTTTATGATTACGATTTTCTGGGATCCTTTGAAGAGGCTGGTTTTACTACTCATAAAATCAAGCTAATTCCTAAAGGAAACGATAGGAATACGTTTACTGGAGAAATTTATATTATTGATGGCAGTTGGAGAATTTACCAGTCTCACATCTTTTTAAAGAGTATGGCTGGGGATATAGAAATCAGAACTCAAACAATTAAAAATGATGAAACTGGGACTTTCCTACCATTTTCATCTAATTTGTTTTTGGAGAAGACTGGAAGTAATCTGGAAGTATACTATCATAATGTAGCATATGATTACGATTTTAGCGCTACAAAGCCTGAGCAATCGGAGCAACTTAATAAGCTAATTGATAAATCTGACTACTCAAAGCCTGCCTCATGGTGGGAATCTACGAGGCAAGTTGAATTGACAGAGGAAGAGCAACGAGCCTACCAAATGGACAGGGCTACCAAAGGAAATTCTTTTGAACTTGAAAAAAGTGATAATGACAGCTTATACCAAAGCCTCATCGCAAAAGAAAAGAAACCAAATCCCTTGCAATTCTATAGAAAGGCCATGGCAGAAGGTGAATGGAATCTCAGCGAAAAACTAGGATTGGATGTAGGTATTTTTACTTTTAATACTGTGGAGGGTGGTGTAATAAAGCCTAGCTTAACTTTCCAAGATCAGTTTAAGAATGAACATAAATATTCAGCTTCTGCATCATTACGCTATGGTTTTGCAAGTCATGATTTCTATGCCAAGGGGGCTTTTTCATATGAATTGAATCCTGCAAATATCAGTTTTATTGAATTGGAAGGCGGAAACTATATAAATCAAATATCAGGAAGGCCTTTGATAACCGATTATTTGAACATGTTATATACTGTATTTGAAAAGCAAAATTTCCAAAAGCTTTACAGGAATGATTTTATTTCCTTAGAATGGAGAAGGGAGATTGTAAATGGATTAGATATAACACTTGGAACTTCATTTAATAAAAGGCATCCTTTAGAAAATAATTCTGATTTCAATTGGTATGATGAAGAGGAAGAAGCTAGGGAATTCAGTCCAAACCAAGCGCTCATTCAAGGACAATATCGCTCCTTTGAACAAAATGATTTATTAAAAAGTAGTCTTTTGCTCTCTTATCAACCAAAAAGGAAATTTGATTTAGTAAATGGCAGGAAACTCCCTCTGTCGTCTAAATATCCAGTTTTCACAATTGGTTTTGATGTAGGAGTGCTGGATACCGAGTATAGCAGATTCTGGGGAAATGTGTCAGATGGATGGAGTTTGAATTCTGTAGGTTTTAGCAAAATCAGCGTCAGTTACGGACAGTATTTAACAGGAAGTAATTTGACTCCTATCGACTTTTTCCATTTTATGGGTAACCAAATTTTCATTTCTCAAAATCAACGGCAATTTGGCTTAGCATTCCAATTACTTGACTATTATCAACATAGTACCTCAGAGTATTTTGTAGGAGCCAATTTCGAGCATGATTTTGATGGTGCTATTTTGGGACGTGTACCACTCTTGAAGAAAATTGGACTTAAGTCTTATTTCATGGCTAATTATTTACAAACAGCAGAGAGTCCCAGATTGCTTGAGCTAGGTGTTGGATTAACATCTTCCTTTTTACCAATTCGACTTAATTATTATTTTGGGTATGAAAATGAACGCTTTTTGCAGCATGGTTTTATTCTTACTTCCTCTTTTTAATTATGATCCGATTTTTTAATAAATTTAAAGTTAGTTTAAAGTAGTAATGTGAAGTTCAAACAAGATGTCCAAAAAATCGACCTTATTATATCTCTCAGACCTTTACTACCCAGCCAAAGGCAGAAATTACTATGAAGAAGATCTATACATCACTTCTCAACTGCAAGCACATTTCAATATCTTAATTGGCAATCCGCAGCAGGCATTAGCCTTTTTGGCTAAAGCTGATTTTATCGTGTTCAGAAATACAGGACCAGTGGCCTACTATCAAGACTATTTCAATGAATTTGTAGAAGCAGTAAAGCAAAAAGGAATTCCAACTTTCAATTCATTTGATGGAAAAGCTGATATGAAAGGGAAGCAATATTTGCTTGATTTATTTTCAATAAATTTCCCAGTTATTCCTACCGTTGACAAGATCGCTGATTTGAATTCACTTCCACCATCTCCACAGTATATCATCAAGCTTAAAAATGGAGCAGATTCTATTGGTATGGAAAAAGTGACTCAAGAGGAATTAAGTAAAGCCGATTTGAATAGTAAGCTTATCCAGCCGTTTATTAATTTTGAATATGAGGTTTCCTTTTATTTCATCAATAATGAATTTCAATATGCCTTATACGCACCAGATAAAAGTAAAAGATGGGAATTAAAAGTCTATGAGCCTTCAAATGGGGATTTAGAATTTGCTCAGAGTTTCATCGATTGGAATAATATGGAAAGAGGAATTCAAAGGGTAGATGCCTGCAAAGTGAGAGATGGACGCCTATTATTGGTAGAATTAGAAGATTTAAATCCATTCTTATCTTTAGATCTGTTAAGTGAAAAAACAAAAAGTGGATTCATAAACAAATTTGTATCAGCAATGAAGGAAATCACTTTTTAAGTAAAACAGCATGTCAGAACAAAGATTTAAAGTATCATTAACGCCCCATTCAAAATTCATTTTCTCTACATCAGGAAGTGCCAGCTCTATTGAAAGACATAATTCAGCACTTCAGAAATTAGAACTTAATCTGCTGTATTTCACTTTTCCTCACGAAATCGCAGCAAAAGACTATGCTGACCTCTTGCGTTCACCGATCTCAAGAGGTGGCGCAGTCACTGGTAAAGACGGACTTAAATCCAAGATTATTCCCTTTTTGGATGAAGTAGAGCCAATTGCGAAAAAAACCTTAGCCGTTAACACCGTAGTGAATGAAAATGGCAAACTGCATGGATTCAATACGGATGCGATCGGATTGAAAACGGCTTTAGAAAATGCTTTAAAATCAACTGCGCATTCCATTAAAACAGCAGCGATATATGGAAATGGCGGAGTATCGGGAGTAGCTTACCACATCTTGAAAGACTTGGGCTTGAGGGTAGTGTTGACGGGAAGAAGTCCTGAAAAAGTGAATGCTAAGAAAGAGGACTTAGGAATTAAAGATGATGAAATATCAGCACCTTATGATCTGATAGTAGATGCGACTCCTATCTCATCACAGCCTAATTTCTTAGACGCAAAAGGCTTTTCCGAATTGCTAAACAATTGTAAAATGCTTTTCTGTCACAATATGCCCGAAAAGGATAACAAACCCAATTTCTTAAAGAGCTATTGTGAAGAAAATAATATTGAATTCATTCCCGGCAGTGCCATGTATAAAGCACAATTGGTTCGACAGTATCAACTCTTTATTGGAGATATATCAGCAGAAGTAATAATAGAGAACTGGAATCTTACGGACTAACATTTTCATTCTATTTAACATCTAAAATAGAAACCCAATAAGAATTAGTACTTTTACGGACTTGAATAAATAACACCAATGGATTTACTGAAAAGAAATATTGAAGCGTATCTAGCCAGAGAAAAAAAGTCAATGGCTGATTTTTTAGATGGTTTTAACATTCAAAGATTGGATCAACTTTCTCTAGGTGATTTTAAACTTTTTTGTGCTGAAAGTGAATTAGATTATGCTAATATGCTCTGTAGACCAATGTTTGTTGATAAATCTAAAATTGAGGACATTAAACTTTTGATTTTGGATGTGGACGGTGTTATGACTGATGCGGGAATGTTCTTTACTGAAAATGGCGATCAGTTCAAAAAATACAATGCCAAAGATGGAATGGCTATAAAAGCCCTGGAGAAGTTTGGCATTCAAACGGGTATTATTTCTTCCGCTCATAAAATCAAGATGGTGAAAGTCCGTGCTGAAATGCTGAATATCAAAAACCTTTATGTAGGAAGCGAGCCTAAAATTGATATCCTTTTAGATTGGTGCGAAAAACTAGACATTAAACTATCTGAAGTCGCCATTATAGGCGATGACATCAACGACTTAGCGGTCATGAAAGCAGTAGGTTTTTCTGCTTGTCCTGCTGATGCAGTTTTAAGAGTGAAAGAAACCGTGGATTTAGTTCTAGATACCAAGGGCGGAAAAGGTTGTGTAAGAGAATTTATTGACTTCTATTTATTAGATGAACCAGTCGGGTAATAAAAAAGAAGGCATGACCTTAAGCCATGCCTTTTGAATTATGATTCAAAGCTTGCATTCAATGAAATAGGCACAGCACTTAATGCTTTTGAAATAGGGCATCCTTCTTTAGCGCCTTCTGCCATTTCTAAAAATTCTTTTTCGGACAAACCACTAACTTTACCTTTTACGGTCAATTTAATCTCTTTAATGGCAAAGCCCTCTCCTTCTTTATCTAAAACCACTTCTGCCTGAGCGTCAATTTCATCAGGTGTATGACCTGCTTGTGAAATAGCCACACTTAATGCCATAGCATAACAGCCCGAATGCGCAGCTGCTATCAATTCTTCAGGGTTTGTTCCTAAAGTTCCATCTTCATTTTCAAATCTACCTTTAAAGGAATAAGGCGTATTGTCAAAAAACTTATTGGAACTGCTTAAATGTCCTTTTCCATCTGTTGCAGTACCTTTCCAATTTGCTGTTACTTTTCTTTTAATTGCCATAGTTGTATTTTTACGTTTTAGTTCATATGATTTAACCTCCCTTACACTTATAGGTTACATTGTAGATTCTTTCACTTGATAGCATCTTGAATTTAGAAAACATCTGACTTCCTACTTTCAACATAATGTTTCAATTCTAACTCAAAACCTGTAATTTTGCATTTCAATATTCAAATCTTTAGTATCCATGAATTTATCAGTGAGATTAGAAGCCTTTAAGACTTTAGGAGAACAATTACGAAATATGAGTGAATCCGAATTGGATGAATGGTATTTCCGAGCAACAGCCCATAATAACTGGTTTACTCGTGAAAATGTAGTGCATGCAGTTAAGGCTTTAGGTAGGATGTTAGAGACTGAAAAACTAGAGCAATGGATAGAAAAATATGATTTAGCTGAAGAAAGTTCTAAAAAGATAGCCGTTATCATGGCGGGAAATATTCCACTTGTTGGTTTTCACGATTTCTTATCCGTATTGATTTCAGGACATAGTGTTATTGCCAAATTAAGTTCTCAGGATCCATATCTATTGAAAGAAATTGTTGAAAAGTTAGTGGCTATCAATCCAGAATTTGAAAATAAGATTGAACTGACTCAAGAGACTATTGGTGGTTTTGATGCCGTGATAGCAACAGGTAGTAATAATTCTGCGAGATATTTTGAGCAATATTTTGGTAAATACCCTAATATAATCCGCAAAAACAGAAGCTCAGTAGCCGTTTTAACAGGAAAGGACTCTGAAGAAGAAATTCAAGCTTTGGGTAAAGATATTTTTCAATATTATGGTCTGGGATGTCGAAATGTAAGTAAGCTACTAGTACCCGAAGGATTTGATTTTTCTCCATTCATCAAGGCTTTAGAAGGCTTTAAATGGGTGGCAGATCATCATAAATGGGTAAATAATTATGATTACAATAAATCAATCTATTTAGTAAATGACGAGCCCCATTTAGACTCAGGTTTTTTCCTGATGAAAGAGGACGAAGCTTTAGTTTCTCCCATATCAGTACTGTTTTATGAATTTTACAAGAGCGATAAGGAATTAGAAGAAAAGCTCTCAAAACAAAAAGAGCAAATCCAATGCGTAGTACAACAGGGCGCTGAAATAGAACCAGGAAAAGCACAACAGCCAGAGCTATGGGACTATGCGGATGGAGTGGATACTTTAGAATTTCTTTCAGATTTAAATTAATTCAAGGCTACATTTTTGGACAATTAGATCTAGGCGTGTAATTTTCAAGAAAACTGCTAAATGTCTTTTTCCACATCCTATATTAAGCTAGTAGAACGATTTCTTCCTTCACCCTTTGTGATAGCAATTCTATTAAGCGGAATTACATTTTTTCTTGCTTTGTTATTTACAGCTCAAGAGGGGAATGTACTGGAGCAATCGCAAAGCATTTTAGGTTATTGGCAAACAGGATTTTGGGAGTTATTGGCTTTTACCATGCAAATGGTACTCATTCTACTTTTAGGCCATACGCTTGCCCTGACACCTTTCTTTTCCAGAATTATTCACAAAATTGCTTCTATTCCCAAAAACACTGCACAGGCAGGATTTTTAATTAGTTTTTTCACCATTATCATGAGTTTTCTAAACTGGGGGCTATGCCTGGTTTTTGGTGCCATATTGAGTAGAAGAATTGGCGAGAATTTCACAGCGCAAAATAAATCCTTCAACTATGGAATATTAGGTGCTGCGGGTTATTCAGGAATGATGGTTTGGCATGGTGGATTGTCAGCTTCTGCACCCTTGAAAGTAGCAGAAGCAAAGCATTTTTTAGTAGATAAAATAGGGGTCATCAGTATTTCCGAAACGCTGTTTTCTACTATGAATATTATCATAAGTTTTGTGATTTTGATTGCCGTGCCAGCTTTGTTCTACCTATTAGGGAAATATTTTAAGTCAAACTCTGATTATCAATCAATACTAACTTATACAGAAGAAAAAGTTAAAGAGAGCCAATCAAATGACAGTGAAAACAAGGCTTGGATAGCTTATGCTTTAGGTGGAGTGATGCTCATAAGTGCTCTATTATTTGCAGTAGACAAATTGCAATCCAATCAGGCATTTATGGATTTGAATTTTGTCAATTTTCTATTCCTTACTTTTGGGATTTTACTTCATGGCAGCCTAGCAAAATTTATGTCAGCTGTGAATTCTGGTATTCAAGGAGTGAGTGGAATCGTAATTCAGTTTCCTCTTTACTCTGGAATAATGGGAATCATGAAATATTCCGGCTTGGTGATTTTAATATCCGATTTTTTTGTTTCTATATCTACAGCTACATCATTTCCAATTTTAACTTTTTTCAGTGCTGGCTTAGTGAATTTTTTCGTCCCTTCTGGTGGCGGACAATGGGCTGTGCAAGGTCCAATTGTGGTAGAAGCAGCACAAGCTTTAAACATTCCCATTCCCAAAATAGTAATGGCACTGTCTTATGGCGACCAGATTACCAATATGCTGCAGCCATTTTGGGCCTTGCCTCTATTGGGGATAACACAACTGAAAGCTAAAGATATCCTGCCTTACAGTCTATTTGCTTTGATTTTAGGTAGTTTGATTTTTATTGGAGGATTGTTGGTTTTTTAGTTTTCAAGTATTTATGGTTTGAAAATCGAACATTAAGACGTATAACTTTTTTTTAAATGCAGATCGCATCACCCCCTTGTAGCCCCCTGATTGTTATTACGTTAAGGAAATTTCCTAAATGCGATTTTCGCTTTAGCGAAAAACCTTTGTTTTCTTTTGAATCTTTTGTGATTAAATAATAATGCTTGTGAGCAGGTACAATCGGCAGCATATTTCCACCATAAAAGAGACAAGAGAACACAAAGAAAAATAACCTTGGTTATTTTTTAGGATTTCAGTAAAAGATATGGCTTATATCTTAAATAAATAGCATTCCAGTTTCCAAGGTCGGTGGCAAACCGACCACCTATTCCAGCTAGGTGCTTTTGGTCGGTAAGCCACCGACCGAGGATATCATTTAATTAATTAGCTACCATTGCTCATTATAGGAGAAAAGAAATTGAGAAGAAGTAAAAAGAATAGAAGTTTAGTTTCTCCTTGCCTTTATAAACTTGTTTTATCATTCTTTAAATACCAGCACTCAAATGCCCTTTATCATTATACTTCACCATCTGAAACATATTCTTTGTTGCTCTGATATGATATAAAGCTAAATTCGAATGTTGAAAGATGTCCATATCAGAAAGTGGATAATTGAATAGCTGAGCCAATAAAATTCGCATTGCTCTACCATGCATGCAAATCAACACTTTACGCTCTTCCTGTTTGCTCATAATATATTTCATAGCATCCAATTGACGCATCGCCACCTGATCTGGAGACTCTCCGCCTTCAACAGGCAAGGATGTTTCTCCATTTTTCCATCTATCCAACATGGCGTAATAATATTTATTTTCCTCAGGCGTAAAAGGCTGTCCTTCACGAGTGCCCCAACTGATTTCATTTAAGCCCGACAGCTTTTCAAAAGAAAGTCCTTGATCGATAAATTCTTTTACCGATTCATAAGTCCTTTTCAAATTCGAGATATATAATTTATCAAAAGGGAAATGGCCATAAGCTTTAAAAAATTCCGCAGCTTGTTTTCTGCCTGTATCATTTAGCGAAGCGTCAACACCACTGCCCTGAACTATTCCTTTTAAATTGAAGTCAGTTTGTCCGTGGCGAACTATATAGATATCTTTAATCATAATTGTGATTTCTGAATGAATCAAATTCAGGAAATATTGTTCATTATTGAATCTGAATCCGTAATTTTCGGCTCGAAAATACAAAACAGATTTAGTGTAATAGCTATGGATAGAAAATTTCTTCAAAAGCCTAGTGTGGAAGAACTCAATAAATTAGGTAAAAACACCATCTCTGAAGTATTAGGGATGAGTTTTACTGAAATAGGTGATAATTATTTAGTGGCCAAAATGCCAGTTGACAAAAGAACCCACCAGCCTTATGGCTTATTGCATGGTGGTGCATCTGTGGTCTTAGCTGAAACTTTGGGCAGTGTGGCTGCAATGCTGATGGTTGATCCAGCAAAATTCTATTGTGTGGGGCTAGACATAAACGCCAATCATATACGTGGCATTAAAGAAGGGTGGGTATATGGTAAAACAACGCCAGTCCACATTGGTCGAACTACACAGGTTTGGCATATTGAAATAATGAATGAGCGTGAACAATTGATATGTGTTAGTCGTATTACAATGGCAGTGGTTAAAAAATAATATTGGAAAGAGAGATTTTAAGCATAAAGCAAAAAAGGCTGACAGCAGCCGCACATCTACATAAGTTTTTGGCTTTCGCTCAGCAATTAAATGCTGCAGTAGCTATTTATAGACTTCCTAATGAATCAAAGATTCAGATTTTGTGTGATTTATCGGGAGCCAAAAATATTAATGATCTAAATCTAGAGGACCTTTCTTCCGGTTTCTTGATGCATCCATTTCAAATCAATATAGATAAAATTGTTCATTTCAATGCCGATATTTTAGCACAAATTGATTTAGAGATTTCTACAACCAGTACTGATAAACTTGTCTCTGTTGAATGGAGAAAATCACCCACAGAAGAAATTGAAGAAAAAATCGATAAAGCCAGCCGATTTGATTTCACCTTGTTAAGCAGAGACCAATTCACTCTGTCAACTTCATCATCTGATTATATCAAAATGGTGGAGCAAAGTATAGAGCACATAAAGAGGGAAAAATTTTATAAAGTGGTGCCTTCAAAAGTTAAAAGCATTGATCATAAGAACGATATTAATATAGGTCAGGCTTTTGTAGAGGCTTGTCGTAAGTATCCTAATGCATTTGTAAACTTGACATTTTCAGCCAAAACAGGTCTCTGGTTTGGAGCTAGCCCAGAAACTTTAATTGAAGAACAAAAGGGGGAATATTTTAAAACCATGGCTTTGGCAGGGACGCAGTCGAAATCGGTAAAAAGCATAGCAGACACGACTTGGACACAGAAAGAAATTGAAGAACAAGCATTTGTCTCTCGCTATATTATCAATTGCTTCAAGAAAATTAGATTAAGAGAATTTGATGAAATTGGGCCAAAAACCATTCAAGCGGGAAATCTTCTCCATTTAAAAACCACTTTCAAAGTTAATACCTCCACTACCAACTTTCCAGAATTGGGATCTGTAATGTTAAAATTACTGCATCCGACATCAGCAGTTTGTGGAATGCCAAAAGAGGCTGCGTTAGACTTCTTGACTAAGCAAGAAAAGCACAATAGAAGTTATTTTAGTGGGTTTTTAGGTCCTGTACATTCAGAGGGTTTAAGTCATTTATTTGTCAACTTGCGGTGTTGCCAAATTAGTAATCATTCTGTCACTTTTTATGCTGGGGCAGGGATAACTGAAGATTCAAAGCCAGAAAAAGAATGGGAGGAAACAGAAATGAAATGTCAAGTTTTATCCGATATTATTTTCGGAAATTAAAGTTTAATCCTTAATTTTAGTTTATTAGTCGGTTAATCATTACAATTTATCGAAGCAAAGGATGTCAGCTTGGCCAGAAAATGTAAATTCTCAAAAATTAATTAGTCAAACCTTTTCGACATTATTAAGCTGTCAACAGAAGTTATCCTACAATATTGCTAGAGAGTTAAAGGCTTTTGACATCACTCGACAACAATTCGAGGTATTGAAAATATTAAAAGGGCAATCGGATAAAGCGATGAACCTTAATGAAGTAAAAATTCAATTAAAAGAAAATGTCCCAGATATCTCTAGAATAGTACAAAGACTGGTAGATAAGGGTTTAATTAATAGAGCTAGGCAATCATTTGATAAAAGAAATTCAGCGATATCCATAAATATTAAAGGCACCACCTTGATACAAAATATTGAACCAGTAATTAATGATAAAATGGCAACATTTTTTGCGCCTTTAGATCTAGAAGAGATCCATGAATTGTTTCGGATTGTTGCTAAAGTAAACAAAAACAAAGACTGATTGGCGGTGTTAAATAGAAATGAGTTCACTTCTTCAATTTACTAATAAGGGAATCTATTGTGCAAAGGGAGAATTCTATATTGATCCCTGGCGCCCAGTCAAAAAGGCTTTAATCACCCACGGACATGCAGATCACTCTCGACCGGGACATCGTTATTATTTAGCGCATCCACAGTCTAAGCATATCATGCAACAAAGATTAGGGCATGATATTCAAATTGAAACAATTGACTACAATAACAATATTTCTATTAATGGTGTCAAAGTTAGTTTTCACCCAGCGGGACATATCCCAGGTTCCGCTCAGATCAGACTAGAGTTTAACGGTAAAGTTGCAGTTGTTTCGGGTGATTACAAATTGGAAGATGATGGATTATCAACTCCTTTTGAGTCGGTAAAATGTCACGAATTTGTAACGGAAACTACTTTTGGCTTACCTATTTACCAATGGAAACCCCAAAATGAGACTTTCGGAGAAATAAATACTTGGTGGAGGAAGAATAAGGAGGAAGGGAAGACCTCTGTAATTTTTGCATATGCTTTGGGCAAGGCTCAAAGAATTATGAAAAATGTAGACACTAAGATTGGCGAAATTTATACTCATGGCGCTGTAGAAAATGCTACCGAAGCTCTTAGAGCAACAGGATTAGATTTACCTGAAACTATAAAAATCACAAATGATATTCCCAAGAAAAACTATGCAGGAAATTTAGTGATTGCAACTCCTGCTTCAATTGGAACCCCCTGGATGAAAAAATTAGCGCCTTACAGTACAGGAATTGCTTCAGGTTGGATGATGTTGAGAGGGACTAGAAGAAGAAAAGCTGCAGATAGAGGTTTTGTACTTTCAGACCATGCGGACTGGAATGGATTGTTGGAAGCTGTAAAGTTATCAGAAGCTCAAACGGTATATTCTACGCATGGATACTCCAATGTATTCACTAAATATCTGAAAGAGGAAAAAGGGCTAAATGCGATTAGGTTAAATAGTCAAATTGAGGGGGAGAGCTTGGATAGTGAGTTGTGAAGTTCGCAATAATTTACTTTAAGCATAATTAATTTTGCCCTATGTTCGTTTTAAAGTCACTAAACTATTAATCTATATATAAATGAAAAACCATCTATTCCTTGCCATTTCTATTTTCTATATAATTTCAATCTCGTCTTATTCTCAAAATCAATCTAACAACAATTTCAAAGAAGAAGCAAAAACCATAGAGGAACTCGCAATCAAATCCCTAAAAATTAGGCAGCAAGTAAATCCTGAATCAGAGGATCAAGAGTTGATCAAAGAAATGAAATATCTTGATTCAACCCTTTTACAAAAAGTGACCATTTTTCTGAATGAATATGGCTGGAAAAGCAAAAAAGAAATAGGAGAACTGGCTAATATGGGCTTGTTCTTAGCTATTCAGCATTCCTCAACAGAAGAAATGGAAAGCTTTAAAGAAATACTAGAGCAAGCCTACTACACTAATAAAATTGAAAAAAGTAAATACGCACTTTATATTGATAGACTTAGAGTCAGAAATAAGATGCCACAAATCTATGGGACGCAATATTACTATGATGAAGAATCTTCTTCTTTCCGATTTAATAAAATTGAAGATTTTGAAAATGTAAATAAAAGACGAAGGAAAGTGGGGTTGAAAAGAATTGAAAAGTATGCTAAGCAGAATAAAATAGCTTTAGATTAATAAAACAACAACTATGATTCTTAAAAAGACACTTTTGCAAATCTCAATTTTAGTTACATTTCTAACTTTAAGCAATTTAAACTTTGCTAAAGCACAATTCGAAATAAAGGATAGTAGCAATTTTAAGTTGGTTTACAAATCTTTAATAGATGATGGTTATATTGATAGTATAACATTCGATTTTGCAGGGGATTTTATGGTCAATCAATTTTTTGGCCCTCGTCTAAATAAAGTTTTAGGTGAACCTGTCATTCAAATCCTAGATATAAGAGACCAATCTCGATACGAATATAGGCCAGAATCACGGAAAATATATGACACAACTCCTCCATTGCAATTCAATTCTGAACCAAATTCAATTATTAACCGAAAAGACAGTTCTATTAATGGAGAAAGCTATCAATATTTTTTAACCACAAAAAACAATGACTTTGGAAGTTTAGCTTTAACTTCTGATGTTTTTTTCTTCAAGGATTTGGAGTTACATAATCAATATAAAATTATTAGTGAAATATTTGGTGGGAAAAGCTCATTATTCCCATTATACCATTCAGGAATTATTTTTCGTTATTTATCTAAAGAAGGTTCAAAAACTCTAAGTAGTTTAGAATTAGAATCGATCACTAAAGCGGATTACTCTGAAGAAGAGATAAAGGAAATTTTGAGTTTAATTGACAAATAATTTACTAAAAAAAGGAAGCCAATTGCTCGACTTCCTTTTTCCATATCTAAAAATACTAAACTTATCTTAATATAGTCTGCGTTCTATCGGGCCCAACAGAAACCAAATTGATTGGAACACCGATTTTATCTTCTATATAAGTAATGTAATTTGTCAGTGCCTGAGGCATATCGTCAAAGGAATTGATTTTGTCCAAACTGCAATTCCAGCCGTCTAATTCTTCGTAAATAGGTTTTACTTCTGAATCTACAATATCATAAGGAAATTCCTCAGTCTTGGTACCATCTTCCAACTCATATTGAGTACAGACTTTTATTTTTTCGAAACCTGAAAGAACATCGGCTTTCATCATAAATAATTCCGTTACTCCGTTGATCATGACCACATATTTCAAGGCTGGGATATCCAACCATCCACACCTCCTCGGGCGACCTGTGGTAGCACCAAATTCATTTCCTACTTTCTGTAATTCTTTTCCATCTTCGTCAAAAAGCTCAGTAGGGAAGGGGCCTCCGCCTACTCTAGTACAATAAGCTTTGAAGATTCCATATACTTTTTGAATGCTATTAGGAGCCACGCCTAAACCTGTACATACACCCGCAGTCATGGTATTGGAACTGGTCACGAAAGGATAACTCCCGAAATCTACATCTAACAATGATCCTTGAGCACCTTCAGCCAAAACTGACTTCCCTTCTTTCAATTCTTTATTGATGAGGTATTCTGTAGAACTGACATTAAATGTTTTTAAATATTCGAGTGCCTCAAAGAAAGTTTTCTCGGCTTCTTCTAATTCAGCATAATCATATTGATAGAAATCAAGTGTCATTTTATGAATGTCGACTAATTTCTTATACTTCTCAGGGAAGCTTGGATAGAAAATGTCTCCAACTCGTAACCCTAATCTAGCAACTTTATCTTGGTAAGTTGGTCCTATCCCTTTCAAAGTTGAGCCGATTTTTTTGTTGCCTTTAGACTTTTCGTAAGCGGCATCTAAAAGTCTATGAGTAGGTAAAATCAACTGTGCCTTATTGGAAATCCACAAACTCTCCTTGAAATTGATATTAAATGGGTCTAATTTCTCAATCTCTTTTTTGAAAATAACAGGATCTAATACCACCCCATTCCCAATTACGTTTTTTATAGTACTTCGAAAAATACCGCTGGGAATTTGGTGAAGAACATGCTTATTGCCATCGAATTCTAAAGTATGCCCCGCATTGGGTCCACCCTGAAATCTAGCCACTGTATGGTATTTGGGCGCTAAAACATCCACTACTTTTCCTTTTCCTTCATCCCCCCATTGAAGACCCAACAAAACATCCATTTTCATTTTTTATGATTTTAAATTTGACAGCTATAGACAATTAAAGCTGCATTTGATGAAATACTAATTATTTTTAGAAATGTGATTTTTCATTTTAAGCTTTCTAAAGCTTCTTCTTTGGTATCGTAAATTGAGAAGATATTATTGAGTTTAGTGATCACTAATAACTTTTTTACCTGCTCAGAAGGATTTATTAATACCACCTCGCCATCTTTATTTCTAAGCTTAGTTAAGATTGTGATCAATACTCCAATTCCGCTGCTGTTCATATAGCGGACTCCCGAAATATCAATGATACACTTATTGATACCTTTATTGATGTGATCATTCAACATTTCTACTAATCCGGGCCCATTATTTTCGCCTATCAAGTCACCAGAAATTTCTAAATTCAAAATATTATTTATGACTTCTTTTTTGTAGTCCATTTTATATATGATTAAAAAATTACTCTTTTTCTTCTGTTTTTAATTTTGCTTGACAATCTCCACATATTCCGTAAAGATTTAAAGAATGATGCATGATTTTGAAATTCAATAAGTCGCCAATCATG
The DNA here is from genome assembly GCF_030534335.1 of Marivirga harenae. Taxonomy (GTDB): domain Bacteria; phylum Bacteroidota; class Bacteroidia; order Cytophagales; family Cyclobacteriaceae; genus Marivirga; species Marivirga harenae. Next base: position 4,197,353 of record NZ_CP130565.1, on the reverse strand, counting down.
GTTTTAATATTTTGGATTCTCGGATCGCAAAACTCTACTACTTTGTGACATTCAGCACAGATTACGTGATCGTGCTGTTTGTATCCATATGATTTTTCGTACTGAGCTAAATTTCTACCAAATTGATGCTTGCTTACTAAATCACATTCTACCAATAAATCCAACGTATTGTAAACAGTTGCACGGCTGACCCTATAGTTTTTATTTTTCATACTGATATAGAGAGATTCTACATCAAAATGTCCGGTTCGGGTATAAATTTCTTCAAGGATAGCATAACGCTCAGGCGTTTTTCTTAATCCTTTATTTTCTAAATAAGCCGTGAAAATTTGTTTTACTTCTTTATAAACCTTTTCGTTCAATGCCATAATATAATCAACTCCCTTCTGATTTGGCAAATATAGGAAATCTACAATTAATCATAGCGGTTCACCTTGACAATCCCTCGAACGGCTTTCAATTTTCCGATAAGTTGGTCTAAATGCTTAGTGTTCTGAACAAAAAGGTGAATTTTCCCTTCAAAAATTCCGTCCTTGGTATCAACGGAAATTGATTGCATGTTGACTTCCAGTTCACTGGATATAATTTGTGTCACGTCACTAATAAGACCCACTCTGTCTGTTCCAATAATCTGCAAGCCAGCCAAAAAGGCAATCTCTTGTTGCGATGTCCATCTTGCCTTTACTACTCTATTGCCATGATTAGATAATAATTCCGGTGCATTAGGACATGAAGTCCTGTGAATTTTAATCCCTTCATTTACCGTCACAAATCCAAAAACCTCATCTCCGGGAATGGGGTTGCAACATTTAGCAATTACATAATCCACCACGTCCATGTCTTCACCAATCAGCAGCATATCCTCTCCTTTAGCTTTTTTCAATTCTTGCTCAAATGATTTTGCATCTGTGGAGGAGCGTATTCTCTTATTGTTATTTTTATTTGGAGCATCTAATACTTCATCCTGAAACTTTTTGATGTTTTTCGGATCGTGCTTTCCTGTAGCTATGCCATAATACAATTCTAAAGGAGTTTTTTCATCAAAATATGCTCTAATCTTATTGATTACTTCATCAGATGGTGCGATTTTCATCTGTTTCAATTTTCTATACACTATTTCTTTGCCTTCAATGGCTGCAAATTTTTTATCCTCTTTTAAAACATCCTTTATTTTAGATTTCGCCTTGGAACTGACTACAAATCGCAACCAATCTTCACTTGGTTTTTGTTTATTTGAAGTCAGGATTTCCACTTGATCTCCGTTTTTCAACTCATAATTCAACGGTACCAATTTATTGTTGACTTTTGCACCCAAGCATTTCGCACCAATTTCTGTATGGATATCAAAGGCAAAGTCTAATGCTGTGGCGCCATTTGGCAAAGTTTTTAATTCACCCTTTGGTGTAAAAACGAAGACTTCGTCTGAAAAAAGGTTAGACCGAAAATCATCCAAGAATTCAATAGCATTAGTATCATTGGATTCCAACATTTCCTTTACTCTAGCAATCCATTGTTCTAATCGGGTTTCTTCAGGTTTTGTATAATGATCTTTATATTTCCAGTGCGCTGCGTATCCTTTTTCGGCAATTTCATCCATTCTCGCAGTTCTAATTTGAACTTCTACCCAACTTCCGTTGTCACTCATAACAGTAGTATGTAACGACTCATAACCATTAGCTTTGGGAGTTGAAATCCAGTCTCTTAACCTATCAGGATTGGGTTTGTAAAAATCTGTGACAATTGAATAAACCTCCCAACATGCCGCTTTTTCATGCTCATCTGGCGCATCAATGATTATTCTAATGGCAAATAAATCGTAAACTTGCTCAAATGGAATATTTTGTTTTTTCATTTTACTCCAAATAGAGTAAATTGATTTTGGCCTTCCCTTTATATAATAATTCCATTTCAATTTATTTAATTCACCCTCAATAGGGGAAATGAAATTATTGATAAACCTCTTTCTAGCAGCTTTTGTATTATTGATTTTATTGGCAATGTCTCTATAGATCTCCGACTCTGTATATTTTAGATGCAGGTCTTCCAATTCTGACTTGATGGCGTATAAGCCTAGGCGATGAGCCAAAGGGGCGTAAAGAAAAATGGTTTCAGAAGCTATCTTTAATTGCTTATTCCTGGGCATGCTCTCCAGCGTTCGCATATTATGCAATCGATCCGCTAATTTTATGAGAATAACCCTAACATCTTTCGAGAGCGTTAGCAACATTTTTCGAAAATTCTCAGCTTGTTGGGAAGTGCCATATTCAAATACCCCGGAAATTTTAGTCAATCCATCTATGATAGGAGATACTTTGGTTCCAAACTCTCGCTCAATATCTTCTAGCTCCCAGTCTGTATCTTCCACTACATCATGCAGCAAGGCAGAGATAATGGAGGTGGTGCCTAGTCCAATTTCTTCTACACAAATTGTAGCCACAGCAATAGGATGAAGAATATAGGGCTCACCTGATTTCCTTCTCATCTCCTTATGGGCTTCCATAGAGGTTGTGAATGCCTTTTTGATCAATTTCGCATCTCCGTCCTTGAGAAATGGCTTTGACTTCCTTAAAAGTTTCCTGTACTCTCTAAGGATAATCTTACGTTCTTCTTCTAAATCTATATTCTGCATAAATGCTTTAAAAACTAAAGTTCAAAATAACCAATAAAAAAACATTTCCCCGACTTGCAACGAAAATATTTTTGCGTACCTTTGCACTTCAAATTAATGAATGCGGATGTGGCGAAATTGGTAGACGCACTAGACTTAGGATCTAGCGCCTCACGGCATGGGGGTTCGAGTCCCTTCATCCGCACATAACTCAAACCCTTAGTTCCAGTAGTATTACTTGGGAATGAAGGGTTTTTTTGTATATCGATAACACTATAAAAATTAATTGTTTTGGACATTACACTCAACAAAAAGGACAACACCAATGCTTCTATTAAAATTATACTAAATGAAGCTGATTATCAACCTAATGTTGAACAAAAAATCAAAGAGTACAGGAAAAAAGCCAATATCAAAGGTTTTCGTCCTGGAAAAGTGCCTACATCCTATGTAAAGAAGCTATACGGGAAGAGCATTTTGGTTGAAGAGATCAACAGCATGTTATCAAAATCTTTGACAGACTACATCAAAGAAAACGATTTGAAAATCTTAGGTGAACCTCTACCCAATCAAGAGGATGCTGCTAAAATAGATTGGGATAATCAAAAAGATTTTGAGTTTGAATATACTTTGGGCTTGGTTGAGGAGTTTGATATTCCTTTAAATGATAAATTTAAAGTTGAAAAGCACACCATCGAGGTGACTGATAAAGTGATGAAAGAAACCATGGATAATTTAACCAAGCAACATGGTGATACTGAATCAGTTGATGAAAGCAAAGCCGAGGATAGCCTTGAAGGGAAATTAAGTACCGCAGACGGAGAAGTTCAGGAAAAAGTTGTTTTGCCTATTGAGGATGCAGAAAAGAAAGCTCAGAAACAATTCGTAGGGGTTAAGAAAGGTGATGAAATCAAATTTGATATCGAAAAGACTTTTAAATCTGCAGAAGCAAAATCAAGATTGTTGGGTCAAAATGAAACTGACGCTCAGGCCGCTTCTGGCGAATATATCCTAACTGTTTCTGATATCAAAAGAACTAAACCTGCTGAGGTAAATCAAGAATTGTTCGATAAGGTATTTGGCAAAGATGCTGTGAAAACCAGAGAAGAATTTGATAAAAAGATAAAAGAAACCATTGCCGAGAACTACGATCGGGAAACTGAAAACCTTTTAAATAGAGATTTGGTAGATAATTTGGTGGAGAAGACAAAGTTCGATTTACCAGATGATTTCTTGAAAAACTGGTTATTGTTAAGTAACGAAGGTAAGATTACCCAAGAGCAAATTGACAAGGAATATGATTTATATACTAAAGATTTGCGTTGGAATTTGATCAAAAACAAAATTGCTGATGCTAATCAAGATGATATTAAAGTAGAGCATGCTGATGTCATGGATTACACTAAGAAAATGATTGCTGAGCAATTTGGAGCTTATGGAATGGCTGACCAGTTAGGTGAGAATATGGACAGTTTTGCTCAAAATTACCTTCAAGGCGAAAATGGTGAAAACTACCGTAAAGTCTACGAAGAGATGCTTAACAAGCGAGTTTTGGACTTTATTAAGGAGAAGATATCCATAAAAGATAAGAAAGTTGACCTCGATGGCTTTAAAAAGGCTGTAGACGCAAACTAATAGCAAATTTTACCGTTAATTGAAAAGTCCTTTTAAAGAAGGACTTTTTTTTTAAATTTGTACTTATAACAAAATACGTAAATGATTAATAAAGAGGAATTTAGGAAATTTGCCGTTAAAGGCGAAGGTTTATCAGGTAGTATGGTCGATTCATATGTACAGCAGGTAGAAAATATGACCAGAGCTGTCATTGAGGAACGTCCCACCAATTTTAGGGAAATAGATGTATTTTCCCGCTTAATCATGGACAGAATAATTTTCTTGGGCATGCAAGTGGATGATAATATCGCAAACGTAATTACCGCTCAACTATTGTTTTTGCAATCTGTAGATGCTAAGAAAGACATTAGTCTTTATATTAATAGTCCGGGTGGTTCGGTTTATGCTGGTTTAGGTATATATGATACGATGCACTATATATCTCCTGATGTAGGAACAATTTGTACAGGATTGGCAGCAAGTATGGGAGCGGTATTATTAGCCGGTGGAGCTGAGAAAAAAAGGTCTGCATTACCACATGCCAGAATTATGATACACCAACCGATGAGTGGAATGCAAGGTCAAGCTTCAGATATGGAGATCTCCTTGAAACAAACTCTTTCTGTTAAGGAGGATTTATATAATATCTTGTCTAAACACAGTGGTAAATCATACAAACAAGTAGAAAAAGATTCTGATAGGGACTTCTGGATGCGTGCAGAGGAAGCCAAGGATTATGGATTGATTGATGAAGTATTAGTGAGAAAGTAATGGCAGAAGACAAAACACAAGTAAGCTGTTCTTTTTGTGGGAGAAACAAAAAAGATGTTGATTTGATGATATCGGGCATACACGCGCACATTTGTGATAAGTGTATTGCGCAGGCTCAACAAATTCTACAAGAAGAAGTTAAAACAAAATCATCTTCAAAAGACCCAAAATTCAATTTAATTCGTCCAATTGAAATGAAAAAACATTTGGATCAATATGTGGTCGGCCAAGATGAGGCTAAAAAAGTGATATCAGTTGCGGTTTATAATCATTATAAACGATTGATGCAAAAAGCTACCAAGGATGACGTAACGATTGAAAAGTCTAATATCATTATGGTAGGGGAGACGGGTACAGGTAAGACCTATTTAGCAAAAACTTTGGCTAAAATTTTACAAGTTCCCTTTTGTATTGCTGATGCTACAGTTTTAACTGAAGCAGGTTACGTGGGTGAAGATGTCGAAAGTATTTTGACCAGATTATTACAATCTGCAGATTATAATGTTGAAGCGGCCCAAAGAGGAATCGTTTATATTGATGAGATAGATAAAATTGCCCGTAAATCGGATAATCCTTCTATCACCAGAGATGTAAGCGGTGAAGGTGTTCAACAGGCCATGTTGAAATTATTGGAAGGGACTTCAGTGAATGTGCCACCTCAAGGTGGAAGAAAGCACCCTGATCAGAAAATGATCAATGTCGATACTGAAAACATCCTTTTCATTTGTGGTGGTGCTTTTGATGGAATAAGCAGAGGAATAGCCTCGAGGTTGAATACTACTCCCTTAGGCTTTGCTAAATCGGAAACCAGAGAAGAAGAAATCGATAAGGAAAATCTCCTTCAATATATTACTGCACAGGATTTGAAAAATTTCGGATTGATACCTGAGTTGATAGGCCGATTGCCAGTATTGACTCATTTAGATCCTTTAAGTAAAGATATATTGAAATCGATCTTAACGGAGCCTAAAAACGCTTTAGTGAAGCAATACTCTAAATTGTTTGATATGGAAGGGATTAAGTTAAAATTTGAGGATTCAGCATTGGATTACATTGTGGATAAAGCAGTGGAGTTCAAATTAGGAGCGCGAGGATTACGTTCAATTTGCGAAGTAATAATGACCGATGCGATGTTCGAATTTGATGGAGAATCATCTGGAACCGAACTCCTGATTGATAAAAAATATGCAGCTTCAAAATTTGATAAGTCGAAATATAAAAATCTTAGAGTAGCGTAGTAGACTTTAGAACCAAGAGTCTAGGATCTAGATAAAAATAGGGCTTTTTTCGCATGAAAACGGCCCTTTCATTTTTTGAAATGTTTAAGAAATTTTGGGTAAGTTGATGGATTATTAGTTACTGTCTAGGTTCTTGGTTCCAGAATCTAGGTTCTCTTACTTACGCTTTCACCTTATCTTTCGGTAATCGCTTTTTATCCAACCCTCTTTCAATATATTCCACGATTCTTAATGCAATATCTTTTCCAGTAGCCTTTTCAATTCCTTCCAAACCCGGAGAAGAATTTACTTCCAATATTAAAGGCCCTCTGGAAGACTGCAACATATCAACACCCGCAATGGCTAGCCCCATAGCTTTGGCGGCTTTTAATGCGGCTGCTTTTTCAGCCCTGCTCAATTTTATAACATTAGCAGATCCACCTCTGTGTAAATTAGAACGAAATTCACCTTCCTTTCCTTGACGTTTCATGGCTCCAACAACTTCTCCATCTACTACAAAAACACGGATATCTGCACCTCCAGCTTCTTTTATAAATTCTTGCATGATGATCCGCGCTTTCAATCCTTCAAAAGCCTCTATTACAGAAACAGCTGCTTTTCTGGTTTCTGCTAAAACAACACCTAATCCTTGGGTTCCTTCCAATAGTTTTAAAACGACAGGAGCTTTTCCAAGATGCTCTAATATGTAATCACCAGCATTTTCGGATCGATTTGTAAATGCAGTGCGAGGCATGGCTAATCCCGAACGAGATAGAATTTGCAAACTTCTTAACTTATCTCTTGAACGAGTTATGGCTAATGAATCCACTGCGCTAAATGTCTTCATCATTTCAAATTGACGGACAACTGCAGTTCCGTAAAATGTGACTGACGCCCCAATTCTAGGGATAATAGCATCAATTTTTTCTAATTTTTCACCATGATAGTATATAGATGGCCCTGCTTCATCCATGATTATGTCGCAATGCATATGGTCAAGACGAAGTGGTTCATGTCCTTTTTGCTCAATTGCTTCAATTAGTCTTCTTGTAGAGTATAAGTTTGGATTTCTTGATAGAACTGCAATTTTCATTTTTACTTCATTTTTTGTACAGCCAAAGTAAACTAAAAAAGATGGCTAACCTAAATCACCACCTCATGTTTTTTGATTTTATCGTAAATATCTTGAGATATTTGTACCCAATAGAGATTGGGTTGCTGCTGTTTGAATTTCTCTAACTGTATAAATTCCGCTTTTACTAAATAGTAGTTTTCTTCTTGTTCCAATATATCTAGGCCTGATAATTCATTCTCAAAACCACCAATAAAGTAAATCTCCTTTGCAGCATTAAACGAATATTCAAATTCCTTTTTTACCGAAGACTTGGCTATTGCTAAGTCATATTTCAAATCCTTTAAATTAGATAAGACAGCTAATGCTGTAGGAAAGCTTCCTGCTCCTTTACCTTTTACAAACTGCTCTCCAGTAAATTCAGCATCCACTAATATTCCATTGTATTCATTTTCAATGTTATAGAAGTCTTGCTTTTCACTGACCAATTGCGGTTCTACTTTAGCTTTTATTTCACCATTGATCTTTTGAGCCTGTCCAATTAATTTGATTTTTAACTTATTCTTTTGAGCAAATTGCACAAGTATTTCATCCAAATAATTAATTCCCTCCAAAGAGATTGCATTGGGATGTACAAAAATTCCAAATGCATGATAAATCATAATGGCCAATTTAAAACGGGTGTCCTCACCACTTACATCCGAATAAGGATCTAATTCCGCGAAGCCCAAATCTTGGGCATCCTGCAATGCTGAGTCGTAATCCTGATTTTCAGCTGTCATTTTTGAGAGAATAAAATTGCAAGTCCCATTAGCGATGGCTTTTACAGATTTTATTGAATCTGACTTGTAATGTTGGTCAAGCAATCTTAAAATTGGCACGCTACCGCATACTGCACCTTCGTAAAAGAATTTGACTCCATACTTTTCGCTTAGTTGCAACAATTCTTGATGATGAAGTGCTACCATTTTTTTATTAGCACTCACTACTGATTTTCCTTTTTCGAATGCCTTTTTAACGATATCAAATGCCTCTTCAGGCTCGTTAATTAATTCGATGATGACATCTACATCGTTATTTTCTAAGATTTCCTCCGGTTTTGAAGTAAGAATTTCATCAGGTAAATTTATTTCTCTTGCTTTATCAATGTTCTTCACGGCAATTTTCTCTATCGAAATGCCATATTTTTCATTTTGCTTTAGCATAGTATAAACTCCAGAGCCTACTACTCCTAATCCGAATAATCCCGCTTTAAGTTTCTTCATATAAAGTATTGCTTAATTGTTTGTTTATGAATTTAGAAATCAGGTTTCCTTCTATTAGAAATGCATCATGTCCTTTGGACGATTTAATTACCTCCAATTTTGCATTGGGAATATGCTCGCTGATAAATATTTGCTCATCAAGTGGAAATAGATTATCACTGTCAATCCCTATGCATAAAGTTTTGACTTTGACGGATTTCAGTACTTCAGCTAATTTACCTCCTCTTCCGTTTGCCACATTATGAGAATCCATCATTTTGGATAGAATATTATAGCTTTTAATGCTAAATCTCCCATTGAATTTCTTTCCTTGATATTTTAAATAGGAAGACACTCTCCAATCACCGTTTTCAGCTTTTCCATTTTGGTTACGTTCAAAGTCCGAATAGCTCCTATAACTTAGCATAGCTATACTTCTCGCCAATGAAAGAGATTTTTGTTGGTCTTCAACATCGCTCTTTTCCCCTAATTCAATAGCTTGTCTTTGTAATTCATTAAAGGCTATTCCCCAAGCAGAATGTTTGGCATTTGAAGCTACTAAAATCTGGTTTACAATTACTTCGGGTTCCATGATTGACCATTCCAACGCTTGCTGACCACCTAATGATCCTCCAATTAAGAAATGAATTTTAGGGATATTCAATGCTATCCTTAATTCTATAAAAGCTCTGACTGCATCTCTGTTGGTAATTATGGGAAACTCATCACCGTAAATTTCTGCAGTATGAGGATTAAGCGATTCTGGCCCCGTGCTTCCGTAACACGAGCCCAATAAGTTAGCACATATTACTACATGCTGATTGAGATCTATAAACCCACCATTTTCAACAAAAATGGAAGCCCACCAGTCTTTGACGGTGGCGCTTCCAGTAAAAGCATGACAAACCCAAACCACTTCTTTATTTTCTGAAATTTCACCTAGAATCTCATAATAAAGAGAAGCCCCGAGCAAGCTTTGACCGCTTTCTAATTGAAAAGAATTAGGTAAATTATGCTGTGGCATAGTTTTCTTCATGTATTTTTTGAAAAGACTGAGTAAAATCTGCAATGATATCGTCAATATGCTCAATACCAACAGATACTCTTAATAAGTTAGGAGAAATACCTGCTGACAGTTGCTCTTGATCAGATAATTGTTGATGAGTAGTAGCTGATGGCTGAATAATCAATGTTTTAGCATCTCCCACATTTGCCAAATGGCTAACTAATTTAAGATTATCCACAAAGGCTTTTGTTTCTTCTTTATCTCCTTTTACGGTAAATGATAAAACTCCACCATAGCCATTATGAAGATATTTTTTAGCCAGTTGATAATATTTACTGCTCTCTAATCCTGGGTAATTCACTTTGTCCACTAAAGGGTGTTTCTCTAACCAATAAGCTAATTTTAAAGCGTTATCGACTGTTCTTTGTACCCTTAGTGAAAGCGTTTCTAATCCTTGAAGCAACAAGAAGCTGTTGAATGGACTTAAAGCTGGGCCAAAATCCCTTAAACCTTCTACTCTTGCTCTGATGGCATAAGCAATATTGGGTAGACCCAGCGGGTTTCCTTCTCCAAAAGTTTCCCAGAAATTTAGTCCGTGATAGCCTTCCGAAGGCTCCGAAAACTGCGGGAATTTACCATTGCCCCAATTATAGTTACCTGCATCCACTAATACACCGCCTACTGAAGTCCCATGACCGCCAATCCACTTGGTTGCAGATTCTACAACCACATTAGCACCATGTTCAATAGGTCTGAACAAATAACCCCCTGCGCCAAATGTATTATCTACAATTAATGGTAAGTCATACTTTTTCGCTAATGCGGAAATAGTCTCGAAATCAGGGATATTGAAAGTCGGGTTACCAATGGTTTCCAAATAAATGGCTTTAGTGTTTTCATCAATCAATGCTTCATAAGATTCTACTTCCTCATCAGGAGAAAATCGTGTTTCTATACCTAATCTCTTGAAGGATACTTTGAATTGATTATAAGTACCTCCATATAAATATTTAGTAGTGACAAAATTATCACCTGCTTCTAAGATATTGTTTAGCGCAATAAATTGTGCCGCCTGTCCTGATGCAACTGAAACGGCTGCAACACCACCTTCTAAAGCCGCAATTCTCTTTTCAAAGACATCATTTGTTGGGTTCATGATTCTGGAGTAGATATTACCAAATTCTTTCAAACCGAATAAGTTGGCGCCATGCTCTGAGTTATTAAAAGCATAACTTGTGGTTTGATAAATAGGCACGGCTCTTGAATTAGTTGTTGGGTCAATTTCTTGACCTGCATGTAATTGTAATGTTTCAAATTTTTGTGCAGTTAACATAATTTTAAAATTTAAGATGTATGAATTTTTAGAATAATATTTGATAAATAATAAATCCCACCAGCATGATGAACGGGACAATGAAAATTTTAATTAATTGGTTTTGAATGGATTATATATGTTCCCAGAAAGTAATTAGATCGAAAAGGACAGCCCTTTCCAGTTCAGATTATTGGGATGAATCCAAAAGAGTTGAATTGTTGATTAACAACTACAGCACATGCACATTCGCATGGGAGCTAAAAAAATATCGTTGTGATTAATTGAAATACTGAACTTGATTCGAGAATTGAATCCAGTTGATTGTTGAACTGCGAATTGTACGCTTTGACTTGAGTTGTGTAATGCTTTCATATTTATATTTCCCTTATCGGGCAGGATTTGGCACCTTGAATCAGGTTGCCAGAGGATCATAGAGCCTGTCTCTTACCTCTTCGTTATAAATTGATTTAATAATTCAAATGTAGGAAAAGCTTTTTGAAATAAACAAACATCATTCCAAATAAAAATTACTTATTTTAAAAATAATTTTTTTACAGAATAAACTATTGATTTTATCTGAATTTTAAGAAGATTATATTGTGTTATCACTTGGGGTTTTCTTATGCTTTAACAATCCGTTTACTATAAGCCACTGAGCAATAATGTAGGTACTCATTACTGCAACTCCAGCATAGGGTATGGTGTGAGAAAAACGATTGATGGCAAGAACAGAGTCGGAAATAGTGAATAATGCTGCGCCCAATACCACTAATTGGAAGCTATCATCGGTAGTTTGATTTTTACGAAACCATGCTACGACTATCATTAATGCTAAAATTATTGCATAAAGAGTAATTGGGACTTGGATTACACTATCTATGTATGGTAAAATCAAATATGCCATTAAAGCTAAATAAGCTACTACAATTACTGGGAAAAAAGACCAACTAAAGTTTAGCTTGTCTTGAAAAGTTGCTCTTCTGTAGGCTATGATATAGGCGATATGAGCTACTAAAAATGCTGAGATGCCAGCAAAAAAGAACATAAAGTGTTTAAAAGCGAATAGCAGCATTATGTCACCGATCCAACTAAAAGCTAATGCTAAAGTGACAAAACTTACCCATTTTTCATCTTTTCTACTATCTGATTTATCCCAAAAATAAATCAAAAGAGCTATCATCAATAGTGGTTTACAAATTTGGTGTAAGATGTTAACCTCAAAAGACAAAGAGATTATTTCAAGTACTGCAACTATCCAATAGAAATATGCTTTAAAGTTCATCTAACAATGTTTATCGAAAAGTACTTATTAAAAAGCTATTATAAAAGAGATTTATGTGAAGAAATTACGCTAAACAACGGAAATGTGAAATGCAAAAGTCTTATTTCTTTATGAACTTTTTTAAGCTTTTGTCGGTATCAACGGTTAACATCACATAATAATGGCCACTAGGGATGTTTTTGAGGTTAATCTTGTAAAGACCAGGATTAATCTTTTCGTGAGTGATGCTCATTTTATTGCCAATGATGCTCATTACTTCAATACTTATTTCTGAACTAATGGAACCCTCATTAATTTTTAAGTAAATGAAATCCTCTGCTGGGTTAGGGTAGACCTCAGCTTCCTTCAATATCTTTATGATTTCGATATCAACTGCTTTTTCTTTTAATGAATCTTTTTCAGCATTTGCAAAGGATATGCTAAAGCTGATAAAGAAGATAAGCAATATGTTCTTAGAGAATTTCATTTTAGTTTTTTACGGCCATTGCCGCTTATAGTTTTACTGTTGATTTAATTTTCAATTAATTTAAATGCATTTTTCAAATTCAATACCATAGTTGAAGGAGTCATATAATTCTCTCCGTATTCCTGAAGGCTAATGTCACCAGCTAGTCCGTGCAAAAATACTGCCAACTTTGCTATTTCGTATGGTTTTTTAATGCGTGGTGCAAGTCCCGCTAAAATCCCACATAATAAATCGCCACTTCCGCCTTTTGCCATTCCAGGATTTCCTGTACTATTGAAACTGATATTTCCATTGCTGTTGCAAACTGCAGAATATTTGCCTTTTAATATTACTACAACTTTATGATGCATACAGAATGACTTTAGTTGCATCAAAGCTTCAAAATTATTGGAATAATCTCCAACTAGCCTCTTGAACTCCCCGTGATGGGGAGTCAGAATGGTGCCCTTAGGTAGCATTTCGAGCATTTCTCTGTTTTCAGCAAGAATTGTAATAGCATCAGCATCTAAAATTAATTGGCCATTATATGATTTTAGGATTTCCTTAAGTAGAGTAGCTGTTTTATTTGCGAAACCAACTGCAGGACCAAAAACCAGAGAATCATACTTTTCATAATTCATGAAACTGCCGAGTACATATTCATTTTCATCTTCTAAAATCAATGCCTCCGGGATTTGAATTTGTACGATTTGAATACAATGTGGACATGCTTGTACGGTCAATAATCCGATTCCAGAGTGTAAGGCGCCTTGAGCAGCTAAGATAACTGCCCCCATTTTGGCATGGCCACCACCAATAATGCACGCTCTGCCTCTATCGCCTTTATGAGCTGTAGACCCTACTTTTATTGATGCTTTATTTTTATCTGTTGGTTTATAAATTGAGTAATCGCTTATGCAATTCTCAATGAAATCACGGGATAAGCCGATGTCTAGTATTTCAAATTGACCAATATACTTCTGGTTCTCCGCCATCATAAAGGCTAATTTAGGTACCTGGAAACTTAAGGTATAGTCAGCTTTGAGAATTGTATCTCCCGGGCTTGGTTCATCTGCAAAAATACCGGAAGGAATGTCCACCGCTATTTTTATACCTTCTAATTCGTTTACTTTATGGATGTATTCTGCAATTTTACCCTCAATTGGGCGAGATAATCCAGAGCCAAAAATGGCATCTATGAAAATAATATCTTTGACATTTTCATCAGAACTGAGTGCTGAAGAAATATCAACCTCATCTATTGATGTTAATCTCGAAAGATTTATTTCAAAATCTTCTGAGCCTTTATCACCCATTGCCAAAACTACTTTTACAATATAATTTTGTCCAGACAATATTCTGGCAATGGCCAAACCATCACCGCCATTATTACCTGAGCCTGCAAGAACGACCACTTTATTTTGATTTGAGAAATTATCAGTAATCCAGTCCACTACTTTCTTACTGGCTCTTTCCATTAAATCAATACTTGCAATGGGTTCATTTTCAATTGAATATAAATCTGCTTCTCTAATTTGTTTAACATTCAAAATCTTCATAATGCTTAAGATAGGAAAATTGTGAATATTTTATTTATCCCTACTTTGTTTAATTAATAATTTCAAACAAACCTGACAGGTTTTATCTCCCTAATTAACTTAACAAAGCAGGATTATTTTCAATATCTTTAGTTGAAATTAGCTCTACATTTTTTACTACAGTATTTTACGTTTGGCCAATTTTTCTCCCATTTTTTTCTCCAACTAAATGGCTTCCCGCAAGTAGGACAGATTTTTGAAGGAAGGTTGCTCTTTTTGGTCATTTTAGCCATAGTCAATTTTTGATTTCTATTATTTCTAAATCAATGTTTTTATAGATTGTTTAGAATACCATTTGACAACTAATTCAGAAACAAGCTTGAAATTACTTTGTGAATGAAGCCTTTTCTTCTATTTTTGCAAAAACTTTAAACAGAGCATAATGAGCGTTTTAGTCAATAAAGATTCTAAAGTAATTGTACAAGGTTTCACAGGTTCAGAGGGAACATTCCATGCTGAGCAAATGATAGAATATGGCACCAATGTAGTTGGTGGTGTTACCCCAGGCAAAGGAGGTCAAAAACATTTGGGTAAACCAGTTTTTAATACGGTTGAAGATGCCGTGAAAGAAGCAGGTGCTAATGTATCCATTATTTTTGTTCCACCTGCATTTGCTGCAGACGCTATTATGGAAGCTGCTGATGCGGGTATTAAAGTGATTATAACCATCACCGAAGGAATTCCTGTTAAAGACATGCTTAAAGCAAAAACTTATATTCAAGATAAAGATTTAACCTTGATCGGTCCAAATTGTCCGGGAGTGATCACTCCAGGTGAAGCGAAAGTTGGTATTATGCCTGGCTTTGTTTTCAAAAAAGGTAAAATTGGGATTGTTTCTAAGTCAGGTACTTTAACTTATGAAGCAGCTGACCAAATTGTGAAAGCAGGTTTGGGGATTTCTACTGCTATCGGAATCGGTGGTGACCCAATCATCGGTACTCCTACAAAAGAGGCTGTACAAATGTTGATGGAAGATGATGATACTGATGCGATTGTAATGATCGGTGAAATTGGTGGAAACTATGAAGCAGAAGCAGCTCGTTGGATAAAAGAGAATGGGAATAAAAAGCCAGTTGTTGGTTTCATCGCAGGGAAAACTGCTCCAGCAGGAAGAAGAATGGGACATGCCGGTGCCATTATCGGAGGAAAAGATGATACAGCGGAAGCTAAAATGAAAATCATGGATGAATGTGGAATCTTTGTTGTTCAGTCACCAGCTGACATAGGAGAAACCATGAAAAAAGCATTATCTTAAAGATATAGGAATCTGAATTTAGGATTCAACTTTATTATAAAGACTGTTTTGACAGCTTAAAAAAATCATGATTAAATAATGGTTTCTAGGCTTTTAAAACAGTCTTTTTTTAATTATAAAAACCACATAACTGATGACCAATAACGATATCTTGAAGAGAGTTCGCTATATTTTTGATTATAGTGATGAAGAAATGATTACTATTTTCGATAGTGCAGATTATAAAGTATCGAGGTCATTGGTAACTGATTGGCTGAAAAGTGAAGATCACGAGGACTATAAAGATATTCATGATGATCAATTGGCTTCATTCTTAAATGGATTGATCAACACCAAAAGAGGTAAAAGGGAAGGCGTGCAACCAAAGCCCGAGAAAATACTTGAAAATAACGATATCCTAAAGAAACTTAAAATTGCACTTAATTTAAAGACAGAAGATATAATAGTAGCCTTTAAATTAGCTGGAAAACCAGTTAGTTCTCATGAGGTTACAGCTTTTTTAAGGAACCCAAAACAGAACCAGTATAGACCCTTCTTAGATCAGTATTTAAGAAATTTTCTTAATGGCCTTCAATTAAAACATAGGGAGGGGAAGTAAGTCCAACTTGTGACTAGTCTAAAATGCTAATAATTGGCTTATGGTGTATTGGAAAATTGCAGGAATTTGCAATAAAGCAATACTCATTGGCTTGTTGATGAAGGGATTTGGCTAATTCAAATTTATCTTTTTCTAGAATTATCACTTGAGGCCTTAAGGTGGCTTCTTCAAAAAAGCCTTTTCCTCCCTCAGATATATTCATTTTAGCAGAAGCTTTATCGCAGTAGTTGACCACAGTTATATTAGCGTCAGCACATAAATGGAGATACCAAAGCATGTGGCATGAGGACAGGGATACTAGAAATAAGTCTTCAGGATTATGCATGCTAGCGTCTCCTCTAAAAGCAGAGTCTGCACTTCCTTTTAAAGTTGGTTTATTACTTATTATGATGTCATATGATCTGTCATAGGAAGAATAAGACTTTGTCCCTTTTCCATAATTACCTGTCCATTTTATGAAAGAGTGATAGCGGTGTGATTTCATAACTACATTTGCGCTTAAAGAACTGTGAAATTAGTAAAATCTAATTTAGTATTAATTCATTTCTAGACTTTCAGTATTTTAGTATATTGAAAAAACTTTTTAATATTTGAGAAATGAAAAATTCTGAAATATGGCAAAAAGAGCTTGAATTTTTGAAAGCCATTATTGATAAAACTGAATTGGTAAAAACAACTAAATGGGGAAGTGATGTTTATACTGTAAATAATGGAAATGTACTCTTAATAAGAGCATTTAAAAATTACGTTAGTCTGTGGTTTTTTAATGGTGTATTTCTAAAGGATCCTTACCAAGTTTTGGAAAATGCACAAGAAGGTAAAACTAAAGCCATGCGTCACTGGAGGTTTTCCTCTGCCGATGAAATGAATGAAAGTCGGATTTCAGTGTATATTGAGGAGGCAATTGAAAACGAAAAGAATGATTTACGTTGGAAACCAGAGAAATCAGAAGAGTTAGAAATACCAGATATTTTGGTCCAAGCTTTTACTAAAGACCATAAATTTAAAAATGCTTTTGATTCGCTTACTCCATTTAAACAAAAAGAATATGTGGAGCATCTTTCTACAGCAAAGCGGGAGGCTACTCAAATCGTTAGATTAGAAAAAATCAAGCCTATGGTACTGGAAGGGAAAGGACTGAATGATAAATATAGAAAGTGATCACATGCAAATTTAGGATTAATGTCTTTTAATGATTTTGTTCTTCAGTTTCTTGATTTATAGTTTTGACCACCTTTTTTAAATTCCCAGAAATAGTAACCAACCACTTCAGCTGATCTGTTATTAATCTAGTTGCTTGTAAATTTTTTCTAAATTCGGGATCGATAGGTTTAAAATTCTCGCTTTCAAGTTCCGCAGTACGGATAGCAACAAGGTTTTCAAATTTCTGTTCCAAATGTTGGTAGGCTGCTTCCAGTACTTCTTGACTCGTATTTTTAGTTTGAATTTTACGCAGTAAGTTTTGCAGGACTTGTCTTAAATTAGTCTCCACAGTTTTTATGATAACCTCAACGTCTTTCGAAACCTCATCATTTTTATGATTTACAATGAAAGTTCCTAAAGCAGCCATCGCAGTCAAAAAGGTGTGATTTAGACCCACTAATTCATTTATTTTACCTAAATTTTCTTGTTGTGATTTCGGCTCTTGACTCATTCGTTGAAAGGCCGCATTTAGATTACCCATCTCTAAAAAGGCTTCCTTCCGGGCTAATTTATAACTGGTTAGCCCATCTGACTTGTGATAATATCGATCGATTTCAGAAAGATATTTACGGTTTGCTCGTATCGTTTGAATGATCGTATTATTAATACTGGCGGATTCCCATGCGGGCCAAAGCAATGCACCAGCCAAGAAAGCGATGGCTGCTCCAATGATAGTGTCGATAATTCGAAATTGAATGACTTCAAATGCATCAGGATTGATTAGAGCATAAATAAAGACAATACTGGTGGTTACGAAAATTGAGGAAGTTCTATAATTTTTCTGGATAAAACTTAGTGCCAATGTCAGCGATAGGATAGATAGGACAGTATAAATATATATATTCTGTGTTAACAAAACAATAACTGTTGCTATTCCAGCACCAATAAATGTACCGTACAATCGATGCTTAGAGCGTTCTTTGGTCAAAGTATATCCTGGCCGCATGATAACTACTATAGTCAATAAAATCCAATAGGTATTTTGCAATGAAAAATAGGTACCAATCCCATACCCTAAAAGCATGGCTACCGTCAAACGAGCAGCATGCTTGAAGATGGGTGATTTAAAACTGAAATTTTCTTTTAAGATGTTCAAGTCATAATCTTGTTGGCTAATAAACTGCCGACCCTCCTTATTTTTCAAGCCAACTTGACTTTGATTTTCCAAATCATAAAAAACTCTTTCAACAGACTGAATTTTTTGGAGTTGATTTTCTTCATAATCTAACAGATTGTGGAGTAGCAAGGCGCCTTCTCTTGCGTTGGGTAGTTTTACTTCCTCTACATAGGCCTGAATCTTTTCTCTGCACTTTTCGATCGTAGGCTCCAAGTCATTTCTGTGTGGTAGCTCTTCCCCTTTTTGCATAGCCTCTGCCATTTGGTCTATTCTGTTGGACAATTCAAATATCAATTCAATGAAAGGTTCAACGAATTGCAGTTGATTTCTAAAAAGCTTATTGATTTGTTCATAATTGGCAGGATTTGCCATGGATAGCTCTAGAATATCGATCAGTTCGATGAAGATCAGTAGTTGCTTTCTTTTGTAGTTAGAAAATCCAGAGCTTTGCCTTTCGGTTAGTAAGAGTTCCCTTAAAACTTCATGCGTTTCATTAAGGTTGACTTGTAAATCAAAGAGTTTGTTTTTGAGTTCTTTACCATATTGACTAGTGAGTGCTAATTTCCCTCTTATTCGAATATATTCCGCTGTGAGTTGAAAGCATTCTGTTAATTTGTTATTGATCTGACGTTTCTGCAGAAAGCGGTGGGAAACGGTAGATAACATTAAATACCAAAGTCCACCTACGCCAATAAACATAGCATTGATGAAAACAGCAGAACCGATTTGCTCATGAGCAAAACTAAGGACTATGGCTAATAATCCAGCAAAGGAAATCAAAGATGCTCTAAAACCATAGACTGAAATATACGAGATCCCAAAAATCATCAGAGCCATTACTGGTAACAACAATAATATATTAGACGCAACTGAAGTCGTTACAATGGTCGCAAGCATAGCAATAGAAGTCGCAATCAAAATCCCAACGCTTTTATGCTTGCGGCTGCCAGGTACGTCACTTCCGGATGTTAAAAAGACGCCAATAGATATACTGAGGAAGTAGGGGAGTTGGTTAATCTGAATGCCCACAAAAACGGGCACAACAATGCCGAAAGTGACCAAAACAGATTTAAGAAAATCAGAGCTTCCTATAAAATTTTGAATCTTTTGGAGAAGGTTTTTTGTCATAGATATTTGAGCCTTTACTATTATACTCAATAAAGATGAATTTGATTTCTTTTAGATGTGGTTTTTTAGTATTTGCTAGATTTATGAGTGTGACTGTTTTTTTTGCTCTTGCTCCAATTTTAGCTTCGAGTATTCCCAATAGTGAAATTATTGACCTATCCGCTTGTTTAAATTCATTATAAACTTAAATAATTTTAGATAGAATATTGTTTGCTCAAACTTATTCTTTGTAATTTTGTTGTTATACTAACTAAATTAGCTAAACAGCTTAAATTTTTTCAGTTATGGCAATAATGATTACAGATGAATGTATTAATTGTGGTGCTTGTGAACCTGAGTGCCCTAATACAGCAATATATGAAGGTGGTGTGGAATGGAATTGGGCAGGGGGTACCTCGCTTTCTGGAAAAGCTAAACTTATAGATGGAACGGAAGTAGATGCAGAAGAAATGCAGGAACCTGTTTCTGATGAGTTTTACTACATTGTGACTGGTAAATGTACAGAGTGTACTGGTTTCCATGAAGAGCCGCAGTGTGCCGCTGTTTGTCCAGTAGATTGTTGTGTGGACGACCCTGATAATGAAGAGACAGATGGCGAGTTAATGTCTAAAAAAGAATGGATGCACAACGAGTAGAAATACATTGTTAAGTTGATAATATTAAACCCGCAAGATTTTTCAAACTTGCGGGTTTTCTTTTCAAACGCTTTCCAAAAGCAGTATTCTACTATCTTTCTTAAACCTTAATTTACCATTTTCCACATTTGCGGTTTCTCCCGTGTAGTAATTTCGTATTTTCTGATTTTCTTCAAAAATAGCTTGAACATCTACTTCCTTCACGTTTTCTTCCATCACAACTACGACTTTATCGTCAAAATCATTGTGATTTAATGACCTGCTAAATGTATAAGGGGAATCTGATATTTTTTGATGAGTACCAGCCCCAATAGCAGGGTGGTTTTTTCTAAACTGTCCTAATTTTTGCCAATGATTATGGATTTCTTTAATACTGTATCCGTCTCGTTTCGCATCAGATTCTAATTCATCCCAATTCATTAAGGAACGTAATTTGGCATCTCCCTCGGCTTCGGCATTCAATAAACGAGCGGTTTCATCTCCATAATATATTTGTGCTGCACCTGGACTAATCATTAAATAGGCAGCGGTATTGAATACATTAGTTCTATCTGCATCATAAGGATTTCCATCATCATGAGAAGATAGATAATTCAATACTGATTTGTTTTTCAATTCGCCTTTATTCAAAAGACTGTCATAAGTAGAAAATACCTCATCCGGATGTTTGTCTTTCAATTCCCACTTTAAAGAGAAGTTAATCATACTATGAAAACCTTCGTCAAAGAAATTAACAGCAGTATCACCGTCATAAGTGTAATTTAGACCATCGTAAATTGAATAATTATAGATTTCACCTACCATATAGAAATCCAAGTCATCTAATTTTTCTTCTGGATTTTCATTTTTCCAGTCTTTTAAAGCTTTTAAGGCTTCTGCATATAATTTGCCCCAAATGCCAGCTTCAGTATGTTTTACGGTATCCACTCTAAATCCATCTACACCAAATTCTTTGATATAATCCGTAATCCATTTAATTAGATAATATTTTGGAGCTCTCGGGTATCCTGTACGTTCAAAGAATTCATCCAACTCGGCCAATTCTTTATCCAGTCTGCCTTCTTGCTCCCATTTATCCAGTAGATGTTGAGGTAGTTCCACTTCTTCTTCCGACTCAGTTAAAATATCTGGTAAGTTGTCGACTAGCGTACATTTCACAGTGCTTTCCCAATCCTGGTAGGTACAATTAGGATCAGTTCTTACCCATCCATCCCAAATTGGATCTTGTTCAGTTACTGGGCCGGTATGATTCATAACCACATCTAGTAAGATTCTAATACCATTTTCATGAGCAGTTTTTACCAGTTCGCCCAGATCCGCCATAGTACCAAAATTCGGGTCCAGTGCTGTCCAGTCTTTAGTCCAGTACCCATGAAATCCATATGTTTTACCAGTGCCTTCATCTACAGATCCGTGAATTTGCTCGACTAATGGATTGACCCAAATGGCATTCACACCCAAGTCATTGAAATAGCCCTCTTTTATTTTTTGAGTAATGCCTTTTATATCACCTCCCATAAAATTTCTGAGTGTTGCTCCATCCTTCTCCCTTCCAAAGTTATAGTCATTGTTCGGATTTCCGTTATTGAACCTATCTGCTAACAGAAAATAAACAGTAGCATTTTCCCACATAAAAGGAGCATCTTTGGTGGAAGTTGTTTTCGACTCTTCTGGTGAATTACAGCCTAAGATGAATAAAAGCAAAAGTAATAGCGGTGCGGTTTTCATAGTTAAAAATGGTTTAAAAAATAAAGGGTTGAAATTGCTAATAAAAATTGGGTTTGGCAATTATTGAAGGGCTTTGATTCAATCAACTTATTGCAAAAAGCCAGACAGGACCTTCATTCCTTCGAAGGAAGGAATCTAATTATTTTAATCTCTAATTAAATTATTAATACATAAATTCAGTACTAAGCAAAAAACAAAAGGGCAGCTACTTGCCACCCTTTAATCCTTAATTATATAATTACTAATTCTTAATTTGATCCTGGTATTTGCTGAAATTCTACGGCTGGCTCTCCGTTCTTGAAAGCTTTTCGTGGCTTTAAATTCAATGTCTGAAATAATTCTGCATCTTCATTTACTTCAGGATTTGGAGTTGTTAATAACTTATCGCCAGCAAAAATTGAATTAGCTCCCGCCATGAAGCATAATGCTTGCTCTTCCTGATTCATTCTTACTCTTCCTGCAGATAATCTTACCATTGCTTTTGGCATTGTAATCCGGGCTGTTGCAATCATTCGTACCATTTCCCAAACAGAAACTTTTGGTTGTTTCTCTAAAGGTGTTCCGGGTACTGGTACTAAAGCATTCACTGGAACTGATTCTGGATGTTCTTCCATGGTAGCTAGCGTGTGCAACATGCCTACTCTGTCTTCATGTTGTTCGCCCAATCCGATTATACCACCAGAGCAAACCGATATTTTTGCTTTTCTAACATTGCCAATTGTATCAAGCCTGTCATCATAAGTTCTAGTGCTGATAATGTCATCGTAATGCTCTTCAGAAGTATCTAAATTATGATTATAAGCATACAGCCCGGCTTCCTTTAATTTTTGAGCTTGAGATTCAGTGAGCATACCTAAGGTACAGCAGACCTCCATCTCCAACTCATTAATACCCTTCACCATTTCCAATACTCTGTCGAAATCTCTATTATCTCGTACTTCTCTCCATGCTGCACCCATGCAGAAACGCGTGCTGCCGTTTTCTTTTGCAATTCTTGCGCTTTCCAACACTTCTTCAGTTGGTAGTAACTTATGAACTTTTACATCAGTATGGTATCTAGCAGCTTGCGGGCAATAAGCACAATCCTCGGGGCAACCACCTGTTTTTACACTCAATAATGTACAAACCTGCACTTCAGAAGGGTCATTGAACTCCCTGTGTACGGTAGCCGCTTGATAAATGAGTTCTAAAATTGGTTGATTATATATCTTTTCTATTTCTTCCTTTGTCCAGTCGTTCCTTATTTCTGTCATATTAGTTTTTCTTTTTGGGTAAGCTAAGCTGAAATTCTAACTATAATGTAAAAAAAGGTGCAAATTATTTGATTTCCAAATCAAATGGCATTCTTGTTTGTAATCCTTTATTTTCCATTACATATTCCAACTCTTCAAGGTAGTGAGCCATTTCTCCATAAGTATACTTTTTATGCAGCACTTTAGCTGAAGAACCCATTTCTTGGAGCAGTTGTTGAATAAATGGCTGTTTTTCCGGGTAATAAACTTTCATAAAATCTCCCTCTTCAAGGCCGGCTGATTGTGCTGCAATATTTACGGCATCATTAAATCCACCTAAAACGTCAACCAAACCATTGTCTTTAGCTTCAATTCCAGACCAAACTCTTCCTGAGGCTACATTTAATAATTCATCAATAGCCATATTTCTACCCTCAGCTGCTTTGGAAGTAAAGTCTTCATATCCACTTTCTACCATATTTTGTATGATTTTCTTCTCGCCTTCATTTAAGCTTCTAGTTACCGTGTATAAATCTGAATACTCACCTGTGCTTACTCTATCAAATGTGATTCCCAATTTGGAGTCCATGAATTTCGATAAATCGGGAATAATCGAGAATATTCCTATTGAACCCGTTATGGTATTCGGTTGAGCAACTATGGTGTCGCAGGCCATAGCCATGTAGTATCCTCCAGATGCAGCTACACTTGACATAGAAGCAATAACTGGTTTTACTTGTTTAGCTAATTTTACTTCTCTCCACATTACATCAGAAGCTAAAGCACTTCCTCCTGGGCTATTAATTCTCAATACAATTGCTTTGATTTTATCATCTAGTCTAGCTTTTCTGATTTCTTTAGCAAATACGTCTGATCCAATGCTACCTTCACCACCTTTACCTGATACAATGTTTCCTTCTGCAACAATGACAGCAATTCTATTCGTATTGTATTTTTCTGCAACAAAGGATTTGCTATACTTTTTTACAGAGGTAACTGGAATTTTCACACCCTCTTCAAGTCCAGCGATTTCTCTCATTTTCGTTAAAACCTCATCGTAATATCCTAATTGAGAAACTAATTTATAATTGAGAGCATCTTCGGTTGTTCTTACTTTCAATTGATCTGAAATCGATCTTAATTCAGCAGCGTCAATTCCTCTAGCATCAGCAATATTTTTGATAAAAACTCCGTAAACAGAATTTAAAAGAACACTTATCTGCTCTTTGCTGGCGTCACTCATATCTTTCCTGATGAATGGTTCTACTGCACTTTTGAAAGTACCCACTCTGAATATTTGAGGCTCTACATTTAATTTCTCAAATGTTCCTTTAAAGAAAGTAACTTCGGACGATAGACCACTCATTTCCAACATTCCGGCAGGATTTAAAATAATATTATCTGCTACTGATACCACATAATAACCAGTTTCAGAGTATGCCTCTGCATATGCCAAGATTGGTTTCCCCGATTCCTTGAAATCGATGAGCGCATTTCTGATTTCTTCGATTTGGGCAAAACCTGCCATTACAAATGGGGCGTCCAAATAAATGCCTTTGATTTTCTCATCCGATTTTGCTTGTTCAATAGATTCTAAAATATCCATCAAACTAATTGGTGTTGGTTCATTTGTTAGAGCTTGACTAAACTCAGCAAATGGGTCGTCAGAAGTCATCTCTACAATCGGTCTATTAAGTTTTATCTCCAAAAAGGAATTGTCGGCAATTTTAACTTCGCTATCTTGTGAGGCAATTCCTGCGAAAATAAAAAAGAAACCAACAAAGAAAATTACTAGTGCAAGCAGACTAGCGAAGAATATTTTAAAAAAACTTTTCATAATAATAATTAAGATTGATAATCATTTAAATTTTAATGCAATACTAATTCCATTAATATTGTAATTTATTGCAAATTAGCTATAAAATAATTTGATATAAAAGTATAATTCTACTGAAGGCTAAACTTAATTATGGAAGGGGTATTCTTGCTGCTTGGAAGCAATTTAGGAAATAGGGAAGAGATATTAAATCAGGCAATTGCTGCTTTAGAAAAAAAGGGTGTTACCTTAGTTAGTAAGTCTTCAGTTTACGAGACCGCAGCATGGGGAAAAACAGATCAACAGGCATTTCTTAATCAGGTTTTGCAGGTGAAAACCGAATATAGCCCTAAAAAATTACTTGGTGTAATCCAGCAGATTGAGCTCGAATTAGGACGGGTCAGAAAGGTGAAGTGGGGCGAGCGTTTAATTGATATTGATATTTTGTATTATCATGACCAAGTCATTAATCAAGCAGGACTGGCAGTTCCTCATCCTGGAATTCCCGAAAGGAGATTCACTTTAATTCCGTTGGTGGAGATTTGTCCTGATTTTATTCATCCTGTCTTTCAATTAGATCAAAAACAGTTACTAGAAAAGTGTAAAGATCATCTGAATGTCTCCGTTGTTGAAGATTGTTAGATCTTTGGAAAAAGGAAAGTCCTGATGATTTTGTTGAAATATATGCTCAAGTAGATATTTTTGTTAGTTACAAAAATTGAATCTTTTTACTGCTGTGGCAAAGTGCCTCTTAATCATCAGAAATAGAAAAGAGAAAGTTAATCAAAAGGCAACAGAAATTTGACGGGCTATTATTCAATTTCAAGATAGCCTTTTTTATATTTCTACGTATTGTTATTATTACAAAAAAAAAACTCAATGGATCTATTCGATAAAATAAAGTGGATATTAGGTATTTTGATAGTTTTCACCCTAGTTATAACTACTAACTTGGTAGATAAAAGTAATTTTTCTCAGATGAGTGAGGCTGTTGAGTCAATTTATGAAGACCGACTTGTTGTTAAAGATTTGATCCTTAAAATCTCTGAAGATATTCATCAAAAAGAGATTGCTGCTATAAAGGCTGATTCTAGCTTTTACAGCAAGATGAATGAACAAATCAATAAGGAAATTGATGGTCATCTAATAAGCTATGCTCAAACAAAATTAACTGTTAAGGAGGCACAGTTTTTAAATGACTTTCAAAAGAACTTAGCCGATTTAAAAGTGATCGAAAAGAATTTTATACAGTCTAATTATGTAAAAGACGGTTCACTTCTTAATCAATTTCAAGTAGTTAAAAGAGATTTAAAAAATCTAGCGGAGATTCAACTCAGAGAGGGAAGTAGACAATTTGAAAAAAGTAGGAGAGCTATGGATACCGTAGATTTGTTTACACAAATTGAAATTTACATTATGATTTTTCTAGCTATTGTCATTCAAATAGTGATTATATATAGCCCGAAAAAGGAAAGATAGTCATGTTGTCGGATAGCTATCTTTTTTAGAAAGTCATCATTAGTCCAATTCCAGTTGATGACAAGGTTAAATTGAATTCGGCTTTCGTGCCCTTTTCACCCATCAGTTCTCTGGAGTTATATAAGTCGATCGCTTCATCTGCTTTCCTGTTTGCTTTTTGCTTTATTGGAACTGCAATTGCAATTAAACTGACTCCTGTTATCAGTAATGGTAATGTAACTTGAGGAGAAGGGTCGAAAAAGGTGGGTATAAAAGTGCCTGCGCCAAATCCAGCTATTAAAGAAGAAGTAAATGCCAATCGTCTTGATGATTTCATCATTTTATGAGAAACTTGGTAAGGCCTCATCTTCTTCAGCACTTGTCTCTCAGATACTTCTTTGCCTAAAATGTAGTATCGATTCTGGACTAGGTTTCCCTTCCGCTCAATTAAAGGAGCATCAAATTGACTATATGCTAATTGCGATATGGTCAGAAATATAATAATCAGGATATTTTTCATTGGTCGATAGTTTTTGGTTCTTTTAAATATGATTTAGCTCCTAAACGCCTCAATTAAATCCACTAGCATTTCAGTTTGTTCCTTGGAATGAGTTGGGAAATTAGCTATTCTTATGTGTTCCTTTTTATAAGCCCCATAACCAGATCCAATATGGATTTTCTTGCTTTTAAGATGGTCTATTAATAGATTACTCTCAAAGTCGGACTTTATGACTTTCACCGTTTTTGAGCGGTGTTTTTCATTTGCCACAAAATGATGTAGTTGGGGATGAGCTTCAATAACTTGATTTAGAATAGCAGATTTATAATCAATTTCCCTTCGTATAGCAAGTATTCCTTTTTCTAACATATCAGCTGCCACTTTTGCCAATGTATAAATCCCAAGAATATTAGGGGTTTCTGCAGTTTGATAGACTGCGGCTTTTTCGACCATATCTGGCAACCTATGATAAGAGCCTATCATCTTTCCCTTTGCTTCCAAAGCCATTGCCTTTTCTAAGCATCGGTCATTCACGATCCAGATACCAAGTCCTGCCGGTAAACCAAAAGCTTTCTGAACAGAGAAATACAATGTATCAATACTCTTAAAGTCAATTGGAATAACTGGAACTCCTGAAACTCCATCAATAGCTATCAATTTGTCTGGATATTTTTGTCTTATAGCGTTGATGGTTTCTAGAGGCATGGTAGTTCCGCATGCAGACTCGTTCAAACAAAGCGTTATAAGTTCAACATCTCGAGGCACCTCAATCTTATCAAAATCGGGAACAGTCCCATCTTCCACTACTAATTCATGAACTTTTCTTCCAAGTTGTGTTGAGATCTTTGCAAATCTTTGAGAGAATGCTCCCATACTCACATGATAGCTTTCATTTTCTACACAATTTTCAATGATTCGTTCCCAAGCTTCATTTGCCGAAGAGGTAATCAGTACATGGTAGTCCTCAGGAATATCCATCAACTGTTTCAAGTTCTGCTGGCATTCCCGGTAGATATCTTTGAATTGCTGACCTCTGTGGGAGGTACTGCATACCCCTTTTTTTAAAGCGGTTTTAATGTGTTCTTCAGCAGTAAAATATAAAGCTGACGGGCCTGGAGTAAAGAATAATTCAAACATTGGCGGTCTCTATACTGATTTTGGACTTTCTTTTATAGTCGGACAGTGTTATTCCAAAAAATAGAACAGCAGGAATCACCATACCGATAGCGCAAAATAAGTACATCTGAGATAGAGAAAAAATTTCTGCTATGTTTCCTAAGAAAAAAGCACCGATTCCTATCCCCAAATCAATAGATGAAAAGAAAGTACTTGTAGCAACCCCTCTTTTCTCAGCCTTCACCATATTAATGACCATAGTTTGAAGCGTAGGCATCACAATTCCGTTTCCTAAACCTAACACAAAAGCTGCAACAAGAAAACTTGGTTCGGCTGTACTTTGGGATAAAAGTATTAGTCCTGATATGGTACCTACAAAACTAAGAAGCATTACGAAAGCAGGTCCTTTTTTATCCATCATTTTACCAGTAGAAGGCCTGATGATACTTACTCCAATGGCATAAATTAGGAAAAACATACCCGTACTTTCAATGGAAAGTTCTTTAGCAAACAAGGTGATAAATGACATGATCCCTGCAAATGGAAACGCCAGCAATAGCATAACCATTGAGACTTTTAAAACCTTTGGTTCAAAAACATTTTCCCAACTTAGTTTATTTTTTCTGTTACTTATTTTGGGATGGTTGACAAAGAATGACATAATCACCGCAAGAGAACAAAGAATTCCCGAAGTAATGAATAGTGCCTGATAGCTTCCAGTTTCCCTTAAAATCTGCAAGCCAACTAATGGTCCGATCGCCATACTTAAAGTCATAGATAGTCCAAAAATGCCGATTCCTTCACCTCTGCGACTGTCCGGGACTAAATCAGAAGTAATAGTTCCCCCACCCGTGGTCACAATGCCCCAAAAGCCACCGTTTACTAATCTTAGAAACAGTAAAAAAATAAAAGATGCTGCTAATCCATATGCTGCCATTACGATAGCATAACAAAACATGGCAAAAAGAAATAATTTTCTTCTTCCGTATTTATCAAAAGCATAACCACTTAAGGGTCTCACAACTAAAGCTGATAAAGCATATATTCCTATAATATAACCTACTTTATCCGCATTTTCACCCAAAACATCAGTCACAAAAGTGGGCAGGGTAGGTAAGAGAAAATAGAATGACACTGCCATCAATAGGTAACTAAAGCAATGTAGAAGAAAATCTTTAGTGTATAGAGGCGATTTGGTCATATTTATGTCAGAATTAATGTAACTACATTGAATTAAGTAATGCTAACTGAATAGCAATGGGGTAAGTTTCTATATTGAGTTAAAACTTTGTTAAGATTCTGAATTGACTTTTTAGTCTCTAAGTATTTCTAAAATTGCAAGAGTATCTTTGGCTTGACAAGTATGTAAAAGTCTACCATTTACAACTATATTGGGACCCATTTTGCAATAGTCCATGCATTTTGTTTTTACTAATCTAATACTCTTCTTTTTGCCAAATTTGATATTCTTTTTCAATTCTGACTTAAGTTCCTCACATCCGTTTTTCTTGCAGTCTTTTCCAGTGCAGATGAAAATGTGATCGTTTGAATTTTGAGATGGCTTCACTTAGTAATTGATTTTATATTTGATACCTAAAGATGAAATGTACTATAGCGAAAAATAGCAATCTTTGTTTTCAACTCACCAGAATTATAGATGAAAGTTATTTCAGCCGATATTAACACTTTAGCATTAAAATTAATCAAAAAAAAAGTCTACCAGATAATCTGATAGACTTTAGAAATTTAAATACATTTCTACAAGCTATTTCTCAGCCTTTTTCTTTGTAGTAGTTTTCCTCGTAGTACGTTTCTTTTTTGGCTTCTCTTCCACGATTTCATCTTCAACATCCGTCAAAATTCTTCCGCAGTGCTCACAAACGATTAATTTTTTTCTATCTCTGATGTCAGCTTGTCTTTGAGGAGGAACAGTGTTAAAACACCCGCCACAAGCACCTCTTTTAACAGGAACCACTGCTAGGCCATTCCTAACATTTCCTCTTAATCTGTCGTAAGACGCAACTAATCTATCTTCAATTTTCTTTAGAGCTTTTTCTCTGTCTTTCTCAAGTTTGCTTACTTCTTCAGTAGTTTCAGACTCGATGTTTCCTAATTCAGATTTTTTACTCTCCAAATCTTTTACACGGTCTTCGTGCAAAGCTTTAGTTTCCTCAATGCCTTTTTCTTTATCTTCTATTTTGGCTTGAGCTTCTTTAATTTTCTTTTCATGGATTTGAATATCCAATTGTTGCAGTTCGACCTCTTTGGTGATGGCATCATATTCACGGTTATTTCTAACGCTCATTTGTTGCTCACCATATTTGGCAATCAGTTTTTCAGATTCTTTAATACCTTGCTTAGCGGCATCAATTTCGTCTCTGATGGCTTGAACGCTATCATCAAATTTTTGAATTCGGGTTTCATAGCCTGCAATCTCATCTTCTAAATCAGCTACCTCGTCAGGTAGGGCTCCCCTCACTTTTTTAATATCGTCTAATTTTGAATCGATGCTTTGTAATTTTTTCAAAGCATCAAGCTTTTGTGCTACAGTACTTTCCATGCAGTTAATAATATTTTATCGGATTCGTGACAGTCTGTCCTAAATGGAGTGCAATATTAGCAAAATTTTCTTTCAATACTGCATAAAATATCTCATTTGTAAATCGTTCACTCTCATAATGCCCTATGTCGGCTATAATCAGCCTTTCTTCGGCATCAAAAAATTCATGATATTTAATGTCAGATGAGATATAAATGTCAGCTTGTTTGTTTTTTGCCTGTGAAATCAGGAATGAACCCGCGCCTCCACAAATTGCAACCTTTTTAATTTTACGGTTTATCTCTTTAGTATGTTTTATAACTTTTAAGCCCATTCTTTCCTTCAAATAATCAAGAAAGTCTGTTGGCTCCATTGGCTCCGCTATTTCTCCAATCATTCCAGAACCCAAGTCATTATATGTGTTTTCTAATTGGTGCAGATAGTAAGCAACTTCCTCGTAAGGATGAGCATTATGCATCGCAGATAAAACTTTGTTTTTTAGGTGCATTGGAAAAATGACCTCCACTTTATTTTCATCAACTGTTTCGAGCTTATTGGATTTACCAATACTTGGATTTGCTTTTTCTGTGGGAAGGAAGCTGCCTTTTCCGGATGATTCAAATGCGCAGTCCTTGTATTCACCAATTTGGCCAGCGCCAGCCTGATGCAAGGCTTTTTTTAATTCGTTTGTATTCTCTTGTGGAACGAATACACTAAGCTTACCCAACTGTCTTTTTTTTGGACTAAGTACTTCAGCGTTGCGCAGACTTAGTTTCTCCGCTATTTTTGCATTTACACCAGTGCTGATATTATCTAAATTTGTATGAGAGGCATAAATGGCAATATCATTTTTTATAGCTTTAATTACGGTTCTTTCCACATAATTACTGCCGGTAAGTTTTTTTAATCCCTTGAATATAATCGGATGATGGGCCACAATCAGTTCGCAATTTTTTGCCTTGGCTTCTTCTACTACCTCTTCGGTAACATCCAATGAGATTAAAATATTACTCACGGTTTTGGAGGCATCACCAACGATTAAACCGGCATTATCATACGATTCTTGATAGTCTAGGGGCGCAATGCTTTCCAAATGTTGGACGATATCCTTTATTTTGCTCATATTTGCTTTTAAATCTATTCGATCAAAGTTATAAAGTTTTACAGCCCTTGCAAGTCTTTAAAAATAAGTATTGGCAATTAATCATGTCACCGTTCAGCTTTCTATATAAATGGGTGATGCAATTCCGTAATCATTTATATGATATAGAGTATAAGCCTGTGTTCAGATTTGATACCAGGGTGATCTCAGTGGGAAATTTGTCTATGGGAGGAACCGGTAAAACTCCTTTTGTAGAATATCTTTTAAGATTTTTGATATCGAAAAACTATGAGAATAAAATTTCAACTTTATCTAGAGGTTATGGAAGAAAAACTTCAGGTTTCAGAATAGCTAATAAGAATGACGATCCTAAATCAATTGGGGATGAGCCTTTTCAAATATATAAGAAATTCGAAAATAAGGCTCATGTAACTGTAGGAGAGGATAGAGTCTTAGCGATCCCGAGTATATTGCAAGATTTTCCAGAAAATGAAATAATCATTTTAGATGATGCTTTTCAACATAGAAGTGTGAAGCCAAATTTATCAATACTATTGACAGATTACAGTTCACTTTTTTATAAAGATTATGTGTTGCCGTCTGGGACACTCAGAGAAGGAAGGTCAGGCGTGAAAAGAGCAGAGGTTGTGGTAGTAACTAAATGCCCAAAAGACATATCCCTTAAAGAGAAAAATGAAATAAGAGTTAAAATCAACTCTTACACGAAAAATGAGGTGTTTTTTACCTCCATTAATTATGAACGTCCTATTCCATCTGTAGGTGATAAAGGCCTAGGGAATAAAGTAATATTAGTAACAGGTATAGCCCACGCACATCATTTTAAAGAATTTCTACTTCGAGAAGGAGTTGAAATTTTAAGGCATTTCGATTTTGCAGATCATCATCATTTTTCAGTAAAAGAAATTCAAGAAATCGAAAGCCTAGCTGAACAGGAAAATGCTACTATTATAACCACAGAAAAGGATTGGGTACGATTGATATCTATGCCCGAACTATCTACATCTTTTCGAACCAGGCTTTTTTATGTCCCTATCATGGTACAGTTTTTGGATGACGAAGAATCTTTTCATCGAATCTTAGAAGATTCTATACTTAGTACTATATAAATCCATGACTTTAGTTAATTTTGCGACTGTTTTGAAGAAATTTTCACTAATCATATCGATTTTTTGTTGTGGATTTACCACTGGTTTTGCTCAGGTGACGGACGATTCTACCAAAAATGTATACGGAGCTAAAACCACACTTTTTACTACAGAGGAAAACATAAAAAATAATATTGATTCCTATCAAACGATTGATACCAGCTTAAATAATACTCATAACTGGAACCCTGTAAATATTTCTGATTATTACTATCAAAATTTGGGAACAATTGGAACAGCAATGCGGCCTGTTTTTTATGAAGCACCTAATGTGATTGGCAAAAGAAGTGGCTTTGGAGTTTATGATCCTTACGTCAAAACACCAGATAAATTCAAATATTTTGATACAAAATCTCCATTTACACAGATGAGGTCGGTATTTGGAGGAAATTATAGAGCATTTATAGGAATCGACTTTTCTCGAAACGTTAATGAAAATTGGAATGTAGGATTTAGTTTCAGAAGATGGACAGTAGATAAACAAATAGGACCATTGCAGAGTAGGGGAGATTTGAATGTATTGAGCCACTCTTATGATCTGCAAACAGATTATCGTTCACCTGATCGAAAATATCACGTAATGTTTAATTTTGCTCGAACTTTCCATAAAGTAAATGAAACAGGTGGGATCAAGGATTCATCCGAGGTCATAGATTATGAAGAGCTATTTGATTATGATGATGAGGATATCAATTTAAGAAATGCGCAGGGTGGTGAGTTAAGGCAGCAGTATCATTTGTATCAGCAATTCAAATGGAAAAAGATTTTACAATTTTATCATGTTTTTGATCGGACAAATCGAATGAATACTTTTGTAAACTCCAATCCTTCAGCAGAAACAGACGTAAATTTCTTTGATGATATTCTTTTGAGAACAGATTCAACTGTAGATTTAAGTAGATTCGTATATTATCAAAATGAGATTGGTTTTAAAGGGGAGATTGGTGAAGCATTTTATCGTTTTTATGCAAAAAGGAAGGATATTAGATATACGGGTAAATACCTAAGTACTGTAAACCCCGTAGTGGAAAATTATGCAGGAGGTTATTTTCGCTTTGCTCCTAAAGAAAATTGGCAATTAAAAGCAAATGCGGAATATGAAGTAAGTGGTAATTACCGATTAGACGCCAGCTTGAAAATTCCTTTTTTGACAGTGTCAGCCTCTAGTATGCAGTTTGCCTCACCCTTCTTTTATGAACAGCATTTAGGTAATCATGACTTTTGGCAAAACGATTTTGGAAGTGAGCAAGTACAACAGCTGAGTGGGAAATTAGATGTCAAATGGAAAGATTATTTTAGGATACAGCCTAAATTAGATCTGAAAATAGTCAGCAACCATATGTATTTCGATACCTTAGCCATGCCGCAACAAGCCTCGGGCACAGCACCACTTTTGCATCCTGGTATTGAAGCAAAGGCAAAATACCGATCTTTTAATCTTGAAGGAAATTACATCTATACTTTAAAAGAAGGAGCAAATGCGGATTTGTTTAGAATTCCAGAGCATTTCTTAACATTAGATTTTTATTACCATAAAGTCTTTGAAGGAAAATTAGAGACCCGCATCGGCCTCGAAGGTCATTATAAATCCACCTACTTTGCGGATGATTACGATCCTGTTACACAACAATTTCACTTACAAAACTATTTTGAGGTACCTGGCTATATGTTTGTGGATTTATATGCCACTGCAAAAATCAATACAGCACAAATATTTATTAAATTCAGACATTTAAACCAAGATATAACGGCCGGGGGATATTTCACCGCACCTTATTACAGCGGTCAACAAAGAATACTCGACTTCGGAGTTACTTGGTCATTTTTCGATTAAAAGCTGAAAATGGAAAAGGAAAAGTTCACTTTAGGTTTAGAACTACCAACTGACCCAAGGTGGGTAGATATTGCGGAAAAAAATATTGAAGATATTTTAGTTGATCACGCTTATTGCGAACAAAAAGCAGCCAGTTCATGCATGAGCTTAATTATCAATTTTCCAGAAATGGATGAAATGGTAAGAGTTATGACCCCCGTTGTAGCAGAAGAATGGTCACATTTTGAAAGAGTGCTGGAACAACTTGACAAGAGAGGCTTTAAGCTAGGTCGCCAGAGAAAAGATGAATATGTCTCTCAATTAATGAAGCTTGAAATTAAGGGCGGCAGCAGGAAATATCAGTTAATGGAGAAGCTCCTGATCAATGCTTTAATAGAGGCAAGGAGTTGTGAGAGATTTAAGCAGCTGCATATTCATATTCAAGATGAGGAACTAAAGAAGTTTTATTATGAACTGATGGTTTCCGAAGCAAGTCATTATAAAAATTTTCTGAAACTAGCCGAAAGCTATCAACCTAAAGAAGAAGTAAAAAAGCGATGGGCAGAACTATTAGAGGCAGAAGCTGAAATCATGAAGAATCTGGAGGTTAGAAAGGATAGGTTACATTAACTGCAGTACGCATCGATAACAAGTAAATAGAGTTTCAATTATTTATATTTGTTTAAACTAATGGACTTTTGACGAGTAGATTTAAAGCGTTTAACCTCATCTTTTCTTAAAGCTTCATGTTTGGTTTTCCTGCCCTGTACGCGTTTTCTCCACATCCTGAAACTGGAAGGCTTCATTTCCTTACGCATGATTTTGATAGTTTGCTTTTCGGAAATCCC
Source organism: Marivirga harenae (assembly GCF_030534335.1). Taxonomy (GTDB): domain Bacteria; phylum Bacteroidota; class Bacteroidia; order Cytophagales; family Cyclobacteriaceae; genus Marivirga; species Marivirga harenae. Next base: position 4,161,928 of record NZ_CP130565.1, on the reverse strand, counting down.
AAACTGATTGAAAATGGCATCAAAAGTGGTGCGGTCTTCCCAACCCATTTGTACTATTCTGTCAATTTCTTCTGGCTTTAAATCTTTGATTTTTTTCATGTTTGTAAAACAGCTGACTAGGATGATTGTTTTGTAAATCAGTTGACTTGCATAGTTTTAAAACCTGACAGGTTTTGTCTTTGTCTGGTTTACATTTGGTACCCAAGAGGTAATCAATAAAAAAACATATAACTTATCAATATTGCAGCAACAATCCCAACTGCATCAGCAATTAAACCACAAGTCAGAGCATATCGTGAATTACGGATATTTACCGAACCAAAATAAACGGCCAATACATAAAAAGTAGTTTCTGTAGAGCCTTGCATTACACTTACTAATCTCCCAACGAAGGAATCAGCACCATGAACTTCCATGGCATCTACCATCATTCCTCTTGCGCCACTGCCGCTCAAAGGTTTCATTAAAGCCGTAGGGATCGAGGGAACAAAATCTGTATTTAATCCCACGAAGGCCACCATTGCCTCCAATCCATCTTTTAGCAAATCCATCGCTCCTGATGCTCTAAAAACTCCTACAGCTACTAATATGGCAATGAGATACGGAATTATCATAATTGCGTAATTGAATCCTTCCTTAGCTCCTTCAACAAATGAATCATAAACATTCACTTTTTTGCGAACCGCCAAAACGATAAACGCTATAATAATTGAGAATAAAATGAAATTAGCAATATTTGAGGAAATAGGACCTATTTCGGCTTGACTTAGATTGCTGAAGAAATAAATAATACTAGCTATTATTAAGCTTAATAAACCTAAGGAAAGTAGTATATTTTTATGAAATAGATTGATTCTCTGAACTATTGAAACAGCTATTAATCCGCTCAAAGTTGAAAAGAAGGTAGTCAATAAAATGGGAATAAAAACATCTGATGGATCGGCTGCGCCTAGTTGTGATCTATAAACCATTATGCTAATGGGGATGATGGTCAGGCCAGAAGTATTTAATACCAAAAACATGATCTGTGCATTACTGGCAGTATCTTTTTTTGGATTTAGTTCCTGTAAACTATGCATCGCTTTTAGACCTAAAGGCGTGGCAGCGTTATCTAATCCCAGCATATTAGCTGAAATATTCATGAGCATTGCACCCATGGCAGGATGGTTTTTTGGCACTTCAGGAAATAATCTTGAAAAAAGAGGAGAGGTGATTTTAGCTAAAATGGAAACCATTCCACCTTTTTCACCAATTTTCATAATACCTAGCCACAATGACATTACACCAGTTAGCCAAAGAGAAATTTCAAAGCCTAATTTAGCATTATCAAAAGTGGCCTGGGTCAGGGCAGGAAAGATTTCCATATCGCCCATGAAAATCCATTGGACCAAGGCAAATACAAAAGCTATAAGAAAAAATGCAATCCAGATGTAATTGAGAACCATAAGCGCAATTAATCACTAAATACAGGATTTTACAATATTGAAGTAGAAATTTGTAGAAAGAAAAGGTGAAATTATATTTCGAACATCATTAAAATAAGTCAAGGAGTCAATGGTCTTTTCTGTGATGTTTAAGAAGTCTGATATTCCATTTGGCAGATCTATAATATCAAATACCGTTAGTTCCAAAGCTTTAAACGATCCATAATTCATGCACAACAAATCGCAACAGTGGACAATAGACTATTTATTAAGGTTCCGTCTGTCATTGCTTTAAAAAACTGATCTAATTTGTAATAAATCCATAGTTTTTAGATATTCAATTTTCAACCTACTAATGACCCAATGAAGGAGGATTTTTTACATTACGTTTGGCGCTACCAAAAATTTAATAAAATTGATTTAGAAACTACCGATGGTGGTTTGGTAAAAACAATCAAAACTGGATTTGCACATCATAATTCTGGGCCTGATTTTCAACATGCTAAAATTCTAGTAGACGAAATGGAGTGGAATGGGGCTGTAGAAATTCATATTAAGTCTTCAGACTGGAATCGTCACCATCATCATCATGATCCAAACTATGAAAATGTGGTTTTACATGTAGTATGGCAAAATGATAAACCCATTCAGCATCCTGATGGCAGTAAAATACCAACAATTGAATTGAAGGATAGGGTTGATTATACTTTGATTGAAAAATTTGAGAAGCTGCAGAACTCGCAAGATGAGATTCCTTGTGCCGGACATTGGTTTGAAGTTAGCGATTTACATAAATCTGAAATGCTAGAAAAAGTTTTGGTGGAAAGACTTCATCGAAAATCAGAGAAAGCGAAAACACATTTCTTCGGGACACAGAATTGGGATCAAGCTTCTTATTTTATGTTGCTGTCGGCCATGGGTTTTAAGGTTAATCAACATCCGTTCGAGCATTTGGCTGAAATTTTACCTTACAGTTTAATCAAAAAGTATAGGGCAAATGTTTTTCAGTTAGAAGCCTTATTATTTGGCTGTTCTGGATTTCTAAATAGCAGTTTTGAAGATTCGTATCCAAATCAACTTAAGAAAGAGTGGGAATTTTTAAAGCATAAGCATCAAGCAACTTTAGGAAGCCCAATGAATGTGCATGAGTGGCGATTTCTCAGATTAAGGCCTGCTAATTTTCCAACTATCAGATTGGCAGAATTAGCTCAGATTTTATATATATTCCCTTCGATATTCGATTCTTTTGTAATTGATCTGAATTTAAAGTCTATCCAAAAACGAATGAAGGTTAAGGTATCTGATTACTGGTTGAACCATTATCAATTTGATAAGGAAAGCAAATTTCGTAAAAAGCAATTGGGTGAAAATTCTATTAAAACGCTGATTATAAATTGCCTTCCACCACTATTAGCACTGTATGCTAATAGCGTTGGAGAAGAAAAATACATGGATAAAGCCATTCAACTTTTAAATGGCATAAAGGCTGAAAAGAATTATATTACCAAAAAATTCTCTGACTTAGGGGAAGAGATTACATCAGCATTTGATTCACAAGCCATGATTCAACTTCATAATGATTATTGCCAACCCAAAAAATGTCTGGATTGCAGCATCGGCTTATCCATTTTGAAAGCATGATGACAGTTTTCTTTCATATTTTGCTTATATCTACAATTTTTGTTTTGATATATCGAAAAACAGCGAATGGTGATGATAAAATGGTGTTTTTCACTTTTTCTCTTCTAAAAATCTGTTGTGGCATCTTAATTGGTTTTTTGTATTGGTCATTTTACGGGGGGATTGGTGATACTATTTACTTTTACGAGCAGGCTGAAGTCCTTTTCCAATATTTCCACGGAGATCGAATTTCCTTTTCTTCATGGGTAGGATTCTCCCCTCTGAATTTATCATTAGCCGAATTCTCCGCTCAATATGAGCCAAGAACTTTCTTCTTTGTAAGATGCATTAGTTTTTTATATGCTTTTTCACAAGGTAATTATTTCACTATGAGTATTTACTTAAGTTTCTTTTCGGGTTTAGCAACGTGGGGTTTTGCTTATCAATTGGGAAAATGTTGCAGAATGCAGAAACGTGCTATTTATGTTGCCTTGCTTTTTATTCCCTCCATTACATTTTGGAGTTCAGGTTTGTTGAAAGAAAGCCTAATGACTATGTCGATTTATGGTTTAGGATATGCTGTTCTAATGTGGAAAAATAATTACAAGAACTGGATTTATTCGATGCCAATCTTGGTATGTCTTTTAGTTCTTTGGCAAGTAAAATATTATGTCCCAATTGTATTGATTCCTATATTATGTTTAGCACTTTTTTTTAGTCAATCTAACTTTTTGAGCAAATTCAGATTTCGAACGAAAATAGCGCTCTTTTTGGCCCTATTGATCATTGGTGGTTTAGGTATGGCTCTTATGCATCCCGTTTTTAATAGCGGTCGATTTTTTGAATTGGTTCGAATTAGTCACGATGTAATAGCTAGAAATTCGTCTGTCGCTATTATTCATTTTCAAAATACAGAAAATAACATTTTATTTTTTATAAAGAACCTTCCTTTGGCTTGGTTCACTGGTGTTTTCAGGCCGTTGGTTTGGGAATCATTCAATGCCTTTTCCATGCTGTGGGCTATAGAGAAGGGAGTTTTTACTGTTCTAGTTCTTATTGCAAGTTTCCTTTCTTTTAAAATGAAATTTAATCAAACTGAAAAATGGTGGGGGATAGCTATTCTTATTTATTCGTCAATTTTATCTTCAGTCCTATCTTTAGCAACACCCAATTTTGGGACTTTAATTCGGTATGAGGTGGCATATATGCCGTTTTTGTGGTTATTAGTTTTGATGACCTTAAATAAATATAAAGTTAACTTAAAATAGGAAGCGCTTTATTGCGCAAGGCATTAATTAGCCTTAACTTTGCAATTCTAAAAATCAAATATGGATAAAAAACCAGTAATAATCTTAGGAGCTAAAGGAATAGGGCCATCTGTTGCTGAAATATTTAAAAGTAATAATGTTGAAATTTATTGCTTTTTGGATGATGACAAGGAGATGCATGGGACTGAGATTGATTTCGTATCTGTTTTAGGAGAAACAGATGATGATGGTTATTTAAAATACATTGGCAAAAAGTGTGATGCTTTTGTGGCGGAAGACAATATGAAGGCACGAAAAAAGATCACTAAAATGCTAAATGACCGTAGAAAAACAATGCCCGCAAATGCAATTCATGCCCAGGCAATTGTCTCGAATTCAGCGCATTTAGGATATGGAAATTTCGTTAACGCAAGAGCTGTTTTGGGGGCGTATTCGAAAGTACCAAATCATTGCTTGATACACTCAGGTGTTTTAATTGAGTATAATGTAGAGCTTGGAGACTATGTACAAGTTGGTGCAGGTTCACAGTTGAATAGTGGTGTTGTAGTTGGAGATGAAACTTTTATCGGTTCCGGAGTCACTGTTGTATCAGGAGTAAAAATAGGCAAGAAAGCAAACATTGGGGCAGGCTCAGTAGTAATTAGAGATGTCAAAGACGGAGAGACTGTTTTTGGAAATCCTGCTCAAACGATTGAAAAATAATTAATTACAAATATAAAATCACCTTATTTACACTAAGGAGGAGATTATGGACAATACAGAAAATAATTACAAAGTAATACTTTATTACTGCTACGCAGAGATTGAGAATCCTGATCTGTTTAGAGATGAGCATCATTTGATGTGTTTGGAGCTGGACTTAAGAGGGAGAATTATTGTCTCAAAGGAAGGATTAAACGGTACGGTATCAGGAAGCACTGAAAATGTAGACGAGTATATGAAAAGGGTAAAAGCGGACTCTCGTTTTGCGGATACTGATTTCAAAGAGGATTTTCATCCTGAGCATACCTTCAAAAAGTTAAATGTGAGGCATAAGCCTGAAATAGTGCATTCAAGCCTTTCGCACATCAATCCTCGAAAGAGAACTGGAGCTTATGTTGAGCCCGAACAGTTCAGAGAGATGATTAAAAATCAGGAAGATATCGTGATTTTGGATGTTCGTTCTAATTATGAACATGAATTAGGGCGATTTAAGAATGCTGTAACTTTAGACATAGAGAATTTTAGAGACTTTCCTGATAAGATTAATGAACTAGAGCAATTTAAAGACAAGAAGATTGTCACTTATTGCACTGGTGGAATTAAATGTGAAAAAGCAAGTGCATTTTTACTAGAGCAGGGATTTGAAAACGTTCATCAATTACATGGTGGAATTATAAAATACGGTTTAGAAGCCGATGGTGAAGACTTTGAAGGGAAATGTTATGTTTTTGATAATAGACTTTCAGTGGATGTAAACAAAATTAATCCAAAAGTAGTCTCGCAATGCTTTGTTTGCGGGACGCATTCAGACAGGATGGTCAATTGTGCTAATCCTGATTGTAATGTACATGTGCCGATTTGTGAGAAATGTGGATGGGAAATGGAAGGAGCTTGTTCAGAGGAGTGTAAAGAACATCCAGAAAAGAGAGAATATAACGGAACTGGTTATTATCAAAAGAATACCAACGGATATGATCCATATAAGGGATTTCAAGGAAAATTGGAAAAAACGAAATAACTATAGAGAAGGTCACTTACTTTCTCTTGGACCTAAAAGATCTAAGCTTCAGTAGATTTTAAAAAAAGTCTGAATGCTTGAATCAGAAGTTGAATGAATTACCACATTAATAAAAATTAACATGGAGAAAAAATATCCTGAGTCAGAATTAATTTTGAATAAAGACGGTTCCGTTTATCATTTAAGTTTAAAGCCTCAGGATATTTCAGATGTGATTCTAACAGTTGGTGATCCATCCCGTGTGCACAAGGTGAGTCAGTATTTTGATAAAATCACTTTTGAGATGAACAAAAGAGAGTTTATCACTCATACAGGTACTTATAAGGGAAGGAAACTTACTGTAATGTCCACGGGAATGGGCACTGATAATGTAGAAATAATGATGACCGAATTGGATGCTCTTGCCAACATCAATCTTAAAAAAAGGGTGGACAAAACTAAGAAAAAGGCATTAAAAATTATTAGAATTGGGACATCAGGAGGTTTGCAGCAAGACTTGCCAGTTGACTCATTATTAGCTTCACAGTTTGCAATAGGTTTGGATACTTTGATGCACTTTTATCCATTGGAAAGGACGGAGGCAGAATCCAATGTTGAGTCTGCTTTTCAATTGGAAATTAATTTACCATTCCGACCTTATTGCGTAGAAGGGTCATCCAGTTTACTCAAACATTTTTCAGAAGAGATGAATATAGGAAATACTGTGACTTGTCCCGGTTTCTACGCTCCTCAAGGTAGACAATTGCGTACTCCGATACGATTTCCTGACATAGCAGACAAGTTATCAATGTTTCATTACGGAGATTTATGGTTGACTAATTTCGAAATGGAAACTGCTGGATATTATGCTATGGGAAGATTGCTTGGCCACGAGGTTTTGAGTTGCAATGCAATAGTAGCAAACAGAATGACACATCAGTTTTCAAAAAATTCCGATAAAACTATAGACGAATTGATTAAGAAGGTTTTGGATAAAGCCTCAGAATTGTAGAATTCCGAAATAATACAATCTAACTTTGTAGAGCTGAAGCAACTGTTAATCGAAAATGATTGATTTTATGCAGATATTATACTACTTTAATATCTGAATGAACCAATTATGAAATTTTTATATCTGTTAATAGTACAATTTTTAACCTTCCAGCTATTTGCACAGAATCAGCTAAAAAATACAGATTTTAGAACTTTAACGGTAAATGATGGACTGTCGCAAAATATTGTTGAAGCCATTTATCAAGGGAATAGTGGTTTTTTATGGCTTGGAACGCAAGACGGTCTTAATAGGTTTGATGGACAGAATTTTGTATCGTATAACTATAAAATTGATGATTCCACAAGCTTAAGTAATAATTATGTAAAGGATATAATAGAGGACAATAAGGGGAATTTATGGATTGCTACTTACGGTGGTGGATTAAATAAATTTGATAAAAAGTCTTCATTTGAGCATTTTACTTATGATAATTCTAGAAACTCTATTAGTGATAATGTAATCTATACTATTTTTCAGTTATCTGATTCCATCTTTTGGATAGGTACAAAAAAGGGTTTGAATAAATTTAACATCATTACTGAGGAATTCACGAATCTTAAAACTACTTCAAAAACATTTCCTAAACTTCATAATCCTGTTGTTTACAGCATTTCAAAAGCTAGAAATGATGAAGAAATTTGGGTGGGTACTCGGGAAGGCTTACATAAAGTCAATGTGAAGACCTTTGAAGTTCAGCAATTTTTGAAAGGAGATAATGGGCTTTCGGATGATGATATTAGGGATTTGTTTTTTGATTCCAATGGCACGCTTTGGGTAGCTACTAAATTTGGAGGATTATTTTATAGAACTGAAAACTCCCAGGAATTCGAATCAATTGACTTGAAATTCAAAGGTGAAAATTCAGTTTATGCACGAAAAATTTACCCCAATGAGGAAGGAGGAGTGTGGTTAGGTACCTTCGGTTCTGGTCTTTTTTATGTAGATCAAAACTTCGAAACAAAATATCACTTTCAAGAAGAAAAGTACAATCTTAAAGCATTACCCTCCAACAATGTAGTGGAAATATTTCAGGACAATTCTTCAAATTATTGGCTGGGTACTCATGGAGGGGGGATATCCTCATTCAATTTGAATCAAAAGAAGTTTGACTTGTATCAACCGAATGAAAAAGATCCATATAGTATTTCGGATGATGCAGTAAATTATATTTTCGAGGATAGTGAAGGAGATATTTATGTAGCAAACGATGCCGGTATCGATGTTGTAATTGAAGAAGAGGGACAACTCAAATTCCAGCAAATCATCAGTAGTAATTCGGGACTTCCTGATGACAGGGGTTGGGTAGTCTTCGAAGATTCTGAAAGTCTTTTATGGGTAGGATTATGGAATTTTGGCTTATCGAAGTATAACAGAGATACAGGGGAATTGAAATCATATATGCATATCGAAGAAGATACAAATTCAATCACGACAAATTTTATTGAAAGTATTGCCGAGGCGCCTGATGGTAAACTTTGGATAGGTTTACTGGGAGATGGAGGGCTAGCTGTTTTTGACAAAGAAACTGAGAGCTTTAAAAATTACCTTCATGATTCAAATCAATCAAATTCTCTCTCGAATAATAGAGTTCATAAAATATTAGTTGATAGTAAAGAGCGAATTTGGCTTGCAACTGATTTTGGATTAGATCTATACAGACCAAATACTGATGATTTTCAACATTTCAGATATAATAAAAATGATACTAATAGTATTAATTATAATGTTATAAGAACTATTGAAGAAGACAGTAATCAAGATATCTGGATTGGTACTGGTGGTGGTGGTTTTGCGAAGATGATAGAATCTAATGAAAGCATTATTTTTAAATCCTATACGAAAGAAGATGGATTAGTGAATAACAATATAACAGGTATTACTGAAGACCTACAGGGAAATCTTTGGATCACGACCTATAAGGGTATTTCCTTTTTTAATCCAAGAACGGAAGAATTTAAAAATTACGATGTTTCGGATGGGTTGCAGGGAGAGGAATTTGTCCGAAGATCTATAACCACTCTTAAGGACGGAAGAATTTTTGCTGGCGGATTCAATGGTCTAAATGTTTTTGATCCAAGTGAAATAAAAAGTAGTTACTTTCAGCCTGGCATTAATATTGTCGAAATTGATATAGTAAGTGAAAATGGTAAAAAGACTATCACAGACTTTACAGTTGATTCTTTATTATTAGATCACCAAGATTATTTGTTGTCAATGGAAATTGCCACAACGGATCTAAGTTCCGATGATAAAATTGAATATGCTTATTTTTTGGAGGGGTTTGATAAGGACTGGATCTATAATAAAAACAGAAGACATTTTTCCTTTACAAATTTACCAGATGGAGAGTACAATTTAAAGATTAGAGGGACCAATGCAGATGGTAAATGGTCTAGTAAAGTAAAGGAAATTTATATCAAGGTTGACCCTCCATTCTGGTCCACTACCTGGTTTAGAGTGCTTACTATTATAGCAGTCTTAATTCTTCTATTAACTTATATACAATTACGAATTCGGTTTTTGAAAAGCCAAAGGAGAAAGTTACAATCTAAAGTAGAAGAAAGAACTTTAGAACTAGAGGATGCAAATAAAAGTCTAATAGAGAATCAGTCATTAGTGATTCACCAAAAAGAAGAAATTTCAGAACAGAATAAAGAAATAGAATATAAAAATGCTATTATTCAAAAGCAAAATGATGATTTGAAATTAAGTAATCTTCAACTAGAAGAAATGGTTGACGAGAGAACTAAGGAACTCAGGGAAGCTAATAATGATTTGAAAATAGCTAAACATGAGTTTGATACGTTCTTCTATCGAGCAGCCCATGATCTAAAAGGTCCAGTTTCAACAATTTTAGGACTTTGCTACTTGGCTATGAAAGAGACTGATGAAGAAGCTTCCAAGTTTTATTTTAACAAAGTAAACGAAACTGCAGAAAGGATGAATAATATTTTATTTAACCTTCAAAAAATTAATAAACTGAAGCTGCAAAAAGTTGAAGTGCAAGTTTACAATATCCGCGATTTAATTATTGAAGCATCTAAAGAGAATATACCTGACAATGAGGAATGGCAACAATTCATTGACATTGAGTTGAAAACTGATGATTATGAAATTTTAACAGACTCAACGCATATAAAGGTGGTCTTTTCGAACTTGATTAATAACTCCATTAAGTTTACTAAGAGGGGAGAAAAGCCTAAAATATCAATTGAGTTTACTAAAAACTCAAAAGAAAATGCTTATCAAATCGTATTTAAAGATTCCGGTTTAGGTATTGACCCAGAACTGAAGGATCAAATTTTCAATATGTTTTTTGTGGCTACTGAGCACAAGCGAGGAATTGGTCTTGGCCTGTATAGTGTAAAGCTGGCGGTTTCTAAATTAGGAGGGGAGATACATCTAGAAGATGACAAGCCAGCTAGTTTCAGAATTGAATTACCTATCCCCCATTATCAGAGAATCTTGACAGAGTAGATAAATTATTTAACTTCCTTATCCCATATTTTTTCTGCCTTTTTCCCTATCAACCAAAATGATATAGCTATTATTCCAAAGAATAATGCCTTATGTAATTCATCCCAGAAGTATTCGAAATAACGTGTATATAGATTTAGGAAGATAAACGAAATTCCTATATTTTTAAGTAGGCTGTCCTCTCTCTTGATTCCTATTATAATTGCTCCAAAACTGGCTAATAAAAGAACTAAGCTGTACCACCACAAATGAAACTGTCTAATTTCTAACCATTTATCATAGCTGCTGTAATTTCCGAAAATCGTCAAAAACCATAGTGCCAAAAAGAAAATTATTAGTCCACTCCAATAAGTAGGTTCTAAAAATGGTTTCAGCTTTTCTGAAAGTTTAATGAAGTAAGTAACAATTAAAATTAGTGCACCCAAAATTGTAAAACGCATGGGGAAATTCATTCCGATAAACAAATAATTATCTTTTCCTAGATTATGAGTGATGGCTCCAAAGGCAAGAACAAGGGCTGTAATTCCAAATAGCCAAAGTAATTCTTTACTTCTAATCACCGCCAAAATAAAGTAAACGGAAGATAAGCCTAAAATAAAAATTCCAGGATTTTCCTCCATCCCAAATATGAAACTTATCAATCCCGTAGCTATGGCTAAAAAAATGCACCCAAAAAATGCAAAAATCTCTTTACTATATTTTTTTCGTACCTTCTTTAAGTTGTATCGGTAATCAAACCAAAAACATAGAACACTTAAAAGCAGAAAAGTAATCGATTTGGTTACGTAAGAAGTAGAAATTAAAGAGTCGATTAAATCCAGTAAAGCTTTATCAGCAAAGACGCTAACAACAGCGATTAACAAACTGACCACAGCAAAAAGAAATGAATAGTAAGCCAATGATTGCCAATTGAAAGCTTTTATTTTTATACTTTTATCAAGTTCTTGGGCCTTTGGTTCGTCTATCAAACCGCTTGACTTCCAATAAATAATTGCTTTATTGATGGTATCTTTTTCCTTTTTGCTGATTTGCATTATTAAATATAGAAGTTAGGATTTAGATTAGAAAAAATATTTTTAGCCTTTATCCTTTTTGGTGCCCGCATAGAGTTCATACTCTAATAGTCTACACTCGATTTTAGCATTCATAAACGGTATTCTTCTCTTTGTTCTTAATCCGATTTTCTTGGCTAAAGTCAGGTTGCCTGTAAAAACATAGCCCGTTTTACCTTTGCAATCTCGCTTAAAAAAGTCACCGATTTGAGCATATACATTTGCTAAGTCCTGTTCATCACCTAGTCTTTCTCCATATTCAGGATTGAGAAATACTACTCCCTCACCTTCTGGTATAGTACTGTCCCTAAAATCTTTTTTCTCGAAATTGATAGCATCAGCTACTCCAGCCTCTTCTGCATTTTGCTTGGCGGCTTGAATAGCCATTCTGCTGTTGTCACCTGCAATAATTTCACAAGAAATTGTTTTTTCATTGGCAACGGCCTCTTCTTTAAGCTTCTCCCAGTAATCTAAGTCAAAGCCTTTCAAATGATGAAAACCAAATTTCTCACGACTTTGTCCTGGTGCTTTGTTGGCGGCAATGCAAGCTGCCTCAATAGCTAAAGTTCCTGACCCACACATAGGATTAATAAAAGCTTGTTTTGGTGTCCAATTGGATGCCAAAATCGTAGCAGCTGCCAAAGATTCCATCATCGGTGCTTTTCCTGGAATTTTTCTATAACCATGCTTGGCAATAGTTTCTCCAGAAGTATCCAAATAGATCGAGACTTGATCTTCCATCCAATGTAAGAATACTACCATTTGATTTCTTAAAGGTCCAGAATCAGGTCTCACTCCAGTCTTATCTTTTAAGCGATCAACTATGGCATCTTTAACTCTCACATTAGCAAATTGCGTATTCAATATCTTTTCATTATTTACATAAGAAGTGATACATAAATAACCGTTCTCATCTAAATAATCTTCCCATTTTATTTGATAGAGTTGTTGATATAATTTGTCCGGATGGTTGGCTTTGAACGATTTGATCAAGAAAAGTACTTTATTAGCAGTCCTTAAATGTAGATTTAATTTCATACAATCATTCCTGGTACCTTCCAAAGCAACATCTAAAGGACCTTCATGAGTTATTTTGTATCCTATAGATTCTATTTCCTGTCTTAAGATAGGTGCAATAAAAGGGGGGCAAGGGAGAACGATTTTACTTTTTTCCATTGAGCAAAGTTAAAACAAATTCGTGACCCATTTCCATTCAATTTTGATTTCCTGTATATTCGCAATCCAATTTGAAAATAAAGATTATGAAGCAGTGGTTTTTGTGCAAAGTGAAGTATCAAAAAGAAGATGAGAACGGAAGATTAAAATCCGTTACAGAGCCGTATTTGGTGGATGCCGTTTCATTTACGGAAGCGGAAACTCGCATTTATGAAGAGATGGGAGAACGCGTAAGAGGCGAATTCATGATAACCGGAATCAGCAAAAGCAAAATAGTAGATGTTTTTCATTACGAAGATGCAGATGTGTGGTATAAGTGTAAAGTGGTTTACTATGTAGCGGAGGAAAGTGGGAAAGAGAAGAAGATTGTCAATCAAATGATTGTAACTGCTAAAAACGTAAAGGAAGCTTACGATAGAATATATTTGAGTTTGAATAATATGTTGGTTTCTTTCCAGGTGCCCGAAGTAATTGAAAGCCCAATTATTGAAGTATTCAATTATACCGGTGACATATCTCCAGAGTCTTCTGAATTGCAAGAGGAGGTTTCAGAGGAAGAAGCCCAATAAATGATGAGTTGCTTTTCCAAAGTTTAAGAACTTTGGAAAAGCTTTATAGCTATTGAATGTTTAAACTCCAGTCATATTCGTAGAATTCAACTTTATAATTTTCAGGGATTTTATTTGTCCTATATTTATTAATGTAGGATAAAGCATCGCTTGACTCCATTTTAAAATCTCTTTCATACCACTTAAATATTTTAGATACTTCTACTAAGTTTTTATTGGGTTGTACTTTAGTAAAATCTGGATTGTTTACCGCATTGGTGGTTCGCTCATTCAGTTGAGCTTCTAGATTATTAGCGGTATATGCAAAGTCGGCTAATTCAGGACAACTTGCTGCAGCACATGAAAAAGCAAAATGTACTCTTGGGTCCTGAAATGGAATGATCACTTTTCCTTTTTCAATTTGATCTAAAGTCAACATTTCTCCACCCACATTATGTTTCACTTTATCAAAGAATCCGTTTTTATCAATGGCTGATTTTAGAGGGAAATACTCAGTAATTTGTCTAATTACTATAATATTGTAAGCATTGATATAAAGCGCCTTGGTCTCGTTTTTACTTAAGTCGTTTATTTTAAGTGTTGCTATGGAATTATATAATTTTTCAACATCTTGAAAGTTTTTTTTCAATCTCTTATAATCGACTTTTCCATTTTGGACATAATTTTTCAATAAGGTATCGACTTCGCTATTGAATTTTGTAATCGCTTGTCCGGAGGCCATCACACTTATTCCAAAGTATAATATGGCAATAATTGTAAATTTAAATGTTTTCATTGTGTTTAAGTTTTTAATAAGAAACGAAGACAATTCAATTTTGGATTGCTTTTTATTGTCTCCGACTTGACAATTGTTTAGATTTATTAGCATTAATATTGAATTAAGAAACTAAAAGATTTGAAAACAAACCTTATGAGGAACATCATAATCATTGGAAATGGCATTTCAGGAGTAACTACTGCAAGACATATCCGCAAACATAGTGAAGATCATATCACTATTATTTCTGCAGAAACTGAACATTTCTTTTCCAGAACAGCTTTGATGTATATTTACATGGGGCATATGAAATATGAAAGCACTAAGCCTTATGAGGATTTTTTCTGGAAGAAAAATAGAATTGAATTAGTCTACGATTTCGTAGAGAAGATTGATTTTAAGAGCAAGTCTCTACAATTAAGAAAATCTGAAAGTTTATCATATGATGTTCTAGTATTAGCAGTAGGTTCTAAATCCAATAAGTTCGGTTGGCCAGGGCAAGATCTAGAAGCAGTACAAGGACTTTACAGTTATCAGGATTTAGAAGGTATGGAGAGGTATTCTCCAACCACACAAAATGCCGTTATTGTAGGTGGTGGATTAATCGGCATAGAAATGGGAGAGATGTTCCATACTCGCGGGATTGATGTCACTTTTGTTGTTCGTGAGAGCAGTTTTTGGAATAATGTATTACCGCCTGAAGAATCGGAAATGATAAATCGACACATTCGCAAGCATGGGTTCAAGTTAATGTTGAGTACGGAGATAGATGAAATTCTTGATGACGGAAGTGGCAGAGCAAAAGGGGTTCAATTGAAGGAAGGTGGAGAATTGGATGCACAGTTTGTTGGACTAACAGTAGGAGTTTCTCCTAATATTGATTTTCTGAAGAATTCTGAGTTAGAAACAGGAAAGGGCATTAAAGTCAATGAGTATTTCGAAACCAATCAACCAGATGTTTATGCCATAGGTGATTGCGCTGAGTTTGAAAAAGCTCCTGCAGATGACAGGAGACCGATTGAACAAGTTTGGTACACGGGAAGAATGCATGGAGAAACCTTAGCTCAGACTATTTGTGGAACTAAAACTGCTTATCAACCTGGGGTTTGGTTTAATTCGGCTAAGTTTTTGGATATTGAATATCAAACCTATGGTCAAGTATCCAATCAACCTGATGATGAAACAGAGGAGCATTTTTATTGGGAGCATGAAAAGGGAGAGAAATCTATAAGATTGGTGTTCAGCAAAAGCGATAATACGCTAAAAGGAGTAAACTTGATGGGCGTAAGATATCGACACGAGGTTTGTGATAAAATGATGAGAGATAAATGGCCAATGAAAAAGGTCTTTCAAAATTTAAAAGAAGCCAATTTTGATCCGGAATTTTTCAAAAAGTATGAAAACGAGCTGGTCGGGATGTACAATGAAAGATATCCCAATGAGCAGGTTAAGGTAGGTAGAAAAAAGGTGTTAGGAATATTTTAAATAGATATATGAAAAGCTTGAAATTAATACATAAACTAGGACTAGTTGTTTTCACTTTAGGTTTTTTAACCTATTTGTCCTTATTCTTTTTGGGGCAATATCAACTGGATAAAAAAGACTTGCAAGATGCAGTAGGGGAGCAATCATTTGCAGTTGTCAATAAGTTTGCAGAAGATGTCTACGGAAAGAAATATGATAATCAGTTCGCTTTCGTAGGTGATTTGAAATCAACTTTGAAGGCAGCAAATACTGAAATCAAATCAACATTTGAAATCAATGTCAGTTTGGCGGAAAAAATTTCTAAGTCAGCCGACCTCAAGTCTTTTCAAAAATCTTCAATTGAGGAGGCAATAGGAGAGCCTTCAAGTGAAGTTGAAAAATGGCAAATCAAACAATTAAGGGATTATACCGGCTGGATGGAAGGTAAGGAATATAATTCATCGGAAGAATTAGCTGTACAGTTGCAAAAAGTGATTGGGGATGTCAATAATTCAATTATATCACAGAAGGGTTTTAGTAAAGATAATATTAATAGTAAAGCATTTACGGTCGCCAAAAAATCTGAAGTAGGACCAGTTGCACAAAATCCATGGCTGTGGCTGTTTTTAACCATTGGAGTTCCAATCATTGGTGCCATTATGTATTTATTGCCGCGATTAAAGATACAGCATGCCGGAATTAAGAATGATGGAATATTTCACAGTGCCCTAAAAAACAGAGGTTGGATTGGTATTCTTTTAGGGACGTTTCTCATTAGCTTTTATGTATTTCTTTATTGGTTTCCAGAGTATATGACCTCATGGATTGTTATGGTTGATCCTGTAAGTAAG
This sequence comes from Marivirga harenae, assembly GCF_030534335.1. Classification (GTDB taxonomy): domain Bacteria; phylum Bacteroidota; class Bacteroidia; order Cytophagales; family Cyclobacteriaceae; genus Marivirga; species Marivirga harenae. Next base: position 4,145,517 of record NZ_CP130565.1, on the reverse strand, counting down.
ATGCTAAGTGGTAACCCCGCCAGTCAATGGTTTATGTATGGTTTCCTTTATACTCTTGCTATTTTAGTGATGGGAATTCGGATGATCATTAAGTATAGACATAGTCCTTATCAAATGGTTAGAACCGTCTCTGTCATGTTCTTTCAATTAGCTTTTGCTTTTGTTATTCCTGAGATATTGGTTCGCTTAAATCAGCCTTATATGGATTTAAAGAATATGTGGCCGCTAGATTACAGCTTCTTTTTTGATTATAGATTGAACGAAATGGTAGAAGCAGGAACCATCGGACTTTTTATGTTAGGGTGGGGAATAGCATTATTTACTTTAGGTGTGCCAATTTTCACTTATCTGTACGGGAAGAGATGGTATTGCAGTTGGGTTTGCGGATGTGGGGGATTAGCTGAAACCTTGGGCGATCCATACAGACAACTATCAGATAAATCACTAGGAGCTTGGAAAATCGAAAGGTGGTTAATTCATGGAGTATTGGTTTTTGCAGTCGTGATGACGGCTGCTGTTTTATATACATATTTCACCGGGAGCTCTAAGCTTTTGGGGATGAATACTTATAATATAAGAGCGGTCTATGGTTTCGGAATTGGATCTGTATTTTCTGGTGTAATTGGTACCGGGTTTTATCCTTTTATGGGAAATAGAGTTTGGTGCCGATTCGGATGTCCTCTTGCAGCCTATTTAGGTTTAGTACAGCGATTCAAATCTAGATTTAGAATCACTACAAATGGAGGGCAATGTATCTCATGTGGTAATTGCTCTACTTATTGTGAAATGGGTATTGATGTTAGATGGTATGCTCAAAGAGGTCAAAATATTATCCGTTCTTCTTGCGTTGGTTGTGGAGTTTGCTCTTCTGTTTGTCCAAGAGGTGTTTTAAATCTTGAAAATAGAGATGAAAACGGAAGGTTTAATCAACCTTCTTTAGTTGGGAATGATAGTTTTGGGGTGCAGAGTTAATACAAGAAGAGTTCTCTAGAACTTTTAATTCTATATTTTTGTATTATATTTGTGATATACAAATATAAAATAGCCATGAATATAACAACAACGCTTCCCAAACACCTTGTTGATTTATTGGCCAAAAAGGCTAATGAACTCAATATGCCTAAGAATAAATTGATAGAAAAGGCCTTAACTGTCTATTTAGAAAATATAGAAAAGGCAGAATATGCCAAATCCTACCAAATGGCAGGAGATGACTTAGATGTTATGATGGTTGCAGAAGAAGGTATGCAAGATTACTGGAAGCAACTCAAAGATACGAACGAAGAATGAAGCAGGCTGAAATTTGGAATGTGAACCTAAATCCTGTGAAAGGAAGTGAGCAAGCAGGTTTCCGGCCTGTTGTCATTTTGAGTGGAAATTTGGCTAATGAATTTTTACGAACCATAATAGTTTGTCCACTCGCAACAAAAGTGAAAGGCTATAAAGGTAATCCTGTTTTAGAACCTGATATTAGAAATGGATTGAAGGAAAAGTCAGAGATTTTGGTTTTTCATATTCGCTCCATTTCAAAAGACCGATTTATTAATAAATTAGGGGAGGTTTCGACAGACCACATGGAACAAATGAAGAAGACTTTAGGAGATATTTTGAAGTATTAATTCTTTTTTCTAGCTCTCTAGAAATCCTTTAACAAAATCACTTACTAAATAAGATAGTAGTTTTCCAGTGCTATTATCTTTTAATCCAGTTTCTAATTCGGTAGCTGCTTCACAAATATGGAAATAGGATGGATGTAAATTATGACTAGTTTGATAGACATAATATCTTGCATTTGTGGTGCTAAAACCAGAGGGTGTCATGGCCGAACTTAACACTCCTTCAATGCTGTCCGTGTCTAGTTCAATACCGCATGTTTTATTTTGATTGAGCTGAATGAAATCAAGTAATGCCTCTTCAAAAGTGATTTTTTTTCTTAAATAAATATCCTCCCAAAAAAAGTAGCGAATGCCTTTATGCTTAGCCATCTCATCCAGCATATTTTGGCTATTGTAGTTTTCATGAAGACCTAAAATACTATAGTCTGCCATATATCCTTTAGCCTTTGCGTTGCTAAATGGATTGCCGCTATGTCTGCCTTCCAAAGCTCTGAAATCAGCATGTGCGTCTAAATTAATCACATTTATGGCCTTATTCTTTGCTAAGCTAACGGCTTTAATAATTGGGAAAGCATTGGCATGACTGCCTCCTATAACAATCGGAATTTTTCCAGCTGCGGAAATTTCTTGAATAAGTGGGTATACTGCTACATCAACAATAGGAACTAGTTTTCTAAAATCATCAACAAATTTAGCATTATCTGCCATTTGCTGAAAATTGAAATTTCCCAAAAGGTGAATGCTTTCTCCATTCAATTTGTAGGTATGCTGACTATTAAGGAACGCTGTCAAAAAAGAATTCCAAGCGGTATGGGTGCCACTTACTCCCAAATTTCCTTTTACACCAATCGATTCTTCAATTCCTAATAGGACAAATTTCGCAGTAGAATTTTTAAAATCATTTCCATAAGCGATTTTCTCACCAATTTTAGTTTCTCCTTCTCTTGGCTTTAGGTAGCTATGTAAATCTTGTTCGTCAAAAAAATGAAAGTGCTTTATATCCATTCTCCTTTTATCATGACCTTTTCAATGTTCTGAGAGCCAAAAGCATAAGGCATGTAGGCTAAAGAAGGAATATCCTTTGTCAGTATCAAGTTAGCTCTTTTTCCTTTAGAAATGGAACCGACTTCATTTTCAACTTCCATCGCAAAGGCTCCATTTAAAGTAGCTGCATTAAAAGCTTCCTCAGGTGTTATTTTCATTTGAATACAAGCAAGAGAAATCAATAAGGGAATATTTCCACTTGGTGAAGATCCTGGATTATAGTCCGTAGCTAAAGCAATAGCAGCTCCTGCATCAATTAATTCACGAGCTGGCGGATATCCCATTCTTAAAAAGAAAGCAGCTGATGGAAGCAAAGTGGAAATAATATCATTTTCACCAAGCAATTTGATTTCTTCTTTTCCTAAAGTCTCTAAATGGTCAACACTAATAGCATTTGTTTTTATTCCCAACTGAACACCGCCACTATTATTCAATTGATTGGCATGAATTTTTGCTTTCAAGCCGTATTTTGCACCCGCATTTAAAACTTGCTCACTTAAAGTCTCATCAAAAAAGCCTGTTTCACGAAATACATCGATATAATCTGCTAATTTTTCATCTGCTATTGCGGGCAACATTTCATCGATAATCAGCTTTATATAAGCTTCTTTATTTTCTTTATAGGGCTCTGGAAAAGCGTGTGCACCTAAAAATGTAGATTTAACAGGAATATGGACTGTTTCTTTTATTCTTCTGATTACTCGAAGCATTTTGAGCTCAGCTTCCAGACTTAATCCATAACCACTTTTGATTTCTAAAGCACCTGTTCCAAGCTGCATTACTTCATTGACTCGAACCATGGCTTGTTCAAATAGCTCATCTTCGGAAGTATCAGCCAATCTTTTAGCTGAATTCAAAATTCCACCTCCTTTAGCTGCAATTTCAGCGTAGCTTAAGCCTTTTATTTTGTGAACAAATTCGTCTTCACGGCTACCTGCAAAAACAATATGAGTATGTGAATCACAAAAAGCAGGTAAAATAGATTTTCCTTTGGCATCGAATATTTCGCCCTGAGGTTCGACATTCAAATCCTCCATTTTGCCATAATCATGAATAATTCCGTCTTTTACTTCAATAAAGGCATTATGAAGAGAAGGCATTTCTCCTAAAGCTTTACCTCTCAGTAATTCTGATTTTTCTCTGTTGCCAAAAAGTGATTTTATGTTTGTTATGAGCATGGGTAAAAGTTGGATGATGGGTGTGGGGTGATGGATGTTGGGTGTAGGATGTTGAATTTCCTTCACTTTAATTTTCACTACCGGAACCCATTGTTTTTGAATTTTATTTAATTTTTGATCTATAGCTTATCATCATATTCATTAATAGATAAGCTTGGTCATAATTGATTTTGAAGCATTCATTATCTATATACTTTCTTCTATCGGCTTTATATAAACATGTTACTACTTCTGCCAAGGACCGAATCGAATATCCTAAAAACCTTTTGTTTTCAAGTGATGATTGAAGGATAGAACCTTCTGCAATATTTAAGGCAATTGAGTCAACAGCTCGCCTGATTTGAGAAGTTAGGTTATAAATTTCAGATTTAGGAAATTTTTCTGAGATATTATAAATCCCTTCAGCATAATCCATTGAAAGCTGCCAAATTCTTAAATTTTCAAATTTAAAGCTCATTTTGTAGGATTTTGGTTTTCGAAATAATTCTACATTTTTAAATACTTTATGAAGTAATAAAATTTCCATGAATCATCAAAACCATTTCAATCTGGGTTGCCAAACTATCGAATTGCACTTTTACACCCATCATCCATCACCCCACATCCAACACTACTTAAAACTCCGCGTTATCCGGTGTCCGTGGAAACGGAATCACATCCCTAATATTTCCCATTCCGGTTACAAAAAGCATCAATCGTTCGAAACCTAAACCGAAGCCACTGTGAGGAGCTGTACCGAACTTACGAGTATCTAAATACCACCACAATTCGTCCTCTGGGATCTCCATTTCTCTCATTCTTTCAGTGAGTTTTTCTAGTCTTTCTTCTCTCTGAGAACCGCCAACAATTTCTCCAATGCCTGGAAATAAAATATCCATAGCACCTACGGTTTTATCATCATCATTTTGACGCATATAGAATGCTTTGATATCTTTAGGATAATCAAATAGAATAACTGGTTTTTTGAAATGCTTTTCTACAAGAAAACGCTCATGCTCCGATTGTAAATCTGCTCCCCAACCTTCAATGATGTAATTAAATTTCTTCTTTTTGTTTGGCTTGCTGTTTCTCAATATTTCTATTGCATCCGTATAACTAACTTTTTCAAAGTCATTGTCTAAGATGAATTGTAATCTTTCCAATAAGCCCATTTCCTGACGCTCATTTTGAGGTTTTTGCTTATCCTCATCGTCAGCTCTTGCAGCTAGAAAATCTAAATCTTCTTTGCAGTTATTTAAAGCATATTTCACCACATACTTTAACATTTCCTCGGCAAGATTCATATTATCATTCAAATCATAGAAAGCCATTTCAGGCTCCACCATCCAGAATTCAGCTAAGTGACGGGTGGTGTTGGAGTTCTCCGCACGGAATGTTGGGCCGAAAGTATATATTTCTCCTAAGGCCATGGCACTTAATTCGCCTTCCAGTTGACCAGAGACCGTAAGATTAGTTTCTTTTCCGAAGAAATCTTGTTTGTAATCTACTTTTCCATCATCCGTCATCGGGATTTTATCTAAGTCGAAGTTAGTGACATGGAAAGTTTCACCAGCACCTTCCGCATCGTTGGCTGTAATGATTGGAGTATGTAAATTATAAAATCCTTTTTCATGGAAAAATTGGTGAATGGCAAAAGCCATCGCATGTCGAATTCTGAAAACAGCACTAAATGTGCTGCTTCGCATTCTGAGGTGTGCTTTTTCCCTCATGAACTCCATAGAGTGCTTTTTGGGTTGCAACGGATATTTTTCAGGATCTGCTTTTCCTAAAACCTCTATCTGTTCCGCAACAATTTCCACAGACTGGCCTGCTCCTTGAGAAGCAACAACCTTTCCGATTACGCTTATTGCAGCTCCAGTTGTGATATCTTTTATAATATTTTCAGAAATAGCTGCTGGATCAGCAACAATTTGAATGTTATTAATGGTCGAACCATCATTAAGCGCAATAAAAAAAACAGGTTTACCACCTCGTTTTGTCCTTACCCATCCTTTCACATTTGCCTGTTGTTCAGTAGCTTCACTAGCTAATAGTTTTTTGATTTTAACTCTTGCCGGAACAGTCATATAATTATTGCGTTTATTTATATTAGAATTTAGTTCGTCAAAATTCGATATTATTGGCTTTTTATCAAAGATTTTATGAGGTTATAATCAATTTTTTAATGCTTAATTCGATAATTTAAAATAAATTTGAGTTAGGATAACTGGCACAGTTTTTAGTGAAATAGATTTATGCAAAAATTAGTACTCTCACAATCTTTAGGACAACGTTTGTCTCCACAGCAAATTCAGTTTATTAAACTGCTGCAAGTACCTACTGCTGAGCTGGATACGAGAATTGAAGAAGAGTTGGAGATCAACCCGGCTCTTGAGGAAGGGAAGGAAGAGCCAGAGGAGGATAATTATGAAGAGGATTACGAGGAGGAGGCAACAGATGATTTTGATATAGAAGATTACCTTCATGACGATGAAGCTGGATATAAAATGCAGGGTGACGGAAATGGACAAGAGGAAGAAAAGGAAATGCCAATTGCTATGGGTACCACATTGAATGACCAATTGATGACCCAATTAGGCTTTATAGGACTTGACAAGAATCAGTATAAAATAGGGAAGCAATTGATAGGTAGCATTGAAAGTGATGGCTACATTCGAAGGGATATAGGTGCTATAGTGAATGACTTAGCTTTTTCTCAAAATGTGAATACGGACGAGGATGAAGTGGAAAGCATTTTGTCTAAAATTCAAGATTTTGACCCAGCTGGAATTGCTGCGCGTAATTTAGAGGAATGTTTATTACTTCAATTGGAGAGGAAAATTGACCAATCAAAAGCAGTTGAGCTAGCTTACCGAATTATAGATGAATGCTTTGAAGAATTTTCAAAAAAGCACTACGAGAAAATCGTTAAAAAGCTTGATATAGAAGATGAGAATTTATTTAAAGATGCAATAGATACTATTAAACGTTTGAACCCGAAACCGGGTGGTTCTGGCTCAGGAGCAGTTAGGACACAGTTTTTAATGCCCGACTTTATTCTCACTCATCAGAACGGAGATTTAGTCATTACTTTGAATTCCAGAAATGCACCTGATTTAAGAGTGAGTCCTTCTTATTCAGAAATGTTGAAGGCCTATGATAAAGGAGATAAAAAAGATAAAAAACTAAAAGAAACTGTTGGATTTGTCAAGCAGAAACTGGACGCTGCAAAATGGTTTATTGATGCGATCAAACAAAGACAGTTTACTTTATTGAATACCATGCAAGCCATTTTGGAATATCAATACGAGTTTTTCAAAGAGGGAGATGAAAGTAAGTTGCGCCCAATGATTTTGAAAGATATCGCTGAGAAAATTGATATGGATATATCTACTGTTTCCAGGGTGGCCAATAGTAAATCTGTACAAACAGAATTTGGCATATATCCACTGAAATACTTCTTCTCAGAAGGAATCGCTACGGAATCAGGAGAAGATGTAAGCTCTAGAGAAGTGAAAAACACTTTAAGAGGCTTTATCGATAAAGAAGATAAAAGCAAACCTTTATCGGATGATAAACTAGAAAAATTATTGAAAGAAAAAGGCTATAAAATTGCCCGAAGGACAGTAGCAAAGTATAGAGAGCAATTGAATATTCCAGTTGCTAGGTTAAGAAAAGAGTTGTAGTGGGAAGATTCTGGGCACATTTCATATCAATTGTTTTTCAACCCTTGCTTATTCCAAGCTATATATTTTTAGGGATTTTGTTTTTTCTGCCTTTCAGTTTGAATATGACAGGCGACTTAGCATGGAGGTTCTTATCCATGGTTTTTATGACCACTTTCCTAATCCCGTTAATGGGAATGTTGCTTTTAAAATTCACTCGAAATATTACTAATCTCAATATGGAAGACCGAAAGGAGCGTGTCTTTCCCTTTTTGTTTAATGCCATTTTCTATGGGGCCACAACTTATCTTTTTTGGGAGAAATTTAGATTTCCTAATTTAGTTACCATCATTTTACTTTCAATAACAATAAGTATCGTTCTTTTGACCATTATTACTATATGGTGGAAAATTAGTGCGCATGCAATAGCTATTGCAGGTGCTACAGGGATTTATTTGGCTTTATTGATTAAATCAGAGCCTTCGAATTTGTATTATGCAGTTGTCTTATGTTTTTTATTTTGTGGTTTGGTGGGGAGTGCTCGATTGAAACTATCTGCTCATGATAGTAAACAAGTATGGTTTGGTTTCTTAATTGGGTTTTTTGTAAATTTCCTTACAATTTTGATTTTTAATTAATTACTGCTTTTAGATGACAGGTTTTTTGCTAAAGAGGGAAATAGTTATAATTTTATTATTTCCTGCTGGTGCAAATCTGTGAGATTGCCCTTAAAGGGACTTCAATGTTATAAAGTTCAGCTTGAAAATCTCATCTTTTAATAAAATCTTGGAAAATAATCTTAGTTATTTTCTTTTATGTTCTTTTGTTACTTTTGTGGTGAAAATTTACAGGTAGTAATAGAAAAAGCTAATAATACTCTTTACCACAAAAGAGACAAAAGAAAACAATAGTTTTTTCGCTTTAGCGAAAAACTTGTAGTTAAATATTTTTATGGTAATAGCATACTAGGAGATTTTAGGGGATATTTATCGAGGTTACCTAAGTGTCTGCTAGTGAAATTAAATATTATTGTAAAGTAATAATGAATATTTAATATTGTAATTATTAGAATCAATTTAAAGAATGTAAATAATGTACGAGTTTTTAAAATATGAACTTCAAGATGGGGTCTGTACCATCACTTTTAATCGTCCAGACTTCTATAATGCTTTTAATGATGGCATTAGTTATGAGTTTCAAAAAGCTCTAAAAGACGCTGGCAAAGACCCAGACGTGAGGGTAATTGTAATAACAGGAGAGGGTAAGGCTTTTAGTTCTGGACAAGATTTAAAATCTGCCAGAGATGAGGATGATAAAATGTTTTATAACTCTTTAGAGAAGAGATATAACCCCATAATCAGAGCAATGCGAAAATTACCAAAGCCTATTATTGCCCGATTGAACGGTGTGGCAGCAGGTGCTGGCTGTTCTTTGGCTTTGGCTGCTGATATGATTATTGCAGCAGAATCTTCTAAGATGATTGAGGTCTTTATCAATATTGGATTGGTTCCTGATTCAGGTTCGTCTTTTTTCTTACCCAATTTGGTAGGTTATCAAAAAGCATTCGAATTATGTGCTATGGGTACCAAAATTACTGCACATGAAGCCCATGAGTTAGGAATTGTCAATAAAGTTGTAAAAGATGAGGATTTGGACGCTGCAGTTAAATCCTATACAGATTATTTCGCTAAAGCACCTACCAAATCTATTGGAATGATTAAAAAAATGTTGAACAAGGCAGCCACATCTTCTTTGGATGATATGTTGGAATATGAAAAATATTCACAACAAATAGCTGGTAGTTCAGCCGATTATAAGGAAGGAAAGCAGGCCTTTTTGGATAAAAGAAAGCCTGAGTTTAAAGGGAATTAGAATATAGTTTTATTAAGATATTATTAAAAGCCTGCAGATTTTTTAAAATTGCAGGCTTTTCGTTTTTTATAGTTTAGTCTTTACTTTTCCCCAGTCTTTGATCTGCCAATATATTTTACCGGTGCTTAAGTGATTATTGTTTTTATCATATAGTTTGATTTCACACGGGATGACCACAGCATCATCATTTTCCAAGGGTTTTTCCACCTCTTTTTTTACCCAATCTTCATCTATAGAAAATTCAGCAAAGGCATCCATTTTAGCTTGGAAATGATATTCCATTTCAAGTTTTTGCATGATGATGCGATATTTTTTTACATCCAACTTATATAGAATCATTAAGCCTGTAGTGTATTCTGAAATGGTAGCCATGGCACAAGCATGAATCCCTTTAATATGATTTAGATTCCTTTTTTTATAGGGTAATTTGGTGAGGATTTTATCTTTTGAAATTTTAATGATCTTAAATCCATGAGGCTTGTTAAATGGTATCATTCTATTTAATCCTTGATTTAATAACCATAAATAAAATCTCGAATGTTGTGCTTTATTAACGATGGTAGTCAAGTTCATGAAATTGAGTGTTTAGTAGATTGAATTGAATTTGAAAATGATTTTTTAAAAATACTTTTCACTTTATGAAGCAATCTCGTAGAATTAGCCCTACTTTTCAACTGTTGATAAAAATTTATTATGCATGCTGAGTTTTTGGGAAAGAGAAAGTTTGTCGAGATATGACTACATTATAGTAGGAGGAGGGATAGTCGGTTGTTCTACAGCCTATCATTTGAAAAAAAAATATCCAAGAGCTGAAATTGCTATTATTGAGCGAGGTGTGTTTCCTAGTGGTGCCAGTTCTAAAAATGCTGGCTTCGCTTGTTTTGGAAGTTTGACTGAATTGGTAGATGATAGAAATGGTTTAAGTGAGGAACAGCAATTGGCACTAGTTGAAAAGAGATGGAAGGGACTGGATTTACTGAAAAATATTTTGGGAGAACATAACGTAGGGTATGAGGCTAATGGTGGTTTCGAATTGATTAGAAAAGCCGAAATGCCAGCTTTGGAGTACTTGGATCATTACAATCAATTGTTAAAAAGCATATTTAAAGTAGATGTTTACAGATTAGAGCCTAGACTGATTCAGGAATATGGCTTCAATAAGAATTCGTTAGAGACTATAGTATCGAATCCATTTGAAGGTCAAATAGATACGGGTAAGATGATCAATAGTTGGTGGACTCTATGCAGTGAAATGGGAATTAAAATTATTACCGGTTGTGAAGTCGTAGACTTTGAAGAGCAGCATGATTTTATTATCCTCAATACCAAGTCAGGAAATCAATCTGTGCAACTTAAGGCTAATCAAATGGCAATTTGTACCAATGCCTTTGCACAAAAATGGTTTGGAAAGGAAGATATTAATCCAGGCAGAGGAATGGTAATGATTACTCACCCCATAAAGGATTTAAAATTTAAAGGTGTCTTTCATTATGATGAAGGCTACTTTTATTTCAGAAATGTAGGAAAAAGAGTGCTGATTGGTGGAGGAAGAAATTTGGACAAATCAGTTGAAGACACCACTGATTTTGGTATCAATCCGAAAATTAGGTCCGCAATTATTTCCGATATGGAGGAGTTGATTTTGCCTGATCAGGAATTTTCGATTGATATGGAGTGGTCAGGAATAATGGCATTTGGTAAAACGAAATCACCAATTATCAAAAAAGTATCTGATAAAATAGCAATTGGAGTTAGATTGGGTGGAATGGGAGTAGCCATTGGTACTCAAGTTGGGCAGGAATTACACGAATTGCTTGCTGACTGATAACTTATTTTTATTATATTTCGAATTCATTTTAAATTAATATTTTGATTTAACTTACATGACTGACAAGCAGCCCAAGCCAAAATTACTCCAAGCATTAATTCCGATAGTTTTTTTAATTTCACTGTTAAGCTTAAATGTTTACTTTTTTGGCGATGGAACTTTAGACGGATCCAATCAAATTGCTTTAATCTTATCCGCTGGGGTCGCTGCAATTATTGCCTTGAAAGTGGGTTTTAAATGGACAACAATGCTTGACGGCATAGTGAGCAGTATAAGCTCAGCTATGTCTTCCATACTAATTCTACTGTTGATTGGATCATTGGCAGGAACGTGGTTATTAAGCGGAATTGTACCCGCTATGATTTATTATGGATTGAATATTTTGAATCCAACCATCTTCCTTTTTGCTGCATGTATTGTGAGTGCAATAGTTTCGGTTGCTACAGGAAGTTCTTGGAGTACAATTGCGACATTAGGATTGGCATTATTAGGGATTGGACAAACCTTAGGTTTGAGCGAGGGCGTTGTTGCAGGTGCCATTATTTCTGGTGCTTATTTTGGAGATAAAATGTCTCCATTAAGCGATACAACTAACTTGGCGCCTGCTATGGCAGGTACTGACTTATTTACCCATATTCGATATATGGCTTATACCACAATTCCATCAATAGTAATTGCTTTAATCATATTCTTAGTTCTCGGTTTTTTAAATAGTTCTGAAGCAGATATAGAGCAGGTAGGATTAGTTCAAGCTGCCATTTTAGATAAATTTAACATCAATCTGTGGTTATTTTTAGTGCCAGCTGTTGTCATTTTTATGATTGTGAAGAAAATTTCTGCAATTCCTGCTTTATTGATCGGTTCTTTGCTAGGAGGAGTGTTTGCCATTATTTTTCAGCCCGAGATTATTGAAATCATCTCAGGGGGAGGGGCGAATTTCTTCGAGCAATCGTATAAAGCGGTAATGCTATCCATGTATGGAGATATAAGCATCACTACCAATAATCAAATGGTTAATGAATTGTTGTCGACCGGGGGTATGGCTGGAATGTTAAATACTATTTGGTTGATTGTTTGTGCTATGGTTTTTGGCGGAGTTATGGAATCGACCAAAATGTTACAAGTAATTACTGCTTCTATTATTAAATTAGCGAATTCAACAGGCTCTTTAGTAGCCTCAACTGCCGGAACTTGTGTTTTCTTTAATGTAACAGCTTCCGATCAATATTTGGCGATAGTGGTGCCGGGACGAATGTTTGCAGAAACTTATAAAGAGCGAGGTTTAAAACCGGAAGTATTAAGTAGAACTTTAGAGGATTCAGGAACTGTTACCAGTGTGTTGATCCCTTGGAATACTTGTGGAGCTACGCAATCATCAGTTTTGGGCGTTTCAACCTGGACTTATGCACCTTATGCGTTTTTCAATATTATAAGTCCTTTTATGACGATACTATTCGCATACCTTAACATTAAAATTAGAAGATTTACGGATAAATGAATTTTGTAAAAGAGATTTCAAAAGAAGAAATCAATGATTTGCCACTTTGGAAATTTGAAGGGGAAATCACATTGGTAGAAAAGGACGAAGATTGGGAAGAAGTGATTCCGAAATTATGGAGAGCTGACGTTTTGGGCTTCGATACAGAAGCAAAACCTGTATTCAAAAAAGGACAATACAATCCTGTTTCTCTGATTCAATTGGCTACTGAAGAGGAGGTTTTTCTAATTCGAAACTTAATGTGTGGTTTCCATGGAGAATTGGTCAGAATATTTGAAGATCCTTCTATTATTAAAACAGGTGCAGCGATTCACGATGATTTAAAAGACCTTCAAAAATTAAGGAAGTTTAGGCCAGAGAGTTTTGAAGATATAGGCTCTATTGCGAGAGAAAACGGGATGTTACAGAGCGGGGCTAAAAACCTGACCGCCATTTTTCTGGAGAAAAGAATTTCAAAAGCGCAGCAAACCTCCAATTGGGAAAAAACAGAACTGACCCAGGCTCAAATTGATTATGCGGCTACTGATGCCTATTTGGGCTTGAAAGTCTATGAGGTTTACGAAAGGATTGGCTGGGTTTAAATAATCGCATTTAAAGGCTATTCAGGGTCTTTATTTCAGTTCTTATGCTTCGGTCCGATCGATTCTTCCCATTTCTATAATCATAATTTTGATGATTTATGTAATAGTAAACCAATGGATAGAGAGTTTCATTGAATAATTGTAGAAGATTACGTCTTGCGACTATTTTGGATTGTATCGTTTTATACGGAGTTTTCGTAAGATCAATTCCATGAGAACATTAGTGATAGGAGATATACACGGGAATTATCAATCACTTAAAGCGGTCCTCCTTAAAGCAAATTTTGATATAGATAATGACCGATTAATATTTTTAGGCGATTACATTGACGGCTTTGAGCAGTCTGTAGAAGTAGTGGAACATTTAATTGATATAAACGAAAACTCTTCTTTTGAGAATATCTTTATAATGGGAAATCATGATTCTTGGATGATAGAAGCCCTAAATGAAGGACTAGAACAGTTTAGAAATCATGAATTTATTGAATCCAAGTATTCGTCATGGCTTAGGAATGATGGTTGGTCAACCTATTTGTCATATCTTAAATTAAGTGACGATGAAATTCTCAAACACAAAAGTAAATTTTACGATCTGTTAAAATATTTTCACATTATTGGTAAGAAGTTATATGTTCATGCTGGATTTGATCCTGATGTAGGATTTAGAATAACTAAAAATCAGAACCAGCAGGAATTTTTATGGAATAGAAGTCTTTTTGAAAGTGCTTATGCCAAATGGTCCCAAAGAAAGGGCAGAATTGATAAAAGGTTTGATCTCGCAAATGTTGAATTTGATACGATTTACATTGGCCATACCCCAACAGTAAAATTTGGTATCACCGAACCTGTAAAAATGGGGAATGTATTGAACTTGGATCAAGGTTGTAAAATAAATGGGAGATTAACCGCATGGATAGAGGAGCAAGAAACTTTTGTTCAATCTACAGTGGCCGAATAATTGGGGATTATGTTATGGCTATTTTAACATAATCCCAAAAGTATTAATTTTTACGTTTAATCAATGCTTTCTCAATATTTTCCAATCCTTCAACAAATAAGGTCATTTGCCCTATAATCTGTGACATCCTGTCGGAATCTCCTAACCCTCTAATTTTGTTGTTTTTCACAAATGTTTCTTTTATGGTATTCCACCTTTTAACCTTATCCTCATCTAAATTATCCATAAGCTCTGCTAATTTTAATAGATTAGCTTCGGCATCAGATGTTAAGGTTTGTGATTCGTTTTGATAGTGATCCAACAGTAACTGGGTTACCTCTTTATCTTCTAATATAGGAACCACCTGACTCATAAGTTTATTCATGTCACGGTAAGATCCTTGTAATTTAAATGGTGGCTCTACCCTATAATCATCACTCATAGCAGAAGATTTAATGTATTGGCCATTGACTTTTAATACCACATCTCTAATGAAAATGACTTTTTGAAGTACCTTCAGACAATCCTGTACTTCTTGAGGGGAAAGATTACCTTCCATTTCTGGAATATTCTGGTCATCATTTTCAATATATTTCACTAATTTATAAAGGTTTTCTAAGCCAAATTGCGTAATTGACTTCAGATAAGAGTTTGAAGTGAGTCCGTTTTCAATTAAACTTAATCGGAAAAGATCTTCTCTGTTTGAAGCAGTATCTCCCAAATTATATATATCAGCTCTATTTGATAGCATATCTGGGATTTGGAATTTGTCCCCGCTTTCGGTATAGGGATTACCTGCCATTACCACGCAAAAACGCTTTCCCCTAAAATCATAGGTTTTTGATTCACCATTAAAAACGCCTTCAATTTTCCTTTGTCCATCCGCAAGAGAAATAAATTTTTGTAAAAATTCAGGATTACAATGTTGGATATCATCTAAATAAAGCATCACATTATCACTCATCTCAAAAGCCAGATTTAGCTTTTGTAACTCCTGTCTAGTGGCAGCATTACGTGCTTCATTTGGATCTACGGAAGTTATTTCTTGACCTATAGACGGGCCATTGATTTTCATGAATATCAATCCTAGTCTATCTGCTACATACTCCATTAAGGTTGTTTTACCATAGCCCGGTGGTGAAATTAATAACAACATTCCCGAACGATCAGTACGTTTATCATTGCCATAAGCACCCATTTGCTTGGCAAAATTGGCTCCTATTAAAGGGAAATAAACCTGATTAATTAATTTGTTTCGGACAAATGAAGTAAGAACTTGAGTTTGAAATTCATGTAATCTTAACGTTTTTCTTTTTTCTTCTATAAGTTCGTGTTTGAGCTTTTGAAGCTCATAATATCGGGGTGTTACTTCTTTTACAAAGTGCGTTAATTTATTTACAAATTCATGGTAATTGAAAAGGTAAGTTTTTGTGGATTCATGCTCATCTTGTTCATTATTACCAATAACAGTTTTCAAATTTCCTATTTTTTCAATTCCTGAAATCGACTGCACCATTTTACTATCTGCAGAGTTGGTCATTATGAAACAAGCCACTTCATTTATAGTCCCATCAGCGCATTTATGTTTACTGTTTTCAACAAAAGAAATCACCCATTCTTTGCAGAGATGCCAATTTTCTGCTGGATGGTCTTTTAATTCCTTTTGAGCATCTTGGAAACTTAGGTCTGCATTTTTTGACTTCAGGTCTTTTTTAAAATCTTGTAAAATATCAAAAGCAAGTTTGTCTATTGTGAAACCATCTGAAAGTTGTTCTTCAGCCAGATAAATTGCTGCCTGATGAGAATTGGTGTTTTGAAGTAAAAGATTTTCTTTGGAGAAATTGTTTATTGCTGCACTAAGGTTTCCAATTAAATGAGTATGCTCTTTAGTATTTGGAAAAGCTTGCTTGAGTAAATTTACTAGTACAAATTGCTTTTTGAAATATGCTTTTTTTTCAGCGTCAGTAAAATGCCAAAATAATTGAGCCAAATTTCTAACATTCGAAGAGAAACGCAATAAACCTAAATCATTATGCTTCTGAATTAAGGTTTTTAATATTAAAAGCGCGTCATGGTCGTGAACTCCTTTCACATAGCCTTCACCATAATTTTCTGCAGTATATTGGGTGATTTCTTTCTTCAATTCAAGGTCTGTATATTTCTTACGCTGATTAAGTGAATTGAAAATCTTCCACGCTAAGTACTCTGTTCTGTTTACATTTTTATTTTCTGAAGGTAATTCCTGTTCCCATACATCTTTTAGATCATGAATTTTTGTGGCATCTATTGCCTCGTAGTAGGAGGTGCCGGTTAGATGATAAAAATACTTCTTATCCTTTATGACCAAAGCTAAATCTAATTTTTGATTGTTCGTTGCAAAACGGTATTCTCCTAGCTTTATAACGTTATTACCATCTTCAAAAAGTTCTTTTTTGTCTTTTAGGGCTCGTATTGCTTCTTGTTGAAGTACCTGAAGCCGATTTAATAAATCTTCTGATTTAGCTGAATCGCCTAACTTTTCTAATTGCTCAGCCACATCACGGACTTTGTCTATCATTAAATCGGAAGCGAAATAGCCATTTATTTCAATTTCAGTTTCAAAGCTGGAAGCTCTTGATTTTATCCCTTTTAAAATTCGCTCTGCTGATCCAAATAAAGAATTGGTTCTTTTGTTTCGGGCTTCGGTGAGGTTTACTTTTTTAGATTCAAAGGCAGCGTAAATTGACTCTCTTTTAACACTTATTTTTTCAGTGAATTCATCAAAATCTACAAATTTACTTTCAAGCTCTTCTAATTGGATCGATAATCTCGTAAGATATTCGTCACATTTTTGTGGATTGGTTGATAAATCAAGATAATTCACAACTGACTGCTCAAAAAGCGTCATTTGGGCTTGAAAATCTGCCCTAGCCTCACGCTCACCTAGTTGCCTTCGCTTGTTATTAAGTGCAACTCTTTGCTGATTGAGTTGTGCAAATATTAAGGAGATATTTTCAATAATTTGAGTTGAATGTGCTGTATCATCTACTTTAAGATTATTAACGATATCGATTAGTAATTCTAATTGTAGGGAAAGTTCATCGAACTCTTTTTCCAATTCTTTTGCTTCAATTACTTTTTTGAGTTCTTGAACTGATTCAACCAATGCATTCATTTGCTTTTGGTAGTAATCTAAGGCATTATCTTGTAAAAGAAATTTCACGCAGGCTTCAGAAAGTTCATTAGCTCTTTCAGCTATTTGACCTTCCATTTTTTCTACTAATTCCAAATCAATGTATCGGAGATTTTTCAACCCGATAATTTCTCCTCTAACACTTCTCATTTGAGAAAGCAAGGATATATATTCTTCTAGCGTTTCATAATTAGCTCTTCGCGTATCGAAAAGAATTTTTTCTACTTTTTCTTTTGTGTCAGATAAGGTATCATTTGTTTTTTTACGGATTTCCTTAACTTTTTCAAATTCATCAATAGCAGAAATGGCAATTTCCTTGACCTTTTTCAAAGGTTGATTTAAGCCTTCTGGGGAATCACCTTTTAACCAAAAATATCCATCTAGAATACCTTGGCTTCTTTTTTCAATATCCTCGTAAAGTCCGTTGTAACTGTCTTCTTTATTCAATAAAACCACAAGTTCTTGGATTTCGGCCATTGCATTTACAATCATCCTGTTCCCTATTTTGTAGAGCTCATGATCTTTAAATTCTTCATTAGGGATTAATTCTTTAGTGTAGGGCGTTTGCCAAATTTGAATTAAGTGTGTTTTACTGGGGTTCTTTTCAGTATTAAAGTAACACATTTCACCATCTGAAAATAAAGTGTATCCATTGCAGAAAATTGGAGTTTTTACGGTTTGCTCTATTACATTATAAGAGAGGATTACAAAATCGTGGTTCTTTTCCTCATAGAAAACGAATAGGTAATCTTCACCATTTGGGGATTGAATTTTCCTTAAGAATTGCACCCCTTCTATTCTTTTATCAAAAATTTTATTTTCTCCTGTTTGCAAATAATATCCATTGGATAAAATAATCCCTTGTTCATCTGGCAAAAGAATACCCGCATCTTTCAGCGTATCTACTCTTACAACTTTTTTAACCTTATAATTAAAAATGAAGTAGCGATTACTTTCTAAATAGGGTTTTATTTTAAGTAACACTAAATTACCCAAATCGCAGAATGAGACTTCAGCATCATCTAGTGATTGATCTCTTTGCTCAACATCTTCACTGTATATTCCAGCCCCATCATCCGTATTATCCTCTATTTTAATCGTTAGGTTGCCGTTAACTGTCTCAACAAACACTTTATCTGCAATAGAAATATGGGGATTTTTACCGGTCCTCTGCATGTCACGAGTGGCTTTTGACCAAGAAAACTCGTGCTGTGCAGGAAATTCTACTTCAGCCGCACTTCGGGAATCCACAAAAGTTAGTTTGTCATCTTCTATGTGCCATTTATAAGCTTTAATATCTGTAGGACTATCAGATAATTGAAAAACCATATACAGAAAGCTGCCTTTCTTGAAAAAACGAGAGAATTGAGTGTGTCGATAGAATTTATATA
The DNA here is from genome assembly GCF_030534335.1 of Marivirga harenae. Classification (GTDB taxonomy): domain Bacteria; phylum Bacteroidota; class Bacteroidia; order Cytophagales; family Cyclobacteriaceae; genus Marivirga; species Marivirga harenae. The sequence continues at coordinate 4,126,756 of NZ_CP130565.1, read as the reverse complement.
GATTTTGAAGTTCTTCTGAGAAAGTAGCATCTTTTAAGATATCAGAAGAAAGAGGATGAAATTCATTGTTTTCAAAATGGAAAACACTAAAAACATCATCAATCTCAAGAATTGATTTGAGACCTAATCTGACATTATATCCAAACAAACAAATTTTGCCAATAGAGATAATATCTCTTGCCAAGCAATTGTGCTCCGTTTTGATACGAACATTTGATAGAAGTTTAAAATCAACAGCCCCAAATATCTTCTGACGTTCTTTATTTAATTCTTGAAGTCTGTTAACGAGTTTTTCGCGTTGCTCCTGTAATCGGTTTTGGATGATTTCGTAGGTACCTCTTTCAATGTTATTATCCATAATCGGTTTATTCCCTGATCCTAAATGGTTTAATGAATTTCTTAATTAGTAATATTTATTTTTGCTACTGACTTCAGGTTAAAGTCAGTAGCAAAAATGAATAGGCTCTATTAGCAAATCCTTTTGTAATAAAGTCTTTTTAAGATTGTATTAGTTTAGCTTTTTGGTATCTAATCCAATTCCGCTCACAAAATTACTTATGTTTGATAGAAAGGTTTTATCTTCATCAGAAGCTTTCAATTGAACACGTGCTATTAAAGCGGCAATAGATAGGTTTTTTATATCTTCTGCGGAGATACCATACTTGGTAGCCATCCCTTTAATCCTTTCGATTATATCAGTTGGCTTGCCATCTTCACCAATTCCTCCTAACAAAGAATCTTTAAAGTTTGTAATAGTATTGGAATTCTCTACCAGTTTATCGATTCCTTTTCCATTTGAAACTTGTCTAACAAGGTTTTCAAAGAAGGTATTGTCACCTCCGACAATATCAATTTTAGCAGTTTTAAAAGCTTCAGCCAGTACTTTTGCTTGAGAATCAGCTATATCTTTCTGAATGCCGATTTCAGCTAATTGTACTTCCTTCTCTTTACTAAGCTTTAATCTGAATTCTTCGTGTTCTTTACCAGCATCATTCAATTGCTTCATAGCTCCGGCTTTTTCTTGGATACCCTTAGCTTCTGCAACAGCTTTTTCCTGAATAACACTAGCTTCTGCAAGGCCTTGCTTTCTTTTAGCTTCAGCAATTTTTTCAATAACAACAGCATCAACAGTGCCTTGTCTTTCATTTGCATCAGCTTTGGCATGCATTACTTGTGCTTCTGACATTCCTATTGTAGCCTCTTCTTTGGCTTTAGCATCTGCAATTATTTTCCTTGCCTCTGCTTCCATATCAGCCGCATCTTTCTTAGCACCAGCCTCAATTAACACTTTTTGTGCGTCAAATTTAGCAGATTTCTCCCTTGCTTCTGCAGCCTTCACATCTTCAATCAAGTTTTGTTGTGCGTCTTTGTCAGCATTGATGATCGCTACATCTTTAAGTCTGTTAGCTTCTTTCAATGCAACAACATCTTTGATTTTTTCTTGCTCTTCTACCACCGTTTTCTCCATTACCACTCGTTCTCGAATGGCATCTTGAATGTTTCTTTTTTCAATTTCAACTGCTTTTTCTTTCTCGATTTGAGCAAGTGAAACTATTCTTTCTCTTTCCGTGGCTTCAATATCACGGTCTTTTTGTACTCTTTCGGTTTCAACCGCTTCAGCCCTCTCTTTATTTTTGGCAGCAATAATCACCTGACGAAGTTTGTTTTCCTGTTGTATTTCCAGCTGCTCTTCAGTTCTAATACGTACTTCTTCAGACTTGAGCTTTTCTTGAGAGCTTACAGTATCGATTTCAGCTTGCTCTCTAGCTATAATTGTTTCAATTTCTCTTCGCTGTGATTCTTCTTTCTCTTTTTGTTGTTTTTCAAGTTCTAATATTGCTTCTCGAGCTTCAACATCTTGTTTTTTGATGGTTTTCTCCTCGTCTCTTCGGATTAGGTTAGATTTAATCTTTTGAGCAGCTGTTAATTCTGTAATCTTTTTGATACCCTCAGCGTCTAAAATATTTTCAGCGTCTAGGTTCATGACATTAGTTTGTTCTAGATAATCAATAGCACAATCATCTAAAACATATCCATTTAAGTCGGTACCAATTATGTCAATAATTTCATTTCTGAATTCTCTTCTGGCTTCATATAATTCTATAAACTCAAATTTCTTCCCCACACTTTTTAAAGCTTCAGAGAATTTTGCCTCGAAAAGGCTCTCAAGAGTCTCGTGATCTGACGCTCTTTCGCAACCTATGGTTTGGGCAACGTTTACAATATCTTGAACAGATTTATTAACGCGGACAAAGAAAGCAACTTTAATATCTGCTCTCATATTGTCTTTGCAGATAAGTCCATCTTTAGTCATTCTGGATATTTCCAGTTTTTTAACAGAGATATCCATGATTTCTTCTTTATGCAGAATAGGAATTACCATACCAGCATTAAAGAAAATCTTGACACCCCCTTGACCCGTCCGCACTAAAACACGTCCTTGGCTTACTTTTTTGTACATTGAGATGAGCCAGATCCCTAGCCCAAATAAAACAACGATGCCTACCGTGGCAGCTACGTAAAATGATTCTATCATAAGATTTGCGTTTAAATTATTGTGGAAATTTTTGTGCAAGAAAATACTTCTTGTCTGGTGATTCTTCTAAAATGATAACTGTTTCATTAAAGGCTACGGGTTCATTATCAATAGATTTAGCATAAACTTTAATAATATCGCCATTTACCTGTATTTCTAATTGACCTATTTTATCTGAACCTATAGGAGATAGTACTTTACCGGTTTTACCGATAAAATCGATCGCTACTTCTCCTTTATGGTTAAATTGTGCATATAGTTTGACAAATGGTTTGGCCACTACTTTGGTGATCAGCATACTTACTATTAACCCAGGAATATAAAGCAAGAATCCAAATAGGTTATTTTCGATTCCTAGAATAGCAGTGATGTTTACATTTATTAGCCACATGCAAAACACTACGATAGTTATTATGAACATGACTGGAAGTTCTCCAATATAGAAAAACGATAAAAATGAATTCCAAAATCCAGGGCTTTCTATTTCTCCGGCATCTATTGCTCCCGAATCAGCATCTACATCTGCGTTTGCAAAGTCAAAATCTAAGCCTGTAAAAATAATTAATAGCCAATAGAACACCATTAATGCTGCCAACATTGTTAATATGAAATTCGCAGGTGCTAATGCAATATTTATTAAATTCTCCATAGTGCAAATAAAAATATAGTTTCAGTAATAATTTATTTTCTGCTTATTGAATTAAGCTTGAATATTCATTCTGAAAACTATATTCCTAATTGTTTTTTCATTTGCGCTAATTCATCTTCTACTGAAATATTCTCGATGGCTTTATTCATTTTTTCCTCATGAGTTTCGCTGGCATCAGCCATTTCACCATATGCTTGAGCTAAAGCTTCATCTTGCATTACTTTACTCTTCATTCTTTCCAACATCGAAACCACGCTATGACTATCCATATTCGTCATTTGCTTATTGATTTTTTGAGTGGCACTGCTAACCTTAACTCGAGCTTTTAGGGTGCTTAATTCATTTTCCCATTGTTTGATACCTGTCTTAATACTATTTACGTTCTTCTCTAATGTAGCAACTTGTTTCTCTAAGTTGGCTACATCTTCTTTCATTAAAAGTATATCTTTTGCCAATTGTGCTTTTCTTTTAAGGTTTTCTTTAACAAAATTGTCAGCTTCTGCACTATCGATATCACCTTGTTGAGCTTTTTTTAGTAGTAAAACAGATTTGTTTTGAAGATCTTCTTCAGCATCCTTAGTTTCATTTAACTCTCTAGTTCTTTTGATGTGCATAGCTTTAACTTCTGCTAAAGATCGCATAGCCACATCTTGATTTTCGCGCATGTCTCGTAATCCCTGCTCAACCATTTTGATTGGGTCTTCCAGTTTGTCAACTGCCGAATTGGTTTCAGCTTGTCCGATTTTAAATAGTCTTCTTAGTACATTCATGTGTATGTTATTTATTTTTTAATTTAATTTTTTGAAAATGAAACAAGCTCATCGGAAAATTCTGATAGTAGTAATCCTAATGAGTTAACTGTACTTTCTAATTCTTTAAGGTCTAATGTCTCCACTTGTAAGGTGTTCCTGAATATGACCTTTTCACCTTTTTCGTCTAATACAAAAGCACCATGAACAATATCCCGATTTTTGATCAGCAATTTTTTGTAAATGTCTCCTTCATCTTTTACTTCAAAAAGATATTGCTCAATAATTACTATTGGTGATGCTACTCCAATGACCATGTTTTTTACACCTAAATCTTCATTTTCCACTACTAACAAACTATCTGATTCGCTTTCATAAAGAATTACAGACTCGAGCTCCAAAACAAACTCTTTAACTTTTTTGAAATATGGTTCCATTAAGGGTTTATTTTTATATTTAAAATTGATTTGGTGAATATTCAATAGCACAATATCCATAAAAAAAATTATATTTGCAAATAGTATTTGCATTCAATGATAATATTATTTGCAAAATATTGTTATTTAAATTATTAGAATATGTCAAAATATGGCGAGAATATTAAAAAAATACGTAGTGTTAGAGGATTAACACAATCTCAATTGGCAGATTTAATTGATGTAAGTAGAGGCGTTATTAGTTCATATGAAGAGGGTAGGGCTGAACCAAAAATTGAGACTATAATCAAAACAGCTGAGGTCTTTAATGTAACCACTGATGATCTATTAAAGAGAAATATTACTGTTAATCAATTAAGTGGATTTGAATTGCCCAATATAGTGGACAAAGCCAAAAAGCACGAAATACTTAAAAAGGATGAATATCTTGCTAAATTCCTTCCAAAAGATGTGATAGTCATTAAAGGGCTTGATTTAAATGAAAACCCTTATTGTGGCATTGATGATTTAATTTTTGGATTGAAAGAAGAACCTATTAAAAACAAGTTGTTTGTCATTGGACTCAAAAATGAATCGATAATTGGAAAAGTTACACAGATTAATGAAGATTTTATCTTTTTGAATAGAATAAAAATTGAATATGCATCTATTCAAAACTCAATTAAAGTTATTGGAAATTACCAGCCAATTAAAATGATTGACCCGTTCGAAAAACGTTTAAGCAAAGTCGAAAAGAGGCTTCTGAAATTGGAAGAGAGAATAAAGGCTAAATAGATTATTGAATTATGGTTCTTTTAGATTTCTCGCTTTATACTGTTTACTATCAAAAAAAAACCAGTACAGCTAATTTGAAAGTTTAGAAATTATTGAAATTAGTGAGTCGTATCCCAAAATTGATGGAAGTTGGTCTTCGATTTTCGACTATAGCTTCAATCGGTAGCCAATAGGTGTACATAAACTCTAATTCAATTTTTCTGCTGATGAATAATTTCGTTCCTGCTCCTATTTCATAGGGTAAATTAATCATGACAAAAGGGCCAAAACGCTTGGCCAATAACGTACCAGCAAACACCCTTGCATAAGGAAAAATGTCTCCAGAAAGGGGATACCAAGCACCTATATTTCCAAATAGCATATATCGGTTTTGTATAATTCTCTCGTAAAAAAGGTCGGAATTGATAATAAAGCCCTCATCTAACTCTCCTGTAGGGACATAGATAGCCTGCTGAAAAGTAAAGCGCTTATTTTTAAAGGGTTTTACTCTTACTCTTCCTCCAACATGTGTTAGGCCATGCTGGAAGTTAGTATTAAACTCATTCCCCATATAAATATTTTGAAGACTTTTATTCATCAGTTCAAAGACTACAAATGGAGAACTCGAACCTCTATCGTTAATGACATTGGATTTATAAATTAAATCTATGCCATAGTTAATGTTTTTGTTGCTTCCGATTGTAAGCTGCAGAAAACTGCTGTTAAAACTGCTTCTCCTTGTTGTATTATCAAATTGAGGCTCTATTTGGGTGTATAGGTTGTTGTAAAGTTTGACTTCCCACTCACCTGTCTGCATAAATAAGCCTTGGGTAAAGACATTGATGGAATCTCTTGTATTTAAGGAAGGAGATTGCCCGAGCAAAGGCTCACCCAAAACCATGAGAGCGATACAAATAATTATCCTGTTTTTCACTGCTTATGAATTTATTAAGCATTATAAAAAATCTTTACATGTAAAACTGTCAGGCATAAGACAAAAATAAGTACTCAGATCTTTTATTTGTAAACTGGTGCTTTACCTTTTCACAAAAATGACTTCAAAATGGATTGAAATGGTAGCTTTAAAATAATATCATTCTTTCAGAGGATGAAAGTCAATATTTCCAATATTCAAGGTTTGATATGTAATGGTTTGAAAATCTAGTTCAATAAAAGCAGTACAATTAAAGCAATTAACAATAGTTGTTATACTAACAATTTGTTTACTTTGTAGTTAAATTGGTGGAAGAAAATAAAATATGGAAATCTCAACTAAAAATTTTCAACAGTATTGCAACAGTCTAGTCGCTTATAAGCGTAGGAAAACTATCCCTGTAAAGGTTGGAGATGTTGTTATAGGAGGGGATAATCCTATTGTTCTTCAATCCATGACAACTGTCGATACCATGGACACAGAGGGGTCAATTGAGCAATCCATTCGAATGATTGACGCTGGTTGTCAATTGGTTAGAATTACTGCGCCATCAATTAAAGAAGCGGAAAATCTTAGAGCTATTAAGGCTGGTTTGAAAGAACGAGGCTATAGTACTCCTCTGGTTGCTGATATTCATTTTACTCCCAATGCTGCAGAATTAGCGGCAATGATTGTAGAGAAAGTACGTGTGAATCCCGGTAATTATGCAGATAAGAAGAAATTTGAGAATATTGAATATACAGACGAAAGTTATCAAGCTGAACTAGACCGGATTAAGAAGAGGTTTAAGCCCTTGGTTAAAATCTGTAAGGATCATGGTACTGCCATTAGAATAGGGACAAATCATGGTTCACTTTCTGATAGAATTATGAGCCGCTATGGTGATACGCCATTTGGCATGGTCGAATCAGCCTTGGAATTCATCCGTATTTGTGAAGAAATGGAATTCTATAACATAGTAGTTTCCATGAAATCTAGTAATCCTCAAGTAATGGTACAAGCTTATCGATTATTGGTACAAAAGCTAGATGAAGAAGGTTCAAAGCCATATCCGTTGCATTTGGGAGTTACTGAAGCGGGAGAGGCAGAAGATGGCCGAATTAAGAGCTCCGTTGGAATCGGAACATTATTAGAGGACGGACTTGGAGATACCATTAGAGTATCTTTGACCGAAGAACCAGAAGAGGAGATTCCTGTTGCAAAGGTTTTGGCTGAGCGATACAATGATAGATCAGATCATGAGGAAATCCCTTTGATTGATAATTGCCTTTTTAATCCTTATGAATATGAGAAGAGAAGCAGTAGACAAGTCACTAATATAGGAGGGAAGGAAGTGCCCATTGTGATGGCAGATTTTTCTCTGAAAAAGGATATTACCCCAGCTTCGTTTTTTGGTGTAGGTTATAATTATTCTGTTCCTTTAGACAAATGGTCGATCTCTGATTTTGCATGTGATTATATTTTCACCAATGATAAAACTGTTGATTTTGAAATCCCTGGCACTTTAGGAATTGTTCATTCCTATAAAACATGGTTGAAAGAAAAAACTAAAGAGAGAAGATATCCTTTTATTAACCCTAAAGATTATTTGAAGGGCGTTGAGCAACATCCAAAATTGAATTTCATTTATGCTATATTATCAGATTTAAGTGGTGAATTTATCAATAAACTTAAAAATGATAATTCTGCTGTTTTATTAATTGATACATACAATAAGCATGGGATGGCAGAGCAACGCAGGTTGTTCATGCAGTTGATGCAGAAGGACTGTAATGTGCCGGTAGTGATTGGTAGGGCTTATCAAAATTTATCCTTAGAAAAATTGCAGTTATATGCTGCTACTGATATGGGTGGTTTATTGATTGATGGTTTTGGAGATGGTGTTTTCATTGCTGCTGAAAACTGTGGAGGTGATAAAGCGATTAATGAGACAGCATTCAATATTTTACAGGCTAGCAGAACGAGAATCTCTAAGACGGAATATATCTCGTGCCCTTCTTGTGGACGAACACTTTTTGACCTACAAGAAACAACTGCTATGATCAGAAATAGGACTAATCATTTGAAAGGGGTTAAAATCGGAATTATGGGCTGTATTGTAAATGGTCCGGGCGAAATGGCTGATGCAGATTATGGCTATGTAGGCTCAGGAAAAGGCAAAATCACATTGTATAAAGGGCAGGAAGTAATGAAAAGAGGGGTTCCATCAGAAAAGGCAGTGGACGAACTCATAGAGATTATTAGAAAAGATGGGAATTGGCTCGAACCAGAAGCTGTTTAAGTTGGTTAAGTACTAGAATTTTATAACTGTTATATGAAAGAGCAAAGAGATTTAGAAAATTTAAATAGACAGTCATCATCAAATTGGAAAACCTATTTTCAGTTAGGTGATGTTGTTTCTTACTTTGGAAGACTGTTCGGTAAAAAGGATCCAAATGCACCTAGCAATTTCAATTTGAAAATGATGCATGGAATCAACAAAATTTCCATCTTATTATTCCTTATAGCAGTAATTGTTATGGTGACAAGAGCAATTATGAGGTCCTAAATTTGCTTATCTTTTATTTGTTTTCGTGCTAGTGCAATAGGTATGAATATTGAAGAATTTAGAGATTTCTGTATTCAGAAATATGGAGTTACTGAAGAACTACCCTTCGATGAAAATACTTTGGTATTTAAAGTTATGGGTAAAATGTTTGCCTTGGTTGACGTTGATTTGTTTGAAAGCGTAAATCTAAAATGTGACCCGGTGAAAGCAATCAAATTACGTGAAAAATACGATGCCGTAACAGCAGGATTCCATATGAATAAGAAGCATTGGAACACTATTGAATTTGACGGCAGCCTGTCAGATAAGGAAATATTTCATTGGGTGAATCATAGCTATGAACTTGTGGTGGCTAAGCTCCCAAAAAAATATCGTGAAGAAGTTAATCAGAATAAATAAAATTCTACTCTTCTATTAAGTTCTCTCCCTTCAAATTCATCATCATTTGTTGCAATGGGTCTTTCTTTTCCCTCGCAGCTTATTTCAATGCGATATTTACTAATCCCTTTCGATAATAAGGCATCTTTGACTCCATTTGCTCGCTTACAGGACAGATCAATATTAATGTCTTCACCTCCTATAGCATCCGTATGTCCTTCAATAAGTAATTTGAGTTGAGGATTTTTTTCTAGTTCTTGAGCTATTAGATCTAAAACTCCGCTGAATTTTGCCTGAAGTCTGTCTGAGTCAAATTTGTAGTAAATATTTTTATTGATTTTCATGCCCTTGGAACCAGCTTCAATCAACTCAATGTTTTCTTCTTCCCCAAAACCCAGTTTACTACCTAAACTAGATAAAAATCCTCTGTTATTCCTTTCTTGCTCTTTTTCGTAATCCATTTCCTGATCTATAGTTGCAACAAGTGGTTGAGCATTCTCAACAACTTCAGGTTCATTGGCTTTGGCTACTACCTCTTCTGCTTGAATATCTTCCTCGTTAGTCGTTTGCACTTCCACAGCTTCATTATTTTCCGTAATTACATCCAGAGACTGTTCACTCGCAACAATAATTGGCTCTTGCTGGACTATAATCTCTTGTTGTTTGTTACGATCCCTGGCCTGAATAATTTTATCTTTAATATCGTTTGACAATGTCGCTCGCCATATATTTCGATTTTGAGCCCCCGAAGGATAAGAATCATAGTATAAGTACTCGAAATTCGGGTCAATAGATACAAAAGTTTCTTCAAATTTAGTGTTAATAACGTTTCCTAAATTCTCGGGCTCAGTCCATTCATCCCAGCCATTACCCGTTCTGTGGGACATAAATAGATCTGCAGCGCCATTCCCATTGTGGCCATAACTTGCAAAAAACAAGGTATTCCCGTCATTAGTTAGAAAGGGGGCAAAATCTGCTTTATCACTATTGATAACATTACCCATAGTCATAGGTGTGCTAAATCTTTTCGAACCTTCTTGATATACGCTGTAATAAAAGTCTTGGTCACCTTCAGAATCTTTCCTCTCTACAGCCATTAAAATTACATTATGCTTGAAGTTATAATCAAAATCAACATAAGAACTGTTATTATAATATCCATCTATAGGAAATTCCTTAGGTTCGGTACTGCCCTTAGTGAATAGTGCTAGTTCTGAGTTTACTCCTCTATATCTTGAATTTACAAATATGAGTGAATCATCATTTTTACTAGCCCTAACCAAGTCATTAGCTTTTTTATCATTGTAATCTTTTCCCAAGTTTTTAGGCTTGGTCCAAATACCTCTAGAATCGTAAGTACTAACCCAAACGTCTTGGAAATCTTTATCACCTCTGATATTCTCTGGATGAAACCGTCTGTTTATGTAAAGCTTTTTGCCATCATCGGATATAATAGGTCGCACGTCTTGATATTGGCTATTTACATTTCCTGGTATACCTTCAATGGTGATTTCATCTTGCGCAATTGAAAATAATGGAAGTGAAATATATAAAATGATTATAAGAAGTCTCAATATTTAAATCTTAGTTAAATTCAAATAAAATTTAATTTTAATGTTAAAAAAAGCGAAAATATACGGTTATCTATAAGTTTTTTCGACTAATGCCCCTTTATTTTATATGAATTTATGAATAATATTTTTTGTATCATAGACTGTTGTACATTTTTGATATAGGAGTAACATTCAAAATATTTTCCCTTTGGGTTTTGAATGAACTTTCTTGAAGCTCCATTTTCATACTATTTCATTGCAATAGCCTGTTTTATTGCAATGAATTATAATTATATTTGTTGAATTTGCTAGTCATTCTTACCTATTTTTTTTATTCTAATTAATATATTTTAAATTGCATTTTATTTATAAATTTCAATGAACAATTTCAAAGGCATTTTATTTTTATATTTCCTTTTATTAAATATTAATTTAATGGCTCAAGATAAAATTTCATATTTGGCTTTAGGTGATTCCTATACAATTGGTGAAGCTGTTGATATTGACCAAACTTGGCCAAATGTTCTGACCAGTACACTTAAGAAAGAAGGCATCAATATTGAATTAGAAAAAATAGTTGCAAAAACGGGTTGGACGACAGATGAATTACTGAATGCAATAAATGAGGATAACGGACTAGATACTGCCAAGTATGATTTGGTAAGTCTTTTAATAGGTGTTAATAATCAGTACAGAGGTTATGGCATTGAACAATATAAGGAGGAATTCGAATTGCTATTACAAAGAGCTATTTCCTTGGCTGGTAAAAAGGTGAGTAGAGTATTTGTTGTAAGTATCCCAGATTATGGAGTCACAACTTTTGCAAAAGAAAATAATAAGAATGAGGCTTTAATAGCCAAAGAGTTGTATGAATACAACAGTATAGCAAGAAATATCTCAGATAGGTATGGCGTTAAGTTTTTTGATATTACGCCTATTTCTTTAAATGCTATTTGGGATGAGGACCTGATTGCAAAGGATAAACTTCATCCTTCTGAAAAAATGTATGTTGGATGGAGTGAATATATTGCACCTGGCGTTTATCAGTTACTGAAATAAGAATGTTAAAGCATCTCCATATATATATCGTTATTTTACTTTTCTTTACGGCATGCAAAGATAAAATGGTCTGTGCTGCCTTTCAAAGTAGTTATATATTGGATGAAGAGCAACAAAAAAAGAGATTCTCCTTATTTGAAGGGGACTCCTTAGTTTTGACTGCGTCTGCTTCAACAAGTAATTATAAGACGAATATTTACGGGATCTCTGAGAAGAAATATGGTTATTGGAGGGAACAGTCTTTGTTGAAGGTGAAGCAAAAAGATGTGTATAGCGAAGAAGTAGATTCTATATTGAATGTTAGGGAAAATGGTGTACCAGAGATGGCAGAAGGAGGGGATATTAATGTGAAGTCGCCATTTACACCAGAATTAGATTCTGCGCAGATGGCTCAAGGAGCGGATGCATGGGATAATACTAAAAGGTTTAAATATAATGTAGATTTTGTAAACTATATGTTATTAGTTGGAAATGATGTCTTGAAAGAACAAGCTGCTCAAAGAGATTCAACAAAGGCTAGAGCAGAAAGAAAAGAGACAGAGCAAGTTTCCGATTCTACCTCAAATGAAAAGAAAGGATTTTTTAAGAGTTTATTTGGTGGTAAAAATAGAAATGAGGAAGCTCCCATCGAGGATGTTGCAGAACAAAAGCCAGAATCTCAGAAATAAAAATGCCTCGTTAATTTAACAAGGCTAAGTTTCTGTTCGATGAATTATTTATTTTATCTATCTTCTTTGAGCTTTAATAGTGAAGACTTCTTCAAAGCTTTGAGTATTAAGTACAAAACAATTGATATTGCAGCTGCAACTATTAAGTAAATATTAAAATCTCGAGTTCCTTTTAAAAATTCTGCTATCACGTCAAAAGCACAAAAAATGATGAAGATGGCGGCAAATCCATTTTTCTCTTTTTTGAGAACTTTTTTCCAACTGAAAGATAATTTAGGTTTAACAAAATTCTTAAATGATGGAATAAATGCTGGTGTTTTTTCGGCCCAGCTTGTATATACATCACCAAATTTTCTTCTAAGAAATTGTTCCTCAGCAAACATTATTCTTTCATAATATACCCAGTAGAATAAAACAAAAGCGACAATAAACCATGTATTTTCGGTTAATAAGGCTGGCCCAAGCCACATGAAAAAATTCCCAACATAAAGAGGATGCCGAACAGTTGAATAGATTCCGGTTGTATTAAGCGTATCTGCTAGCTGCTTTCCTGTATTTCTACCAGAAGTGTTTTTTGGAGTGTGACCTACTGTATATGCTCGGATGTATTGTCCAAATAAACTTATAGCGACACAAAACAAGAGAAAGTAATTTTTGATTTCCGGATCTTGTATGAGGAAAAGCTCCGGATGTAAAGCAGCGTAAGCATAAATACCCATGCCTATCAATAAAATTAATACGGGTAAAGTCCCCCTGTATTTGAAAAGCCACACACCTTGTTGTTCAAATTCTTCCTGTAATGCCATTAATTTTGATGTTCAATTTAAAAAGTTGCAAATTAACCATTATATAACCAATATATTAAGCTAATCCTTATAAAATATGTAGTTCGAATAAAATCTCATGCTTAATTTGTAAATGACAAAGTTTAAATTCATTTTTAGAGGTATTTAGTTGTGGAAATTTAAAATGTAAAAAGATGAAATTTTATTTTAATATACTGTTTGTGTCTATACTTATTAGTTCAACTGCATTTGCACAAGAGGCTCAGTTCCCTATTGTAGAAGGTTATGGAGGAATCTATAAAATTCAGGATGTGGTAGAAGAGCTGCAGGAGGGTGAAAAAGTCAAAGTTATAGTTGAAGTAGTTTCTGGTAATGAAACGCCTGAGAAGCATTCTTTTTGGGTGAATAATATTGCACGACTAATGAATCTCCACGGTATTGAAGGAGTCTCTGCGGAGGATTTACAAGTGAAAATTATTGTGCATGGTCCTGCAGTTTTCGATTTATTGTCGAATGGTAATTATTTTGAAAAGTACAGAATTCCAAAGAATCCTAATATTCCTATTTGGGAAGCTTTAAGTAATGCAGGAGCAGAGGTAATCATTTGTGGACAATCCTTAATAGCACGAGAATTAGGTAGGGACGAGATTTGGGAAAATACTCAAGTGGCCACATCTGCCCTTACCACCATTACTAAGAACGTAGCAGATGGTTATGTTTTAATAAAATTTTAACCCAAGACTTTTGAATCGTATAATTTTCATCATAGCATAACACAGTTCAAAGTGATTTCGCTTACCTCATGATTTAGTCAGCATATTATAGATTTAACCAATAAGTCAACTTCAACACAAGGGCTCTATTTTTGGTGTTATCGCCTGGTATGAAATCGACTGGCCCATTTGGTGCAAAGTTTTCAGTATAGACAAGAAAAATATCAGAAGCAGGAGCGAACCTCCATTGAAATCGTAGGTTGTAATTAACATTATCAAACCGATTATTATACTGTGCAAAGCCAGTGAAGAATATAGCATCGGTCATGGTCAGGTCTAACCTTGGGCCTAAAAGATAAAAATTGGCACTGCCAAATCCCTCTGCTAATTGTATAGAATTGAAATCATAGCGAATTGAAAAAGATCCGTAGGGCTGGAAACGGTAACCAATATTTCCGTTGAGATTAAACCTCATTCCATTATAGAAGCCACCGTAACTAGTACTCACATCATAATTGAAAAGTGGCCTTCTGTCAGATATATAATTAGCTTGAATGACATTCCATTCATAATCGGTCCCCCGTAGTAATAAGCTATCGTTAAATGGAGCTATTGGACTGAAATCGAAAAACATATACTCATAATTCCTACTTAAATTTATAGAGGCAGAAGAAGTATTGGTGAAATTGAAATTATGAGATAGGCTAAATGATCGATCAGTTATTCTGCTAAAATCAGAATTTGAGGTATAAGATAGATCGAAACTGATGCTGTGATTGATGATTTTTTCATTTTCCGGATAGAATATATAGGAAGGACTGAAGGAGCCTTGATTATAACCAACTCTTGGAACAAATCCCATTTCAGCATTAAAACCATCTCCTATCGCAGTATGGACCCATCTCAAGGAATAGTTTCTACGCTGATAACGGATGAATGCTCCATGATTATAAGTTCCATTTTGATTCCAATCATCAAAAGAGCGTTGATAGTAAAAGTCTCCGGCCCAGCGCGTGTCTTCTGTAAACAGGTTGAATTCTGCACCTAAGACTCTATTGTAAAGTTTGTAGTTAGTTACAGTATCTGTTCCTTGGATTTCTCTTCTAGCTACTTGTGGATTATATTCGCTGATATCCTTTCCTTTTTCCACTCCCAGATTTTCTTTATTTGCAAATACAAATGCCACATTAGATCTTTTAAAGATATTCTGCTGAAGTGCTAAAACACTGTAATTTTGATAAGGAAGTTGTAAATCTTCTCTTCTATCTGTCAACATATTCAATACCCCTATCCTTAATTTCTCATTCAGTTTACCGCTCATCCGTGCGCCTCCAATAATAGGCACTTGTTCAGAACGACCTAAGGTATCAGTAGTAATACCAATTCTTCTTGAGAAAAATGCCCTAGACTGAGGGAAACCAAATTTGCTAAATAAATCTGCATTTTCAAGAAAGAACTGCCTTCGTTCAGGAAACTGCACTTCAAATCGACTTAGGTTGATGACTTGACGATCAACCTCTACCTGAGAAAAATCAGGATTTACAGTTAAATCTAAATTTAAGGAGGGAGATAGTCCTATTTTTGCATCAAAGCCTGCATTCGCATTCAATCCTTTTTCTTGTTGAGGATCAACAAAATTTTTATCGTAATTACCGAGCGCATAAGGAATGAAAGAAATATTTGTGCCAGCAGGAGGCGGATTTTCCGGCCATTTTATTTGGCCTGAGAAAGTAAGCGCAGAGGGTGTGTATTGCTGTGGCACCGCTATCCACGTGCTTCTTTCGTTCCTCTTCAAGTGGTTCCTGAAAAATTGCATATTCCAAACCTTATTTTCATTGCTGTACCTAATGGACTTAAAAGGTATAGCTATTTCGGCCACCCATTTATCATCGTATCTTTTGACCTGAGAATACCATTTGTTGTCCCAATCCTCATTGACATTTGTTCCTTCATCTATTGTGCCCTCTCTTTGCACGCCATAGGGTGTAATGCCAAATGAAAAGCCATTGGTGAAATCGTTATAAGGATCTAAGTAGATTGAGAAATTTTCATTTAGGGGCCAGTCCCAATCTCTGCGTAATGATTGCACTACGTAGCCATCTTGGCCATCGAAACATATTATGGCAAAGTAGAAATTTTTTTCATCATAGGTCATTCTTACCTCCGATTCCATAGCGGCTGGACGGTCGTCATATGGAATATTCATTTGGAAATTTGTGGCAACTTCAGAGATTTGCCAAACTGTTTCATTCAGCTCCCCATCAAGTACAATATTTTCTTTGGTTTTTTGAAGGTTATATTGGGTTTCCTGTGCTTGGTTTTGGGCTGTGATATTTTGCTGGTATCCCAATAATAGAAAGCCTAATATGATTAATAGAATATACGTTTTCATTACTTGCAATACTACTAAAACTAATGAAGGATAGTTAGCAAAATTTTATAAGTGGATTTATTTATTACTGGAACTAGATCTTTTCACAATACTTCTAATCACATCATCAATTTCATGCGCTGAGCTTAGTGCATTTTTCAGTAATAATGCACACTCTTTATCCGCTTCCATAATATGATCCATATGTTTTTCTTCTAATCGATTGATGATTCCCATCATTCTGGTTAGAGGAGCGCGAACCAAATGGGATTGTTCCCAAGCAATATCCATAAGTTGCTGATTTTGCTCCTCTATTTTTCGGATATATGATTCCGTTTCAGTTAAGTCAATGGACATTAACAGCGTTGCTTCAATGCCCTGATAATTAATAGGGTTGACATAGAGCTTTACCTGGATGGTTTTGCCATTTTTTAATTGATGGTTATGAAGAGGAGTATTTTTTAGGGTTTTTCTTTCGGTAAGATATTTCTTTAGATCTAGTGTAAAAAAATCCTTATCAATATCATTTATTAGCATGTGCAGAAATTCTTCTTTGCTGTATCCGTAGTTGTTAATTGCGGCATTATTGACTTCTAAAAAGTTTCCTGTCTTGTTATTTATCACCCAAGTCGGCTGCGGATTTAATTGGAAAAGTTGCTGATATTTTTTTACTGAGCTCTCTAACTGTCTGTCAATATGCTTTCTTTCAAAGGCATATGTAATGCTTTTCCTTAATGCTTTGCTAGTGATTTCGTCTTTTAAAAGGTAATCTGCACAACCTAAAGTTAATGCTTGGATAGCAGTTCTTACGTCCTCCTGACCAGTTAAGATGATGATAGGAGTTCTTGGTGCTAGTCGAGTTGTTTCCTTTAGTAATGTCTCCACGTCAACATCAGGAAGGCTTAAATCCAGTAAAATTACTTTGTATGGTTGGGTTGATTTAGATAGCAAAGTTTTTGAATCCCTGAAATTTGCAGCAATATCTAAGCTTAATTTTGGAAATTCCTCCATTAAATATTGTCTTACAAGAAATTGGTCTCCAAGATTATCTTCTACTAATAAAATTTTAAGGCTGATGGTACTATTGAAACTCATTGGGTAAAAGCTATTATTTTTATGTCTTACTCCAGAAAGACATCTTTTGATTATGATGCAAGCTCGGACTTTTTCTACGCTGATAAAAATCAATCATCGCTTGAAACTTACCCTATAACAGTTGTTTGCTAATACTAAAATGAAAAATGGTACCCTGACCCACTTGACTTTCTATATCTATCTCTCCAAAATGAGTTTCAACAATTTTTTTACATACCGCTAATCCAATCCCATGGCTCTGTGAATCTTTATCGTCTACCTTTTGAAACACCTTAAATATCCGTTGGAAATTTTTTTCAGAAATACCTATACCGTTGTCTTCAACACTAAAAAGATAAGAAAATCTACTTTCCCTTGCCATTATGATGATTTTTGGTCTTTCACTAGCACGATATTTTATGGAATTTTGAACAAGGTTTTGCAGCAATCTAGTAAATAAAATTGGGTAGGCTTGAAACTGTTTAATTCGGTCTTTAACTATGATTTCAACATTGTTTTCTTCGATTAGGGACCAAGAGAAAACTTCACTTCTCCCATTACATCTTTCACTTTTATTGTTTGCAGATTTTCATTGAGGATGCCTGACCTTGAAAACTCCAATAGAGAATTGATGAGCTGATACATTTTATCACCAGACTTAATGGCCATATTTATATATTTCTCAGTGTTATGATTCAGCTGACCGTTAGATTTTTTTAATATCAGTTCTAAGAGACTTTTAATATTTCGGGCGGGTTCTTTTAAATCATGAGAAGCTACGTAAGCAAATTCTTCTAATGATTTATTGAGTTCTGTTAACTTCTTGTTTCTAGACTGTAGTATTTCATTTAAAGATTCTATTTTTTCTTCATATTCTTTTTGCTGACTAATCACATATTGGAAGGAGAAGAATCCATTGATTTTATTATTTGCATCCAAGAGAGGTTCACAATTGATATTGGTCCAGTATTTTTCCCCTGCCTTGGTGTAATTTACAATATCAACTTCAAAACCTTTACCATTCGCCAAAGCATCACTCATTATTTTTACAGTAGCTGAATCTGTTTCCTCTCCCTGTAAAAAATGTCCTGGTTTTTTGCCCAAAACAAAATCTGCATCATAACCGGTCAATCTCAAAAATGAGTCATTGACATATGTGATTTTCCCTTCAATATCAGTTGTGATAATTGAATTTTTAGTTTGCTCAGCAATGGAAAGTAGGCGGTAATTTTGATTTTCGAAAAAAAGCTGCTTTACAGGTTCCGTAACCGTTTCTAGAGCTTGGCCCACTTGTCCTTGGTCAGTAAAGAAGATAATTGCTAGTCCTTCCTTGTTTTCGTCAGCTAGTGAATTAATGAAATAAGAAATCATTTCTGTTAGATTTGAATCCCGAAAATTATTTTTAGAAGAAAACCTGTTAGAGGAAATAGTATAAATGGTTTTTTCCGAATTTATGTAAACTTTGCCTCTCTCCAAGCTCATTCCCTCTTTGATAGTTCTTATCGGTATATGATCACTTATCTCTGAAAGTTCATTTATTAACGCTCCTGTAGTTTTTTCCTGCTCTTGGATAATTATGTAAGCATAGCCTGACTTCAAATTTATTTTCTGAAGATATGACTTCAATGCCTTATTGCTATTGAAGGAGATTGCAAGAACGATTAAAGGGATTTTTGCTGTATTCATGTTTTAAAGTTCTTGGGTACAGTAAAGGAAAAACTACTTCCAATTCCTAATAGCGATTCGACCCATAGCTTGCCTCCATATTTTTCCACTAACTTCTTGCAAATAGCCAACCCTAAACCTGTTCCAGGGTATTCGGATTTTGAGTGAAGCCTTTGGAATATTTGAAATATTTTTTCATTATTTTTTGGGTCAATCCCTATTCCATTATCTTTTATTTCAAATTCATAATGAAGTTTACATTCCTTACATTTTATTTCAATTTTTGGCTGACTGTCTAATTTAGAATATTTGATGGCATTACCAATTAAATTGTGGAATAGCTGCTTAATGGCAGTCCTGGAGTAGTACACCTCTGGTAGTTCCTCAATTTCTAAGTCAATATTTTTCTTGCTAACGCTTGAATGAAGAAGGCTTAAAACCTCCGCTATTTCATTATTCAAATCTAATTTCTCTAGCTTTTCTTGTTGAGTACCCGCTCTGGAATATTCCAATAGATCTACTATTATTTGGCGCATGCGTTTTGCACCATCAACCGCAAAATTGATGTAAGTTTGGGCTTTATCGTCCAATTGATCTTCATATTTAATTTTCAATTGGGTCATGAAACTAGACACCATTCTAAGTGGTTCTTGTAAATCATGGGAGGCGATATAAGCAAATTGCTCTAGTTCCTTATTACTATTCTCTAGCTTTTGAGTGTAATCCTTCAATTCTAGGTTTAAATTTTTTAATTCCTCTTGCTGGTTTTTCTCTTGTGTTATATCTCTGAAATAGATAGAGAGCCCATTTTTTGAAGGGAAACTTCTGACGTTCAGCCAAATGTTTAAAGGCTCATCATAGTAATCGAAAGTTCGTGTTTCCTTGTTTTGTATGGATTTGTTGTATTCTTGTTCTGCAACGCTACCTTTGGCATAATCAAATAAATCCCATTGGTTTTTTCCCAAAGCATCTTCTTTGGAAACACGTAAAAGCTTCTCCGCTTTTTTATTAAAGTAAGTAAAGTTGAATTCTCGATCTACGGCTACAAAAGCATCTGAAATGCTTTCTAATATTTCACTTTCATTTTCATAAGCCTCCTCCAATGCCTGTGTTATAAGCTTTCTTTTAGTGATGTCCTTGTAATAAATAGAGTAACCATCTTGGCTAGGGTAGATACTTTCATCGAACCACAAATCAAAATATTCGAAATAGAATTCAAATTGCACCGGCTCTGTGGTTTTCTTTACATGATCCAAATAATCCTTAAATACAGTTTTACCAATTTGCGGAAATTCTTCAAATAAATTTTTACCGATGAGGTCGTTTTGTGATTTCCGCATCGTTTTTAGCGCGCTTTCGTTCACATAAGTGAAATTAAAACTTCGATCTAAAGCATAAAATGCATCAGAAATGCTTTCCAGTATATTATGCATTTCCTTTAGGGCATTTGCAATTCCTTTTTTATTACGGACTTTTTGAGTGACATCCATTACCGTGGAAATCATTAAATCTTGACTGGGTAGCGGAATATTTTTGGCATCTACATACTTTGTTTCACCTTCTTTAGTAGTAATTTTTATCTCATTCCAACGCATTTTTCCCATATCCCCAGTTTCAATTCCAGCATTGATCAATCCTTGAATTTCTTTTCGATATTTCGGATCAGGATACACTTTTTCGAAAAATGATGATACATCGGTAAGTTCACTATCTGGCCAACCGTAAGCTTTACTAAATTCCTGATTAATTAAAACTTGCTTGCCCGTACTAATATCATTAACAGCAACTCCCATGGGGATGTGCTGCAAAATATTTTGTACAAGTTCATTTTGCTTTTGCAATTGTAGTTCAATATTTTTCTTCTCTGTAATGTCAGTACTATGGCAAACCAAGCCAACAAGTTCAGAATTTTCATATATTGGTGCGATATTAGCACTAATCCAACCAGGATCTACATCTTTGTTCTCAGTTGGACCAATTTCAACTGAAATCGTTTGACCGCTAAGTCCTTGATCATATAATGCTTTCCATTTATTAAGATAGGCATCGTTTACGATTGGGATTTCAAGCATATTTTGTCCTACATGCAAAGTAAAGTCTAATTGTTTTTTGAAGCTTGCTACCATCGCCTCATTTGCTGCTAACAACAAGTAATTCTTGTCTACACTCCAAATTAGATTTTGTGTGCCATTGATGAGGTATCGTGAAGATTGAATAATCTTTTTTCGTTCTCCATTCAATACATTTTCTGGTTCTTGGTATTTTCCAGTACCGATATAGAAACCCGTATCTGCATTGAATTTAATTGACCAAGAAAACGGAATTTGGTCTTGATTTTTATGAATGAAAGGACAGGGAAAATCATGAATTGGGGTTCTATTAAGTAGATTTTCACGAAATTTCTTATTCTTTTTTGATGGTATAAAATCAAAGAGATTTGTCCCCTCGAGTAACTTAGGTGGATAGCCAAGGTGGGTCTGGCTAAATCTATTTACCTTAATAAAATCAAAATCCTCATTTAGTACAAAAACCAAATCATCGGACAATTCCATTAAGTCTAGTATGCCTGAGGGGAGTTGCTGGCGCATTTTGAAATGTTAAAACTGAACTAATTGCATATATAGTAACAATTTCTCAATATAATAAAAACTACTGTTTTAATCAATGGTATTTCAGAGTTAGGGAGGCTAAATTTAATTTCGGTGGTAGGTTACATAATCAAATTCAAATTGATGTTTTTCATCTTTAGGATGATGTTTACGGTTAACCTCTTTCCATAATGATTTATCAAATTCTGGAAAATAGGCTTCAGCATCAGGGAATTCAGCCTTGACTTCAGTTATATACAGGCAATCGGCCATCGGCAAACAGGCCTCATATATCTGTCCACCTCCTATTATAAATAATTCTTCTTCATTGTTTTTCTTTGCAAAAGCAATTCCGTCTTCAATATCATGAAATACTTTTACTCCATCATGTTGCCAGTCTTTATTTCGTGTAATTACTATGTTCACTCTTTTCGGTAGCGGCTGATATTGTTCACCTAAGGAATCAAAATTCTTTCTTCCCATTAAAATGTGGTGATTACGTGTTTTATCCTTAAAATATTTCAAGTCATCCGGTAGATGCCAAATCATATCATTATTCTTTCCGATGGCATTATCATTAGCTTTTGCCACAATCATCGATATTTTCATTTTGATGTAATTTTTATTTTTTTAATGGTTTGGAGTACCAATAGAGTCAATCCTTCTAAGTATTTTAGCTTTCAAAGCTCCAATCTTCAATTGAAAAACTTAAACAAATATCATAATGTTATACTAAAACAAATATGATTTAACGATATAATTTTTCGCATTTTGCTACTTCAGTGCAGAAAGATATACTTAGTAGAGCTAGAGAGGGTTAAAAGCATTATATCATAGCAAGTCGGTCGGCTAGTAATTAAAGCACAAATAACTAATGAAAAGCTTCAATAAGTGTTTTTAAGAATAAATCTGTTTTGGTGGTTTCCTCGAAAATTAGTTGATTAGCTAATAAATGACCTCCATCTATGATTCCCGAAGTAATTAAGCAATTTGTCTATTCGCTACACAATCATAAGATTAGCGGATTCTCATCCGTTCCTGGCGGGAGTATTAATAATGCTTTTCGCTACTATGCTGGAAAGGAGGAGTTTTTTCTGAAATTTAATCAGGAGGTCGAAGGAATAATTGAGAAAGAAGTGGACGGACTGAAAGCAATTTCAAAATTGAATTGTATTTCCACGCCAAAAGTGATAGCTTTTCAAAAAGTTGAGAGTTACGAGCTTTTGGTATTACCATTTATAAAAGAAGGAATAAAAACTTCTAGAGCATGGGAGGCTTTCGGTGAACAATTAGCTGAAATGCATTCAGTACCTGTCCCTTATTATGGTTGGCATCAAAATAATTTTATCGGTAGTCTACCTCAATCTAATGAACAGACTGATAACTTTCCATCGTTTTTCATTAATCAAAGGTTAAGGCCTCAAATTCAATTAGCTCATCAGAATACATATTTTTCTTCTAAGCAATTAAATCTCTTTGACGTTTTATTTCAGAAGCTTCCTGAAATCCTTCCTGATACAAAACCTTCATTAGTGCATGGCGATTTGTGGAGTGGAAATTTTATGATTGATGAAGTCGGCATTCCGTACCTAATAGATCCATCAATTCATTATAATTATAGAGAAAGCGATCTTGCTTTCACCTATCTCTTTGGCGGCTTTGATTCAAAGTTTTATGAAGCCTACAATCAGCATTTTCCTTTAGAAGCAGGATTTGCTGAAAGGATTCCTCTCTACAATATTTACCCACTACTAGTGCATTTGAATATATTTGGAACTGGATACCTCGGTTCAGTTATGAATAATCTTTATCAATATGTAAGATAAGTGTCCGTAGTTGGAATTTTATATGTTCATTAATGAACACTTCTCCGAGTCCTGAGATTTAAAAACCCCTTTATTTTGATTTAAACGCCTATCTGCAACTATTCGAAATTTGGCAGCGTCTTAGCTATAGAAACAATAACAAAATAATATTTTAACAAAAAATCTAAAAAAATGAAAACTATTAAGACCACCGCCAAAATGATTGCACTAACATTAGTAATGGGATTAGCAATCAATGTAAATTCCATTGCGAGTTCAATTGAACCGCATGCGAATCCGTTTTATTCGGATGAAGAGATGATCAATTTGTTGGAGTTAGAAGATGACTATGATTTATTCGAATCTGAAATGCGAAAAGAGGGAGTTCTAGAATGTGAAAACAGTGAAATCATTATTGTCTTAGGCCAAGATGATGAAATTGTTTATCAAGGAAGCCATCAATTGGAAGATGAAAGTAATGCTTTTTTAACAAGATTATTGACCAAGGCAGATTTCATTATGTCTTCTGGAGGAAAAAGCTTCTACAAAGTATTCTAAAATAGAACCCAACTTTAAATTCGAATTTTATGGAATATCTATAAAAAAGGCTGCCTTGAACTAGGACAGCCTTTATTTTTTCCTTCAGTGCAAGTATAATTATTTAAACTTCGGATGATCTTCTCCAGGAAAATTCTCTTCAAAGAAATCACCATACTCACCAATCGTTTTCTTCATATCTTTCCTTAGCCATAAAATGCCCAACAAGTTTGGTAAAGTCATTAAGGCTATCGTTATGGCCGACAATGTCCAGATAATTGTAGTGTCCTGGAAAGCAGCAAAGAAGAATGCGACTACGTAAACAATTCTATAATAAATTACAGACTTTGGCCCAAATAAGTATGTCATGGCTCTGTCACCGTAATATGACCAGCTAATAGCAGTACTAAAAGCAAATAGTAGCAATCCTATTGATACAATATATTGTCCCCAATCACCAAAGAAACCTCTTTTGAATGCTAATGCAGTTAATGGTGCACTATGAACCAATGATTCTCCTATGAATTTGATTGGTCTATCATCCGAAACTTTACCATTTGTAATATTAACAGATCCAGTAAATACTTCATCAGTCAATAGACCTTCATCTTTATAGACCATAATGTTATCAGCAAAACTTCTACTGTGGATAAATGTGAAATCATCATTTTGAATTTTTCCGTCAACAACTTTTAATTCACCAGAATAAGTAGGAAGTTTTTCTTCATCATTGATATGGAGGTATATTTTGTTTTTATGCTCCTCATTGGATTCTACGTATTGCTTATCTAAAATCTCGATTTCAGAATACTCAAATTTATTGCTATGTTTTTCATTCCAAGCTCCTGAAGATAGCAGAACCAAACCCGTAACTGTACAAATGATAATGGTATCAATGAAAGGTTCTAAGATGGCAACCATACCTTCGGAAAGCGGTTCGTTTGCTTTAGCTGAAGCGTGAGCGATAGGTGCAGACCCTTGACCCGCTTCATTGGAAAATAAACCTCTGTTTACCCCTCTGTTAAATGCATAAGCGATATTAGCTCCTATGAAACCGCCAGTTGCTGCTGAGCCAGTAAATACATCACCAAAAATAGCAATCAATGAAGGAATAATGTTCTCGTAATTGAAAAGGATAACAGCGAAAGCCCCTATGAAGTATATGATGGCCATTGCCGGAACCAGTTTTGATGTAACTGCTGCAATTCTCTTGATTCCACCAATAATTACTAAAGCTAAAAGCACAGCTAAAACTGCGCCCGTTACCACCTGATCAATTCCAAAAGTGGCTAATAAAGTACTTGAAATACTATTGATTTGAGGTAAACTTCCAGTACCAAATGAAGAAAGTACTGTAGCAAATGCAAATATGGCTGCTAGCCATTTCAAATTCACTTTTTTACCATTAAAAGTGAAGTTAGCATTTTTCATATAGTACATTGGGCCTCCAGCCATAGTACCATCGTCAAGTTTAGTCCTGTATTTATGTGATAAAGACACTTCGACAAATTTTGTACACATCCCTATTGCAGCAGTAACTAACATCCAGAATAAGGCTGCTGGCCCTCCTAAGTGGATAGCAAACGCAACTCCTGCAATGTTTCCTGTACCTACTGTTCCTGAAAGTGCTGTTGCTAAGGCTTGAAAGTGGGAGGTATCACCAGGTAAATCTTTTTTATCAAACTTTCCGCTAACAATTTTAACAGCATGTTTAAAAAATCGTATTTGTGGGAATTTTAAATAAATTGTAAAGAATAAACCAGTTCCCAATAAAGCGTATGGAAACCAAGTGGCACTCCCTATAAAACTGTCAATAAAAATGAGGAAATTATTTACTTCTTGCATAGAGCTTAGTGTTCAATAAGTCAATTTTTTTGTGAATGGTGACAAAACTAAGAAAAATTACATAACATAATCGATTTCAATCGACAGTTTTTATGATTGGCATTGAGAAATGATAAGGCTAAAGGATTTTGGACGGGTTCAACAGTTATATGCTCAAGAAAAGACATTTACATTTACATATTTTCTTATTTAGCGGATTTGGGTCTATCTTTGAACAGATCTTGAAATTATCCTTATAGAACCATGAAGCAAATATTTATAATAATACTGACAATAGTCTGTCTTCCCTTTCTTTCCCTAGCGCAATTTGAATTGGACAGCCTTAAGAAAAAGTGGGAAAATGTGGGTAAAGAAGCTATCGAAGGCGTTTATTCCTTGTCAGGGGACAGTAGGTCTTATTCCATTGCATTAGCTAAAGACAATGATGTTTATAAGTTGGTGTATTTAGAAGGCGGATTGGAAAATTGGATTTATGGTGATTTGAAGGGAATGATTGCCAAATCGGAAGAGATGTACGAAGGGCGGTGGAATGCCGGCAAACCAACCAAGCCCAACTTGGAAGATATTAAAGTTGTTTTTGGGAACAAAAAATTCATTCTGTACTGGTCGGACTGGTCGATAGATGAGTTTAAAATGATTTATCCTGAGAGAGCCGAAGAGCCCACTGATATGGATGAGGTGTTTATGGATCAAGCCTTCAAACGTGAGGAAATATCAATTCCGATTCAGTTGAGTGATTCAGGTTCGGTGGAAATTCCCGTTATGGTTAATGATGTGCTAAAAATATTCGTAGGACTTGAAAAAACATCAAATGAAGTCGTTGTATCTAAAGATATAGCTAGAACTTTAATTCAGACCAAAACGCTTGGTTATAAAGAATGGAAGGAAGGAAATTACTACAAATTCATTGATGATAAAAAAGCTTTTGAACCGCCACATGTTTTTAACTTAAATTCTTTAGCTCTGGGAGAAGAGCAATTAACTAATTTGAAAACCGTTATTTCTGATGAAATCTCACGATCCATGGTCATTAGTTTTGAAGTATTGGAACGTTTCGGTAAAGTAAACATTGACATGGACAAGATGTTACTTACAATAAAACCAAGATGATAATGTATCAATACCTATTAATTCTGTTTACTTTATTTATGCAACCCAAGACTTCTACTCTTGAGCTTGAGATTGGGGAATTTAGAAATATGAAGGGTCATGTGCTAGTATCTGTATTTGATAATTCTGAGGACTTCCCCTCAAATGAACAGAATGCGATTGTGAATAAGAAAGTTAAGGTCACCCAAAAAAAGCACACAATCTTGATTGACGGACTTTCTGCTGGTGAATATGCAGTTGTATTCTTACATGATGAAAATGGAAATGAAAAAATGGACACGAATTTTGTAGGAGCGCCCACAGAAGGTTATGGTGCAAGCAATGACGCTGTCAATACATTTAGTGCTCCAAAATATAAGGAAGCAAAATTCCTTTTGGAAGGTGAAAAGAAATTCCTAAAATTGAAGATATTTTATTAATTCAATCTATGAGACTAAATTTTTTAATTATAATTGTTTCTTGCTTCCTGTTTGCGTGTGGTCAAGATGGTGAAAAAGGAAAAAATAGTGATCCACTTTGGGAATTGGAACAACAAGTTTTTGAAAAAGGTGAAGATATTGAAATTGAGGAAATAAACAGTGCTATTGAAAAAGCAACCACCATGCGTTTAAGTTGGGCTTATAGTCCGATTACAATTGCTATAAGGGTAGCTGGTCAACAAATGATCAGCCCTCAAGTTAAAGTTTTAGCTAAAAGCATGTCTGGCAATGAATTGATTACTCATACCGTAGTAATGATTGAAAAACAAAATCTTCAAGATGATTCGATTGACGATGAATATTATAGAATCGAGTTAAAGTTAGGAGGAAGCATCTGGCAAGTAATGGATATTAAAACGGCATGGACTTGCAAGGCTGAAAGAGGCCACACCGAGCTAACCTCAGAAGTTTGTAAATAGTGTCGAATGGCTGTTCGTTTCGAGTTTTTTTATCTAATTGAGATTCAATATCTGGGTTTTCGATATCATGGATGGCAGTTCCAACCAGGATTGAAAACATTACAGGGTACTTTAGAAAAAACTTTAAATTTTCTTTTTGCTGGTGAGAAATTTAAAATATTGGGCGCAGGGCGGACGGACGCAATGGTTTCAGCGGAGTCTGCTTATTTTGAATTATTCACCAATGAAGAATTGGACGTTAACAGGTTTCAGCACACATTAGATGATAATCTTCCAGCTGATATTCAGGTAGTAGATATACAAACTGTTGATAAAGAATTTAATATCATTCAGGATGTGAGAGAAAAAATCTATCATTATTATTTTGCTTCTGTGGAGGAAAAATATCCGTTTGCATCGCCTTTTATGAATTGTATTCGAGAGCCTTTAGATGTTGAAATGATGAGCAGAGGAGCAAAACTATTTGAGGGGGAAAACGATTTCCAGTTTTTTATCACAGGAGATGCGGAAAAGAAAAACACTATCAGGAAAATTGAAGAGTGTAGTATAGAGAAAAATTCAGAGTTATCTGCAAGCTTCTTTCCAAACGAAAGTTTTGTTTTTAAGATAAGAGGGAAAGGCTTTATGCGTTACCAAATTCGCTTAATGATGGGAGCATTAATACGACTGGGTAGAAAGGAAATTTCCTTGCAAGATATTTCAAATGCGCTAGAAGGAAATTTACCAACTTTTCAAAAATTAAGTGCTGCTGCTTCTGGTTTGAGAGTGAAGGCTGTAAGCTTTAGATCTTAAATAGACCAGAGCTCAAGTAACGATCACCACGATCACACGTTATGCAAACAATAATGCCAGATTCAATTTCATTGGCAATTTCCAATGCTGCAGACAATGCTCCACCACTGCTCATTCCCGCCAAAATACCTTCTTCTTTAGCCATTCTTTGTGTCATATTGGTCGCGTTGGTTTCGCTAACGTCTATAGTTCTATCCACTCGATTAGCCTCAAATATCTTAGGTAAAAATTCGGGAGACCATCTTCTGATTCCTGGAATTCTTGAGCCGTCTGTCGGCTGTGTTCCTACAATCTGTATTTCAGGATTTTGTTCCTTCAAATATCTTGATACACCCATAATTGTACCTGTGGTTCCCATCGCAGAAACAAAATGTGTAATTTTTCCCGCTGTATCTTTCCAAATTTCGGGCCCAGTGGTTTTATAATGCTGTAAATAATTATCTGCATTTCCGAATTGATTAAGCATAAAATATTCACCACTAGCAGCCATTTCCTCGGCTACTGTTCGTGAATATTCAATGGTACCTTTTGCACTTGTTAGAATTACTTTAGCTCCATAGGCTTCCATTGTTTGAATTCTTTCTGCTGTAGAGTTTTCGGGCATGATCAAGGTCATATGCAAGCCCTTCACTTTGGCTATCATTGCTAATGCAATTCCAGTATTGCCACTTGTAGCTTCTACTAACTTATCTCCGGCTTTTATTTCTCCCCTCTCAAGGGCAGCACTAATCATTCCCAAAGCAGCCCGATCTTTTACACTACCACCAGGGTTTTGCCCCTCTAGTTTACAATAGATCTTAACATTTTTATTGGTTGGAATATTTTTTAATTCTACAATTGGGGTATTGCCCACTAAATCTTCTACAAACATTTCTTTATAATTGTTGAACTGATATGTTAAATAATGATATTTCAAACGTAATCATAGCTGAACTGTTTAACTTACTGTAAGGAATTGTTTATTATTTTAGTAACATTAAATATTGGAATTATTACTTTATATATATAGATTGTGCTTTAAAATTATTTATCTACTTAATCTATTTAAAATATGTTAGCGATTGGAATAGTTGCTGGAGTCCTCTTATTGATTATTATATTGATGTATAACAGCTTGGTGAACAAGAAGAACCAAGTGGAAAATAGTTTTTCTACTATTGATGCCATGTTAAAGAAAAGGTATGATTTAATACCTAATTTGGTCAATACTGTGAAAGCCTTTATGAAGCATGAAAAGGATTTACTATCTGAAATTACAGAATTGAGAACCAAAGCTGTTTCTGGTAATTTAAGTGATAGCGAAAAAATTGATGTTGAAAATAGAATATCAGGAAAAATGGGCGGTATAATGGTAGCCGTTGAAAATTATCCGGATCTAAAGAGCAATTCTAATTTTTTACAGTTGCAGGGAGCATGGACAGAATCTGAAGAACAAATTTCAGCAGCTAGACGAGCTTACAATAGCACGGTGACGGATTATAATAATGCAATACAAATGATTCCGACCAATATGTTAGCTTCTATGATGAACTACAAAAAGAAAGACTGGTTTGAAATACCAAATAACGAGAGAAATAATATAAGTGCAAAAGATTTATTCAAGGCTTAATTTTAGGTGAATGCAAAGCAAATTAACTTTTGATCAATTCTATGAAAAAAAGCTTATCCCTGAAATTGAGAAGCAAGAAGACCAACGAAAGAAGTATAAAAGGAAGTTCCTAACTGCTTTATTAATAGGATATATTATTTACGGAATTATTGTTGTCTCCGTTGAGTACATATATTTTCACAACGAAGATCAAAATTTTTTTATCGCATACGTGTTCTGTGGAATTCTTTTAATAGTTCCGTACATTTTCTTTTTTCAGTCGTTTAGGAGAAAATTCGCACTGGTATATAAAAATAACGTCATCAGAAAAATGATCCATTTTATTGATAATGGATTGTCATACAGTCCTACTAGTGGATTTTCAAAATCTCAATACTTACGAAGCGAGCTTTTTAAGCGAAGACCTGATAGGTATAAAGCAGAAGATTTAGTTCAAGGTACAATAGGTCAAACTCCCATTTGCTTCTCTGAAATAAAATCGGAATATAAATCTACAAGCGGCTCAGGAAAGAACCGCAAAACTCAATGGCACACTATCTTTGATGGTATTTTTTTTGAAGCTGATTTTAATAAGGATTTTAAGACAAAGACGTTTATTTTACCAGATTATCTAGAAAGATCACTGGGCTTTATTGGTAAGAAATTGCAGAGTTTAAACGTTGGCAGGCCACCACTAGTGAAATTAGAAGATCCAGAATTTGAAAAGTATTTTGCAGTATATGGAGAGGACCAAGTAGAGGCGAGGTATATATTATCTACATCGCTGATGCAGAGACTGACTGAGTTTGGTAAGAAGAGAAGCTTGCCGATCTACATTTCCTTTGTGGATAATAGTATTTTTGTTGCAATTTATGAGTCAAAGAATTTATTTGAACCTAGAATTTTTAGAACAAATGTTAATAAAGATGTAATTTTCGAATATTTTGACATGCTGAAATTAGTCACTGGAATTGTTGAGGATCTAAATCTAAATAACAGAATTTGGGCTGGTTCTAAAATGAAGTAGTAAGTGAATTTGTAAACTAGAAATGAAGCTTTAATTTGCCCTTCTACTCTAGATTGCTTTTCAATAAGTGTTTGTTTTCTGAATCATAGTAAAGTCTTGAATTTGACTCCAGACTTCTGGTTATCCAACTATTACCACCAATCACACAATGATCTCCTATATGTGTTTTGCCTCCAAGAATTGTAGCATTTGCATAAATCACCACATTATTACCAATTGTTGGATGTCTTTTTTGGCTTGCATTTTCCTTTTTCACACTTGTTGCTCCAAGCGTTACTCCTTGATAAATTTTGACATGATCACCAATATCTGTTGTTTCTCCAATCACGATTCCTGTACCATGGTCTATGCAAAAATGGGATCCGATTTTTGCTGCAGGGTGAATATCAACCCCGGTTCTGCTGTGTGCATGTTCACTAATCATTCGTGCAATCAATTGATAACCTGAATTATAAATACTATTTGCAATTCTATAAGCAGCAATAGCTTTAAAACCTGGGTATGTTTTAATCACTTCTAAGCGACTCTGGGCTGCCGGATCCCCTTCATAAATAGCAGTAATGTCATTCTCTAAAGTTGATTTAATTTTTGTTAAGTCCTTGAAAAGAACATCCTCATCCCCCGGATACTTTTTTTGAAGGCTTTTACATCTTTTCTGTAAAAGTAGATGCCAATCTTTTCTTAAATCCCCAAATCTGTTTTTCAGTTCATTTCTAGTCGTGATTTTTTCGTTTCCATAATCTGGGAAAAGGAAACCCACTAATGATTCATAAAAGGCAATTATGCTGCTAGGAGAAGGACAGCCCAATGCAGTTTGATGTTCTTGATATAAATTATCTAAAAAGCCTTCTTCCATCAGTCTTTAATTTCTTCTCTACCATCTGCATGAATTGCAAATCTCCCTTTATTTTTATCATGAACATTTTCATAAGTAGGCCATGGCCAACCACCGAATTCAGTTTTTTGAAACTCCATGATGGTTTCTCTAACCTCTGCAGGATAGTTTAAAACAAAAGGACCATGTTGTACTACAGGTTCGTTAATAGGTTTACCTTGAAGTAGTAATAATCTGGCTTCTTCTTCACCATTTTTTATGGTTATATCAGCTCTTGCATCTAAATATGCTCCATGGTAATGGGGTAAATCGGTCCCGTTTAGTGCTAAATTTTTCCCTGTAAAAAAATACAGATTCCTATTTATGTTATTTTCGGAAGTTGGTAAAGTAAATTCTGCACCAGCCTCCATTTTTATATGCCAAATAGCCACTTCATTTTCAGACTTTGCAGCCCAAGAATTTGGTGCTGGCTTTGGGGCTGTTTTACCTCCTATATTGCCTGCCATAACTTCAACCTCAGTTTTCCGGTCATTTTTATCAGTATGTTTAAAAACAGGAATCGTATCCTTCCATAGCATGGCAAAATGAGGGTCTACCTTTTTATGGTCTCGAGGTAGATTCAGCCATATCTGGAAAAGTTCCAGCGGGTTTTCCTCATTTTCTTTTAGTAAAGGAAACATTTCAGAATGCTGAACTCCTTTCCCAGCCGTCATCCATTGGACATCACCATCACCAAATCTACCAGCAGCACCTAAAGAGTCGGAGTGGTCTACCAAACCTTTTCTAACAGCCGTAACCGTTTCAAAGCCACAATGAGGATGTGCAGGAAAGCCCGGCACTTTACTACCATGATACATTCTCCATCCATCTTTGATAGTGAAATCTTGACCAATCATTCTGCCATCCAATGAGGCTGCAGGTCCTAAATCTTTATTCCCTTTAGGAAAAAAATCTTCATGATGGACACAAAATAAAAAGGGGTCTTGTGTTTGCCATGGGAAGCTTAATTTTTCTATTTTTTTGATTCCTGAATTATCCATGTAGGTACAACGATTATCAGCTTCATTATGTTGACAAAAATGAGCTTAGATTTATTCAGCTATGGGTAATTTTTTGCCACAATTATGACAAAATTTCGCGAAATCCCCATGTTGTGTTGCTCCGCAGCTTTGGCAGCTCCTATTATCCATCTTAAATCGGTTTTTGTTCATCTCTGAGGTCACAATGCCTGTAGGGACAGCAATTATACCATATCCCATTATCATAATTAGAGAAGCCACAATTTGGCCAAGCGCTGTGATTGGAGCAATATCTCCGTAGCCAACAGTGGTCAAAGTTACTATTGACCAATAGATGCCTTTAGGAATATTAGTAAAACCACTTTCAGGTGGTTCAATTAAATACATAATGGCACCTAAAATGGATACTAAAATCAATACCGTTCCAATAAACAAAGTGATTTTTTTCCGGCTGGCCAATAGAGCTGAGGAAAGTTGGGATGCTTCTCCTAAATATTGAGTTAATTTAAAAATTCTAAATATTCGTAGAAGCCTTAATCCTCTAATGATCATTAGGGATTGAGCTCCGACAAAGAAAAAGGCCAAAAGTGAAGGTAAAATGGAAAGAAGATCTACTATACCAAAGAAGCTTTTGATATAGTGCCATGGCTTTTTGACAATTATGATTCTAATAATATATTCGATTAAGAAAAATGCAGTAAAAATCCATTCAGCCCATAAAAAGTAGGTTCCGTAAAGCAATCGAATCCATCCAACACTCTCCAGAATTACTGCTAAAACACTAAAAAAAATAGCTACCAATAGAATGGCATCAAATAATTTACCACCAGGAGTGTCAGCCTTAAAAATAATATTAAAGGCTTTTACTTTCCATTTTGCGTTGGTATTGGCTTGTTCCTCCATTATTAAGTTTTAATATCTAATAATATATATTGTAATATTTATATTCTATAATCAAGTGAATGGTTTTTGTATTTTAACGCTATTTTGTATAAATTATACTAACATTAACTAAGTATTAAATTTAATTTTAAATTCAGTGAAGCATTCCAGAACCTTACTTTTATCAATATTTATCCCCCTTGGTCTGTTTGGGCAGTCTAAAAGTAATAATACTTTCCCTGAAAAATCAATTAATTATGGAATAGATAAAACCTATGAGCCTTACGAGTTTGTAAATAAAGATGGTGAAGCTGAAGGTTTTAATGTTGACATAGTCCAAGCAATTGCAAAAGAGTTGAATTGGGAAATATCGATTTACCCTTATGACTGGAAAATAGTAAGGTATAAGTTAGAAGTGACTAACGAACTTGATGCTTCGGCCTATTTCAAAACTGCGGCTCGCGAAGATAGTATTTTATTTTCGCGTCCTATAAGCTTGGTTTACTATTCCATTTTCACTCGTTCGGACAAAAATCCTGTTGAAGATTTATTTAGTCTCTCTGGGAAAAAAGTGGCAATACAGGAAGTTACTATCGTGGAAGAGTACTTTAATCAATTAGGTTTTTTGGACTTAGAACAGCTGCAAACTTATACCTCTGAATCTGCTGCTATCGATGCAGTGGTCCGAGGGGAAGCAGATTGTGCCATTACTTCATTTATGACCACTAATTATAAAATGGAAGCTGAGAATATTAGTAATATCCAGTCTTCTAGTGATCCAGTATTTATTGCGGAGTATTGCTTTGTGGTGAATAAAAAAGAGTCTGCTTTACTTGATTCCTTGAATTGGGGACTAAGATTAGTGAAAGCTTCAGGAGAATATGACGCCTTGTACCAAAAATGGTTGACACCCAAAAAAGGATGGTGGGAAGAAAATATAGAGATTGTTATTATAATAGTAGCTGTTTTTTTTCTGCTGGCTGTCATGACGTTAGTCTATATTTATTCTTTACAGAAATCAGTTAGAAAGAAGTCACAGTTGATTAAAAGGGAAATTCAAAATAGGACTGAAGCGGAATGGGAGCTCAGGGAGAGTGAGAACTTGAGAAGTAAAATGGAGGCTTTTACTTCGGTCATGCTAGTGGACATAAATTTGGAGCAGAGCATTATTCAGGCTCCTAAATTGTTTTACTCTATTTTGGGCTTTGATGAGAATGAGTTAAATGGTGTAAATATCCATCAGCTACTATCTGCTAATTCAGTAGTAAAAGATAAAGAGATAAAAAGCATTTTATTAAATAATGAATTTTCGTTTTTAGATGCTGAATATGAATTTAAGACAAGTTCAAACGTCCCTGTCTGGATGGATAGTAGCACTTCTTTGCTCTACGATATTAATAACAAAATAGTCGGGTTCAAACAGTTTTTGAGAGACATAACTCCTTTGAAGGAAGCAAATCTTAATTTGAAAGATCTAAATGCCGAATTAGCTAATTTCATGTACAAAACCTCACATGATGTGCGAGGCCCCATTGCAAATGTCCTAGGATTAGTGAATTTAGGTAACTTAACAACAAATGATAAAGAGATTCTAAGTTATTTTAGCATGATTGAAAAGAGCGTGCACAAGTTGGAACATATTTTCAATGATTTTAGGGAAGTCAGTTTTATACTGCATGGTGATTTGAATATTACCACTTTTGATGTTAAGGAATTGGTTGAAGAAGTATCGATAGCAATTTTTTTAAAGAGAAATAAAGATATTAAGAGGGCGAAAATTGATTTTGAATTATTGAGTGAGTCTAAATTCATCACTTCGGATCGAGCACTCTTGAAGCGGTTGTTTTATCAACTAATGGAGAACGTATTTGAACACAACAGTTACTACGATACTCAATTAAAAATAACGTATGAGAAGTATAATTCCACGCACTATAAAATTTATTTTGAAGATGACGGAATCGGTATCCCGGAAGAATTACATAAAAAAGTGTTTGAGGTGTTTTTTAAAGGAAAGAGAAGTGATATTAATGTAGGGATGGGTTTGTACATGGCAAAGAAGGTAATTACTCGATTGAATGGTGAGCTAAATCTGAAAAGTGAGAGTGGCGGTGGAACCACCATAGAAATACTTTTTCCAGTCAGGCAAATGACTGAGAATATAACTTACAATTGAATTAATTGCTTATTTAGGAATTGAAAAGGAGAAAATAGTGCCTTTTCCTTCTTCACTTTTTACCCAAATCTTGCCGCCATTTTTTTCTACGAATTCTTTACATAAAATGAGTCCAAGTCCGGTGCCTTTTTCTTTAGCAGTTCCTTGTGTAGAATGTTTGGTGTCTATTCTAAATATCTTATTAGCAACATCTTTTGGCATACCAACACCATTATCTGCAATTTTTACCACATATTCATGTTTTTCATTAACTACACCCATTTTAATTTGTCCACCTTCAT
The DNA here is from genome assembly GCF_030534335.1 of Marivirga harenae. GTDB lineage: Bacteria > Bacteroidota > Bacteroidia > Cytophagales > Cyclobacteriaceae > Marivirga > Marivirga harenae. Next base: position 4,090,501 of record NZ_CP130565.1, on the reverse strand, counting down.
CTGTAAATTTAATGGCATTGGAAAGTAAATTTCGTATGACGGTGGTTATAGAATTGGGGTGTGCTTGAACAGTAATCGACTTAGTGTTTTTCACTTCTATTTGAATATTTTTATTTTCAGCTTGCTTATCTAGAAGTCTTTTATTCTCATTTAACATTTCAGTTAAATCAAATTCTTCAGCTGTAAACTCTATATTGCCTGTCTGAGATCTAGACCACTGCAAAAGATTTTCCAGTAAAGCAAAAAGGTTTTTCAGCGATTTATCCAAGTCCTTTGCTAGCATTTGAATTTCTTCTGTGCTCAAGCTGCTAGTGTGATTCATTAACAGTCCAGAGAAGGAGGTTAGAGAATTTAAAGGCCCTTTCAAATCATGACTGATAATAGAAAAGAATTTATCTTTAGTCGCATTTAGATCCTCCAATTCATCATTTTGCGCATTTACTCGCAAATTAGCTACTTTTAATTTTTTATTATTCTTTTTCTGTAGGATGAAAAGAGTAAAGATCAAAATCAAAATAATAGCAATTAATGTAACCATTATGATTAGGAAGTCTTTAAATCTTTTTTCCTTTTCCAGTTCAAAGTCTTTCTGAATCCTATTTAATTCTAGCTGGTCAATTAAGCTTTGTTTTTGATTGATCGTATGTCTGCTTTGCATTTTTAGAATACTTCTATCAACCTTTTCTTTTTGAAGAAAGTCTTCTAAAGCTTTAAAAAGCTCGCTATACTCCAATGCTTTTTGATAATCTCCCAGCTCTTTATAAGCTTTGCTTAATAGTCCATAGGTATCTTGAATAAGCTCCTGCTTTTGTGACTTTTGAGCTAATGGATTAGCCAGCCTTAAATTAGCCAAAGCCCTTTCGGCATTACCCTCCTTAAAATAGTACTGGGCAACTGAATTATACAATGTAGCCAATTGAGCTTCTGCTCCATTTAGTTGTCTTAAAACTTCAAGAGCAGCCAAGTAATTCTCATAGGCCCTTTCTGAATTGCTTCGTATCAAATAGATATTACCGATGGCATTTAAACATTCGGCTGTTAATAGTGGTGATTCTATTCTTCTGAATATTTTCAGTGCATTTTCATAGTGATTCAATGCCCTTTCCAATTCGTTCTCATTTTTATAGATTTCTGCCAAATCTGTATGAGTTTCAGCTTCTAGTTTTGGAATTCTCTCAGCAGTAGCGTATGTCAAAATATTTTGATATTGTTCAATTGATTTACCTAATTCGCCAGTCAGCCAGTAAGTTTGGCCCAATTCCTTATTGAGATATACCCTAAGAGGAGGGAGGTCATAATTTCTCAAAATGGTAGAAGCTTTTTCTAAAAACTCTTTTCCATAGTAATAGTCCTCAATTTTTTCAAAAAGTTGGTAGAACCCAATATATGTGAAGATTAGTCCTGCTTCGTTTCCTGACTTCTCATCAATTTCTAAGGACCTTATGAGATATGACATTGCCTTTTCCAAGTCATTAGTTTTGCTAATGTGAATGAAGGCCAATTCTTTTGAAATCTTACTTTCCACATCAGGCCTTTCAATATCAATTGCTGCTTGCAATGCCTCTTGTTTATTTTCAAGTAGCTCCTCTGCATTTCTTGAAGATAAAGAGTCTTCAAAAGTATTAAACCATTCCCATTCAGAGGACATTGTAGGGGGTTGCGCCTGAAGGATTAGGGTTGAAAATTGTAGATATAAAAGAAGGTGTATTGCTTTCTTAAGCATATTTCGAGTTACATTAAGCGTCAAATTAAGCAAAATTATACAGATTGAAGTTAATGCTATATGTGTTTTTTTAGTCTGAGTTAAATAATTTTTACTATCAGACAATTTATCTAAATACCCCTTTTAAGCGGTTCTGGCAGGTTCTTTATAGTTGTATTTATGATTTATTTTAGAAGAAATAGTTTAAATTTTATCTAATAATGTAATTAATTTAATAATAGATTTTAAATTTTAGATTAATGCAGTTATATTTGAATGTAAGATATTTAAACGCTTTCGACATGAAAAGATTTTTATTGGTTATTATTTCTGCATTATTTATTGGAGCGTGTGCCCAAAAAACTTGTCCAACATATTCATTTAATGATTTGAATACAGACCAAGAAACCGTCCTGGAAGAACAGACTGTTTGATTTTAAAAAAGCATTAATCAATATATTTCTTCACATCTTGAGCACTTATTTTCTCAGCTCCCAAGATTATCAATCTTTCTACTACATTTCTTAACTCACGAATATTTCCACTCCAATTGTACTCTTGTAGTTGATTTAAGGCATCTTTATCAATAGACTTCTTCTTTGCGCCTTGCTCTTCAGCAATATCACCCAAAAACTTCTCTACTAATTCCGGAATATCGTCCTTTCTATCCTTTAATGGTGGAACATTTATTCTTATTACACTAAGCCTGTGAAATAAATCTTCCCGGAAGTCATTGTTTTCAATTGCTTCCTTTAAATTTTTATTAGTAGCAGCAATGATCCTCACATCAACTTTGATGTCCTTATCACCACCTACTCTGTTAATTCTGTTTTCTTGTAAAGCACGTAATACTTTTGCTTGAGCGGCTAAAGGCATATCACCAATTTCATCTAGAAATAAAGTGCCCCCGTTAGCTTGCTCAAATTTTCCTATTCGTTGCTTAATGGCAGAGGTAAATGCTCCTTTTTCGTGACCGAATAGTTCGCTTTCAATCAGTTCGGAAGGAATAGCTGCGCAATTGACTTCTATCATTGGTGCTTTAGCTCTTTCACTCTGCTCATGAATTTGACGAGCTACTAACTCTTTTCCCGTTCCGTTTTCTCCAATGATCAGTACTCGTGCATCGGTTTGTGCAACTTTAGAAATCGTATCTTTAACCTCTTCCAACTGTTTTGATGAGCCAATCATCTCATACTTTTTGGATACCTTTTTTCTAAGTGTCTTCGTCTCGGCCATTAAACTGGATTTGTCCAAGGCATTTCTTACTGAAACCAATAAGCGGTTCAAATCTGGTGGCTTGGAGATAAAGTCAAAAGCACCTTTTTTGGTGGCTTCCACTGCGTTGTCGATGGTTCCATGGGCTGAAATCATAATAAACGGAATCTCAATTCCTTTATCAAATACGGCATTAAGCAGTTCCATGCCATCCATTTTGGGCATTTTGATATCACAAAGTACAAGATCGAAATGTTCGCTTTCAATTTTTTTTAAACCATCGGCACCATTACCAACTTCCTCTACTTGATATTTTTCATATTCCAGTATCTCTTTTAAGGTTTGTCTTATACTGGCTTCATCATCAATCAATAATATTTTTGACATATTTATTTTTTTTGAAAATCATCAATCTAAAATAAAAAATTGCAAGCCTATAAGCCGGGTTCTGTTCCTGTCCTAGGACAAGTTCCTATCATTTATCTAACGCAGTCTACCCCTTTTCGCCATCCTTGATAGGATTTTCGGACGAGCAGCCCTTATCCCGAAGTTCGAAAACTTCGGGAGCAAAAATGTATGTGACCTTACAACCCGAAAGGTTTACCGTGCAATCGAGCATTACTGTTCGATACGGTGGGCTCTTACCCCACCTTTTCACTATGACCCTGAAGAACTTGACAAGCAAATTCATCAAGGCTACCTATTTTCTGTGGCACTATCTGTTCTTAACTTTTACATTAAGCCCCTTGGTTTCTCAAGGTTCGGTGCTCTTTGTTGCCCGGACTTTCCTCCCCCTGTCAAAAACAGGAAGCGATAGGACAGCTTGCAATCTTTTATAAATTTCTTAAAACAAAAATAAGACCAAAATATGGATTTAGGAGGGTACGAAGGCTTTAAGTTGAAATAAATAAGTTGAGAGCTTAGATTTAATGTACGTCCTGACCTGTTAATTTATGCTCCCATGCATCAGCAACCGTTGCTACTTCTTCAATAATATCTTTTAAAACTGCTTCTGTTGCACTTTCTTCCAGTATAGCAGCTTCAACTCTTATGTAATCATCAACCAATACAAATCTAGCTGAACAAAAAGTTGCATTAGCTCGAATAAGGTTTTCTAAGTTAATGGAGGTACTAAATTCACAAACTTTAGACGTGAATTCAATACTTGGTTTGTTCGTAATGTCGCTCTTTTTTAACGTACCTAAAACAGCTTGATATCTATTTCCACCCAATGGATAAATGACTACAGATTTATTTGTGTCATACTCTTGAAATTGCCCGCCTATTTCATTGGCGTATGATTCCATAAATTCATTAAAATTCATAAGACAATCATTATAAAGTTTTCTTAGTTATATTTTATGATTCCTTAATGAAGGAAATGCATATAATAACAAATTTAGTAAATTATTGCATAAAATTTAGATAAAATTTTATTTAATCTTTACCAATGTTGCTCCATATCCAAATTTTTCTTTATGAGTATCTTTGAAAAACTGTACGTTTTCATGTTGCGATAATTGCTTATGAATATGATTTCTCAAAACTCCATTACCAACTCCATGAATAAAAATCAACTCATCAAGGCCTGCTACTAAAGCCTCATTTAGTTTCTTTTCAAACATGGCCAATTGAATTCGTAGAATATCTTCTTTCGGTAATTTTTCATAGTTGGAATCTATGCTTTCTATATGTAAATCAATTTCGGGGATCTGAGAATTGTTCCTAATAGTATTCTTAATCGCTGTCCCTTCTTCTTCCCCTTTAAAAAAACTATTTCTTAACTTTTCGGGATCAATTTTTTCCGGTTCTATAGTTTCTTTGGAAGATTGATTCAATGGGATAAGATAACCTTTTTTCTGCAGTAGAGGAATCTCAGTTTTATCCTTTTGAAAATGTTTTGATTTAATTTTTACTGTGATTTTCTCTGGTCGAATTGGAATTGACCATTTAGTATTTTCAATTAAAATTGTAAATGATAGTGAAGGCCAGGTGTTGAGATGATCCATGTTTCGTTCAGTTATTTTGCTGAACTTTTCTGCAAATATTTTCTCAGATAGTATGGTTTTTTCTTCGCTTTTTCCATTTAATTCATTTGCCATTAAAAGTATATCTTCACTGGACGGGTTTAAGAAATAAATGCTAAGAAGTTGGTCATTTAATGGAGTAATGGCCAAATGGAAGCCTTTTAACTTGTTTGGTTGTTCATGTATAGTCTTTTGTTTTGAAGTCTTTTGGCTTTCGTATTTTGGTGTGTCAAATGCTGTGCTTTCATCAGAAGATACTACCACCAATTCAGATTCTAAAACAGGGATAGCGAAACCATCTTCTATTTCGACTTCTACTAAAGATTTATCCAGCATCCTGACCACAATGCCTTCTTCAGTGCCTTTCATTAATCTTACTCTGTCGCCAATTTTCATTTTATACTATTTTAAAAATATAATGGATGCAAAACTACATTTTTTCCTTGCCATTCTATCGTTGGGAACGGAATTTTAACCTTATTGATTATTCTGAGCATTATTTCTAACCATCTTTGCTCCACCTCAATTTTGCTGGTATTTATATCTAAACTTAGAAGCCATTGTCTATTTGCTTCAAAGCCATTTTTTGAATTGTCTATAGGACTGCCATAAACCATCTCATTTCCGCTGTAACCTATTGAAAACTGTAACCAAGCGGGGAATTTATTTTTTTTACTAAAAATATTGAAATCAGTGCTCAACCAATAAGTTTGCCCATTGTAATCTTTTATAACTTGTTCTATAAAGTTACTTCCTAGTGTATTAGGCCTCAAGTGAGCGTAGGGGCTTGCTGAAAATGAGAATTTAGGATAAATATATGTTTGATCAAACAGAAATTGCTGATAGGGAAGAAGTGCTCCAATTGTATTGCTTAGGGCATCTCCCCAAGATGCCCCATAAGCTGCAGAGAAACCATCAAATATTTCGATGGGAAGCATCATGGCTGTAGAACTTAAACTACTGTAAAGCATAGCTTTTTGAGGTGTCATTCCTGATGCTTTAAATAACTGATAATTGATATTAGTGAGATGAAAAGCAGTATAAGCATGCCCAATTTTATCCATTTGAAGCCATTGCTTATTGTCATTGAAAAATTGAAACGATTGCGCTTCCGTATCCTTATACCAAAGCAAACCTAAGCCTGTCATCCCTGCAGTGTAAACTGCGCTTTCAGTTAAAATTATCTTTCGTATTTTATTTGTGTTAATGCTATCTTCTTGATTTTGAGCTTGACCGTGCGTTTGAAAACTACATTGAATTAAAAAGACAAATAGAAATATCCTCATCATTCAAAATTAAAGATATTTAGCTGTTAAGCATTGTCTAAAGCAGATTTATAAGTGTCCAAAGCTCTTTGCCGTGCCTTTTTATGATCTACAATAGGTTCTGGGTACTTGCCCGTGTTGTATTCTGGTACCCATTTTTTAATATAGCTTTTATTATTATCGAATTTATCGGTTTGGCTGTAAGGATTAAAAATTCGGAAATAGGGTTGAGCATCAGTTCCAGTTCCAGCAGCCCACTGCCACCCTCCATTGTTAGAGGCTAGTTCGTAATCGAGTAGCTTTTCGGCAAAATAGGCTTCTCCCCATCGCCAATCAATCAGCAAATGTTTTGTCAAAAAACTGGCAGTAATCATTCTAACCCGGTTGTGCATATATCCAGTTTTGTTGAGTTCCCTCATTCCAGCATCTACAATTGGGTAGCCTGTTTTGCCTTCACACCATTTTTGAAAATCCTCTTTACTGTTTCTCCAAGGGATGGCGTCATATTTTGGTTTGAATGCGTTATTAACAACATGCGGATAATTAGCTAAGATCATGCTATAGAAATCCCTCCAGATCAATTCGTTGAGCCAGGTATCATTAAGTTTTTGCGCATGGCTTACGGCTTCTCTAATGCTGACAGTCCCAAATCTCAAATGAATTCCTAATCTGCTTGTTCCATTCTTGGCAGGGAAATCACGATCTTGATCATAGTTCTCAATTTTATCTTCATTATAGTTTTTTTCAGGAATAGGAACATCCGATTTCTTAAAACCGATTTCGTTAAGACTAGGTATTTCTGGTTTGAATTGATAAAAGCTCTCTTTTTCTAAACTTATTTTGAAAGGATAAGTATGTCCCGTTTCCAGTTTTTCGAGCCATTTATTTTTGAACGGAGTGAAGACCTTATATGGTTGATTATCCCCCGTCAGAATTTCATCTTTTTCGAAGATCACATGGTCTTTGAAATCATAAAATCCAATACCTTGATTTCTTAATATGTTGTCAATTTTCTGGTCTCTCGCTAGAGCGTACGGTTCATAATCTCGGTTGGTAAACACAGCGTCAATATCATATTGATCAATTAATGATTTAAAGACTTCTTCAGGCGTACCGTGCTTTATTAAAACACCAGAACCAATCTTTTCGAGTTGTTGATTGATTTTCGTTAGTTCGTCATGAATAAAACTTACCCTTGCATCTGACTTATCCTTTAAGTCATCTAGTATTTCAGAATCGAATATAAATATGGGTAGTACAGGATACTCTTCTTGAAGTGAGTAATACAATGCGGTATTATCATATAACCTTAAATCTCTCCGGAACCAAAAAATTGAAATTTTATCCACAGCAATATTGTTTTGGAAAGTTAACCAATCAAATAATGATTAGTTTTGTTTACTTTGAATTTTCATCCTCTTCTCTTCTCACCGCGTCAGAATTGATTTCTTCGGGGGCGGTATTTTTTTCTTTTTCATCTTCCTTATTCTGTTTCTTCTTTCTTTGAAAAATTTCTTTTAATTGGTCAAAACTGGTGACATGCACTAGGCTGACCCCCGTACTTGTTGTTGCTGAATTTGCTTCTTGAGAAGTGATCAAAGAGTTGAAATTGGTTCTATTATAAATTTTTGCCCTTAATTTTCCATCTGGAGTCAATAGATATTCTACAGACCAATCCCCTAAAATCCCTAAAATTTCTTGGTTAACATCATCAGTTTCACCTTGGGTAAAACCACCATCTCGGGTGACTCTTAACCTACCTCCTAAAAAACTGTAAGACAATCTTAATTGAAAAGTATTGAATTGGTCTTCATCAAAGGAACCTAAATCCACATCAATTTCAAGGTTTTCATCAATCTGTGTGACCCAATAGCTTAATTGATTAGATAGAAATTCGCTTACAGAATTGCCAACGGAACCACTCACAGCAAATGAAGCTCGAGGAGAAAGTCTCCTCAAAATGATTAAGCTAAAAACTTGCCGCTTTAGTTCTTGTTCATCAGCTTCCAATTCTGCTTCAAAAGCGGTAACGCTTGTTCTAAGAGGAAAGCTTACTTCCGAATCTGTATAAATCTGATCGGGATAATTAATAAAACTAATATCAAAATCAACCTCCGGTTGCATCAAATCTCCCTTTAAGTCCAATAAGACTTTTGCAGGATATCTTCTTTTTAGCTCAGGTGCATTAGCAAGTGTTGAATCTTGCCCAATATCTACGATAGGCAATAAGGAAACATTTTGTTCATAAACTGCCTGAATGTCAAGATTTGCTCCGTATGGATCTCCGTCCCATGTAATTTGACTTCCAGCCTGGATGCTAAATTCTTTATTGATGATATTATAAAGAGTGAAATTATATCCACCTTCTGTGAGTGTATAATCTCCAATCATAGAGAAAGCTCCATTAGTATCAATGTTCATGCTAAGCTTTCCATTTCCCCTTCCTCTAATTATATCTCCTGATTTAATATCAAATATTATTTCAGCATAAGCATCAGGAGTTAGTTCTAAGTCAAAATTCATTGTTACTCCTTTAATATCAACTCCCTTCACTTTACCAACATTAATGGTCTTATTATTCGCAGTGTCTTTGATATTTATAAAGTGGATATATTCTTCCTGCTGTACAGAAGAAGTGCTTTCCACTGGTATGAAAATCCTAGTGCCTTTTTCCGATTTTGCCTGAGCATCTATAGTTAAGTTTCCTACACTACCTGTGAATGCTACGGTTCCGCTGACAAAAGCTGTTCCATAATACAATTCATTGTCTTTTGCGGAACTATTGAGTACTTTAAATTCATTCATTCTGCCATACAAATCTAATCTAAGATCGGTAAAGCCGTCATGTAATAGGTCACCGTTGAGGTATCCGTTATTGCCTTGATCATCAATTAATTGGATGTTATTAAAAGTAACTTTATCTTGATCAAATTTTATGTTTCCGGTATAATCGTAATAGGTGTTTAAGTAATTGACCTTAATGCCACCATTAGAAATTGTACCAGTTCCGTTTACCACAGGCCTGTTTAAATTTCCAGTAATTTGAAATACTCCGTCTACCTCACCTTTCATTTCTGAGAATATGTCGTTAATAAAAGGCTCTACAATCACTAAATTGGTTTTACTTAGACTAGCACTAAGATCTAATGAATTCTCTTCGCTTGCTGGTGTATAGCTACCATCTAATTCTATGATGTCTTGGTTTTTTCTAGTAACGATGTAATCCATCATCAACTTTCTATCATTAGGTTGCCAATTAGAATAACCATTGATGTTTCCAATTAGGAATTCATCAAGATAAAACTGATAAATACTGAGTTCTGTATTCAAGATAAATTCATTATCGAAATTTTGTATTTCAACAAAGCCATTGGCCGTTCCTTTAAAATCATGTTCTTCTACTAATTCATTGATGTTTTCAATATTGAAACTATCGATTTCAATCAGTAAGGATTTGGTAGAATCCTGAGATATTTCTCCATTGGCTGTGATGCGTTCATCGTCAGCGAAAATCCCGAAATTTTTAAATTCATAGGTTTGATTGCTGATTCTTAAATTATTATTGTCAACGAAGTTCCAGTTTTTTGATAAAAATTTGATATCCGATCTTTCAATATTAAGACTGAGACTATCTTCTAAAAACTTTAAATTCCCGCTGATATTAACATGATTTTCACTTTCAACTTGGTCAATTTCGGTACTAAAGTTTACTTCTCTACCAGTCCAATACAGCTCTAGCCTCAGATTCTCACTTTGAATATTGTTATCAAGTTTTTGATTTTCGGAATTGATAAAGCCAATGCCCAAAACATCCTGACTTAGATGATATTTACTGAAATTAAAATCTATTTTATTTTTTGAAAACGCATGATTGTCATAGTTGACTGAGTCAAAAATAGATTCAATATATATATTACTATTTTTACCATTTTGATACTGACCCTTGATGACAGCACCTTTTTTTACATAGAGTTTAGGTATGAATAAACTTATCAGTGGGTTAATCTCCTTTATGCGAAAGTTGAAATCTACTAAATAGTTATCCAAATTGGCTGTTGAATCAATATTGCTGTAATAATCTTCTATTTTACTCTTATCATTTTCAATATTAAGCTGATACTCTTTAGCAGTTCTAAATAAGTCTTTTTGCAGTTGAGAGAAAACGTAATCTCCATCAATTGAAGCTCTAAATAAATCAGAGTTGATGCTTAATTTTCTAAAATTATTATTCTTTGAAGTGTTAATTACCAATGAATCTAATTGTAGAGAGTTTCCATGGTAAGCAGCATAAATTTTTTGCAATGAAGTACTGCCCTCAATACTATCTAGCACAATACCTTTTCCATTCAATTTACCTTTTGCTGTTAAAATAAAATCTTCCTTGGTAATATTTAAGTCTTTAAAATTGATTGTATCTAAATCTGCCTCAATATTTATTAAGTTTTTATTATTTCGTAGGTCAATTGAACCATCCATTTGAAATTTTAATAATGGGTCGTTTATTTTGAGTTTACCGTTAAAAAACTCTGATGCCAATTCCGCATTAGTTGTAATGTTTTGATATTCATATCCATTTAAACCGAGAAAGCTAATATTGGCATTCAAATTAAGTTTTGCGTTTTGAAGTGTAAAACCGCTGCCTTGAATATTTCCCGTCATTTGAACCTTTTGAAAAATAGAATCTGCATCCAAGAATTTACCTAAATCAAAATTATAAGTTGAAAGACTGCCTTTATAGGTCGATAATCTTGAATTCTTTGCAATTTTTAGATTTAAGTCAGATTCAACTCTTCCAAGCGGGGAAGTAAATACTCCATCTGCAACAAAGTCAGTGGGGAAACCTATGAAACTGCCTGTAAAAGTAGTGACACCAAAATTTTGAATTCTTTCAAAAGCAATGCTGTCATTTATGTATTGCTTTAGATCAGAGGGCAATAAGGAAGAATTAGTTAAGTCGAGATTTATAAATGATTCTTGGAAATATGGAAGCCCATCAATTTTTATGTCCCCATTAATGAAACTAGAAGCGCCAAATTTTAAGTTTAAATTATTGGCTTTAAAGCGCTTTATTTTTCCGTTAAAGTTGCCGGATACATTTATTTTGTCTTCATAATTACCGACATAGGGCGCAAATAACGCTAGATCTTCGGTAAAAATGATGGAGTTTTTAAAGTTCGCATTGATGTTTACTGAATCGATGATGTAAGACAGGTCGCTAATGCTATTATAATTAAAGACAATTGAATCTGCGATTGTGCTTTTATTCACTTCCAAATTGAGGTCAGTTAAAGAAAGCCTTGTTTGAGAGATTTCAAATAATGATTTCAATTTATGTATTTTCATACCAGTAACTGAATCAACAGCAGATAGCTGTTGAACCTGCATTTGAATGGTGTCTGCACGACTCCTGAAATTCTCTAGGTCTGCATTCAAATCATGTAAGACAAACTGATTGTAATTAAATCCTTCTTTAATACTGTCTGTATCCAAATTTGCAACACCCAAAATAATATTTGAAAGGGAGGCTTTTCTAATTAGTAAATTTTTGGCAGTTCTAACGGAAGTGTCAGTGCTTGGAGAAGATAAATTCCGTATAGCTTCAACCAAATAATCAATGTTGAAATAGTTATCACCTTTATCTCGGATCAGCATCACTCTTCCGTCTTCCAATTTGAGGTTATCGAAAAGGACACTTTCATCATTGATGAGCTGTTTTATATCATAATTGACCAGCAGAGATTTAATATCGATAAAGGTGCTACTATCTTTATTTTGAACATACAGTCCGGATAACATTATTTGATCAAACCATTCAATATTGATTTTCTCGATGGTGATATGGAATCCTAATTTTTTGCTGAAATATTCACTGCCATATTGTGCTACTTTAGTTTGGACGGAAGAAGATTGCATGGCTAAAACAATAACACTTAGTGAAAAAAATAGGATAAGGAAAAGCCATAAAATTGCTTTTGCAATACCTTTTTTAATACCTTGCGTTATATTTTGCTCTTCTTTCAAATTTTATGGATATCAATATTTTAGCCATCGAGTCTTCTTGTGATGAAACATCAGCAGCAGTAGTTCAAAACGGGAAAGTACTTAATAATATTATTGCTACTCAATCTGTTCACGAGAAATACGGAGGCGTAGTTCCCGAATTGGCTTCCCGTGCACATCAACAGCATATAGTACCAGTAGTAGAACAAGCACTTTCCGATGCAAATATAAGCAAGAAGGATTTAAAAGCAGTAGCTTTTACTCAAGGACCCGGACTTTTGGGAGCATTATTAGTGGGTAGCAGTTTTGCGAAGTCTTTATCTTCTGCTTTGAAAATACCATTAATTGGTGTCAATCACATGCAAGCTCATATTTTAGCTCATTTTATTGAAGAACCAAAGCCCAAATTTCCGTTTTTATGTTTGACGGTAAGTGGGGGGCATACCCAAATCGTGAAAGTGAATGACTATTTGGATATGGAGATTTTAGGTGAAACTAAAGATGATGCGGTAGGAGAGGCTTTTGATAAAATTGCTAAAATAATCGGATTGCCTTATCCAGGTGGGCCAATGATCGACAAGCATGCTAAAAACGGTAATCAGGATGCATATCAATTTCCTGAAACTGAAATGCCAGGCTTTAATTATTCTTTTAGCGGAATTAAAACAGCGGTATTGTATTTTTTGCAAAACAATAGTCAAAAAGATGCTAATTTTGTTAAGGATAATTTGGATGATATTTGTGCTAGTGTTCAGCATCGATTGATTATGACTTTGTTGCAGAAATTAAAAAAGGCTTCAAAGCATACTGGAATAAAAGAAATAGCGATTGCGGGAGGGGTTTCTGCCAATTCCTATTTAAGAAAAATGTTAGCCGAAACAGGAGAAGAGTTCATGTGGAATACCTACATTCCTAAGTTTGAATATTGCACGGATAACGCAGGCATGATTGCGATGACAGCACATTTTAAATATCAGAATCAAGAGTTTTTAGGTATGGATGCAGCGCCAATACCACGAATGAAATTTTCAGCTGATAAAAATAAATGAGGGAATTTTTCAAAATAGGAGATAAAAAGGAACATCCTTTCCAAGTTAAAGTTCAAGATGTGGCACATTTTGAACAACAAGCCGTACACGATGTATGCGCTACCTTTACTTTAGCTAGAGAAATTGAATGGGCTTCTCGTTTATTTGTTTTGGATATGTTAGAAGAAGGAGAGGAGGGAATCGGAACACATTTAACAATTGAACATTTGTCTCCTGCTTTACTAGGAGATGAGGTTATTATTGTAGCGGAATATGCTGGTATAGAAGAAAGGGAAATAATTTGTGAGTTTGAGGTTAAAGTAGGAGATAGAATAGTTGCGAAAGGCACAACGGGTCAAAAAATCCTCCAAAAGGAAAAATTAGCCAAGATTTTCGATCAACTTTCAAAATAAAGTATTAATTTTTGTTAGAATTGTGAAATATGAGTGATAAAAAAGAGTTTAGTACTTCGGTTACCGTCAAGAATAAGAAAGCTCGATTTGAGTATGAATGGTTGGATACCTACCTGACAGGCATCGTTTTACAAGGAACTGAAATAAAAGCTATTCGCTTGCATAAAGTAAGTTTGCAGGAAGCATATTGCTATATTCATAGAGGAGAGGTTTTTGTAAAAGGAATGCATATTGGTCATTATGAGTTAGGAACTCACTATAACCATGAGGAAAAGCGAGAACGGAAATTGCTTTTGAAGAAGCAAGAGATTGGAAAAATAAGGAAAAGGATGGAAGAAAAGGGCTTAACGCTTATTCCGACCAAACTTTTTATTAATAATAGAGGATTAGCTAAATTAGAAATAGCCTTGGCAAAAGGTAAAAAAATACACGACAAAAGAGATAGTATCAAGGATAAAGATATGAAGCGTGAACTATCAAAAATGAAATTTTAATCCATGATATCAATAGGGGATAAAGGTATTAGTAGGTTAAGCATTGTTCCGGTACGGGGGGAAGCTTCTGATGCATCGGAAATGATTGACCAATTATTGTTTGGAGATCATTATACAGTCTTAGATGTAAAAAAAGATTCTAAATGGATTAAGATAGAGGTCTATTTTGACGGTTATCAAGGTTGGATCGATGCGAAGCAGTTTCACTACATTACCGATGATTATTTTGAACAAATCAATAATTCTGATTATAAGATTTGCACTGATTTAACCGCATCGATTTTATATCATAAAAATTTATTGCCTGTCACAATGGGCGCCATCATCCCTATTTCCACTAATGAGATTTTTAAAGTGGAGGAACATCTTGGTTTTAACGGAGAGTCCAAATCTTTAAGTGCGAGGAGAGACTTTGAATTTCTTAATGGCATTGCAAAAAGATATTTAAATGCACCCTATTTATGGGGAGGGAAGTCACCTTTCGGCATCGATTGTTCTGGTTTTACGCAAATGGTTTTTAAAATATGTGGATATAGTTTGAAACGTGATTCATCTCAACAAGTGGAGCAAGGAAAAATTGTGGAAAAATTGGAAGATGCGCTGCCTGGAGATTTAGCTTTTTTTAGAAACGAGCATAAAAAGGTAACTCACGTGGGCATTTTACTTGAAAATCAAGAGATTATCCATGCTTCGGGCAAAGTGAAAATTGATTTTTTAGATGAAAACGGCATTTTCAATGCTGAACAAAAGGGATATACTCATTATTTAACGGATATACGTAGGGTAATAGCTTAAGCCTTTGGGCTGAAAATACCATCTGGAAAACCAAGAAGGACGTAATTATATGTTATTTATCTCATAAAAAATATACTTCATAGAATAAATATTGTCATTAGGGTCCAGAATTTAAAGGTTCAACGAATAAGTTTTTTTTTTGTTATAACCGAATGAATTAATGCTAACTTTGTCTAAGATAGAAAAGAAATAGATAAATCTATCCTTAAAATATTCACTAAAACAATTATTATGAAAACGAAGTTATTTGCGTTCCTATCCATCTTATCATCAGTTTTTTTGTTGACAGCTTGTCCTTTAGATGATGATCAAATCGATGAATTATTAAAAATCGAAGGCCCAATTGAACAATCAAAATCCTATTCTTTTACATTAGAAGAAGGTGATGAATTAATATATGTAAAAGAAGAAAGTTTTAGTACTACCTATAATGGTATTGACATTTCGGAAGTAGAACTTAATGCGTTAAATGTTACCTATGATAAAATAGAGAATCCAGAGGAATGGCCTTTGAAGGTTACATTTGGCTTTAAAGATTCAGGGATGGATCCTTTTACATTTACCAATACAGTTATTAAGGAAGACGAAGGAAGAACCATAGGTTTACTAGATATTTCTGATGCGCTAGCTCCGATATACGAACAATACTTGTTAGATAATCCAGAGGCTATCATTCAATGGACTATTGAATCGTTTGGCGCGCCTGTGAGATATGACCTAACTTTAGATATAACAATGACCGTTACGGGAACTCCTACCAACTAAGGATAGAATATTTAAACAATTTTAAACCGGCAAGCTTGCCGGTTTTTTTTTTGCTTGTTTTTTTTATTCCTGAAAAATGGTTGGTTGAATCATTGTATAATAATTTTTATGACCAATCTACAAAATAGCAGTCTATCTTATGTATGAATTATTTAGCACCTGCCGATCATTTGGAAATGAGGATGGCTTTAAATGAGTATTCTTAGTTGAAAAGGATAGGTTTTAATTGAAAATCAGATGCTTATATATTTTTCATCACGAGTAAAAATTGATTTTCTCCATGAAATTGGTATCTTCAACGCTGAACAAAAAGGATGTACATATTATTCTACTAAAAGAGATATGTTTTTAGCATGAAAAACTGATTAAATGCTTTTCATGCTTTATTCAAACTTTGAAAAGCATGAAGATTGGTTCCAAGCGCGCGTTAGTTTTAAATCAGGATTATAGTCCTATAACAGTTTGTAGTATTCCTAAGGCTTTTTTATTGTTGTTTTTGCAAAAAGCTGAGCTGATTGAAAAGGACGAAAAACACCAACTTCGTTCAGTCGATCGCTCTTTTCCTTTTCCGTCCGTAATTCGCTTAACCAATTACGTAAATATGCCCTATAAAGGCGTTATGTTAACCCGTCAAAATGTTTTTAAAAGAGATGGCCATGAATGCCAATATTGCGGTACATCTAAAGATCTTACTTTAGATCATTTGATTCCACGTTCGAAAGGAGGTAAATCTAAATGGACTAATTTGGTGACTGCTTGCAAGCGATGTAATGCCAGAAAGGGAAATAATACCCCAGAAGAAAGCGAATTGAAATTGAAAAGACCGCCTTTCAAACCTAATTACGTGATGTTTATTCGAGATTTTTCTGGGCAAATAGATGAGAAGTGGATGCCTTTTTTGAAAACTAAGCAAATGAGTGCATAAAAAAACCGCCCTGCTTTTTACAGAACGGCTTTAAAGTGAATAGTTGGTTTAGGTCTTTATTTATCTCAAGAATAATAATTCTCTGTATTTTGGTAACGGCCATAGCTCATCGTCTACGTATAGCTCTAATTTGTCGGCAGCATACCTGATTTTATCAAAATAGGCTTCTTTTACATCGTCACAATACTTGGTAGCTCTTTGAGTAGTATCTTCAATTTGATTAAGCTCCTTTCTTTCTTCGATCATTTCATGTACTAAGCTTCTCAAATCTTTAGTATATCCTGAAATCAATTCGATATTTTTCAAGATTTCAGAATTATCTAATTTTAAAGCGCTTAGGTTCTTAGCATTTTGTGCCAATGTGTTTTGATACTTTACAGCAGTAGGGATGATCTGATTCAACGCAATATCTCCCATTAACCTAGACTCAATTTGGATTTTCATGATGTAATTCTCCAAATAGATTTCATTTCTAGCTTCTAGCTCCTCTGGAGTCATTACATTATGCCTAGCAAAAAGTTTTTTGGCTTTATCAGTAACAAAAGATTCCAATGCTCTTGGTGTGTTTTTTACATTAGGAAGACCTCTTTTCTCTGCTTCTTTTTCCCAATCGTCCGAGTAGCCATCTCCTTCGAATCTTACTTTTTTCGATTCCTTGATATACTTTCTCAGGATATTGACAATGGCTATTTTCTTGTCGGTTCCTTTACCCATTTCAGCTTTAACTGCAGCATGGAATTCGTTCAATTGCTCTGCCATAATCAAATTCAAAATGGACATTGGCTGTGCCACATTTTGATCTGAACCTACTGCTCTGAATTCAAATTTGTTTCCTGTGAAAGCAAAGGGCGAGGTTCTATTTCTATCCGTATTATCCAAAATAATTTGAGGTATTTTGTCTATGCCCAATTTCATGTACATATTATCCCCTTTATCAATTTTGATATTACCTTTTTCCTCTAATTCATCTAATACTGCGGTGAGCTGCGAGCCAATAAAAACGGACATCACTGCCGGTGGTGCTTCATTTGCACCCAATCTGTGATCATTACTTGCAGAGGCAATGGAGGCTCTTAAAAGTTCTCCATTTTCAGCTACTGCTTTGATTGTATTGACTAAGAAAACTAAGAATAGTAAATTTTCTCTTGCACTATTGCTTGGTTGGAAAAGGTTAACTCCGGTATTGGTAATTAACGACCAGTTATTGTGTTTTCCACTTCCGTTTAATCCTGCGAATGGTTTCTCATGGAAAAGTACTTCCAAATCATGTCTGGCAGCTACTCTTCTCATAACATCCATCATCAAACTATTGTGGTCAGTCGCTACATTGATGTCCTCAAATAATGGAGCTGCCTCAAATTGGCTTGGGGCTACTTCATTGTGGCGTGTTGAAATTGGAATACCTAGTTTTAAGCATTCAATTTCAAATTCTTTCATATAATTATAGATTCTACTTGGAATAGAACCAAAGTAGTGATCGTCTAACTGCTGACCTCTTGCAGGATTATGTCCAAAAAGAGTCCTTCCAGACATTAATAAATCAGGTCTTGCATTGAATAGCGCTTTATCTACTACAAAATATTCCTGCTCACAACCTAAGGATGCGTTTACTCTATTTACGTTTCTGTCAAATAATTGTACCACTTTAGTTGCGGCCTGATCAACAGCTTCTACAGCTTTAAGTAAGGGCGCTTTATGATCTAATGCCTCACCTGTATAGGCTACAAATATAGTTGGGATACAAAGTGTTCTTCCGAAAATAAACATTGGAGAAGATGGATCCCAGGCGGTATATCCTCGAGCTTCAAATGTAGTTCTTAAACCTCCATTGGGAAAAGAAGAAGCATCTGGTTCTTGTTGAACCAACATAGAGCCTGCGAATACTTCAAGTCCTTTTTGTGCATTAAAGAAAGAATCATGTTTTTCGGCTGTTGATCCAGTTAAAGGCTGAAACCAGTGTGTGTAATGGGTTACGCCTTTTTCTATTGCCCAAGATTTTACCGCAGATGCAATTTGATCTGCCGTTTCCATATCTATTTTCTTGCCCTTATCAATGGCACTACTTACTTTTTTAAAAACATTTGGAGCCAATGAAGCTTTCATTTGGTCTAATGAAAATACATCCTTTGCAAAATAGTCTGAAATTTTGTTGGATGGTGCCTCGATTCTGTCCGTTGTTCTTTTCGAAACGATATCGAGTGCGTTGAATCTTAAATGAGCCATTTTTTTATTTGTTGGTTTAAATTCGAACCAAATTTAGGTAAATATTTGTGAAATTAATCGAATATGGGTTGAAAATTATTTTAAAAACAGTAAAAATTACGGATTTGCTTAATTTTTGACTTAAAATTTAGACCTGAAACACTTTTCCGTCTGGGTTTGCTTAATTTTTTGAGTGAAATGATGAAAATATCTGAAAATTTGAGGGTTATGTAGAAATTGATAATATTTTATAACAAATTAGGATTATCCTTTATTGCTGCTCCAAAATTTCAAAAAAATTTACATTCAGGAATTTTAGTCTTAACTTTGCGGTTCATTTTGCAAAATAATAGGCATGAACAAAAAAGTTGCATTTTATACACTGGGTTGTAAGCTGAATTTTTCCGAAACATCCTCTATTTCAAGGATGTTTGAGAATAGAGGTTACGAAAAGGTGGATTTTCAGGCAAATCCGGATATCTTCATTATTAATACCTGCTCAGTAACTGAGAATGCTGATAAAAAATGCAAAAAGGTTGTAAAAGAGGCTAAGAAAATCAATCCTGATGCTTTTGTGACAATTATCGGTTGTTATGCACAGCTAAAACCCAAAGAGATTTCTGAAATTAAGGGTGTGGATGCCGTTTTGGGTGCAGCGGAGAAATTTCAGTTAATTGATAAATTGGACGGCTTTACTAAGAAAGATAAGCCACAAGTTTTGGCTTCCGATATTAAAGAAGCTAAAAGTTTCAATAATGCTTTTTCCATAAATGATAGAACCAGAACTTTTTTGAAAGTTCAAGATGGATGCAATTATCATTGTGCATTTTGTACTATTCCATTGGCAAGGGGGAAAAGTAGAAGCGATACCATCGAAAATATTGTTGCAAGCGCAAAGCAAATTGCCAGCGAAGATGTTAAGGAAATTGTATTAACGGGAGTAAATACCGGAGATTTTGGAATACAAGATGGCAAAAGGAAGGAACGATTTGTTGATTTGGTAAAAGAATTAGATGAGGTAGAGGGTATTGAAAGATTTAGGATCTCCAGTATAGAACCCAATTTATTAACGAATGAGATTATAGAATTTGTCAGTCAATCAAAAAAGTTTGTTCCTCATTTTCATGTTCCCCTTCAAAGTGGGAGTAATAAGATCTTGAGAAAAATGAGAAGACGCTATCTGCGGGAACTTTATGAGGATCGAGTAACGAAAATCAAGCAATTAATGCCAAACTGCTGTATCGGTGTAGATGTAATTGTAGGTTTTCCGGGTGAAACGGAGGAGGATTTTTTAGATAGCTACCACTTTCTGAAAGATTTACCAGTTTCTTATTTGCACGTGTTTACCTATTCAGAAAGACCCAATACGGATGCTGATGAAATGGGCGATGTGGTTCCGATGAAAGTAAGAAATGAACGATCCAAAATGTTGAGGAGCTTATCAGAAAATAAGAAACGAGTTTTCTACGAAGAGAATGTAGGTAGAGAAGAAGTGGTGTTATTTGAAAATGATATTCACAATGGATTAATGGAAGGCTTTACTGATAATTATGTTAGAGTTGTTGCCAAATATGATCCGATTTTGATTAATGAACTGAAGAAAGTTAGGTTGACTGGATTAAATTCTGACGGATTGATGAAAGTAGAGGATGTTGAGACAGAGGTTATAGCCCATTAATTTTGAAAACTAAAGTGATCAATAATTAAAAAGTGCAGTCTAAAAAATGCTCTAAATAGATTTCGAAGCGTCATTCGTTCTGAAAAAAAGGAAAAGTAAATTTGTCCTGCTTTATAAAATCTTTTTTGCAAAAAAAAAAGGCTACCATTTCTGGTAACCTTTGTAGCCCGTAGGGGAATCGAACCCCTGTTTCCAGGATGAAAACCTGATATCCTAACCCCTAGATGAACGGGCCGTCCTTCACTTTTTTACTAGAAAAAAGTAGATCAAAAAAAGGTAATTCAATTAAAACCAATGACTTAATAACGACTTTATTAAGTGCTTTGTAGTAGCCCGTAGGGGAATCGAACCCCTGTTTCCAGGATGAAAACCTGATATCCTAACCCCTAGATGAACGGGCCATTTGCAAATGGAGATGCAAATATAGAAGGCTGTTTTTTAATAACAAACCTCTGCCCTGAAAAAATGTAAAAATATTTTCATGATTAAACCTTTAGGCTTCTAATTTGATTATCCTGACAAGTAAGTTTATATTTGCTTCTTCATTTAACTTAACTAAATAAATATATCAACATGTCAAACGTAAAAGTTGGAATTAACGGATTCGGGCGAATTGGAAGATTGACTTTCAGAGCCTTGCTGCAAAAAAATAATGTTGAGGTTGTAGGTATCAATGATCTAACTGATACTAAAACTTTGGCTCACTTACTAAAATATGATTCAGTTCATGGTAAATTTCCTGGAGAGGTTTCTCATACAGACAATTCAATAATTGTAAATGGGAAAAGCATTGCTGTGTCTGCAGAAAGAGATCCCGCAAATCTTCCTTGGGGAAAAATGGGAGTAGAAATTGTATTAGAATCTACTGGTCTTTTTGTTGATGAAGAAAATGCCGGTAAACATATTAAAGCAGGAGCTAAAAAGGTAGTGATTTCTGCACCAGCTAAAGGTAATGTTCCTACCGTTGTTTTAGGTGTTAATGATGATACCATGACAGGTGATGAAACTATCCTTTCAAATGCTTCTTGTACAACCAATTGTTTAGCGCCAATGGCTAAAGTATTGGATGACACTTTCGGAATCGAAAAAGGTTATATCACTACTGTTCATGCCTATACTGCTGATCAGAATTTACAAGATGGTCCACACAAGGACTTAAGAAGAGCGAGAGCTGCAGCGTACTCAATTGTACCTACTTCTACAGGTGCTGCCAAAGCAGTAGGATTAGTCCTTCCTCATTTACAAGGAAAATTGGATGGTATTGCCATGAGGGTTCCAATTCCTGATGGTTCATTAACTGATTTTACTTTAGAGTTGAAAAAAGAAGCAACAAAAGAAGAAGTTAATGCAGCTATGAAAAAAGCTTCTGAAGGAAGTATGAAAGGTGTATTGGAGTATACTGAAGACCCAATTGTTTCAATTGATATTGTAGGTAATACTCATTCATGTATTTTTGATTCTGCTTTGACTTCTGTTTCAGGGAAATTGGCGAAAGTTGTTGGTTGGTATGACAATGAAGCTGGTTATTCAAACAGAGCTGCGGATCTGATTGAGAGAATTTCTAAATAGAATAATTAGGTCTAGTTTCTAGATTTATTATTTTTCATTTTGGGCTGTCTTTTGTATTTCTACAAGAGGCAGCCTTTTTTAATCATTTTTATTTTTAATCCACTTCTTCCGCATAATTAAACCAAATATGATAGAAAATAGAATAGCTTTAAAGAAGGATTCTTGGATTTGAGAACTGAAGCTATTTTCTTCAATCAAATACATCACGGTAGCATCCAAAATCCAAAATACTAAAGCCGTGATTCCAATCCTAAGGAGAAAAGTTTTATTCATATTTTTTCAATATCCTAGTTCTTAATTATTCCAATGTATCTTCTAATTCCCTGAGGTCCACAGGAACAACTCTTGAAATTCCTAATTCAACCATAGTAACGCCATAGATTACATCGGTACTTGACATGGTTCTCTTATTGTGGGTGACAATAATAAATTGAGATTCTTTGGAGAATTCTCTAATTATATTGTTGAATTTATCAATGTTGGCATCGTCAAGAGGAGCATCAACCTCATCAAAAATACAGAATGGAGCTGGTTTAAGTAGATAAATAGCAAAGAGAAGGGAAGTGGCGGTTAATGTTTTTTCGCCTCCTGATAATTGATTGATGGTCAATGGACGTTTTCCTTTTGGCTTGGCCATAATTTCAATTTTGGATTCCAACGGATTATCAGGATCAGATAATTGTAAATCGCACTCATCTTCATGCGTAAATAATGTACGGAATACCTTTTGGAAATTCTCTTTTATTTTTTCGTATGCTTCAATAAAATTGGTTCGTGCAACTTCATCAATTTCAGTAATTGTATTAAGTAAGGATTCTTTGGCATTTCGCAAGTCTTCTCTTTGCGTCAGGATAAAGTCATTTCTTTCCTTTATTTCTTCATATGCTTCCATGGCCATAGGGTTAATTGGCCCTATTCGATCCATTCTTTCCTTCAATTTATTTACGTCTGTTCGCAAGTCGTCTGCGCTTTCATTGGTCTCGACTTCCGGCTCTTCACTATTCATGATTTTATCTAAATCAATATCAAACTCCACTGAAAGTCTTTCTTTTACACTATTAAGTTCTAGCTTGGTTTCGTTCAAATTATTTTGAATCTGCATCAAGAGCTCATCTACCTGGTCTTTATTTCTTTGGATATTTCTGCTCTCTTTTTCAATCTCATCGATCTGACCACGAGCTGAATAATAGTTTTTTTCCACTTCATTAACTCCTAGCTCAATCTGCTCTTTTTCCTCATACATTCCCAATAGCTCATCATCACTTGACTCAGCAGTATCTATCAAGCCTTTAATTGCTTCTTCATTGTCTTTTAATTCCTGCTGGTTTTTTTCTAATCGCTCTTTGCTACTATCAAACGCAGTTTTTTTGTATCCGATTTCCTGTTCAAGGCTGTTGACTCTGTTTTGCTGTTGGTGAAATTCTATATTTTCCTGATTGAAAGATGATGATTTCTGACTTAGAATATCATCCTGTACACTGAGGTCTTCACTAATAATTGAAAGCCTCTGTTCTATTTCTTGTAATTTCTCAGATTTCTCTTTTGCGTCAGGTTTTATAGTCTCAATTTCTTCCGTCAAAGTCTCTCTTTGTTGTTCTAATCCTTCTCGCTTGTTAGCTGCCGAGTTAAGCATTTGAGCAAATTGCTCTTGTTTAGTTCGCACAGAAACATATTCAGAGTTCACCTCATTGATTTCTGTTTGTAAAATCTCTATATTTTCTTTGTAACTATGATCTTTAAGATTGTCTAGATCGTTTTGCCTGCTTTCCAAGCTCTCTTTGATCTGGCTGATTTTTTTATTCAAGTCTTTAATTTCGACTTGAAGTTTTTCCAAGTTTTTGGCGCGACCTATTCTTTTCCCTTCAAAAAGACCTACTGACCCTCCAGACATACTAAATTTTCTTTTAGTTACTTTACCACTTTGAGTGATGAAAATACTGTCCTTATCCTCTGGGATGGAATTGTAATCACCTTTTACTACATATACATTGTCAAGAATAAAGCCTATTAATTTTTTGTATTTGGCATCATATTCTACAATTTCTGTGGCTGCGACTGCTTGGTCAAATAACTTTGAATCACTTGGCTTGAATTTTTCAAAATTATCTAAAATAAAAAAGTGAGCTTTACCTTTGCTTGCGTCACTTAATAAATTTACTGCTTCAAAAGCTTGAGCCTCAGTTTCTACAATGTAGTAATTCATGTAGGGCTCCAAAAAATTTTCTATTGTAATGCGGTAATCTTCAGAGCAGGTCAAAACATCTGATAGGAGAGGCGCATTTTTACCCCATTTTGAACTCTTTTTTAAGAATTTTATTGCCTCTGGGAATCCTTCCAGGTTATCTACTAATGACTTTGTTAGGTTGTATTCGTTTTCACGTGCATCAAGCTTACGTGAAGACTGTGTCAACTCTTCCCTGATTAATTCTATTGTGTTTTTATGGTCTTCTATTTGTTTATTAAGGTGATCCTCCTTGTTTTTAAGATTCGAAAGGTATTCATTTTTCTCTTTTAAAAGTTTAGATAATTCTTCCAGTTTGGTATCAAACTCCTCCAAACTGGCAGACTGTTCAGTAGTGTCTGTGCTGCTTTTCTCTAATTCTTGTTTGATTGAAGAAAGCTGAATTTCCTTAATTTCAAGTGATTTGTTTAACTGATAAACCTCATTCTGTAAGCCTTTTTGCTGTTGGTTTAAGATGTTAACCTCTTCGCGAATAGCGGCAGTTTTATTTTTTTGCTCTTCGTATTCAGCTTTTAAAACCTCTACTCTTTGCTCAGTTTCAAAGAATATTTTTTCTGCAGAGGTTTTTTCTTGTTCTAAACTTTTGATGCTAAAGCCTGCGCGTTCATTACTTTGTTTATCCTGTTCAATTTGATTTTTTAGGCTATCACTTTTATCCTGCAAAAAGCGTAATCTTTCATTTTTAATTTTCTTTTCACTTTCGTATTGCCGAATTTTATTGACGTGTTCGTTAAGTGCTTTTTGGCGACTAGCAAGCAATTTCTCTTTTTGAAGCAACTCCGATTTTCCTTTTTCCAAGGCAGCCTCTTGTTCTGCTAATTGCCGATTTAAGCTTAGTTTTTTATCATTTTCAGCCTCAACTTGCTTTGTTAAGTTAAGAAAAACTTCCCTTTTATCAGCCACGGTCTTTTTAGCTAGCAGAATGCTTTTTTCTTTATATTCTCCTTTATATTGATAATATTTTTCAGCTTGTTTGGCTTGTTTTTCTAAAGATTTGAGATTCTTTTCTATTTCAAATAGTAAATCTTCAACTCTTTCTAAATCAGCATCAGTATCGCTTAATTTCTTTAAAGTTTCTTTCTTCCTGATTTTGAATTTACTAATGCCTGCTGCTTCTTCAAACAAGCCTCGTCTAGAATTATCTTTATCAGTTAAGATGTCATCGACCATTTTCAATTCAATGATGGCATAGCTGTTAGAGCTAATGCCAGTATCCATAAATAGGTTGGTAATATCTTTTAGTCGGCAACTAACACCATTCAGTAAATATTCACTTTCACCCGTCCGATAGTATCTCCTCGTGATTGTAACATTCGAATATTCAGTTGGTAGTAGATTTTTAGTATTGTTGAAAGTAAGAGATACTTCTGCTAGATTACTTTGTTTACGCTTTTTTGTTCCATTGAAAATAACATTTTCCATCTTGTCAGAGCGAAGCATTCGAGATTTCTGTTCTCCTAAAACCCACCTTATGGCATCCACCACATTGGATTTTCCACATCCATTTGGACCGACAATTCCGGTTATACCTTTGTCAAAATTAATGACCATTCGGTCACCAAAGCTTTTAAATCCTTTTATTTCAAGTTTGGTTAGCTGCATATTTCTTACTGAAAAAAATCAACGCTTAGAAAAAGCGGATAACAAATTTATAATTTATTTGGAGAAGTGGGTAATCTAATTGAATGTTCTCTTTAAAAATCGAGGAACTACTGACAACCATATGTATTTGAGCTTGCTTATTCTGTTCAAGCAAAAGATTTATATGTAAATAATATTGTAATTACTCAATTTTTAGTTGAATTTTTATTATTTATGTGTCCGTAAAAGTATCAATTAAACTATACCAAAACTATGAGTCATCCCAATCTGCTGACCTCAACTCGTGAACCACTTGATGTAGAACTTAAAGTAAAAGAAGGAAAAATCCCAGAGGATTTAACTGGGTTCGTGTTTATAAATTCCGGTGCAGGAACCGTCAATAGTGGTGGACTTCCATACGAAAGGAAACTTCCCAATGGTGAATTCAATCAGGAATTTGGTTCACCTGTGATTAATGGAGACGGTTATATGTATCGCTTTGATTTCACCGATCCTGGTAAAGTGAAGCTTAGAACCCGTTTATTGAAGACACCTTGTTTTTATGCGGATATTGCCTCAAGCCCGGTGTTGAATCCAAGTAATCCATTTGCAGATATTGCCTTTAAAAACAGAGGCTTGGCAAGGATGTCAATGAAATTAGGTACCAGAAATCAGTTGAATACTGCTATTACTCCATTCAAAAAGCCAGGAGATCATCAATCACGATTATTAGCAACTTTTGATGCGGGTAGACCTTTTGAGTTTGATCCAAAGAGTTTGGAACTGATTACTCCCATTGGAGAGAATAAGTTTTGGCGGGCGGGAACTCCTCCATTCTTGAATAATCCTTTTCCGATGGTGTTAACTTCGGCACATCCCGTTTATGATCCTGAAACCAAGGAAGTATTCAGTGTGAATTTTACTAAAACCACCAAAAACCTTTTAAGTGCTACTGAAATTTTCCATTTGATATTTAGTAGCGAAGAAGAGATTGAAAAGAGGTTAGAAGAAAAAATCAGTAGGTGGGAACAAATTGAAGATAAAGAGCAGGTGGTAAAAGAGGTGAACGATTTCTTTTATGAAGAAGCATCTGAAGAAGAGCCTAAATCAATTTGGGATAAGCTCAAAGGCTGGTATTGGAAATTGATTGGAAGACATTTTTCTAATGAGGATGCTGTTTATTTGGTGCAGTGGACAGGCTCTAAGAATCCTAAGTCTTATAAGATTGTGAATGAAAATGGGTCAAATATCCAGATTCAACATAATATGCACCAACTCGGATTTACCCGGGATTATGTGCTTTTAGCCGATACTAATTTCAAATTCACATTGGATGTGATGTTGAATAATCCATTTCCTAATAATGAGAAAATTGATTCATTTTTAAGGGAATTGCTGGATGGTGCTCAAAATGATTATTCTACTCTTTATATTGTTCATAGAAAAGATTTAGTTCCAAATGCTAAAGAAGTTAGGGCACACAAGGTTGTATTGCCATTAGAGACTGTTCACTTTTCTGCTAATTATGATAATCCGGAAGGTGTCGTGACATTACATGCGGCACACAATTGCAGTGCTTGCCCAGCTGAATGGGTGCGTTATTATGACGAATGTAAAGTGAGTGGTTCGCCTATTGATCCCCAAAAGATAGGAATGCTTGCAGTTGGAGAGATGGATATTGGTAAAATCGGGAAGATCGTTATAGATGTAAAAAATAGAGACAATCTAGAAGATAAAACGGTATTCTTACACCTAGAAGGAAATCCGGGCGAGAAAGATCCAGGTCCACATACCTGGGGAGTGGGCTTGTATACTTATCGAGATATGCTATCACCTGATCAAAATGTTGGAGAGATAAAACATATTTTTTGGCAAGCGTATGGACTAAATGATCAATTACTCACTGATTTTATGTACAGATTGTACAAAGATCCACACAGAAATAGGGTATACAGTGCTGAGCAAATGCTTGAATTTACAAAAAAAGGTGCTCCATTCATTTT
Source organism: Marivirga harenae (assembly GCF_030534335.1). Classification (GTDB taxonomy): domain Bacteria; phylum Bacteroidota; class Bacteroidia; order Cytophagales; family Cyclobacteriaceae; genus Marivirga; species Marivirga harenae. Next base: position 4,062,597 of record NZ_CP130565.1, on the reverse strand, counting down.
AGAGACTGTTGAAACTGATTCGATGAAAGTTATCGACCACTACAGTTTTCCGAAGGCTACTTATATGTGGTCTCTACAATTTGTACCTTCAAAATCTCCAAAAAGTGATATTCCAGAATCTTTGAATGGTTATATTTTATGTACTGTAATAGGTGAAAACGATAATATAAATCAGATAAGTTCTTACTTTTCTGAGATATGGGTGTTTGATGCGTCTGATTTACATAAAGGCCCCATAGCAAAGCTCGATCACGATGAATTGCAGTTTGCATTTACGATACATTCCGTTTGGGTTAAGGAAGCTTCAGGGGTAAGTATTCCTGATTACAAAATTGATATAAAACAAGATTATGAGGAGCAAATTAAACATATAAGACGTAGATGGTTACGTAAAAAAGTACAATCTTTGATGAAGGATCATGTTTATCCTCATTTTCGATAAATGATTTTTATTTTTACCATAAGTATGTTAATCTCGCATAACTTTTTTTATTCAAAATAGATGAAATTCAATATTGCAGAAAGTTTTGGTATCAATTTAAATGAAGCCTGGAAGGAAGAATACAAGAGGGTGGGTCACCTTTATGCAAGATGGGGTGCGCTCTTAGTTATTTTCTTGTTTCCTCTTAGTACAATACCGGAGCTTGCAATAGAGAAGCCTAATATCAATTTATGGTATATATTCAGATACGGTCCATCAGTTGTAGTGGGAGTTGTGTTTTTACTTCATCAAAAATTTAAGTTTAGTCACGAGCTTTTATTTGAAATCATTGCATTCTGTTTGTTTACTTCTGCGGCTTATATGGTAGATTGTGCAGATTGGATGACTTATATGATATCTATGGTTACCGTATTTATTACGAGTGCGGTTTTGGTTATATTAAGGCCTTTCTATTTCATTCTTAATTTTTTTGCAGTTTTTCTGATTCAAATTATAGTTCATACTTTCTTCTGTGACGCAGGAATACTAGATTATTTCATGATGAAAGGGGTCAATATTTTGATAGTTGTAGGGATTGCAGCTTTTTCGATGGCCGCATTTAGATATTACATCATGAAAAATAATTTCATGCACAGGGTCGCTCTGCAGGAAGCACATTTTGAATTACAAGAAAGAAATCAGAGTTTAATTAAAGCTCAAAAAGATTTACGATTTAAGAGTGACCAAATTTCAGAGCAAAATGAAGAGTTAAAGATGCAGAAGGAGGAAATTCTCTCGCAGAGGGACGCGATGCAATCTCAGAAAGAGTTTATTGAAAAGCAGAATAGAGATATAATTGGTAGTATCCGTTATGCACAAAGAATTCAATCTGCAATGCTTCCTACCGATGATTATATCAAACAACTATTGCCAAATTCATTTGTAATGTTTATTCCGAGAGATATTGTATCCGGAGATTTCTATTGGATGGCTGAAGTTGATGGGAAAAAAGTGATTGCTGCTATCGATTGTACAGGACACGGAGTGCCAGGTGCTTTTATGTCGTTAGTAGGGGATACCAATATGAATCAAATTGTGCTGCAAGAAGGAACTATTGATCCTGCGGAAATTCTCAATAGGCTTCATGATGGGGTCAATAGCTACCTAAAGCAGTCCCAGACTGAAAATCAAGACGGCATGGATGCGTCTATCGTAATAATAGATGAACAAAATAAAATAATGACTTTTGCAGGGGCCAAAAATCCTTTGATTATTGTTAAGGAAAATAGAGAAGTTGAGGTGATCAAAGGAGATAAGATGTCTATTGGAGGTAAAAGAAAGATTGAAAATGGAGGAGGATTCACTACCCATTCGATCGAGTACAACCCCAATCATACCTTTTATATATTTTCAGATGGTTATCAGGATCAATTTGGAGGTCCTAAGGATAAGAAATTTATGGTGAGAAACTTCCGTAAACTCCTCCAAGAGACTGCTGAGAAAGATATGAATGACCAAATTCATATCCTGAAGAAACGATTTGAGGATTGGAAGCGCGGTTATAGTCAAACGGATGATGTGCTCTTGATCGGCTTTAGGCTTCAATAGCTTTTAATTTTCTTTTTCCTGCTAAAAGGTTGTCTATATTCTGCAAAGTTTTCGTAATTTTATTATATGGAAGATTACAAAATTCTCATCTATATTGTTCTGTCAATTCTATACTTCTTATTTAAAGGAAGAGGGAAAAAGAAAAAACCCGTTACTCGAAAAAGAACAGATGCTCAGGAGGCAGATCAAAGTTCAAATGAAAAGAGAAGGCCAAAATCTTTTGAAGAGCTGCTTGCAGAATTAAGTGGTGAAAGTCAAGAGCCAGAGGAAAGGTCCAAGAGATCTAAAGATGATGAAATTCTAACCGACAGTGAAAATATTAAACCTCTTTCTGATCAAGTTGAGGAAAGGCCGATGCACCAGGAGATAAGCCAAGAGGACTTTGAAAATGCCGATGAAACACTCAAAGAATTATACAAAAAAGGGGAGAAGCTAAAAAGTATTGATGAGTTGGTAGATATAGAGGAAGTTTCAACCCAAAGTGACAGATTCAGAGGATTTGAAGTGGAGAAGGGTGAAAATCTTTTTGCCAAGGAAATTCGTGAGGGCTTGTCTGATCCTGAAAGTGCTAAAAAGGCAATCGTTTATGCTGAAATACTCAATAGGAAGTACTAATTTCCACAGTATTTAGTTTGTATTTTGAAACTTGCCACTGGTCATTTTTAGTTTTTTCAAGTTGAGATTCTAACAGTATTTTTTGACCTTTTTCATAGTATAGTCTTGCATTTTGGTAGGATAGGACAACCTTGGCGTTTGAACCATCTACTACAAATTCATCTATCTTGATGAAAAATTTATGTTTTAACTCAGACAATTCTTTTTCTGAAACAATCCTAACCGATTTATTACGAATGTTAAGCTCCAAAGTCTGATTTTCTAGCTCAGGAAATTTCATCATTAATACCTCTTGCTTTGCATTTGTACTTACAAAACGAGGTGAATAGGCAAGGTATTCCTGGAATTCCTCAATATTAAAAACAGATTGTAAAACTTCTTCCTGTTTACTTTGTCCAATATTATCAGTTGTAACACCAACAGATAATACAAAAAATAGGATAGCTAAATAATTCATGTGCTTTTATCAATTATTTAATAAATATAATTAAAACTTGTGAAAAATTACCCTTGATATCTATCCTTTTTATAGGGGAGGTACCTTCTAATGAATTTTAGTTTAATACAAATCTAATTGGGATTACTCGTCTACTTCGTACAGTTTTGCCTTTCTGTTTGCCAGGTACCCAATTGCCTTGGTTTTTAAGTAATTTAACAGCAAGTTCATCACAGCCTGCACCAATACCTTTGACCGGTTGTATATTACTGAGGCTACCATCTCTTTCAATAACAAACTGTAAATACACAACTCCTTCAATCCCCATTCTGATGGCTTGTTGGGGATACTTTCCTTCCAAATCTTTTGATAAATGATTATAGAAATCTTGAATGCCACCAGGTGGTTCAGCTTGCTTCTCTACAATATTAAAGATGGTGTTTTCATCAATCAAATCGTTTGATGAGATATTAGAAGTCGTAGTATTTTCATTTTTAGGTTTAAGAATAATTTCCTCCTCTGGGTTTAAATCACATGAAAAAATAAAGCTGAATAAAATCAAGAGAAAAGCAACAAGGAATGGTTTTTTTGTAGATTTTTTATTGCTTGTTAACATGTTAAGTCTGTTTAAGATGGTTGGTTTAGCAAAATAGCTGACAAATTGAAACTGGTTTTGCTTGAGTGTCTGCTGAATTAGGAGCTCTGCATAACTAGTTTTTTCAACACCCATGCAAGCATATTCATCAGCTAAAAATTCGTGGTTTTCGACAATATGCTTTTTTATTTTCTGATTTAAAGGATTGAATATCAGTAGCGAAGACATAACTTCAACCCATATTATGTCAAAAAAATGTAATGTTTTCCTATGTGCCTCTTCATGCTTTATGATAACATCTTTGTTATCATCAGTTTGTAATTTTTTAGGTAGAAGCGTTTTGTTTAAGAAAGTAAATGGCGGGATTTCATCAGATACCCAATATATTTGCTGTTTATAATCAAAATATGCAGTTCGTTGTATCAGCTTAAATTTGTGATAGCTTTTGATAAATTTAATAATGAATATGAAAATAGATATAAACACTAAAATTCCGTAAAGTAATGGTAGTCCTGTTTCTAATGTGAATAAATTACTTTCCAACATTGACGAATTACCTCCCGAAGCTGTTGCTGCTGATTCATTTGACAAAAAAGCTTGATTGATAAAAGTCACATTTTTGAAGATTTTAATTTCTAGCAAAGGGATGATTAAACTCACCCCATAAATTGCTAGGAGGTAAAATCGGTTAAAGGAAAAGCTTTTCTCATCTTTTAATATAAAATGATAGATTCCACCTAAAACCGTAAATAATACATGGGCTTTTAAAATGTAAATTAAGGTATCCATTTTTAGTTACTTGTTTTTCAAATGATTCATAACTTCATCTAGTTCTTCCGCGCTAAGATCTTCTTCTTTAGCGAAAAATGAAGCCATGTTAGCAAATGATCCATCAAAGTAACCGTGGATAAGTTTTTTAATGCTGAATTTTCTGTATTCATCCTTTTTTATAAGAGGATAATACAAATAGCTTTTTCCAGTTTTTTCATGTCCAACTACTCCTTTTCTTTCTAAGATTCGAATAATTGTACTTACGGTGTTGTAAGCGGGTTTTGGCGCAGGTAAAGTTTCTAAAACTTCTTTAACATAAGCTTTTTTTAATTCCCATAGCTTTTGCATGATTTGTTCCTCTGCTCTGGTTAGTGTTTGCATAATTTTCCCTATTATTTAGTTTAAAAACATCAATATAAAACTAACCGGTTAGTTTTCAAAAGAAATCCTAAACATTTAAGAAAAAAGATGCTGTATTTTTTATGATCGGTAAGGATTGGCCCTATTTAGCTATAAATCAGTCGTTTTCATTGCTTACCATATTATAATTCTTATTCTTCAAGAAGATTAATCGATCATCTTTCCCTACCTCTTCTGGATACCCAGAGATGATCTGTAGTTTCTTTTCAGAGGTGATAATAAACAACGGAATAATGGTTTTTCCTTTTTCTTCTAGAAATTCTTCATATTCAGATTCTCCATAGAACTTTACCTCTGAGATTTCACTGTTTTGTCTTAGTAAGTGATTTAAACTTAAGTAATCCAATCTTGATTTGAATAGAACATTCTTTGGTAAAGGCAGATTTTCATTTTCAGCTTCTTCCTTACTTACAATTCGGTATGTATTTTCCATTCCTAATTCATTGTCGAACCAGCTCAAGGCTAGAGAGTTAATGCCTGAGTTACTAGTAACTGCCATCATTTTTCCAATTTGAGAAAGATCAACCTCTTCAAAAATTTCTTCAGAAAGAATATTCCCTTCGTAGACGGGAAGGTTTAGCTTTCTGGCTTCATTGACATTATGCTTTGCTGTGTCTGCTAATAATACGTAAAAACCTTCCTTTTTTAGAAATAAAGCCAGTTTTTTAGCAATTTCGTTAGCACCTACAAATAATACTCCCTGCGGTTCTTTTCTCAAAACTCCGAGCCATTTACCAACGTATTTGGCACTGGTTCCCTGAATTATAACAGTTCCCACTATTACTAAAAATACAAGTGGTAACAACAGTTCTGCTTCAGATTTTATCGCAGCGCTAGTAGTTTCAGAGCTGAGTAAATCCAAAGAAAATAATGAAGCTACAGCTGCCGCAACGATTCCTCGCGGGCCAATCCATGAAATAAAGATTTTTTCTTGCCAACGAAGGGTAGATCCTATAGAACTTAACCAAACTCCCAACGGTCTGAGCACGAAAATAACTACAGCAAATAGAACAAGGCTTCTTGTTCCTAATTGTTCTATTTGATCAATGTTGATTCTACTAGAAAGTAAAATAAAAAGCAGAGTGACTAATATTAGACTGATATCTTCTTTGAAAGACAAGATTTTCTTAAAGTCATCAAGCTTTAAATTGGCAAGAACAATTCCCATAATGGTAGTTGCTAGAAGCCCTGCTTCTTTTTGTAGCATATCAGAAAGTGAAAAAACCAAAATTACAGTCCCTAAGGTTATTACATTCCTTAAATAATCAGGTATTTTATTTTTACTGATGATATACCAGATTAAAACGGCTCCAAAACCACCAATAAAGAAACCTACTGAAATCGTAGTAACGAAATCCTTTAAAGCTTCAACAGTGTAGTATTCACCGTTGGACGAGCTTTTGATGAATTCATAAACCAGGACTGCAATTAATGCGCCTAAAGGATCGATCAGAATACCTTCCCATTTAAGTATAGTATTGATTTTTGCATTTGGTCTCACGTTTCTCAAAATGGGTAAAACCACTGTAGGACCCGACACAATTATCAAACCACCGAAAAGCAAAGCCATCGATAGACTTAAGTCTAGTATTGCCACAGCTGCTATTGTACCCCCTATAAATGTGATAATTACCCCCACAATCAAAAGGTTTCTTACTGTACTTGCAACAGTTCGTACTTCTTTCAAATTTAGAGTTAATCCCCCTTCAAATAGAATCACGCCTACCGATAGGGATACAAATGAGAATAGCAAATCACCTGAAAAAATGCTGTCACCATCAATTAGCTTAGTGCCTTCAGGAGTGAAAAAAGTAGAAATTGGGCCTACTAATAATCCTATAATAATCAGCGGGAGAATTGCCGGTTGCTTTATTTTCCATGCTAACCATTGTGCGAAAACCCCTAAAACTAATATGCTTGCTAATTCTATCATTTTGTAAGAATTCTGATTAAATCAATTCTAAAAATAGATATTTATTGCGGGATATATAGGCATAATCAGGATTAATTTAGTGTACATTAAATGAATGAAAATGAAAATGAAAAAAGTATAAATTGAAAGTTCAGATTATTAATATCTAGACTATAGAAGATTAATTTAAAGGGATGTATATACTTTGTTGTAATTATTTGAAGTGCTTTGCATTATTCCTGTCAAGGGAAATATCAATATGAAAGTACTCCCTGTCCTTGTGTCACTTTCTAGTTGGATTTTGCCGTCAAGGATCTCTATTGCTTTTTTGACAATATACAGTCCTAGACCATTGCCTGTGGACGTAGGAGAATTTCTTTTAAACATATCGAAAATATTAGCCTGTTGCTCGTTTGATATTCCTGTTCCATTGTCCTTTACGGAAAGAATAAGTTGATCTTCATAAGATTCCACTTTAATATTAATTACTATATTTTTTGAATGATTAAAAACTAAACTGTTTTCAATTAAATTACTTAAACAGATTTCAAGAATTACAGGATAAAAAGTGATTTCGGATATAGAAGAATTAAGTTCTATTTCATAATTATAATCGACTCCATCGTAGGATTTGTTCTTAATCACTTCATTAACGATTCGATTAATTTCATTTTCTATTTCCATTGTTTGGGGTGATTTCAAATTTTCAAAATCACCTAAGAAACTAACTGCCTGGAGCTTTTTAACCATACTATCCAATTTTTTCACAGTAATATTTACTTTATTGAATAGGATCGTAGCTTCGGTAGGTAAATCGTATCTTTTTGAAATCCCAACCAAGCCCATCAGAGTTGTAAGAGGTCCTCTAAAATCGTGCGAAGCTCTATAGAAAAAGTGATCTAATTCGGAAAGAGCATTTTCTAAGGCATTGGTTCTGTCTTTGACCTTCTTTTCGAGAAATTCATTTAGTTCGTTCACATGATCATTGGCTTCTTTTAATTCTTCAGATTGAGCCATAATTTCCTCCTGCTTTTCCTGAATCTCATAATTTAATTCTCTCAGCTGTTGATTAGTTTTAGTTCTTACTTTAAGGTATCTGAAAATGATGTAACTAAGAATCAATAAAACAGCAATTCCGATTACTAAAACGATTAAAGTATTTCGTTGAGATGCTATGGTTTTTTGATTTAGTGCAATCGTTTGCTCGTTATTCTCTTTTTGTAGATTTAGCAAAGCCAGTTCTTTGTCTTTGCTTTTTAGGTTGTAAGTGGTTTCCAATGTGGCCAATTCTAGCGTTTTGTTTTCTTGTGCCAACTCTTTCTGTGTTTTTAACGCTTTTTGTAAATAATCTGCCGAAAGTTTGTAGATTTCCTGTTTGGAATTGAGTTTTGCTTGGGCTTGATATATTTTTAGCAGAAAGTACTTCTCTCCCAATTCATTTGCATGTTTTTCCCCTAAATCAAAATAAAATTTGGCAGAGTCTAGTTTTTGGATTTTCATATAGTATTCCCCTAAAATCCATTCTCCCTCAATTAATCCTGCATAATTATTTAAGTCTACATCTATTTTATAAGTTTCTTTGTATATCTTAAGTGCTTGGTCATCTTTACCAATTTTTTCCAAAACCACAGCTTTATTAAATTTTGCTGCCGATAATTCTTTTATATTTTTTGTGATTTTTTGGAAATAAATAGCTGAATCAAAATGCAGGATAGCTGAGTCGTACTTTTCTAGATCAGTGTATAAAGAACCAAGCGCATTATGACTTCTACCTAAATAACTAAAATTTTGAATAGTTTCTGCTATTTCTAGTGCCTTGAATAAGTAGCTTTCTGCTCTATTCTCTAAATTCAAAGAGTAGAAAATCCATCCTAATTCATAGTAGGCTATTTGAATTTCATTTACATTATTATTTTCTTCGAAGACTTTAAGAGCTTTGAAGATGTAGTTACTTGCTTCATTATAACGTTGCATCCAAGATAGTAAAGTTCCTGTGTACAAATCAATATTAGCTTTTCCAAATCCGTAGTTCAGACTATCATATATAGCTTCAGATTGAATCAAATATTGTGAGCTTTGTTGATACCTACTTACTTCCATTGCATTTAGGGCCAGTTGCATAAAGGTCTCAGCCTTATCCATCTTATTGTTAGTAGAGTCATAATGCTCAATTAACCTTAAAAATATCGAATCTGAGTTCTGAAAGGACGCTATTGTTTGATAATATTTCGCCTTCAAGCTAATATACTTATTGTAAGTATTTATAGTATCTAATTGTGGTATTACGTCTTCAAGAATTTTCAAGGTCAACACTGCCTCTTCAGTTAATCCAATTTTCAAAGCCGCTGATAATTTGATCAATAGTAAATTGAAGTATTCTGAATTGTTGTTATCATTGGCGAGAATTTCATTTTCTATTATGTCAAAAATATGTTTGTAATGTCCTTTTTTCTCGTAAGCAGAACATAAATACGATATAAAACGGTAATTATTAGCCTCTTCCTTGCTTGCAAGATTTATTGCTTTTTGATAATATTTTATAGCACTGTCATATTCTTGATTTGTGTAAAATGAAATCCCATATTGAGCGTAAGAGTCTGCCTTAAGTGTGGAGTCTTCTATGTTTGATATTAGTCGATAGGCATTTTGAGCGGCTTTATGAGCTTTTTGAATATCATTATGCCAATTCTTTTTAGCAATAGAAGTATAGTACCGAGAAGAGTCTTCCAGCATTCCCTGACAATAAACTTTTGACAGCAAAGCGCTAGAAATAACTATGATTAGTAAAAACTTTACCTGTGCAATATTTGAAATCTTTTCCTTCAATAGTTTAATTATTGATACAAATTGTACATTAATAGGCGAATTTTGATCAATATATTAAAATACTTCATTTATTTTTCGATTACTTGTGAATTTTCTACGATAATTAAATATAATTTTACCTTTTTTTATTTTAAATATTTCATAAGATGCCGATAAATCCCTGGAAGTTATTAAAATCTAAAATTCAATATGAAAACCCATGGATTAAAGTTGAAGAACATGATGTGATCAATCCTGGTGGCGGTATGGGGATATATGGAAAAGTACATTTTAAGAATGTGGCAGTTGGTATTGTTCCAGTAGATGATGATGGAAATACATGGTTGGTTGGTCAATATAGATATCCATTGGATGAATATAGCTGGGAAATCCCAGAAGGGGGGTGCCCTATTGGCGAAAGGGAGCTTGATGCAGCCAAACGTGAACTGAGAGAAGAAACCGGGTTATTCGCTGCAAGCTGGGAGGAATTATTGAGGATTCATACCAGCAATTCTGTTTCTGACGAGAGAGGAGTTGTATATTTAGCTAAGGAGTTAAAACAGGGAGAAACGGACTTTGAGGAAACCGAAGATTTAAAAATTAGAAAGCTTCCAATATCAGAAGCTTTTCAAATGGTAATGGACGGTAAAATTACTGATAGTATTAGTATCGCAGCCCTGCTAAAGTTGAAGTATTTGCTGGATAAAATTTAGTAATTCAGCTTGTCACCTGAAGTTATCCCTTCCAGACCCCTAATAATAGCCTCATTCTCTTCCTTAGTTCCGACCGTTATTCTCAAGCAGTCATTACATAGTGAAACATTGGAACGATCTCTGACCACAATGCCGTTTTTAAGAAGGTTTTGATAGATTTCTTTTGCATCATTTATTTCTACTAAAATAAAATTTGCATCAGTCGGATAAACCTTCTTAACCCCCGCTATATCTTGCAGCTTGAGAAATAGGTCATCTCTTTCTGCTATAATCGCTTTTACTTGATTGTCAAATATTTGCTTCTTTGAAAGTGATTCTGCTACCAGTTTTTGACTAGGGCCACTAATATTATATGGGGGTTTAACTTTGTTAAGTATCTTAATTAAATCTTGATTTGCAAATGCCATTCCCAATCTGGCTGAAGCTAAGCCCCATGCTTTGCTTAAAGTTTGTAGAACTACCAAATTTGGATACTCTGATAACGCATGTATCCATGAGTCTTGAGCTGAAAAATCAATATAAGCCTCATCAATGACTACAATTCCATTAAAATTCTCTAATAAATACTGAATGTCATCTTTCCTCAAGCTATTTCCCGTTGGATTATTCGGAGAACAGATAAAAAGCATTTTGCTTTGCTGAGTGGCCTTGTCTATAATCGCTTTCACATCTAATTGAAAATCTTCAGTTAATTGAACTTCTATATTTTCAACATTATGGATGGATGAAGATACTTTATACATTCCATAAGTAGGAGGGCAGGTGACTATGTTGGATTCTTCACTTTTGCAGAAAATTCTAAAAAGTAAATCTATTGCCTCATCACTTCCATTACCTAAGAATATATTTTCAGCGGGGATTCCTTTTAAGTCAGATAATCTGGTTTTTATTTTCTTTTGTAATGGATCGGGGTAGCGGTTCCAGTTTTGTTGCTCCTCATCAAACGGATTTTCATTGGCGTCTAAAAACACCTTAGCATCACCGGAAAATTCATCTCTTGCTGAAGAGTATGCCTGCAATTTTAGAATATGTGGAAGTACTAAGTCCTCCCAATTTATATTATTGCTCATTTTTGCAAGTTATTTATTCTTTAAACTATTTAGTCTGACAGTCACTGCGTTTTTATGTGCTCTTAAGGATTCGGCTTCCGCCATCTCTTCTACATGCGGGCCCAAGGACCGCAAGCCTTCGGGTGTTATTTCCTGATAGGTGATATTCTTAACAAAACTATCCAAAGAAACTCCACTATAAGCTCGTGCAGCACCATTTGTTGGTAAAGTATGATTAGTCCCTGATGCATAATCACCAGCAGATTCGGGAGTATAGTATCCTAAAAATATGGAGCCAGCATTTTCAATTTGACCGGCTATTTCCCTCGCATTTTCAGCTAATAAAATCAAGTGCTCAGGAGCATATAAATTTATTAAATCAATACATTCAGCTTCAGACTTTAAAATGATGACGGCACTATTTTGCAAGCATCTGTCAGCAATTTCCCAGCGAGGCAATTCACTTAGCTGATGGTATATTTCTTTTTGCAACGCATTTAACATTTCCGGATAGGTGGTGACAAAAATTACTTGACTATCAACTCCGTGTTCTGCTTGCGATAGTAGATCAGCGGCTACAAAGCCTGGATCTGCACCTTTATCTGCATAGACTAATACTTCTGATGGTCCTGCAGGCATATCTATTGCAACTGCTTCCAAACTTGCCAGCTGCTTAGCGGCAGTTACATATTGATTACCAGGGCCAAATATTTTATCTACCTTCGGAATGCTTTCTGTTCCATAAGCAAAAGCAGCAATTGCTTGGGCTCCACCCACTTTAAATATTTTTGTAATTCCAGCAACTTCAGCAGCATATAAAATTGCAGGATGAATTTTCCCTTCTTTATTAGGTGGTGTACATAATACTATTTCTTTACAACCAGCAATTTTCGCGGGTATGGCCAACATTAAAACTGTACTGAAAAGAGGAGCCGTTCCACCAGGAATGTACAAGCCTACCTTAGGGATGGCTACTGATTTTCGTTCACACAATACACCTGGCATGGTTTCAATTTTGAGTGGAACGGTTACTTGTGCCTCATGAAATTGAAAAATATTATCATGGGCCACTTTGATAGCCTCCTTTAATTTATCTGAAACAGCTGATGAAGCTGATTTTATCTCATGATCATTCACCAGAAAATTATCCAATTCGATCCCGTCAAACTTTTTTGTGTAGGCTTTTAAAGCATCGTCTCCATTGCTTTGAACCGCATCCATAATAGGTTGAACTATTTTTCTTATATCAGAAAGAGATTCTGTTGGTCTTTTCAGTAGATGTTCCCAGCTATCTCTTTTCGGGTATGTGTAATCTTTCATATTTTCTTTTATCAAATAGATTCCTCAATAAATCTTAACTAAACCTGCCAGATTTTATTTCAAAGGTGGATCACTATACAATCATCTTCTCTATAGGAGCTACTAATATTCCTTGAGCGCCCGCTCCTTTCAGTTTTTCTATTACTTCCCAAAAATCATCTTCTTTTACAACAGAATGTAATGAACTCCATCCTTCCATTGCTAAAGGTAAAACCGTTGGGCTTTTCATCCCCGGTAATAAATCAATAATTTCATCAATCGATTCATTTGGAGCATTCAATAAAATGTACTTGTTGTTTTTACCAGCTTGAACAGACTCCATTCTGAATAGCAGTTGATTCAAAATGTCTTTCTGCCCATCAGATAAATTGTTGTTTGAAACTAAGACCGCCTCTGAACGCATAATTACATCGGCTTCTTTTAAACCATTACTTAACAAAGTGCTACCAGAACTAACAATATCGCAAACAGCATCAGCTAAGCCTATACTTGGAGCAATCTCCACTGAACCGCTGATTTCATGAATTTCTGCATTAATATTGTTTTCTTTTAAGAAATTACTTAAGATTTTAGGGTAGGATGTAGCGATGCTTTTCCCATCTAAATCCTTAATATTTTTATAATCCCAGTTTCTATCTACACCAATTGATAGTCTGCATTTAGAAAATCCTAACTTTTTGACTATTTTGACATCATTGTTGTATTCAACTAATACGTTTTCCCCCACAATTCCTAAATCAGCTACTCCGTCTTCAACATAACCTGGAATATCGTCATCTCTTAAAAATAAAAACTCGATTGGGAAATTATCAGCAACTGCTTTAAGTTTACCTTTTCCATTGCTGAATTTAATTCCACATTCTTTAATTAGTTTTAGTGAGTCTTCGCTTAATCGACCTGACTTTTGTATAGCAATTTTTAATGTATTCATATTTAAATTTTGAGATATAAAAATAGTATTTAACTAAGAGATTTTCTAAGAAAATGTTTAACGATTCTCCTTAAATAAATATAATGTGCAGACACCTGCTTATGGCGATATATTGATTTTTTTCCTCTTACAAAGAGGAATGATGGAATACATGAACTGCATGAAATGCCTGGGAAGCATTTTGCCAATTTAAGATATGTAAAGTGCTTTTGTTCATGAGAAAGCAAATGTAATAAGCTTTTTTTAAAATGCTATTGTTTTGATGCGTTTTATGTAAAAATTGTAATTCTTAGAACATTACTAATTGATTCATAAATTAAAATTTTCTACTTTAGATACATGAGAAAAATAGATACATTATTAGAGGAATATGGGGCGAGTCATAAAAATGCAACTAATAAGAAAGTTCATTGGATTTGTGTACCTTTAATATTTTGGAGTGTTGTAGCTTTGCTCTATAGTATACCAAATGATATGTTAACCTATGCATTCGGTGTTGGTTACTTTAATAATTGGGCAGTAGTTGTTTTAGGGATCGTGCTTATTTATTATATCAGTTTGTCAATCCCCCTCTCATTTGGTATGGTGCTATTTGCTGTTTTATGTATAGCAGTTGCACGCTGGGCGGATCAGCTAGATTTTTTGCCTCTGTGGGCAATAGCATTGCTAGTGTTTTTCTTGGCATGGGTAGGTCAATTTTGGGGTCATAAAATTGAAGGTAAAAAGCCTTCATTTCTGAAAGATTTACAGTTTTTACTAATCGGACCTGCCTGGTTAATGCATTTTATTTACAAAAAGATTGGAGTGAAATATTGAATTCAATCGTCATGAAGTGCATTATTTATATCGAACTTTAGGCCATCAATTTTACTAGCTTCTTCTTCAAATTTCTCCTGTAATGATTGTTTAATACCTAATATGGCATTACAGTTTTCTGTGAATTCTTGATTTTTAATATCAGCTGCAAAATCAGCTATTAATTTCATTACCTCATTTGTAATTTCGTATCCATATTGTATTTCGTAGATAGCTTCAATGGTAACTTTTAATAGTTTTGAAGCCTCCAAAGACTCAAATGCTGCTGTTTTATATGCATTTATTAGGCCAGAGACACCAAGTTTTGTCCCACCAAAGTAACGGACTACCACTACTAGGACTTGCGTTAGGTTTTTTGATTTTATTTGACCTAAAATGGGATCTCCAGCGGAATGGTTGGGTTCCCCATCATCATTTGCTCGCAGCTTGTCTTTTGATAAAAAATAAGCATAGCAATGATGGCGAGCATCATGAAACTGCTTCTTGACCTCCTCTAATTTTTCTTTAACTTCATCTTCATTATGCACTCTAAAGGCTAGTCCTATGAATTTACTACCTTTTTCTTTATAGAATCCTTCGCCACCTTTAGAAATTGTGTAGAAATAGTCCTTCATTTATACTTAGAAATTTTATAAAAGAAAGTTCAAATTAGAGGATTTTAGGCAATTAAACTTCAAACTTATCATTTATTGCACTTTAAAAAGTATTTTTACCCCATGAGGCAAAACTATCAAATTTCAGAGCATTTTCCCTCCAAAAGTGAGGAAGAAGTATTGAAGTTTTCTGTTTTTGCTCAGAAAAGTTATTGGTTGTTACATTTGGCTTTGGAGAAGATCCTTCCCATTACGGTCTATGATGGTAAGGGTCAGATTGTTGCTTTTTGGTGTTTTTACAAACAAAAGCAAAAATTGAGTACACCATTTAACGCCCCTTTTTTTACTCCCTACTTTGCAAGTGAAGTCGATATAAGTCTGGTTTGTGAAAATGTTTTCAGCTACTGTAAAGAGAAGTATAATTGCTCAATCGAGTTTACTTTGCAATCAGATACTCTTTCCACTGATCACTTCTTTTTGATGCCTTCGCTTAAGATCAAAAAAGTAGATCTTGCCAGTAGGCTTACAGTATCTGACAAGTCATTTGTAGAGCACATTAGGCAAGAGCGAAAGAAACGAAAATTGAAATCTTTATTATCTGCTAATCAATATAGAGTCTCAAATGTAGATATAGATAATTGGGCTGATGAATATCAAGAGAATTTGAATTGGAGAGCAAAAAAATCTCATCAAAACTTAATAAGTGTAGAAAACATGTCAAAGGCAAAATTGCAATTCCCTGATGTTTATCATGCTTTAAAAATAGAAATAGATAGCATTTTGGTTGGGAACGTATTCTTTTTGAAGGTAAATGATATGACGCTTTATGTTTATTCATTAATAATTGATCCATCCTCAAATTTGAATGAGCCTTCACTTTTATTGTGGAATTCTGTATATAATTGGGCACAAGAGAATGGTTTCTCCATAATTGAGATGGGAACTTCTATGCTTCCAGATGGAAATATTAACAAAAATTTAGCTCGATATAAGTCTTATATTGGGGGTGAATTTTACAGAAAATATACTTTGCATTGTTGAGGTTTTGGCAGATATATCATCATAGCTTTTGGAGTGGAATGCTTTTATTAATCCGGACCGTAGTAGGCTTTGGTGCACAGAAAGCTGTAGCTGTTTTATATGGACCAGCTGGAACAACCCTGTTTAGCCACTTTCAAAATTTCCTAGCTTTATTTACTCAACCTATTCAAGATGCAGCTGGAAATGGGCTGATAAATGCATTTCCAAAACAGAATTTCCAAAAGAAGCACATCATTGGATCAGCCATTATCATTTTAGTTCTATTAACCTTTGTGACTGGCATTTTTTTATTGATTCGTCATCAGTTCAGACAAAGCCTTTTCTTATTCAGTCTTCAAGAATGGCTAATAATTATTCCTTCCATTCTACTTTTTTGCTTTGGCTTGATAGTTTCTGCTGTATATGTTATTCAGCAAAAATTAAGTGTTTATGCATCAATCATTTTGGTTCAATGGTTAACATTTTTTGGAGTGCTTGTTTTCTTTGAGCTAAACCTTCATCAATTCTTGATTTTATGGCTATTAATTCAGTCGCTTTTTTCGTTAGTTCTGATTTACCCGATTTATCCCTATCTGAAATTTAATTTTAGAATTGATAAAAAATTAAAACAACATTTTGGTCAATTCCTAATTATGGCAGTCACTGTGTGGTTAAGTAGTAAATGGGTTGATTATTTTATCAGGGAATTTGCCATTCATGAGTTTGGGACTATTCAAACAGGTTTATGGCAATCCGTTGTGAGAATTTCTGAAGCATATCGTGGGTTATTGATTAGTTTTCTATTTTTGAGCTTTTACCCAATGATCTCCAAACTAATAGCAAGAAGAAACTTGGATTTAAGCATTTTGAAGAGGTACTATTTGCCGTATTTTTTACTTTCCTTGATATTTCTGTTCTTGGTTTTTCAATTTGATGAGCTTATTCTGGAAGTATTTTATGAGGCACAGTATGCACAGGCGGTACACTTGTTTCAATTTCAGATTTTTGGAGATTTATTCGCATTTCTATCCTTTCCATTTTCTGTTTATTTAATTGCTACTGTTAGGGTCAAATCATATGTTTTTACTGAAATATTAAGTGCGCTTATATTTGTAGCAATAATAGTTTTAAATTCATCAATAGGTATAGATATTTTGGTTTATGCTCACATCCTACGGTTTAGTTGCTTTTTTGTAGTTGTGGCGATTGTAGGAATAAAAAGTTTAAGAAATGAAGGGTAAGGTAGCTGTAATTTGTTTGTGCTATAATCATGAAAAATATGTACAGGAAGCGATGCAATCAGTTTTAGAGCAAACTTATTCTGCAGAACTTATTATTGTGGATGATGCTTCAAGCGATGACAGTGTACAAAGAATAAAATCTTTTATTGATCATCATCCAAATAGAAATATCAAATCAATCTTCTTGCGAGAAAATATTGGTAATTGTAAGGCTTTTAATAAGGCATTGGAACTAGTTAATGCCGATTATATTATTGATTTGGCGGCTGATGATCGTTTATTGGAGGATAGGGTGGGAGAAGGACTGCAAAATCTGGAAAGAGATCGAAATATTGCCGTTAATTTTACAAATGCAAACTACATAAATGAGGAAGGAGAGTATATTAAAACTCATTATCCGGTAGATAAGAAGAACCATTCTACTATTCCAGTGCCAGAGGGCAATTTATTTTATCAGATTTTACAAAGATATTTTATTTGTTCTCCAAGCATGATGTACAGGTCTTCTTTTTTGAAAGAGCTTGGTGGATATGATGAAGATTTAGCTTATGAGGATTTTGATATTATGCTCAGACTTTCAAGACAGCACCTATTCAGTTACACCGACAAAATATTGGTGGAGAAAAGGGTTTTATCTAGCTCGATGTCTCACCAACAATACCAAAGTAACAATAAACAATTGGCTTCGACTTTGAAAATCTGTTATAAAGCATTTGATATGATTCAAGATAAACGGGACAAAAAAGCGCTACTTAGAAGAATTTTTTATGAATCAAGACAGGCTTTTCTTCATAAAAGATTCATATTGTTCTCAGCTTTTATTAATTTGGGTCTTAAAACTATTTTGCAAAAATGAAAAAAATACTTTTCGTGTGCTTGGGGAACATTTGCAGATCACCACTGGCTGAAGGTTTGATGTTAAGTAAAATATCAAATATGGACAATGAAGAACAATTTAAAATTGATTCATGCGGAACAGCGGATTATCATATTGGTGAGTTGCCTGATGAAAGAACACGTGAAAATGCTCAGGAAAATGGTTTAGAATTGAAACACCGTGCAAGGCAGTTTGATGCTTCAGACTTTAATCGCTTTGATCATATTTTGGTAATGGACAATGCCAATAAAATGAAGATTATTGGATTTGCAACTTCTGAGGAGCATCTACAAAAAGTTCAGCTTATGCGTGATTATGAGACTGAAATCAATTTGCAGGGCATTGATGTACCTGATCCATATTATGGTGGAGAGGAAGGTTTCCAAAATGTATATGATATCTTGGACAGATGTACCGAGAATCTATTGAATTACCACCTGCAAGCCATTGAAAACTAAGACCTTTTAATTTAAGAACTCGTATTTAATTATCCCACCAACTTCTTCTTCTGTTCAATTTTAAATCTTGGAGAATAGAGGCTTTCACTCCAATATCAACACTGAAAGACTGGAATCTGCCAAAAGGAACCCAATTGGCATTGATTTGCCAGCAATGAAGATTTCTAAAGATATTGATAGATGTTTGTGTGAATTCTTGTTGTTCAAAGTCATATCCTGAGTTAAATCCAACTTTCCAGTTTTCTGTAAAATTTACATCCCCACTAAAATTCATGGTTTGCTGGATATTTGCCTCCTCAAAGCCTTGCTTGCTCCACCTGATGTTGTATCGGACTCTCAAATTCCATGGTACTTCGAAATCCACATACATATCAGGGTTATTGGCCAATGCCTGAATTTGATCTTCTGTAGCACCTGCTTGCCGCGCTTGATCTTCTAGATTATTTCTGTTTTCATCATCACTTTTTTTACCAGCAGGGTTTAGATTAGTGGATAAAGCGATGTTTGCAGTTGTCAATCGCCCTATTCCTTTGCCCGCTTCCCAGGCATACTGGTCAATTTTCCTTTGAAATACTTGTTTAGTTCCATTTTCTCTAACGTTGATACTGTCTAAAACCATCACATAAGGATCAATCCCAGTTTGTAAATTGACGTCTAACTTCCCATTAAATAGATTTGTCCGAGCGTTTATGGAGATAGGAGCTAATCTAAATGAATCAGCGATGACATTATAACTAGTAGCGAATGAAAGGTTGTCAAAGATTTTAACTTTTTTGGGCATGTCTGAAGTATCACTTTCTTTTTTTACTTTCATTTCAATTGTATTGGCTAAAGAAATTCCAATAGTTCCCGACTTTCCTCTTCCTGGACTTCCGTATACAAAGCCTTCATATTTTGAATATACTCTTGTATTTCCTAATGAGTCTGTTTGAACCTCCTTATATATTCCATATTGCTCTTCACCAAAATCGGGTCTCCAATTTAAATTAACTGAAGGAGTCATTATATGTCTTACCGCCTTAACTGGTCCTTTCTTTGGGTAAATCGTTCCGTAGAGCCGGGTAGTGAAGCCGATACCTGCGTTATAAGATGATGCTCTACTAAAAGTATTTACAGTGTCTATAACAACTGTATTTAATGAGTCACTATATCTATGATTCAACTCTCGTAAATACCACACTTCATCATAATTGAAATTAGGGCTGGCGGTAATAAATTTGAATAAGTTAAATGAAGTAGAAACGGGAACTCTATGTCGACCCCCATTATTTGCTCTCTCTAATAAGTATGGGAGATTTTCCCGGCTGAAATCTGCGATACTGTCTTCAGTAGCTTCTGGACCAATCATACCTATATTATTAGTAATTCTGTTTGTCGAAGTAAAGTTGTAAGAGTAATTCATTTTCTGGAGCCAATTCAAGCCATCCACATTTACGGCTTTAAAAGGGTATTGGCGATTCATGTTTAGAGCTACTTCTGGTAATAGTAAGTTGATTTCATTCGTTCTAATGTCTTGATCATGCCTTGCACTAATAGCATAATTGAATGGTGTTCCTTGAATTACATTTGAATATGAAATATTTGAATTGAAGTTAGCCGTAACTTGTTGTTGAAAGTTGGTAGAAGGGTTATTTTGATTAAAAGTGGATGTACCACCGTTTACCGAGGCAGAAAAACGTCCTGTGCCTTTTGATTCTGGCCTATGCGACCATTGAACCCAAAAATCTCGGGAGACAGCAGAATCCGCTTCTGTCTCGCCTATTTGTTGTTGATTAAATCTAATGTTTAGATTGCCATTATAACTATATCTTTTTTTGTAGTTAGAAGCCACCGAAAGTCCATAACTACCTTTGGAGTATATTTCACCTCGAAGTGCCATGTCAGCATATTGATTTATAGCCCAATAATAACCTCCATCTCTCAAGAAAAATCCTCTTCTGTTTTCTTCTCCATAAGTTGGGAATAAAATACCGGAAGTTTTATTGTTTGGCATTGGAAACATTCCGAAGGGAAATAATAATGGAGTTGGGATCTCTGTAATTTCTAAATTAAATGGCCCTGCCAATATCTTATCCCCAGGAATAAGTTTTAATTTATTTGCAGATATTCCGAAATGGGGATGGTCTAAATTACAAGTAGTATACAAGGCATGATCACTGAACATTTCATCCTTTTCATTCTTTTTTGTCCAGTTTGAGTGCATGAAGGCTTCTCCCTGTTGGGTGACCACTCCTTTGATTATCGCTTTTTTAGTATCGAAATTATAAGTAATCTGATCCGTCTGATAAACTTGACCTTTATCTGTAAAAATAGGTTTGCCTGTAATATTATCAGCAGTGTCCTTTAAACCGCTGGCGTCAAGAATTTTGGTATTATAATTTACTTTTATCTTATCAGCGTCAAGTTCTATATCCCCATAATCAACATGAGCCTCTTTATACATAATAATATCTTGAGTTTTCAAGTTAAAGTTTAAAGAGTCTTTGGCAGTGTAATTGACAGTTGTTGCAATATCTCCTTTTTTCTTTTTCTTAACAGAATCAGTTCGAACATTATTAGTGATGGAATCCGTTAAAATATTAATAGTGGAATCTTCAATAGATTTTGTGGAATCAATTTTGATAGAACTCTCAAGCAAAGAGTCAGATTTCTGATTTACAGAATCAACTTCTTGCGCGTAACCAATAAAGGGTACAACAAATATGAATAAACTTAAAATATACCGCCTCAAATTGTTCCGTGGATTTTTCCGATTTGATGAATTTTTGCAATCTTTGTGTAAAATTATACTATTCAAATTTAACAACCGAAAGATTGTGAAAAATATTACCATCCTTTCTATTCTTACACTGTTGATGGTCCTTGGCTCCTTCACAAATCTTAACAAACCTTCATACAAAGTTGATAAGGTTGTGATTGATGCTGGACATGGCGGCAAAGATAGTGGAACTCGAGGCGTAATGTCAAAGGAAAAAGACATAGCTTTAGATATTGCTTTGGAATTAGGTGAGATTATTAAAGAGTACTTGCCTGATGTTGAAGTCATTTATACTAGAACTGATGATAATTTTGTTGAACTTGATGAACGCTCGAACATTGCAAACAAAAATGGTGCCGACCTCTTTGTTTCTATTCACTGCAATGCGGTGGAATATAGTACAAAAGTGCATGGTACAGAGACTTGGATAATGGGATTACACAAGTCGGAGACTAACTTAAATGTGGCGAAGAGAGAAAATGCTGTAATTTTGATGGAAGAAAATTATGAAGAAAAATATGAAGGCTTCGATCCTAATGATCCAGCATCGCATATTCTTTTTTCTTTATATCAAAATGCCTATTTAGCTAATAGTTTGAATTTGGCTGAAAAAGTTGAATACCAGTTTGATAAACGAGTTGGTCGTCATAGTCGAGGTGTAAAGCAAGCAGGATTTGTAGTTTTGTTTAAGAGCTCTATGCCTAGTGTTTTAATTGAGACTGGATTTCTAAGTAATTCACAAGAGGAGAGATATTTGAACGATGATCTCGGTCAAACGTATATAGCATCTGGAATCTTTAGAGCCATTCGAGATTACAAAGTCGAAATTGAATCAATGAACTAAAAAAACTATATAAATTGAAAATAGCTAAAGAAATTAAGGTTGCGGTATTAGCAATCACAGCAATTGTAATATTTTATTTTGGTTTTAATTTTTTGAAAGGAATTGATTTTTTCAATCCTTCCAATGAGTATTATGCCGTTTACGAACAAGTTGATGGTCTTACGGCATCAAATCCTGTATTGCTCAGTGGACTCTCAGTGGGAAGGGTTAGCAAAATTGAAATTTTACAAGACCAGGAGAATAAGCTAAAGGTATATTTCGAAGTTAGGGAAGATATTACTTTAGGTGACGAATCAGTGGCGTTATTGGCTTCTGATATTCTAGGTTCGCAGACAATTGTTTTAATCAGAAACACAGTAACTGAAGCATTGCCAGAAGGAAGTGAAGTTATTGGAGATATCGAACCTGCTTTAACAGAACAAATCCAAGAACAGGCATATCCTGTTCTGAAAACTTTAGATTCAGTTGGACAACATCTCAATCATATTTTGGCTAATATTGATAAAAATGAGGATGCTATTCAAAATATAATGCTCAATGTGGAGCAAACCACTCAGAATTTAGCGAAGATATCAGAAAAGCAAGCTACCATTACCGCTTTAATTGATGATTTTAAGAAAATATCAGCCACCCTTGCCGATGAAAAAAGCGGTCTGAAAGCATTATTGAAGAAAACGAATGGGATTGCAGACTCAGTTAATGCTCTAGAATTAGCTAGAGTGGTCAATAGATTAGATACAACTTTAATTACAATCAATAATACCGTAGCTTCTATGCAAGATGGTGAAGGTACTGTGGATAAGTTATTGAACGATGATTCATTATATTTGAATCTAAATCAAACATTGGTGGATCTTGATGCTTTATTAATTGATATGAAAGATCAACCAAAAAAATATGTTCACTTTTCTCTTTTTGGTAGAAAAGATAAAGGAGACAAAAAGAAGTAACGGAAGCACTAAATTAATTATTAAATATACCAGGAAACGACTCAATGGATATCGCATTTAATAAAAACGAAGACCTCAATAAGCAAGAGGTAGATAAACTAAAACACAAGCTAGAAAAAGTATATTTGGGAGGTGGCGAAAAAAAGATTGCCTCGCAACACGAAAAAGGGAAGCTTACTGCTAGAGAACGCATAGCCTATCTTTGTGATGATGAAACAGAGTTTTTGGAAATCGGAGCTTTCGCGGCAGATGGTATGTACAAAGATGTAGGAGGTTGTCCGTCAGCAGGAGTTGTGACAGGAATTGGGTATGTAGAAGGCCGTCAGGTGATGATTGTTGCCAATGATGCGACCGTTAAAGCTGGAGCTTGGTTCCCAATGACTGCCAAAAAGAATTTACGTGCACAGGAAGTGGCCATGGAAAATAGATTACCTGTCATTTATTTAGTAGATAGTGCGGGCGTTTTTTTACCCATGCAAAATGAGATCTTTCCTGATAAAGAACATTTTGGTAGACAATTTAGAAATAATGCAAAAATGTCTTCAATGGGAATTATCCAAGTAGCAGCAATCATGGGAAGTTGTGTTGCTGGTGGTGCCTATCTGCCTATTATGGCCGATGAAGCAATGATTGTTAATAAAACGGGCTCAATATTTTTAGCTGGTTCCTACTTAGTGAAAGCAGCTATAGGCGAGGACATCGATAATGAGACCTTAGGTGGGGCAAGTACACATTGTGAGATTTCAGGGGTTACTGATAATAAGCATGAGACCGACCAGGATTGTTTAAATGATATCCGCAGAATATTCAATAAAATAGGAAGCTTCGAAAAGGCTGGATTTAATCGTGAAAAACCAAAAGCTCCAGCAAAAGATGAAAGGGAAATTTACGGTTTACTCCCAAATGATAGAGTAAAACCCTACGATACCAGAGATATTATCGAAAGGTTAGTCGATAATTCTGAATTCGATGAGTACAAAGAATTATATGGACAGTCAATAATTTGTGGCACTGCCAGAATTGATGGTTGGGCTGTTGGAATAGTAGCCAACCAGAGAAAGGTGGTGAAAACTAAAAAAGGAGAAATGCAGATGGGTGGAGTGATTTACTCTGATTCTGCAGATAAATCGGCTCGTTTCATTATGAACTGTAATCAACGTAAGATACCGTTAGTATTCCTTCAGGATGTTAGTGGTTTTATGATTGGCAGCAAGTCTGAGCACGGTGGCATAATAAAGGATGGGGCAAAAATGGTGAATGCCATGGCTAATTCTGTTGTGCCGAAATTTACAATTGTTATTGGTAATTCCTATGGGGCAGGAAAT
This sequence comes from Marivirga harenae, assembly GCF_030534335.1. Classification (GTDB taxonomy): domain Bacteria; phylum Bacteroidota; class Bacteroidia; order Cytophagales; family Cyclobacteriaceae; genus Marivirga; species Marivirga harenae. The sequence continues at coordinate 4,038,119 of NZ_CP130565.1, read as the reverse complement.
TACGCCATGTGCGGAAAGGCATATGATCCAAGACTGATTTATGCGTGGCCAACTGCTCAGATTGCAGTAATGAGTGGAGCTGCTGCAGCGAAAACATTATTGCAAATAAAAGTAGCTACTTTGAAAGCAAAAGGTGAAGAGATTTCCGAAGAAGACAAGGAAAAAATGTTGAAAGACATAACTGATAAATATAATGAGGAGCTATCTCCTTATTATGCAGCTTCAAGATTATGGGTAGATGGAATTATTGATCCACTAGAAACACGAAAAGTAATTTCGATGGGAATAGAAGCAGCTGACCACTCGCCTATTGAAAAGCAGTTTAATGTAGGAGTTATTCAAACCTAAATCATTTAAAGTTGGAATTGGATAAAAAGGAATTTAAGGCATTAGTTTCACTGTTGGAAGATGATGATGAGGAAGTAAATCGTCATGTAGAAGGAAAAATCATGTCCTTGGGCAGTGATATTATTCCATTTCTGGAAGAGCAATGGGAAAACAGTTTTGATCCTAATATCCAAAGCAAAATTGAAGATATGATCCATACCCTTCAGTTTTCTAGATTGAAGGATCGAATTCGTGAATGGAAAGATAACGGAGGTGAGAGTTTGCTGGAAGGGATGTGGTTGATTTCACTGTATCAGTATCCTGATACAGAGCTTAATGAATTGAATAAAGAAATAGAGCAGATCTACTATGATATTTGGGTCGAGTTGAAGGAAGACCTACATCCATATGATCAAATTAAGATCATCAATGGGGCCTTATTTAACAAATTGAAGTTTAGGGCCAATACCAAGAATTTTCATTCTCCTAATAATTCTTTCTTAAAATCTGTTTTGGAAAGTAAAAAGGGAAATCCTATTTCACTATCAGTGGTTTACATGTTGGTTGCTGAAAAACTAGGATTACCTATCTATGGAGTCAATTTACCCAACCTATTTATCATAACTTATAAAAGCGAGGAAGTCCAATTCTATGTTAATGCCTTTAACAGAGGTTTAATTTTTTCAAACAAGGACATTGATAATTATTTGTCTAATCTAAATTTGACTCCAAAAGCAACCTATTATCAACCTTGTTCTAATGAAGATATAGTTAAAAGAGTATTGCGTAATCTCATTATGGCTTATGATAAACTAGGTGAACATCACAAATCAGAAGAGGTAAAAGAACTGCTAATTGAAGTTTCTGGTGGGATTGACTTTGATGCTTTAGGGCTTTAAGTCAGATTCAAACAAATGAAATACTCCTTTAACTCAAAAAAGGCCAGCTTATAGCTTTTATTGAATTCATCTTTTTTGATAGTCCCCCTCATCAAAGTCCATTCCTTATTTTCTGGTTTGCAATTCAAGTGCTCCCTGAAATCTAATTCTCTTTTCATAAACAGCTTGTATAGGACTTCCTTGGCTGACCACATTTTAGAATAGTAAACCAAATTGTCTTGGCAATATTCCATTTCCTGAGGAGTGTAAAGCCTTGGAGCAATTTTGACCATTTTGGCTTTAGGTTTTTCAATATCTATACCCACATCCAGCTTATTTCCAATACTAAGTGCGATGTAATTTTCAGTATGAGAAAGTGAAATGTCATATTCTGAATTAGGTATTTGTGGTTTTCCATATTCATTTCTGAAAATAGGCAGGTCAGAAATATCCAGTTGATGTAAAACAGTTTTGCACAACATCCTGCCTGCCATAAACTCCAATTTCTTTTCTGGATGCGTGGTTTCTAACAGTATTTTTTCATCAATGAGGCTGAGCTGGACATTTTTGAGGTAAAACTCTAAATCCTCTTCGATTTTCCAAACAGCCAAATGAATATTATCGTTGATTTGCCTTATGTATTCTAATGCCATCTCGTAACTTTACAATATGCCTAAAATTAATGTAGAAAAAATTCAAACCCTAACGGGACACAAAGATTGCTTGTATGTGGTAGAGCCTGCAAGCAAGAACCATCTCTTTTTTTCTGCTGGAGGTGATGGGATTGTAGCGCTATGGGATCTAAAAGATCCTGAATTGGGAACTATGGTGGCTAAAGTTAAGAACTCAATATATGCGCTCCATTATTTAGAAGATAGCAATCAGTTGATTGTTGGGCAGAATTATGAAGGAATTCATTTGGTTGATGTGATGGAAAAACAAGAGCTCAAATCATCAAAAATAACGGATGGTGCTATTTTTGACATAAAAGTAGTCAACAAAATTATTTTAACTGCTTGTGAAGACGGACAACTGGTTTTATCTGATTTAAATGACCTTAGTACAATTGCCAAATTGAGATTAAGTAGTAAAAGTGCAAGAACTATAGCAGTTCATCCTGATGGAAATGAAATTGCAATTGGTTTCAGTGACAATTCTATTAAAATACTTTCTACTTCAGATTGGCGTTTGAAAAAAGAGATCAAAGCACATGATAATTCAGTTTTTACCCTACAATATTCATTTGATGGAAATATATTGTTGAGTTCAGGTCGTGATGCCCATTTGAAAATCTGGGATGTGAAGGGGGATTATATTTTATTGGAATCCATAGTGGCTCATATGTACGCAATTAATAATATCAGTTTCAGACCAGATGGAAAATATTTTGCAACTTGTAGTATGGACAAAAGCATTAAAATTTGGGATGCGCAAACATTCAGACTGTTGAAAGTAATTGATAAAGCGAGGCACGCAGGTCATGCCACCTCCGTGAATAAATTACTTTGGACTGATTATCAAGATCGGTTAGTAAGCGCAAGTGATGATCATACTTTGTCAATTTGGGACATACAAATGAATAAATAAAAATAAGGCTGTATATTTATATCTTGAAAAAGTGAAATACTTTTCTTAGCATTAAGACAAATCCTAGTCAAATGCGTTATTCAAAATATCAACAAGTAAAATTATGAAGATTACTCCTTTAGAAATAAGACAAAAAGAATTCGAAAAAGGCTTTAGGGGCTATGATAAGGATGATGTCAAAGCATTTTTAGCTTCTCTTTCACAGGAGTGGGAGCGTGAGATGGATTTGCAAAAGGAGTTAAAACTGAAACTTGAGGGTGCCGAAAAAGAAGTTGAAAAACTTCGTCAAGTGGAAAGTTCACTTTACAAGACTTTGAAAACAGCAGAAGATACAGGAGCCAATGTGGTGAGCCAAGCCAACAGAACAGCAGAATTACATTTGAAGGAGACGCAAATGAAAGCAGATAAATTATTGTCTGTTGCTCAGGATAAAGCTAAATCTATAGTAGAAGACGCTAATAATAAAGCGCAAACCATTTTGGAAGAAATGGAAGACGAGCTTAAGGAAGTGGCAGAAGGATTCAAACAATTAGAAAATCACAGGGATAATGTGGCCGAAGAGCTTAAAAATTTAAGCAATGGTTTGAATGATAAGGTGAAGAAGATCGAAGACCGCATGCAACATGTGGATATTGAAACGCACCTCAAAAGAGCTAGGAAAGCAGTCAAGAAAATCCAAAATGCCGATGAGTATGAATTGGAAGAGATTAAGTCTAAGCCAATATCCCAAGAAGAAGCAAAGGCTCCAAATGTAGAGAAAACAGCAAAGAAAGAAGAGCCCGTTAAGAAAGAAACTAAAGAAAAAAAGGAAGATGGGGGAGAAGATACTTCCTTTTTTGATGAAATTACTGCTGATTAAAAATTTCAATAGACATTTATGAAGGGAAAAGTAGCACTCTCCGGAATGGCTTTTTACAGCTATCACGGCTATTATGTAGAAGAGAATAAATTAGGAAATCATTATACTGTTGATTTGGTAGTAGAAACCGAATTCGATCAAATGGATGATAATTTGGAGAGCACTTTAAATTACGAAACCCTCTATAAAACCACGGCTGAAGTGATGGAAAAACCGCTCAAATTATTGGAAACACTTGCTTTTCATATCGGGAAGAAGATCCTAAAAGAAAATGAATCTGCTATTAAAGTATTGGTTCGTGTCAATAAACAACAACCACCAATTGGAGCTTTGTGCGAGAAGGCTTATGTGGAATTAGAGGTGGATATGGATATGTTGTCTTAATTTTTTTAAATTAGATTAAAATTTAATTGATGAAGGAAGATATTAGGTGGAAACAAAGGTTTTCAAATTTTGAAAAAGCTTTATCTCAACTTCAAGAAGGTATTGAGAATAATGGTGCTGACCCAATTAATATTATTAAGGAAGGGATAGTGCAAAGATTTGAATTCACTCACGAATTAGCCTGGAAAGTTTTAAAGGATTACCTTTTATATGAGGGTATCCAAAATGTGACAGGTTCCCGTTCCGCCACTCGTGAAGCATTTAGAATTGGTTTGATATCAGATGGGCAGAAATGGATGGAAATGATTGAAAGTCGTAATAATACTGTTCATACTTATAATGAAAATATATTAAAGGTGGAATATGATAAAATCATCAATCAGTATTTTTCATTATTTATTGACTTCCAAACTAAAGTAAAATCACTATTATGAGTTTTGGTTTGCCCAATAGCTTAATTGAGAAAATTACAAAAATCCTCCAAAATTATCCAGAAGTGGAGGAAGCTCTAATTTATGGTTCCAGGGCAAAAGGAAACTACAGAGAAGGCTCAGATATTGATATGGTTTTAAAGGGTGAGCAGCTAACTGAATCTATTAAAAATCAAATATTCTGGGAAATAGATGAGCTGAATTCCCCTTACACTTTGGATTTATCAAATTACCAGGGAATCACATCTAAAGAATTAATTCAGCATATCGGTAGGGTTGGTAAACCATTCTTTCAAAAAGAAAATCAAGCCCAATCCTAGGATTAAATTAAATACATTCATTTCTAATTTGCCTTTTTGTTGAATTTATAGCTATTTCACATTCAGAAATATTGAACAGAACTATAAGCTATGGAAACGACTCAAAAATATAATCCTGAAACTTACAAAACACCAACCGGAAGCCAATTGAATTGTAAAGGCTGGGTACAAGAGGCCGCACTTCGAATGTTGCTTAATAATCTCGATCCAGAAGTAGCCGAAAGACCAGAAGATTTAATTGTATATGGTGGAAGGGGTAAGGCGGCCCGAAATTTCGAATCTCTCGATTTAATCATTAAAGCCTTAAAGGATTTAGAAGAGGACGAAACATTGGTGGTACAGTCCGGTAAACCGGTTGGAATTCTGCCTACTCATAAAGATGCTCCAAAGGTATTGATTTCCAATTCACAGTTAGTACCGAACTGGGCAAACTGGAAGCATTTTGACGAGCTTGAGAAGAAGGGTCTGATGATGTATGGTCAAATGACGGCTGGCAGCTGGATTTACATTGGTTCACAAGGAATTGTTCAAGGTACTTATGAAACATTCTCAGCTATAGCCAATAAAGATTTTAACGGAAGTTTGAAAGGTACTTTGACAGTAACGGCAGGATTAGGTGGAATGGGAGGTGCTCAACCACTAGCTGTTACCATGAATGATGGTGTTTGTTTGGTAGCAGAAGTAGAGCAATGGAGAATTGATAAAAGATTATCCACTAAATATCTGGACGAATCAATCCAGGATATGGATAAGGCAATTGACCGTGCTTTGGAAGCTAAAGAGAACAAGGAAAGAGTATCCATAGGAGTGCCTTGTAATGCTGTGCATCTTCTGGAAAGATTGAAAGAAAGAAACGTTATTCCTGATGTGTTAACTGATCAAACCTCAGCTCATGATCCCCTGATTGGCTATGTGCCGCATCAAATTAGCTTGGAAGAATCCAATGTTTTAAGAGAAGAAAATCCTGATCGATACGAGGAGTTATCTTACGAGTCCATGTACAGACATGTAGAATTGATGCTGGAATTACAAAAATCAGGAGCGGTTACATTTGATTACGGGAATAATTTGCGGGCTAGGGCTCAGGAAAAAGGCTTGAAAAATGCATTTGATTTCCCTGGATTTGTTCCTGCTTATATCCGTCCATTATTTTGCGAAGGCAAAGGTCCTTTCCGTTGGGCCGCACTTTCTGGTGATCCTGCTGATATAGCGGAGACCGATAGAGTGATAAAAGAATTGTTTCCTGAAAACGAATCTTTAATGCGTTGGATGGATATGGCGCAAGAGCGAATTGCTTTTCAGGGCTTGCCTTCAAGAATTTGCTGGCTAGGACAAGGAGAAAGAGAGAAAGCAGGATTAGCTTTCAATAAATTAGTGAAAGAAGGAAAAGTGAAAGCACCAATTGTAATAGGTAGAGATCATCTGGATACGGGTTCGGTAGCTTCGCCTAATAGAGAGACCGAAGCAATGTTAGATGGATCTGATGCCGTTGCAGATTGGCCATTATTAAATGCCATGGTCAATACTGCTGGTGGTGCTAGCTGGGTATCATTGCATCATGGAGGCGGAGTGGGTATGGGTTATTCCATACATGCCGGAATGGTGATTGTAGCAGATGGAACAGATGAAGCTGAGAATAGACTAAAAAGAGTCTTGCATAATGACCCCGGAATGGGTGTTATCCGTCATGCTGACGCAGGCTATGATATTGCCAAAGATACTGCTCGTAAGCATAAATTGGATATTAAAGAACGATTGAAGTAGTATTAGTGATGAAGTTTAATCCTGTCAGGTTTCTACAACTTGACAGGATTTCTATGTTAATTACCAATACGCATTTCTCTTTGCCTCATAGGCATGGCATCAATAGTTTCGAATAGTTTCTTATTTGTGATAGGAGAGATTCTCCTCGATTTTACCCCTCCATCTTTTCCAATCAGTAAGTTGTAATAAAGTATGCTCTGATCAATATTTAATTCCTTCATGGTCTGATCAAAATTAAGTGCATTATCTTTTTCTGAATTCCATACTTTAACTTGTCTATCTCTCAGGAGAATCACTTTCAAGTCACGGACATTGTAGCCCTCGTTGTTTCTTATTATTTCTGCAAGTTGATTATCTAATTGTGAAGACTTCACTTCTCTTGTGTAGATAATCAACAGTCTATTTTCCCATTGAAAATCATCCAATCTTGTATTTTGTGCTTGAGTGCAACTCATGAATATCATTAGAGATATGAAAAGATATAGATATCGCATAATTTACAAACAAAGTATCAAGGAGGTTGTTTAACAGCTTGCAGTTTCTCTAAATTACAATCACCCCAAAGGCACAGCTGTGGTATCCGTAATTTTCTTCATTACAAAAGAACTTTGGATATTGGCCAAGTTCTCATTAGTGGAAAGTTTATTCACAATAAAATCCTGAAATGCATTCATGTCTTTTACCAAGATCTTCAGGTGATAATCGTATTGCCCAGCCAAGTGATAACATTCGGTAACCTCGGGAATTTTTTCGACATGTGCCTCAAATTGAGCTAGCTTGTCTTTTGTATGTTTTTCCAATCTTAACATGCATAATGCCATTAATCCTTTACCTGTTTTGTCGGCATCAATGAGTGCGACATACTGACCAATAACACCTGTTTTTTCCAATCTTTTTACCCTTTCATAAACTGGTGTTATGGTTAAATCAAGCTGAGCAGCTAACTCTTTGTTTGTTATTCGTGCATTCTTTTGCAATAGCTTTATGATTTGTATATCGATCTTGTCTAATCTGATAATAGAATTATTTTCCATTTGTACGTTTTAATAAGGCTTTTAAAAGTTATAAATTCTATATTAAACTTGAATATAGATTTATTTTCTTCAATATATAAAATTCAAGAATTATTTTCTAATTTTATAAAAAATGATAGAAATTATGAGCGAGCATTCTTTTTCACCGGAAAGTCAAATGATGTCCTTTGGCTATAAGCCAGAATTATCAGAAGGAGCCATTAAATGTCCAATTTTTCAGACGTCAACTTTTGCTTTTAAAAAGGCCGAGGATGGTAAAGCTTTTTTTGAAGTTGCTTACGGAAAAAGGGAAAAGACTGATGAGGAAGAATTAGGCTTGATTTATAGCCGATTAAACAATCCAAACCTTCAAATTACAGAAGATCGACTCTGTTTGTGGGATAAAGCAGAAGATGCTGCTATTTTTGAAAGTGGAATGGGAGCTATTAGTAGCATGTTGATGGAATTCTTAAATCCTGGTGATGTGCTCTTGCATTCCGTACCAGTTTATGGTGGAACTGATCATTTTATTAATCATGTACTTCCAAAATGGGGGATTAAAGCGGTTGGGGTTAATCCTTATCAAGATAAGGAAGAAGTGATGAAAGAGTTAGAAGAAAGTGGCTTGAGAGATCAGGTGCGCTTTATTTATCTGGAGACACCTGCAAATCCTACCAATGCCTTAGTGGATATCGGAATGTTTAGAGAAATTGCTACAGCCTTAGAAAAAGAGGACGAGCCGATTTATATAGGAGTTGATAATACTTATATGGGTCCGGTTTGGCAGCATCCATTACAGTTAGGTGCGGATTTAGTAATCTATTCGGCTACAAAGTATATTGGCGGACATAGTGATTTAGTAGCCGGTGCATGTCTGGGTTCAGCCGAACTGATTAAGCGAGTGAAAGGGTTTAGAACTTTTATGGGAAATATGGCGGGACCGCATACAGGTTGGTTACTCATGAGAAGTTTGGAGACTCTGAAAATCCGAATGGAAAAGCAGGCAGCTAACGCAGAGCAAGTAGCACACTTTTTGAACGATCATTCCAAAGTTGAAAAAGTATATTATTTAGGGAATCTTAAGCCAGAAGACGGTCGTCAGTACGAAATATTTAAAAAGCAATGTAGTTCGAATGGAGCCATGGTCGCTTTTGATGTTAAAGGTGGAGAAAAAGAGGCCTTTAAATTCTTAAATAGCACGAAATTGATAAAGTTGGCTGTCAGCTTAGGGAGTACTGAATCATTAGCAGAGCATCCTGCTACGATGACCCATTCAGATGTAGATGAGGAGTTAAGAAATAAAATCTCGATTACTTCTAAACTAGTAAGAATATCAGTAGGAGTGGAGGATGCAAAAGATTTGATTTGGGATATTGAGCAGGCTTTAGATAAAGTTTGATGCAATAGTTTGAGAGTCTGGGAGGTAGATTTCAGACTCACCTATGTTTTATCGGCATGAGAGGGTTAAGGCTTTCTAATCCTCTCCGATTATCACATCCGTATTAAAAGTGAATTGAACAAATATTTTAATACATCATTTAAATTTTAAAAAATAAAAACTTACCTTTGCGCGCTCATTTAGAGAACGGCTGTACAAATTGTTAATTACTTAGCCAAATATGAGTGCATGAAACAATATTTTAAATTATTTGACCTTTCTCAAAAAGTAGATTACAAAACTGAGGTTTTATCTGGAATTACAGTTGCAATGGCTTTAATCCCAGAAGCTGTGGCCTTTGCATTTGTGGCTAAACTTTCTCCCTTAACTGGCTTGTATGCTGCTTTTGTGATGGGACTGGTAACTGCTATTTTAGGAGGAAGACCTGGTATGATCTCTGGTGCAACAGGTGCCATAGCCGTAGTAGTTGTTTCATTATCGATAAAATTTGGTGTAGAATATGTTTTGGCAGCTGTTATACTGTCAGGAATTATTCAAATACTTGCTGGAATATTCAAGCTCGGAAAATTTATGCGTTTAGTTCCGCATCCAGTAATTTTCGGTTTTGTTAATGGGCTTGCGGTAATCATTTTCACCTCTCAGCTAGCTCAATTCAAAGATGACGCTGGGAATTGGTTAACAGGTGAACAACTTTACATTTTATTGGCATTGGTTTTCGGTACTATGCTCATCGTTTGGGGCTTACCTAAGATTACTAAAGCGGTCCCTTCTTCTTTAGTGGCTATCCTAGTAGTATTTGGTGTGGTAGTTTACTTTGGTATCGATACAAAGACAGTAGGAGACGTGGCTTCAATTAAAGGTGGATTTCCTCCATTTCATTTCCCTGCAATTCCTCTGACTTGGGAAACGTTCATGATTATTCTGCCCTACTCCGCTATTATGGCTGCAGTGGGTTTAATTGAAAGTCTATTAACGCTCAACATTATTGATGAAATAACGGAAAGCAGAGGAAGAGGTAATAAGGAAGCAGTTGCCCAAGGAACTGCCAATATCCTTTCTGGTCTGTTTTCAGGCATGGGTGGATGTGCAATGTTAGGCCAGAGTTTGATAAATATTTCAAACGGAGCTCGTGCACGATTATCAGGAATAGTAGCAGCGGTGATGTTATTGGTTTTCATCATGTTTGGATCTTCTTATATTGAATTGGTTCCTATGGCTGCTCTGACGGGTCTTATGATTATGGTGGCAATTGGAACCTTTGAGTGGGCAAGTTTAAAGACACTCAATAAGATGCCAAAGTCAGACATCTTAGTCATGGTATTGGTAACTTTAGTGACGATAGTATTGCATAATCTAGCTTTAGCTGTAATAGTGGGAGTCATCATAGCAGCATTAGTTTTTGCATGGGATAATGCCAAAAGAATTAGAGCTAGAAAAAGAGTAGACGAAAATGGCGTAAAGTATTATGAGATTTATGGGCCATTGTTTTTTGGTTCTGTCGCTGCTTTTAATGAAAAATTTGACGTGAATGACGATCCTGAAGAGGTTGTTATTGATTTCCAAGAAAGCCGCGTGGTTGACATGTCAGCGATTGAGGCCTTGAATAAGATTACAGAAAGATACCTGAAGGTAGGGAAGAAAATCCATTTGAAGCATTTGAGTCCTGATTGTAAGAGACTTTTAGAAAATGCTGATAAGATTATTGATGTTAATGTAATAGAAGACCCTAATTATAAATTAGTGGTTGATAAAGTTTAGTTTTTAGTTTTTAGTTTTTCATAGTGAGTAGTTTTGGTTTAGGTTAGAAAGCCGGGAGTAGTGACCCGGCTTTTCTTTTTTTATTATTTTATATAGAACCTAATAATCAATTTCATATTTGATAATGAATATCAAATAGATATGTTCTTTCCTTGTGTAGATTACTAATAGGCTCTATTTAACTTTTAGATAAAGCGTTTATTTCTTCAAGACTAAGCGTTCTGTTATATATCCTTACTTCATCAATTGCACCACTAAAAGGCGCGCATGGTCCAGTTGAACACTCACCAATTCCAATGTGAAATGGATTTGTTGATTCCAAATAGCTTCCACAATTAGAAAAACCGCTTTCTAAATTTGAGATATCTCGCTGTATTCCATTGGCATACAATTTAAAACTAGAAGGACTGAAATTTCCGTTCCAAGTACCCACTACATGATACCATTTATTCGCTTCTAAAATACCTGTATCCGTTACCCTACCATCAAATTTATTACCGTCAGTGGCATAAAATATATTAAGTCTTTGATCTTCTGTAATACCAAATACAAAACCTATTCTTTCATTACAAGCGCCTTCTACGCCTGTTCCGTTATAATTTGAAAGAATTCTTGCAGTACTGCCCACTTTAGATATATAAATCCAGGCGGCAAAACTGGCTCCACTACTTAAGTTTTCATCTATTTCCGTAGAGGTAACAATATTATCATTTACCCCATCAAATTGATAGGCCTTACCTGATTGTTGGTTGCGGTCTTCAAATGCGGATGCTCCATTATTTAAAAATCCATGAAATTCATTACCACTATAATCTTCTGCATCACCATCGAAAGGATAATAAGCAATTAAACCACTTGTTGGCAGTACAATAATTTCCTTTTTACTAATATTACCTTCTGGCTCTTGTTCTGATGTTACCTTTAAAGTAGCCTCATATACACCTGGAATATTATATTTAACTACAGGATTTGGTTCTAGAGAGGAAGAGGGGGAAGCCTCCTTCGAAATCCCATTCCCAAGCGATAGGGGAACCCTCTGAAGTATCGGTAAAAGTAATTTCATTTCCTTGATTAACAATGGAGTCGCTACTTTCGAATGATGCTTTTACAGACTTAACAACTGCAATAAATTCTGATTTCACTTCTCTGTCAGAGCTGTTTTCATTTGAAGCCGTTAAACTTATATTATAAATTCCAGATTCTTCAAATAATACAGTAGGGTTTTGTAAGGTGGAAGATTCAATGTTCTCACTTCCAAAATCCCATTCCCATGAAGAAGGGTTGTTGGTTGATTGGTCGGTGAATGTTACAAATTCACCTTCAAAAATTGTGAGTTTGGAGGCGGTAAAATTTGCATTAATTTCTGGAATGTTTTCATCCTCTCCCTCACATGAACTTAAAATTACTAGACTGAAAATAATAATGGATAATCTTTTAAACATGAAGTTTTTTTTAAAAATGTGAAATGTGTCTTTTGTTGAAGAAATAGTAGTTTTACTACAAATTCTTCATAGAAAAGTGGCGCAAAATAATATATATTGTTTTAATTAAAAAGTAATTAATTAAGACTTTAGTATTTCAATTATTTTAATAATACCAATTAGATTTACTGATATTAGGCCATGGATTATATGAGGCGCTGTATAGATTTATTATATATAATTTGATTATTATACATTAAATAGTGCCTTTCACTCAAAAATAGAAATCGTACTGATTTACTCTTCCTCCAAAGTCGGCAAATTCAACTTACCAAACGCACTTTTTTCCTTCATCAGTTTCTCAATTTCCTCACTTTTTCTAGGAGCATCATTTGATAATAATTCCACCCCGTCTTTTTTAATTAGGTAATCATCTTCAATTCTAACGGGTATGTCCCACCATTTTTTATCACAAGGGCTACCTTCGGGAATATAAATTCCGGGTTCTATGGTAATTACCATATTTGCTTCAAGCGTTCCATATTCCCCTAAATCATGCACATCCAATCCAATATGATGACAACATCCGTGCGGATAGTAACGATGTCTTCCTGTAGCTGGGTCAATCAGATCTTCTTCATTTAGGCTTTCTACGATTCCCAAATCCAATAAGCCTTCATTTATAATGGCTAGGGTGGTGTCAAATACGGCTGAAAAAGGTACTCCTGCTTTGGCAATTGATGCTCCTGCCTCTTGTGCTTTATAAACTAAATCGTAAATGGCCTTTTGTTCTTTAGTGAATTTTCCATTTACAGGAATTGTTCTAGTCACGTCTGCGGTGTAGCCGTGATACTCAGCACCTAAATCCATCAATATCAATTCTCCGTCTTCAATTTCAGGCTTATAGTTATCAATGTAATGGAGAACGCAGCCATTGTGCCCTGCACCGACTATACTCGGATAGCCTTCATATTCTGCTTTGTATTTCTTATAGATAAATTCATGCATGCCTTGTACTTCTAATTCAGACATACCAGGTTCCATAGCTCGCATTACCTCTGCTTGTCCTAGTGCGGAAATTTTTACAGCTTTCCTTAATAAGTCAAGTTCTTCTGCTGTCTTAATTCCACGCATTGGACGTAATAACTCATCCAATAATCTGGTATTCAGATTATTCTCTTGGGGTTCTGGAGTAATATCCAAATTACTGTCATCCGGATAATTAACCTTTTGCTTAAATTGTGCAATCAAATCATATAAATCTCCCTTCTCTCGAGTTTGTCTCACATCGTCCTGGAAATCATAAAATAATACTTGGTCAAATTTGGAAAAATCAATAGGAAAAGATTCAAAGTTCGGTGTTTCAAATGCAACCTCTAATTGTAAATCTTTCACTGCCTCAGCTGTGCTTACCCTACCCCCATCATATAATTCAGCCAAGGCATTTCTACCTCTCACAAAAATGATTTCATTCATCGATTGGTCATTGATCTCTTGCTCTTCCGAAAATATCATAAGTAATGCATGAGGTTGCCTGTGCCCTGTCAAATAGTAAAAATTTGGGTCTTGGTGATATTTGAAATTCACATCATTAGCTCGGTTTCGAATCGGATTTGAAAAAAACACAGCTACTGAGTTTTCAGGCATTTTATTTCTTAATATATCTCTTCTCTCTTTATGAAAGTCATTTGATAAAAAATCCTGGGGTTTTTGAACTTGGCCGAAGACAGAAGTTGAAATTATAATGATCAGTAGAAGCGTTTGAAAGATTTTCATGATTTTAATTTTTTTTGAATTTAAAAATAAAATACTGAATCAGCCCTAATTTTTATATCAATGGTTTATGTTTCGGGTGGATAAACAAATATTTTTTTTCAATACATAAACTTTTCTTCATATAAATTACGTTTGTTAATAATGAATGACAATATTTGATAGTTAGGTTTAATTAGTTCATAAATGCGAATTTCATTGCTTCTTTTTATTTTTATCACTCTTGGATGTAATCCTAAAAAGGATATTATTCCCCAGGAAAATTTTGAATTGAAGGCACCTACTTATTTTGGAAGTTTCAATGAGAGAATTCCAGAAGATAATCCCACTACTGCAAAAGGATTTGAATTGGGCAGAATGTTGTTTTATGAAAAGAAATTATCTGGTGATAATAGTATGTCCTGTGCCAGTTGTCATCAGCAAAACAAAGCATTTACAGATGGAAAAGCTTTTAGTCTTGGAATAGATGGGCAAAGTGGAGAGGTGAGCAGTATGTCATTAGTAAATTTGCTCTGGGCTGAAAAGTTTACTTGGAATGGCAAAATGAAAACAGTGGAAGCGCAATCCACTGAGCCGATAAGAAATCCCATCGAAATGCACGAGAATTTTGATAATGCCATCCGAAAATTGGAAGATGATGGCTATAATCGATTATTTCAAGAAGCTTTTGATACGGATGAAATTACTGAAGAATTAATTGGAAAAGCTTTGGCTCAATTTCAAAGAGCACTAATTTCCTCTAATTCTAAATATGATCAATACTTAAGAGGAGAATATGAACCCACTGCGTCCGAACGGAGAGGAGAGCAATTATTCTTTACACATCCCATTCCTGGCCAATTGAGAGGAGGTAATTGCGGAGACTGTCATTTAGGGCCCTTGACTTCTGGCGCAATTGACGGATTTCAAGGCTTTCATAACAATGGCTTGGACAATGATGAAAATATGGATGAAGGATTGATGGCGGTCACGGGTGTTCCTGCTGACAAGGGAAGATTTAAAACGCCAAGTCTTAGAAATATCGCTTTAACTGCCCCCTACATGCATGATGGAAGATTTGAAACTTTGGATGAGGTGATAGAACATTATGATAACGGAATTCACCAAAGCAGTACTTTGGATATCTTAATTATAGAAGGTAGTAATGAAAGTCAAGCTGCAGGAGAAAGGCCTCAGTTGTTTCTTACTGAACAAGAAAAAGAAGATATTTTGGCCTTCTTGCATATGTTGACTGACGAAGAATTTATAACTAACACTCAATTCTCTAACCCAAACCCATTTAAAAATGAAAATTTCTAAACTATTATTTGCCTTGCTAGCTGTAATTTCTTTGTCCTGTACAGATGAAACAATTGAAGGAGGACCACTAGAATTCAATTTCTTTCATAAAGCAGGAAGTGAAGATTTCCAATATAATACTGTATATCAAAATGCTGCAGGGAATGAGTTTTCACTTCGTTTATGGAGAACCTACATAACTGAAATTCAATTAGTAGATACAGAAGGTTCAATTACCGCTTTCACACCTAGTTATCATCTGATCGAACCTAAAGAAGGAAATAAATTCACTTTCAGCTTACCTTTCGTTAAGCAAGACGAATATGCCGCAATAAATTTTAATATAGGGATCAGAGAAGATACAAATCTTTCTGAGTCTACAAGTGGAGATTTAGATCCGAGCAATAATATGGCGTGGAATTGGACTACAGGTTATAAATTCATTAGAATGGATGGCGAGTTTGAAGATAATGCAGGAAACAGGAGAGGTGTTGTGGTACATATTGGAACGGAAAACAATTTCAAACCTCAGTCATTTACTTTTCAAACCCCACTTGTCGTGAATGCATCGGGCGCAGAATTAAATTTTGAACTAGACCTTCTGGAGGCTTTTCAAAATCCTAATACTATTGATTTCGAACAGCTAAGTGATTTTCAATTTAACAATGAAGCCGATTTAATTGGTGAAAATTATGCTGAGGGCTTTATTAAATTAGCAGATTAAATGGGATGCTCCTTTATATATTTAAACATACCATAGTTAGGGCAGTTAATGTTAAATAAATTTAAAACTGTTTCTACTATGAAAAATTTAAGAAGTCTATTATTCCTTTTACCATTTATGGTTATTTTATTTTCCTGCGAAGAGGATGTTGATGATATGATGGATGATAACGATAGCGAAAATGATGATGATAATTCTGTTAATATTGTTGCAATGACGGTAGAAAATTCTGGTGCAGCAGCGTATTTTGTATCAGGAATTTCTGGAAATGAAGAGGTGAGCCCGTTGAACGAGGATAACAGTACTTGGCAATTGACAGTTGGAACACGATATCAATTGACTGTTTCCGGTGCAAGTTCGCATCCATTAGCATTAAGAGATAGTGAGGATAATATTTTACTTAGCATGAATGATATCGAAGGAAGTTTTGAAACTGATGTAGACGTTGACTTCAAATCGGACGCTACAAGCTTTGATTTTACGCTGACTGAGGAATTAGCAGACGAGCTTAATAACTATGTATGCACTGTTCACGCTAGAATGACAGGTAGTGTGACTATAAATTGATATAAGCTTTATCTGTCAATTGGAATCCACAATTTGTTAAGTACAAATTGTGGATTTTTATTTTCAGCTCAACCTGAAAAGACTACAATTCATCTCTTTTAATCTACATTTCATCTACAATTTAATGACCTTAATTTCTTTTCTATGTTGTTACATCAAACAAAAAATTAACAACTATGAAAAATTTATGGAGATTACTATTATTAATTCCGTTGACTTTTGTTGCAATAGCTTGCGATGATGAAGATGAAATGGATGATGAAAACATGGAGCCAGCTCCTACTTTGGTAGAAGCGGCACAGAGTGCGGGTTTAACAACTTTATTAGACGCTGTTGGAGCGATAGATGGATTGGATCAAACATTACTAGATGCTCAAGCGATTACTGTTTTCGCACCATCTAATGCGGCATTTTCTGACGCCTTAGAGGCTTTTGGTGCAAATAATTTAAATGAATTAGTGGAAGCAATTGGTGGCCTTGGCAACTTAGAGATTGTTTTGGGTTTCCATGTAGTGCCAGCTGTTGCTTTTTCTACCGATTTAGATGAAGGAGAGCAGTCTTTTACTACGCTTTCAGGACAAGATATTACAGTCACACTAAGCGGGGGAAATGTCACTGTAACGGATGCAAGCGATAATACGGTAAATGTTGTCACTGCAGATGTTGAAATCGAGAACGGTGTAGTTCATGTTATTGATGGTGTATTATTACCTGAACTTCCAGAAGAAGAGTTACCTAATCTAGTTGATGCCGCAACTAGCGCTGGATTAACCACATTATTAGACGCGGTTGGAGCGGTTGATGGATTGGCAGATAATTTATTGGCTGCTAATGAAATAACTGTTTTTGCACCCACTAACGATGCATTTGGAGCTGCTTTAGAAGCATTTGATGCCGCTGATTTAAACGAATTAGTAGAGGCTTTAGGTGGTATTGACAACTTAGAAACTGTATTAGGTTTCCATGTGGTACCTGCTGTAGCTTTTGCAGAAGATTTAGATGAAGGAGCTCAAACATTTACTACTTTAGCAGAACAAGAATTGACAGTAACAAGAACAGGTACGGAAGTAACGGTCACAGATGCTGCTGGAAATACATTTAATGTAGTCACTGCAGATGTAGCAATTGAAAATGGTGTAGTTCATGTAATTGATGGAGTATTACTACCAGAATTGCCAAATCCTAACCTAGTTGATGCAGCAACCGATGCGGGTTTAACCACACTATTAGATGCTGTTGGCGCAGTTGATGGGTTAGCTGACGATTTGTTGGCAGCAGATGCAATCACTGTTTTTGCTCCTACTAACGATGCATTTGGAGATGCTTTAGAAGCGTATGGCGTGAATAACTTAACTGATTTGGTAACTGAACTTGGGGGAGTAGATAACTTGGAAGCTGTTTTAGGGTTTCATGTTGTGCCGGCTGTAGCTTTTGCAGCAGACTTAGCCGAAGGTGCGCAAACTTTTATTACATTAGCGGAACAAGAGTTAACAGTAACCAAGACAGGTGCTGCGGTATCTGTGACTGATGCAGCTGGCAATACATTTAATGTGACGGTTGCTGATGTGGCTATTGATAATGGTGTTGTACATGTAATTGATGGAGTATTATTACCGGAAATAACATTACCAAATGTAGTAGATGCAGCAACGAGTGCAGGTCTAACTACTTTAATTGACGCTTTAGTAGCTGCTGAATTAAATGACGATGTGGCCAATGCTGAGGCTGTAACAGTTTTTGCCCCAACAAATGAGGCCTTCACTGCATTACTAGCTGCTCAGGAAGTCGATGACTTAGACGGATTAATTGCAAAATTAGGTGCTGAAGCGGTAGCAGATGTTTTGACTTTCCATGTTGTGCCAGCCGTTGCTTTTTCACACGATTTATCAGATGGAGATACTTTTACTACCCTTCAAGGTGAAGATTTAACGGTAAATGTATCAGATAATGGCGTTACTGTTACTGATGTGAATGATAATACTTACAATGTAACCACTGCAAACGTAGCAATTGAAAATGGAGTGGTACATGTTATAGATGGTGTTTTGTTACCTACTCTATAATTAATAAGAATGCATTACTTAGTTTTAAATACAAAAAAAGATGGGATTCGCTTCCCATCTTTTTTAAATTACATCCATGATTTAATAAAATCACATAGTATTATATTATATTTTTATAATTACTAGACATGTTTCAACACAAGTACAAATTTCTATTTATTGCGTTTTTAGCAATATATTCATTCCTTAATATAATTGTGTTGGAAGGAGATAGGCTTTTTCAAGCTGGCTTGCCTTATAATTATCTATTCTGGACGATTCTCGCTTTGACTTCAGCAGTTTGGATTTCTAATTTGTTAATTCAAAAATACTTATTGCAATATTGGTTGCAAATACACCCACTTCTGAAACAATTTGTAGCCAGCATCATATCAGTCGTCCTAATAAGCTTAGTTTCCGTTGAATTAACTGAATTGTTATTAGGTGATCCTTTTACTTTAACTAGACAAAACTTCTTGCTGACTTTTGCCTTTACATTCAGAGTAAATTTATTTCTGAATACATTAAATGCTATTTTTTTCTTTAACAGGAAATATAAAGAAAAAGAACTCGAAACAGAGAAGTTGAAAAGTATGAATCTAGGAAGCCAATATGAGAGATTAAATCATCAATTAAATCCACATTTTCTATTTAATAATTTAAATGCGCTGTCTACTTTAATGCATAATGATTTAAAAAAAGCAGATCTCTTTCTACAAAAACTATCTTCAATATATCGTCACATATCTCAAAACATAAATGAAGAGTTAGTAAGTCTAGAAGAAGAAATCTCGTTTTTATATGATTATATATCACTCTTGGAGATTAGATTTAAAGATTCTCTATTAGTTAATATCAAAATTGATGAGGGAGATAGTAAATTGTACATTCCTCCTGTAGTATTGCAACTCTTGATAGAAAATGTAGTAAAGCATAATTATTTTACCATCGAAAAACCTGTTAAAGTACAGATTAAACAGGAAAATAATAAATTGAAAATTAGCAATACTGTACAGGCAAAAACACAAGATGTAGATTCAATGGGCATCGGATTGCAAAACATTTCGGAGCGATATAAGTTTTTAGGGGAGTCGATTGAAATAAATCACGGCCAAGATAGATTTGAGGTCATTATTCCTTTAATAGAACTACAATGAATCTGTTAATTTTTGAAGATGAGCCATTAGCACAGCAACGGGTAGTTCAAATTATCCAAAAAACAAGACCTGAATGGGTAATTTCTGGCAAGGCTCAAAGTATAGCTGAAGCCAAAAATTTACTTCAGCATTGTTCTGATATTGATTTGCTAATCTGCGATATTCATTTGGCGGATGGTGAATGCTTTAAAATCTTTGAAAATGAGCATTTACAAATCCCAATTATCTTCTTGACAGCTTACGATCAGCATGCTCTGGAATCATTTAATCATTATTGCATTGATTATGTGCTCAAACCTCTACAGGAATCTCGATTGCTGCAAGCATTCGAAAAATACGAACAACTTTGCCTAAGAGAGGAAAAACTGGAACTTGAAAGCAATGTTATTCAATCTGTCATCAAACAGTTATCAGTTAGAAACTATAAGCAAAGATTCTTGACCAAAGTGGGTAGTAAAATGCTTTTTAAGGATATTCATGAAATTGCTTATTTCTATGCAGAAGATAAAATCGTTTATTTGAAGGAGATTGGAACCACCAAAAAATACATCATCAATTTTAGTTTAGATGAATTGGAGAAGAATATATTAGATCCATCTCAGTTTTATAGAATCAACCGCTCAATAATCGTTAATTTAGCAGCTTTGGTGGAGATGAAGACTTATCACAATGGTAGACTAAAACTACATGTTAAATCTTCTCATGATCTGGATTTAATAGTGGCGAGAGAAAGAGTAGGACAGTTTAAAGATTGGATAAATCAATAATTTTTTAATCATGATGAAATACATAATAATACTATGTGCTTTTACTTTTTTAAATCTTAGTTTTATTCAAGCACAAGAGTTTTCTAAACAAGAATTAGATTCCATCAAAAGAGAAATATTTACGATTAAAAGTGATGTGAATCAAATACAGCTTCAATTGTCAGATGCTAAAAAGACATTGAAAACAGGAATTTTTGTAGCCACTCTTGGTTATACAGTAACCATTATCGGTGGTCAATTGCTTGGTACAAACCCTGAATTAGGAGAAGCACTGCTATATACCGGAGGGGCTATTGGAATAGGGGGAACCATAGTGCTAGTGAATGGATTCAATAAAATCAGCTTAAGTAAGCCGAAGAGGAGGATTGATTAGCTCAAAGCAACTTCTCCCCAATCAGCGTGCATTTCATCAAAACGTTGCATCACTTTTTTAATAAAGTCTTCAGAAATTAGGCTTTTCAGTGCTGCTACATCTGCCACTTCATATTCGTCAATTTTGAAGGTTTGTTCATATAAACCTAATTCAAATTTCACTAAATATTTTTCATTCCATTGGAACAAACTGATTTTACAAAAGTTGTTTGGAAATTCACCTATTACCCTCATTATTCTTATTTTTATTTATTGCAAAGTTAAGTCTTAAATATTCATGACTAAATTAAAGGAACAATTTTACGATTTTTTAATAGAAGAAGATGAACCAAGGGCTTGCAAAGCTATTCCTGACGAAGCTTGCACCAATGTCCCGAAGAATTTCTCCCTTAATATTGCCAATGGAACTTTGACTAAGTTAGCAGAAAAGGTAATCAGCCCGAACCTAACACTTCCTTGGATAATGGATTTCTTTGGCGCTTCCTCAGCAATGATTGGTGCTTTAGTACCTATTAAGGATGCTGGCTCTTTATTGCCTCAACTTGCCGTTTCCGGGAAAATTCGCTCTTATGCAATTCGTAAAAATTTCTGGGCAATCAGTGCCTTGGTGCAAGGGTTTTGCTGGTTGGCTGCGGCTGGTCACATTTTCTTTGGTGATGAGAAAACCTTTCCGATGGCAATGCTAGTGCTTTTAGCGGTTTTTAGTGTAGCAAGTGGTGTGGCTTCTGTAGCCTATAAAGATGTGATCGGTAAAACTATTCCGAAAAATACCCGCGGACAAATGCTGAGCTATCGTTCTACTTTTGGCGGAATACTGAGTCTGATTGCTGGGGTAGTTTTAGTGTTTTTCATACAAGAAGAAGCTGATAAATCCATTTATGGGTTCATGTTTCTGTTTGCTGCTGCCTTGTGGCTTATAGCTTCTATTCTGTTTTTCATGATTCAAGAAGAAAAAGGAGCTACTGATGGAGGTAGAAATCCCTTTCAAGAAGTTAAAGCTGGAATAAAACTGATAAAAGAAGAAACGAATTTCAGAAATTTTCTTTTTACTCGAGCGCTGTTAATGGCGGTTCCACTATTGCAGCCCTTCTATGTTTTGGTTGCCAAAGATATAGGCAATCCTGACTGGAGTTTGATAGGATATTTGATTATAGTAAATGGATTAGCAAATGTATTGAGCAGTCCAATTTGGGGTAAAATAGCGGATCAATCCTCAACTCGTCTAATGCGTATTTCTTCCATGATTGCGATCGGTGGAGGAATTTTTGCCTTAATGTTTTATTTTGCTACTGATTGGAATCTAGGTTTTTATGCTTTTTTGCCTGTTTTTTTTATTAATGGTATCGCCTACAGTGGAGCCAGATTAAGCCGAAAGACTTATTTGGTAGATTATGCTCCTGATGGCAATAGGGCTACCTATGTTTCAGTAGCCAATACTTTTATTGGGTTGTTCACCTTAGTGGCAGCTGGCTTTGGCGTAATAGCTGAATTGTTCGGACTTCCAGCCCAAATTATCTTTTTTATGAGCTTGTTGGTTCTGGCAGTTATTTTGAGTTTTCGGTTGAATAAAGTTCAATAAGTTAAAATAAAAATCAAATAATTTAGATCATTTGGGTAAATTAATTTTTTATTTGGTTTTGCTTTCCACATTTTGATCGAACTAAGATATTTAAATACTTAGTCCGATAGAAAATGTCGATCCCATAAGTGCTGGATTTATTTCTGTGAATATATATCTGTTCTTTATTTTAACTTTAAATCCAGTTCCTATAGTTACTTTCGGAAAGAAAAAATAATTCATACGCTTTCCAATTTCCTCAAATTCATCAACAATTATTGAAGATGATCCATATATACACAATCCTATACCAGCATATACATAAGGTATTATCAGTCTTGTCTTGCCTTGATAGTGCACTCCAAATGGAATAATATTGAAGATATGGTTATCTTTTTCATAGGCAACCACATTCCTATTTCTAACAGGCTTTTTTTCTCTGATGATAGCTCTATATGTTAAACCTACTAAAAATGAAAATTTATTAGTACGTTCAATCTTCATCTTCCTTCTCAAAATTGATGCTCTAAATTGGCTTTGGCCAGAAAAATTTCTTACTGGGGCACCAATTGATATATCATAAAGAAATTTTAAGTTTTCTTCATATTGAAAGGGAGGATAATAATAATCGAAATACGAATTATATTTTGATATCACTTTGGAAATTTTTCTTTCAGAGTATCTTATTTTTTTTAAACCATTTGGTATGTTTCCATCTAACAAGAAATTTATCGCACCGAAATATTTAGCTTTATCAAATGAATAGTTTTTTCCTTTTTCTTTAATAATTTGTTCTTCATCTTTCTTAATATGTGCAAATTTCAGATTTTCATTGTTTCTAAGTAAAAAATCAGGATTAATTCGTTTTTCCCTCAATATCCACATATCAATTTTTCCACCTAGTTTTTTTTTGGCAAAAACATATGAAGAATCTTGCGTACCGTCTGCTATTTTAAATCTTTTGAAATTCCGTCCATTATCAAATCTGAATGCTGAAAGCTCTGAACTTTCAAATGTCTTAAAATCAACCTCGGAAAAATCTTTCTTGAAATTAATAGAATGTATTAATTCAGCATCAGTTTTGCTTTCAATATATCCATTTATGGTATCCTTATTGTTTTTTACAATGTATCCGGGTAAAAAGTCATTTTGCCCTATTAGATTAAATGAAATA
The DNA here is from genome assembly GCF_030534335.1 of Marivirga harenae. GTDB lineage: Bacteria > Bacteroidota > Bacteroidia > Cytophagales > Cyclobacteriaceae > Marivirga > Marivirga harenae. The sequence continues at coordinate 4,014,566 of NZ_CP130565.1, read as the reverse complement.
TGAAGAAGTATTAATGAAAGAACTATGACCAACTTATTTGACATGAAAAAATAATAAAATTTTAGGTTAGTAACTTTTGTAAACATAACGCATTTAAATTTTTCTGTCAAATAAATCAATACTATTGAAAGCTATCACCTGCTTTTTTTGTTATTCAGTTACTATTAATTTTTGTCTTTATAATTCAATAAGATAAGTCATTGGAAATTGAAATTATTCGTTCTTAGCAAAGATAAATACTTGATTTTATATGTTTAGATTAAAATATAGACATTTCCGTATGAGTTGTAAACAACTCCAAGGCATGCATACCTTTGGCCGAATTTCCTTTCTCATTCAACTTCGGACTCCAGACCGCAATGCTAAATTCACCAGGGTAAACTGCTGCAATTCCACCGCCAACACCACTTTTTCCAGGAAGCCCTACTCTAAAAGCAAATTCACCGGATTCATCATAGAAACCGCAGGTAAGCATCAGTGCATTGATTCTTTTAATTTGATTTCGTTCTAAGAATAGAGTGCCATCCGGTGCGCATTTTCCGTGCTGAGCAAATAGCTGGAAACACCATGCCAATTCCACACAGTTCATATCAATTGAGCATGTATAAAAGTAAAAATCTAAAACATCTTCTGGATTATTGTGAATGTTTTTAAAGCTTTTAATGAAGTTGGCCATAGCTACATTTCGATAGCCCATGCTTTTCTCAGACTGAAAAACGGCTTCATTATATTGAATTTTATCTGTCCCCTGAAGGTCATGGATAAACTTTAAATATTCTGCTTTGGGGTCTTTCAGTTCAGACAATAAAATATCGCAAATCACGATTGCCCCAGAATTAATAAACGGATTTCTGGGAATCCCTTCTTCATGCTCTAATTGAACTAGAGAGTTGAAAGGATCACCTGATGGCTCAACATCCACTCTATCCCAGACTTTATCGCCAATACATTGAATGGCCATGCTGAGGGTAAAGACTTTGGAAATACTCTGAATAGAGAACCTTTCTTGATAATCCCCTGCATTATAGGTTTCACCATTGACGAATTGAAGGGAAACACCAAACTTATACGGATCAATTTTAGCCAATTCAGGGATGTAGGAAGCCACTTTTCCGGGGGTCTGAACGGAATTTACCGTGTGTAAGATATCATCGAGTATTCTGTTGTAGTCTTCCAAATTAATGTTTTTGTTTCTTCCTTATTACGGTTGGAATGCTGATGAGATACAGAGAATTGTTCAAATTCGATATTCGCTTTTATTTCAATATTTTAGTTGGCGTCCAAAAGCAGCTATTCCTCGTTTATAAAGAAAATTCTTAAAATAAGGAGTTTCCAACTCGCGATTAAATTATTCTAATTCAAAATTGAGCCAGCCCCATTGTTTTTTTTAAATGCAGAAGGAGAAACCCCCTCTTCTTTTTTAAAAGCACTGGTAAAATGAGATAGGTTTTCAAAACCTGAGTTAAAACAAGCTTGCGTTATACTACAATCTGGTTTTTTTAGCCATTTTTTTGCCAATTTTATTCTTTCAGACAGTACATACTGACCGGGAGTAATGCCAAAGGCTTCTTTAAACTTTTTGAAAAAAGTTGCTCTACTCATGCAGGCTGCATTAGCCAAGCGATCAAAATCTATTTTCTGATTGATTTTATTTTGAATAATATGGATAGCATAAGCCAAAGGATGATGAGTTGCTAATGCTTTAGGAGCTGAAGTGAAGACATGACGCGCCTGCGTTTGCATCAAGCGAATAATCATTTCTTTCATGGCCAAATCCACATATAAATCTTTGGTCGTGCTATCCTCTGTCCTGGAAATTTTAATGATTCTATCCACCGTATTAATCAACTCCTGATTATTGATGATATGATGGATACTAGGATCTATTTGCCATTGCTCTTTTTGCAGCACTTTCGGATGTTTTTCATTCAACATGTCCAAAGTAAAATCAATAAGTTGTTGAGAAATAGCTAGGGCGATGCATTGAGTGGGTTGTCCTACCTTGGCTTCTGGGAAATCTATTTCCATCACCTCATTTGGGCCCACAATAACGGATTCACCTGGCAGATAATCAAAAGCTTCTTTATTTTCTAAATGCATTACTTTTTTACCTCTAAGCATGGACGTGAATACAAAATCGTTGAAGACTAATTTAACATCTTTTGCTTGCTGATGGGTTTCGAATACATTCAATTCACAACTATCGTAGGTATATGCAGTACGGTTCTCTACTAAAGTAAAAAGGGAATTCTCATTTCCTAAAGGGACTTGGTATGGGCGAATGGCTTTGTTCATATCGTTTTTTCTATAAAGAAATGTCGGATTTAGGTTTAAAATGGTTGGTGTGCCATCAACCATGGATTCTACGCTGGTCGGTGTGTCACCGACCGGAATCAGGAATAAACAATCCTATCAGTTCTCATTTGAAATTAAATTAATACAGCTCTACAATTTAGTGAATTTTATGATATTCTAAAAATCAGATGGAAAGCAAAATGATTCATACTCTTAACAAAATTTTAAAGAATTAAAAGTAGGAAATTACATTTAATTAGAAATAAAACAAAAAGCTATGGAAACGTTAGAAAAAACTCAAAAAACGGTAGAGCGTCCTACCTTTAAGGCGCAGTACGACCACTTCATTGGTGGAGAATGGGTAAAACCTGCAAATGGAGAATATTTTGATAATATCAGTCCAGTTGATGGCAAAGCTTTTACCAAAGCAGCCAGAGGAACAAAGGAGGATGTTAACAAGGCAATAGATGCAGCGCACAAAGCATTTGCCACTTGGTCCAAAACTTCTGCTGCAGCTAGAGCTAATGTGCTCTTAAAAATTGCCGATATAATAGAAGAGAATTTAGAGATGTTGGCAAGAGTAGAAACCATTGATAATGGAAAAGCACTGAGAGAATGTAGAGCAGCAGATTTACCACTTTGCGTAGATCACTTTAGGTATTTTGCAGGTGCCATTAGGGCGGATGAAAGTTCAATTTCCGAGCATGATGAGCATACGGTCAGTATTAATTTGCAAGAGCCACTAGGAGTAGTGGGTCAAATTATTCCCTGGAATTTCCCTTTATTAATGGCGACTTGGAAGATAGCGCCTGCTTTAGCGGCAGGATGCTGTACGGTGGTAAAACCAGCAGAACAAACGCCCACTTCTTTAATGGTATTGATGGAATTGATTCAGGATGTGGTGCCAGCTGGGGTATTGAATGTGGTGACAGGTTTTGGACCTGAAGCAGGAAAGCCATTGGCTCAATCTGATAGAATATCAAAAGTAGCCTTTACAGGTGAAACCACAACAGGTCGTTTGATCATGCAATATGCTTCTGAAAATCTAATTCCGGTTACAATGGAATTGGGTGGGAAATCTCCAAACATCTTTATGAAATCTGTAATGGATAAGGACGATGAATTCTTGGATAAATGTATAGAAGGAGCCGTAATGTTTGCCTTAAATCAAGGGGAAGTTTGTACTTGTCCGTCAAGAATATTAGTCCATGAGGACATAGCTGATGAATTCTTGAAAAGAGTAGTGGAACGTACAAAAGCTATTAAAATGGGACATCCCTTGGCTGAAGATACCATGATGGGCGCTCAAGCATCCAATGATCAATTTGAGAAAATTCTTTCCTATTTGGATATTGGGAAGCAAGAAGGTGCAGAAGTACTATGTGGAGGTGAAAAAGCAGGATTAAATTCAGGCTTAGAAAATGGGTATTATATTCAGCCGACCATCTTCAAAGGACATAATAAAATGCGGGTGTTCCAGGAAGAAATTTTTGGTCCTGTGACTTCAGTTTGTACTTTCAAAACAACAGAAGAAGCAATAGAAATAGCCAATGATACCATGTACGGATTAGGTGCGGGATTATGGAGTAGAGATGCTCATGAGCTGTATCAAGTGCCAAGAGCGGTAAAAGCAGGTCGAGTTTGGGTGAATAACTATCATGCATATCCTGCTCATGCGCCATTCGGAGGATACAAGAAATCAGGTTTCGGTAGAGAGAATCACAAAATGATGTTGGATCACTACAGACAAACCAAGAATATGTTGATTTCTTATGATAAGAATAAATTAGGTTTCTTTTAGGGAATAGTTCTAAGTAATAAGTTGTGGGTTGCCAATAGGGAAACTTATTTGCAGCCCATAACTTTTTTGTTTCCTGCTAAAATTAATCTGTGAGACTGTCCCCTTGAGGGGACTATAGGGGTGTTTCTTGGAAACAGCAGACATAATACTTATAAGCTAATACCTAAAACCCAATAATTATGGAAAGAGTAACAATAAGCGACCGAGCAATCGAAACAATAGATGAATTAAGAGATAGATTTGGCGATTTAATGTTTCACCAAAGTGGTGGATGTTGTGATGGCTCTTCACCCATGTGCTTTGAAAAAGGAGATTTTAAAGTAGGAGGAGGAGATGTCTGGCTTGGGCAAGTATATGGTTGTGATTTTTTCATGAGTAAAGACCAATTTGAATATTGGAAGCATACCCATCTTACCTTAGATGTAACAGAAGGCAGAGGTTCTAGCTTCTCACTGGAAATCCCGATGGGCATTCGGTTCATGATTCGCTCACGAATCTTTACTATGGAAGAACTGGAAAATTTAGAACCGATTATGACAGGAGAGGAGTATTTGGAGGCAGATGCTAAATAGAATACCGAAATCCGCCCAATCCAATTCGTACTTTATTCCTTCGCAGGGAGGGATCTATTGATTTTAAACCTAAAAAAAAAATCTTAGCAAAACTGCTGCACAACTTCCCTCGCAGTTCTTTATGTTTAATATTTTAGCAAAGCAGTCACATAGCTTGTTGTTTTCTGCTTAATACAATCTGTGAGACTATCCCCTCGAGGGGATTGTAGGGGTGTTGTTTGAAGGAGCTTTTAAAGTATTTTTGCCCATTTTAAGTGATTTAGATAGTATTAAGTAGTGGAAACTAAAAATGACTTATTTACTTTCCAGAGAAGCTTCAGTTCTTATTTCAGAATGTCTGATTTCTCCTCCTGTGGTACCTGTTTTCTGAGCATAGAAAAGGACTACCAATGTAAAAGCCATGGTGATAAAAGCAATGATCTTGGAATAGGATTTGTTTTTCAGATTTGCCCAAATTCCCACTAGAGCAAAGCCACCAAGAATATAGAGTAATGTAGCGAACGTTTCTGCATTTTCTTCATGCGCTTCAATAAATCTATGCTCTATACCTTGCAATTCTTCTACTATCTCTTCGGCTTCTTCTCCACTTGACATAGCGAAAAATGCAGTAATTGCAGCTAAAATGAAGAAAAGGTACCCTGCCCTTTTCAAAATTTCAGCTTTAAATATAAAGCCTGAAATCATAAGTATTACCCCTATAATTGGAATAATAATGGGTAAATGATTTACTATTAAATGAAAATGTGCATCGTTCATAATTGTGTGTTTTTATATTTATAAAATATTGACTCCAAAAAAATATCCTACTGCGGCAGTTAATCCCATCGCTATAGTCCCCCAAAATGTGATCCTTAAAATAGCTTTTATTACGTTCGATCCTCCTGTCCTAGCAGCTAGCCCTCCTAAAAGAATCAAGAAAAACAGAGCAGACCCATAAAGCGAATATTCCATTGCTTTTAAGGGCAAAAAAAGTGTCACGACAAGAGGTAACATACCACCAAAAGTAAAGGCGGCCCCGGAAGCCAATGCCGCTTGAATTGGTTTTGCTTGACTAATTTCATTAATACCCAGTTCATCACGCACATGCGCTTCCAGAGCATCATGGGCGGTTAATTCCTTAGCTACAGTCAAAGCTGTCTCCTGTTTTAATCCTCTCTTTTCATAAATTTCAGCCAATCTTTGCAATTCAATCTCTGGCATTTCTTCCAATTCTTCTTTTTCTCTTAGAATATCTGCTTTTTCAATATCTGTTTGTGAGCTAACAGATACATACTCGCCAGCTGCCATGGATAGCGCTCCTGCTACCAAACCGGCTAGTGTAGCCAATACAATCGGTTCTCTAAGGTCACTAGCTGCGGCCACTCCAATTGCAAGACTCGCAGTAGATAAGATGCCATCATTCGCTCCAAGTACCGCAGCTCTTAGCCAATTACTTCTATGTATATAATGATTGTCTAAATAGTTATCGAGGGGTTCTTCTGTCTCTTTCATCTTTTTTGCATCAGGTTTTTATGTAAGCTGCTTCATAAAAATGATTTAACTGGCAACGTATGGCACTCTTTGATTTTGATTTTGGTATTGCAACTTTTATCAATTTAACAATATTTGCTAAATGAGAATACAAAACATGCCTATTAATACTTTTTCCAATAGAAATTAATAAGTTCACTGCTTTACTCATTTTCATAAAGTCGTAATCTATTTCTTAGGTTATTTAATTCATTTTTTAAATCTCTTTCTTTCTCTAAAAGATTAAATACAATATCAATCCCTTCAAGATTTACATTCAGCTCGTAGTGGAGTCTTATTATTTTTTCAAGTACTCCTAATTGCTCTGGATGAATAAACTGGTTTTGTTCTATGATTTCGATTTGAATAAGATCCATTTTATTCAATTCATCTATAAAAGATATTTCAATATTGTAATGAGTACACAGCGTTTGGGTCGATATTAAATTATGTTCATTCATTTCTTCTGGAGTTTTTGTAATTCTTTAAATAGCTCGATCTCTTTCTCACTTAAACTGGTTGGGATTTTTATACGATAGGTGATGATTAAATCACCGAACTTGCCTTCTTTTTTGTAAACTGGAAAGCCTTTTCCTTTCAATTTCACTTTCGATAGATTCTTGGTCTCCGGTTTCACTTTGAGCTTGACCTTGCTATCAAAACTATCAACGGTGATTTCTCCTCCTAAAATGGTGGTGTATAAATCTACGGCTACATCTTTATACAGATTCTGACCTTCTCTTTTGAAATTAGTATCATTATTGATCACGAATTTCAAGTACAAATCTCCATTTGGACCGCCATTTATTCCCGGTCCTCCCTTGCCTTTGATCTTAATGGATTGACCATTTTCTACTCCTGCAGGAATTGTTAAGCGTATTTTATTTCCATTAACAGTCAAAATCTGCTGTTGAGTAGTGTAGACATCCGTCAAATTCAAATGCAGTTCGGAATTGAAATCATGTCCTTTGAATTTAGGAGTGCTTCCAAATCCCGAGGAAGAGGAGTCCCCTCCAAACATTGATTCAAAAAAATCAGAATAATCGCCACCATTAAATCCTTGAGATCTGGATTGCTGCTGAGATCGATTGCTGTATTGTCTCTGAGCCCTTTCTTGCTCTTCACCATGTTTCCAATCTTTTCCGTATTTGTCATACTTCTTACGGTTTTCAGCATTGCTTAAGACTTCATTTGCTTCGTTAACTTCTTTAAACTTCTTTTCTGCTTCCTTGCTGTCCGGATTCAAATCAGGATGATACTTTCTTGCTAGCTTCCTGTACGCGCTTTTGATTTCTTTCTCAGTAGCAGATTTCGTAAGTCCTAGTGTTTTATAGTAATCTATGAACGCCATTATACAGTATGTTTATAATGTAACTAACGTGGTTTAGCGGTAAGAGTATAGCTTTTTACAATAATGTTTTGGTTTTTGGAGGGAGCGAAAAGCAGTTAAATATTACGGCAGTGACGAGGCCGATCTGAGGGTGGATCTTCCTAAAAAATGTAACTTCAATGGATCGAGGAAGTTTATATTTACGAAACAAGAATGGTTATGCCTAAAAAAGATATGTCATCGATTAAAAATGAAGAACAGTACGAGGCACTCCGAGATAAGGGGATGAGCAAGGAAAAAGCAGCCAGAATTGCCAATACTTCAGATTCAGGTAAAAAGGGTGGGCAAGCTCCTCCCTATGAAGAATGGACAGTGGAAGAGTTGCAAGACCAAGCCCAAAAAGTGGGGATCGAGGGGCGTTCAAAAATGAAGAAAGAGGAATTGATTGAAGCGCTTAGGAATAGTTGAGCCTTGTCGGTAGGTGATAGCAATGATTCGCAGATTACCATTTTTATTGATAATAATTTTCGGTCTGTGACCTTCTGTAATGACCTAATAGATCATGACGCTTGATTCCCCCTTTGGGGGTTAGGGGGCTAACTTAAAATACACCAAAGGCACAAAATACAAAGCCGTAAAAGTACCAATAGTCAAACCGCCCATTACTGTTTGTACTAAAGGTTTTTTGTGTTATACTTTCAATGTTTATGCATTTCAAGTGAAAGTTATATCAGTAGCAAAATATCAGCTGTGTAATTTTTTGCTATTATTATTATTATTATTGTGCTTCAACAAAAATAAACTATTATGAAAAAATTATTAAAACCATTTATTCTATTAGCAACTATTGCTCTTATGACTATTGCTTTTTCAGCCGAGGCTGGGGAAAAAAGTGGAACTATTCAACATGCGCATTATTTTGCTGCTGATGGGAGCTATGTTGGTTCATCCGCATATAGCTCTTGTGATTCTTGTGGTTGGTTGAGGGATATTTTCGGCTGCAATTGTCAAGCAGGCTATTTAACTTACACTCGATAGTATATGAAACTTGATAAGTTTATAAGGGGTATTGTTAATTTTAGCAGTATTCCTTTTTTGATTTTAACCTTTAGTTGTAATAGTCAGGAGCACAGAAGTAATGAGTCATTACTTGGGGATTTTCGGATTAGTAGCGATATAGGTTATCAGATTATTTCAACTAAAAACTTAGACTCATCGAACGTGAAGTTTAGAGACCTTACTTTTCAATATCATAATAACAGAAATAAAGTCTTTTTTTATGATAAACATGGTCAAAGACAATTAATATATAATCTTTCATCAGATTCCATTGATGTAATTAGTAGAGACACCTATATTGAAACTCCCTTTTTTCCGACTTCAGTAACAGAAAATGACTCGATTCAATATGTTTTATATCTACATCAATTCACCATTGCTAAAGTAAAAAAAAATAGTGATTCGGTCTCTGCAATTGCTCTTGATGATTTTTCAGAACAATCGATTCATTCGGATACTCATCGGTTTGAAGTATTGGAAAATGGAAGCTTTATAATACCGACTGCAATTAATGTACTTAGTGATTTAGGTTATTATCAACAAAATCTAGATAAGGGATTGGATGAAATAATGGAAGAGCAGCACCTTTTTCATTTATTTGGCGAATCTGGTCAGTTGCTTAAGACATTTGGTAAATTTCCTCAGTCTAATTATGTCACAGAACCTAGCCTGCCATTCAACCCACATTATATGTATGTTGTTAAAGATGGATTTATATATGTTACTTTTCCCATGGGACAAGAATTATATAAATATGATTATAATGGGAATTTAATTGATTCAGTTAATATCGAATTGCCTGAATTTAATTATTCAATTAACCCAGGTCATTGGGGGAATGATGCGAAAATTGGACTAGGAATTGAAAAAGATTCCAATCAAGAGATATTATATTTCCATACTATAAATCATATCAATGATAATAAAATAAGACATTTTATTTATAAGATAAATTTATCTGAAAAAGTATTGGAATTTGGAGAAATAATGAATGGAAATAATTACATGATGCCTTATGTATACAATGATTCAATCAGCTTTCTGAAAAAATATTTCATGGAAGAGAAAAGAGAGATTGTAACAATGAAGTTAACGAAATAATTTATTTTGAGAGGATATTCACTTTTAGCCTTATTAATAACCTTTTTATCATCAGATTTAGCTTTTACTCAAACTATCTCCGTTAAATCAATAAGCGATGAAGATACTCAAGTTTTAGTGAGAGAAGGATGGCAGTTGGTTTACAGTACGGATCAAGTGAGAATTGTGGATTTTGACATTAGCCGTAGTGGCTTGATAATTTCAACAATCGTGGATGGTGAATATCATTTAATTTTACTAAACAAGGAACACTTAGTTCAGAAAGATAAGAGGATAGCAAAAGTAGATAAATTGAGAGTGGCTTTTCCTTATTTTTTTAATTCCGGTAACCAAAAAGTTTTTGGTCCCTGCGATAAGTTGTATTTTGAAATAGATATGGATAAATATAAAATAAATAGAAGAAGATATCCTTTCAAAATTAATAGACGGCCTTTTATACAAATAGGGGAGGGCTATGATACATATTATAAACAAGATTCTTACTATAAAACAAAGAGCAAAGATTTTGGGGTTGTGACTGAATTTGATAGAGTTAAAAAAATTCAATATCAATACCTATTGGATTACAGCTTATCAGAGCCTGATACATTATATGAAATCTCATATGATACTGATATGATGATATTTAGTTCAGTATATCCATTTCTCCAATTTGAAGTTTTAGAAGATAAAGGTTTACTATATATATTGGATAATCAAAATGGGGTTTTATCTCATTTGGATAATAGTGGGAGGATTCAGGAAGTTAATCTTGCAGAATTTGATATTCAAAAGTCAGGTTTATTTAGATCATTTACTTTTAATTTAGAAAAGGATATTTTCTCAGATCAAGTCTATTTGATTTGTACACCATATGGTAAAGATAACGATAGTAAAATATTTAAAATTAGGTATGATGGAAATTTAGAAATAATTAAAAATGAAAAATTAAAATCTATTTCTTCATCTTCAAAAATTCATAATGGTAAGGTATACGATATATTTAAAATTAAGGAGTCAAGGAAAACCGCTGTTTATTCTATTGGAATAGAATAGTAAGAAACACTTTTCCTAATTGCTTTTTTTAGGTTTGAATTTTTTTTTCAAAACCTGACTTTCAGTACTGACCTAACTTCCAGCTACCAACTTTTTACTTTTTCATAGCCTCTTTAACACCTATTTACCTAATCACGTAAAAACTTAGTCATCTAAGAATCTCCGCACTTGATAGTACACCAAAGGCACAAAATACAAAGCTGTAAATGTCCCTATAGTCAAACCGCCCATTACAGCCAGGACAAGGGGCTTTTGTAATTCTGCTCCCAAACCACCTGAGAGCAAAACCGGACTCAAGGCCAAAAGGGTAGTAATTGAAGTCATTAGAATCGGCTTCAGTCTGATTTTACCAGCCGAAAATATAGCTTCATAGATGCTTTCTTTATTTTTGACCTCTAAGTTTTTGATGTTGCGGTTCATCGTATCCACTTTCAGAATAGCATCGTTTACCATAATTCCCAGCATTACCACCATCCCTATAGCCGACATGATATTGATACTGCTTCCACCTATCCACAGTACAATCATAGCACTCATGATTCCAAAAGGCAAAGTAAAAATCACAATCAAAGGTTGCCAGAAGCTTTCAAATTGAGCAGACAAAATGAAGTACAATAGCACCACCGAAATCAATAGAATAAAGGCCAGTTCTTTCAAGTTATCTTGATCACTGAAGTATCTACCGGATATTTTTTGAATTAGATTATTATCACTTGCCCACTGATTGATTTCTGCAGTTAAGGTGTGCGGATTCTCCTGAACCGCTTCTTCTGATAAGTTTACAGAAAAATAAGTGCCTGACACATCTGCGGTAATTTTCTTTAATCTATTGCCCCAATCATATTCCACGAAATTTTTCAAAGCATAACTCTTGCCTTCACTGTTTCTTACCTTAGCCACTGTTAGTAAATCCTCAAAAGCTTTTTCATCTGTTTCTAAAACCACTGGCGTGATGACAGCAAACTGCTTTAATTCTGAAATCTTATAATCACCCAAAACTCTTTGCAGTTGATTGATAATCTGTTCAGGAGCAATGCCATATCGCAATAACTCTTGTTGCTTTATGGTCAAAATCATACTGCTTTCTTCCTCTAATGAAGGACCTAATTGAAAATCATCAGTTGGGAAACTTTCCAAAGTTGGCTTGATACTTTCAGGATTGGCATTTTTCAGGCCGGGATCTTGCCACTGCACCCTGAAATAGGGTGCATCACTCGCAAAGAGCATATCAAAAGCATTTTTGGCATTCTCGGTTTCAAAAGATGCTTTGGTATAAGATTGCGTTACACGATTGCCCAAAGCATGTAGGGTCTCTTTTTTGATATCCTCATTTTTAAATTGCAAATAGATTAGACTTTCCTGCAGCTCGGCATTTTCTAAGCTTAATAAGTATTGCGGAATGCCGGCATCAGTTTCGCTAAATTGGAATTGAGAATCGAGTGATTGTAATAACTTCTGCGTTCTTTTGGCATTCTCTGCTACATCTATCGGCTCATTCCAGTTGATTTTCACTACAGCATCTGTTCTGGTGATGTCGGGCAGACCTTTTTGCTCTAAACTCCAAAAAGCCCATAATCCCAAGGGAATAATCAACAAAATCAAGAAAAAGCTCAATGTTGTATTCCGAAAGGACCAGTGGTGCGACTTTTCAAATCCGCTAAGCAATCTTTTAAAAAATCGGCTGTCCTCCTTCTTAAAATCCTTTTTCTTTTCAAAGAATAAACGATAGAGTAGGGGGAGCAAAACAAAGGAAACGCCTAAAGAAACCGTCAAAATAATGCCTACAGATACGGCTTGATCAAAGAACAGAACACCACTTACGCCACTTAAGAAAATCAAAGGAACAAAAACGGCTAAAGTGGTCAATACCGAACTGATCAATGCGCCTCGAACTTCTCCAACCCCTGCTACACAAGCATCCAAAAGGTTGAGGCCTTCCATGCGTTTTCGGCTGATGTTTTCCAATACGATAATGGCATTGTCAATTAGCATTCCCAGCCCTAGTGCTAATCCACTTAAAGAAATGATATTGATACTCAATCCAAATATTTCAAAAAAAAGAAAGGATAAAATCAGTGACAATGGTAAGCTAATTCCCATAATCACAGGCAAGCGAAAAGAACCCATAAAAAGGAAGAGTACTGCAAAAGCAAATAGCCCTCCAAATAATAAACTTCCCTGCAAATTATTGATTCCTGCTTTTAAGAAGACCGATTGATCTTGGGTCATGGCGATTTCCAAAGTGGGATAGTCCTTCCTAAATTGGGCAATGGATTTTTCTATTTCAGGCATCAGCTCTGTCATCACCGCTTGTGGTTGCTTATGAATGTTCATCACAATGCCTCTATTTTGATTGAAGAAATGAAATCCGCTGACCTTCTCCTCTGCGGTTTTTACTTCTGCCAATTGGCGAATAGGAATATATTTATCCTCATTGATTCTGACAGGAATAGACGCAATATCTTCCGCATTATTTAATCTGCCGGCCATGCGCATATAATATTGGTATTGCCCATCTTTTACTTCTACTCCGCCCAATTCTTGATTAGCCGATTGAATGGCTTGTGAAATGGCTTCTATTTCCAATCCAGCTCTTTCCAATGCTTTTAGGTCTGGAATGATTTTGATCTGCTCATCCACCGTTCCGTTTAAATCGACCAGTGAAATGCCTTCTATTTGTTCGATTCGCTTTTTTATGACATTTTCTGCCAACCTTGAGCTTTCTACCATATTGGCTTCATCTTTCGGAATCAACTGAACTTTGGCTATCGGGATATCGGTGTAATTCACTCTTATCACCCTTGGTCGGGACATATCAGCAGGAAATTGATCCGTCAGTCGGTCAATTTTCTCATTGACTTCCACAAAAGCCAAATCCATTCGTTGCCCATAGTTAAACCGTAGGCGAAGCAAGCCATTTTCATTTGATGCTGTAGATTGTAAATCAGACAAACCCTGCATGGTAGCCAAAGATTCCCGCATGGGCTTGAGAATGTTATTTTCTACAGCTTCGGGAGAGGCATTGGCATAATCGACTCTGATGGCCATTTCAGGTACATCAATATCGGGTAAAAGAGAAACAGGTCTATTGAGCCATGCCAACACGCTTAATCCAATAAGCGCAACGAAAGTCATGATGACGGCTATAGGCCTTTGGATGAAATAGCGGGTCATTATTTATCCGAATTTTGAATGCTGATCGGGGCATCATGTGCCAACTGCAAGTTGTTATTGGTAATCACCACCGTTCCGGCTTTTATGCCATCCGTGATTTCTACCATTTTGCCATTATCATATCCGAATTCCACATAATTCCATTTTGCCAAATCCTTTTCCACTGAGAAAACAACCGGCTTTCCTGAACGCAATACCAAGCTGCCTTTCGGCACTTGCAATCGTTCGCCTTTCGGGATTCTAATCTCTACTTCCACGTTCATACCCGGCCAAAGGGCATGTTCTCCTTTCAATAGAATATGCGTTTGCACCAAACCATTTTCATCTACTTTTGGATTGATGCTGTACACCTCGCCTGTAAAACTTTCGTCCATGGCAGGATTTCGAATTGCTGCCGGCATACCTTCTTTCAGATTTAATGCTTCTGATTCTAATAGGTTGACTTCAACTAAAAGTCGATGGTTAAATTGAGCGAATAATTCATCCCCAACTTTCACACTTTTGCCTTTGAAAGCCTGCACATCGTATAAAGTACCTGAAAATGGTGCTCTAATCACTGTTTTCTGAAGTGCCAATTGAGCTTCTTTAAGTTGAATGCTGCTTTCTTGCAGGCCACTCCCGATTTTTAGTTTTTGGTAAAGGCTGTCTTGCTCCGGATTCTCTTGAGCAATTAACTTCGGAAAACCGATGAGGCTATTTTCAAATTCTAGTTTGGCTTTTTCAAATTTGATTTCAGCAGACTGCAACTGTAGTTGCGCTTCTTCAGGATTTAGCCGAACTAATACCTCGCCCGCTGAAACTTTTTGTCCTGATTTAATATGGGCTTGTTGAATAGTGCCGTTTGTTTCCGCTAAAATTGTGACATCTTTATGCGCTTTTACTTTACCTGAGCTTTCGATTAATAAGTAGAAAGGGGAACTGATCGCAGTATCGACCGTGACCATAGTGTTGGGAGGTGTATTATTGACATTTTCTGTAGCGGTTTTTTCATCTATCTTTTCTTCTTTAGAACAAGCCCAGAATGCGATGGAGATGAACAGTAAAAATATTTTTTTTGACATATCGATTTTGGTTCAAACATAAAGCTACTATATTGCTAGTTTATTATCAAAACAAATTGGTTTAAACTAAATGAAATGTTTTCTGCTATTAGTTTATCTCCTTGTTTTTATATGCGGGTTTTTAATAAGAAATCATATGTACAAATAGAGCCATTATTTGAATATTTAAACCTACTATATAATTAGGTTGAATTAACTAAAATAGTCATATATGCTCGCAAAAACTCCTCTAATTGTTATTTGATGAAAGAATTAAGATTTATTTCTAGGGATCAGACCGAAATTGTAATATTTTCATAGAAGTATAATTATTTAAATAAGCTTTTAGTTTGTGACAAAAACTAATGTAATAAGTTTTGCTTTTTCGTTTTTTTTTTTTTTTTGATTTACAATATCAACTCAGTATTACTATAAAATGTAGTAACTGATTCTAAACAGCACCCGCTAGCAAAAGCTGTTTCGAGCAAAACCTGCAGAGTGAAGAAATTTGACTTGTCCCACCTTATTAGGCCTTTGGTTGTTCAAGAAAGGTTTTTTTCATGATTTAGTATTTAGGGTTGGTGTTTAATTTATTTTTAACCTTAAAATTTATATATTATGAAAAAGTTATTTTTCAGTTTGGTAGGAGGTCTTATATTAACCTCTATTTCTTCCATGGCAAATTCTGATATTAAACCTGCTGAGGAAATGAGAACAACCTGTGCTTATGTTACTTTATCTTGTGGTGTTGAAGGACCTGTCTGTGGAGAGAATCAAGCAAACCTTGTGAGAAACATTGAATGGGCACATAATTATTTTTGTGAAGGTGGTCGAGAAAAAAAGCTGAATTAATATAAACCTTAACAGGCTAGTGAGTTTCACTAGCTTGTTTTATTACTTTAACAATTTCACCTTATTTAAAATGAAACATACCTACTTAATACTTAAATTGATTTTCCTTTCAGGTTTTTCCTCTGAAGTTATCGCACAATCTAGCTTTAAAGCTACTTATGAGCTTATCCATCAACCAGATTCTACTAATAGTAAAAACAAGGAATCAGAGATGTTTTTGTTATATGCCAACAATGAAATGTCTCAATTCTTAAGCCATAATAATGCTGTAAGAGATTCATTATTTTTAGAGATTCATGAAGGTAAGATGAGTAATGAAGAATTAGTTCAGAGAACACTTGAAGCACCCAGGACAAAGACTAAATTGAAGGTTAATAAGGTCTATGGGGAGTCCAAAATGGAAATTCTTCAGGAGATGATGACAAATCTCTACAGATACTATCAGCCACTTAATCTAATGAAATGGACGATTGGTAATCAAACAAAAAAGATAAATGGCTATCAATGTCAAAAAGCTACCGCATCTTATGCAGGTAGGGATTATATAGCATGGTTTGATCCGGAAATAGCTATTAGTGACGGCCCTTATAAATTCTATGGTTTGCCGGGACTCATTATATCTGTCTACGATACCAAAGAGCATTATAAGTTTGATCTGGTCGGTTTGGAAAAAGGAAATTATGAAATTAAGAGAAATCTGTTAAATGAGGATTATCAATTACTTACCCAGCAAGAATACAAGCAAATGACGAAAAATTATGAAGCCAATTCCGAAGCCATGGCCAAAAGACTCTTTTCTCAAATGAGTGGAAAACCAAAGAAGTCTTCAGCCAATAATCCTATTGAGCTGGAATAGAATAATGATTAGTCCTATTTTAGTAAGTATTTATTATATTGGAATATTCAACCAAATTAAGACTTTAAAGTATGAAAGTTTGCTTTCTCTTCATTACTGTATCGTTCCTAGCTCAAAATATGACACCTCTGGCTCAAACTAGCTTTAAAGCCACTTATGAGCTCATCTATCAACCAGATTCCACAAATGACAAAAATATAGAGTCGGAGACATTTTTATTATATTTCAATAATGAAATGTCTCAATTCTTAAGTTATAATAATGCGCTTAATGATACTTCCTTTCTGGAAATTCAGAAAGGAAATATGACCACTGAAGAGGTAGTTCAAAATGCTTTGGCAGCACCACGAGTAAAAACTCATTTAAAAGTGAATAAAATCTATCAAGAGTCTAAGATGGAACTTTTAACAGAAATGATGGCTAGACTATATAAATATTATCAGCCACTAAATTTGATGGATTGGACTATTGGCAATCAAACTAAAAAGATCAATGGCTATCAATGTCAAAAAGCTACCGCATCTTATGCAGGTAGAGATTATATAGCATGGTTTGATCTGGAAATAGCTATTAGTGACGGCCCTTATAAATTCTATGGTTTGCCGGGACTTATTATATCTGTTTATGATACCCAAGAGCATTATAAGTTTGATCTGGTCGGTTTGGAAAAAGGAAATTATGAAATTAAGAGAAATCTGCTAAATGAGGATTATCAATTACTTACCCAGCAAGAATACAAGCAAATGACGAAAAATTATGAAGCCAATTCCGAAGCCATGGCCAAAAGACTCTTTTCTCAAATGAGTGGAAAACCAAAGAAGTCTTCAGCCAATAATCCTATTGAGCTGGAATGAGAATATTTTTTACCATAATAGTTTTTTTCAGTATTGGTTTAACCAATGCTTATGCACAATTCAAAATTTTTGGTAAAGTTGAAAATGAAAGAGGAGAATTGCTCATAGGGGCATCTGTTTTATTGAAAAATATGAACAGCGCCAAAATTATAGATTTTGGTATAACCGATAAGGATGGCAATTATCAAATTCCCATTGACTTGGCAGATAGTGTAACATTAGAAGTTTCTTATATCGGGTATAAAAAGTCCAAAAAGTCAATCTTTGTGGACGCTTCAAGGGAGATTAACTTTGAAATGATAGAGGATGTGGTGGAGTTAGATGAGGTGAAATTAAAAGCACCTCCCATTATTGATTTTGGAGATACCATCAATTATTCTGTCAATGCATTTAAAAGCCAGCAGGATAGAGTGATAGCCGATGTATTGCGAAAATTACCGGGCATATCAGTGGATGGTGATGGTCGTGTAAGCTATATGGGAGAGCCTATCGAAAAATATTATATTGATGGACTTGACCTATTAGAAGGTAGATATAATTTAGCCAATAATAATTTACCGGCAGATGCAGTAAGCGATGTTCAAATATTGGAAAACCATCAACCGATTAGAATTTATGATAGTTTGGTTTTTTCTAATAAAACTTCATTAAATATTAAGCTCAATAAAAATGTCACACTAACCGGGAGTGGGAAATTGGGCGGAGGTTTAAGTCCGGCTTTATGGGGAGCCAACGTCAGTCCGATGTTATTTAATAGGAAACAACAAGTGATAGCTTCTTTTCAATCAAACAATACTGGTAATAATCTAGAAAGAGAACTGCAATCCTTTCGATCTTCTAGTTTAAATTTTGGACGAAAAGATTATCTCCTGGAAGTTCAATCTATTAACCAACCTCCATTTAATGAAAAATTTTGGTTAGATAATCAATCGCACTTGGGAAGTATTAATTATTTGAGAAAAGTCAATGAAAAATGGGAGATAAAAGGCAATATTAATTACTTGGATGCAGTGAAAGTACTAAATGGCAGTACAGAAACCCAAATATTTACACCCAATGATAGCATTCAGTTATCAGAGAATAAGAGAAATGAGTTTAATTCAAATGTTATAAAGGGGGCACTATTTTTAGAGAAAAATATAAGTAGTAGCTATTACAAACAGAGCATTTCCATTAATTCTACTGTAGATAATAAATTTGGTTCACTTAATCTTACCAATCAGTCAGATTTTAATCAGGATTTAGATCAGTCTCATTTATGGATTCGGAATGATATTTTAGCAATTAAAAAGGTTTTTAATTCTTTGATTACTTTTAAATCCAGTTCTAATTATATCAAAAATAGTGAATTACTCAGTGTCAATCCTGCGGTTTTCTCGAATGTAATTGGGAATACTCCAATAGCTATCCAGCATCTGAATAAAGATATTTTGGATACAAAAAATAAAATGAGCATGTCAAAAAAGTTCGGACGATTATTAGTGAATCCTGAGATGGGATTTAACCTATCATCAGAGGACTTAAATTCAGAAATTAATGCGGAGAATGAAAGTGAAGAGTCTTCAGATTCCTTAAGATCAAATGATTTGAGCTTAATTAATCTTTCTCCTTATTTAAATATTAAGACAGAATATGCATATAAAAAGTGGATTCTGACTTTTAACCTCCCTTTGTTTTACAGGAACTTCTGGATTAAAGGCAATGGTTTAGCTACTCAAGAAAACAATTTTACTCGTTTAAATCTCGAGCCTGAATTCAATGCGCACTACAAATTCAACAACTTTTGGAAAGCAAATTTCAATGCAGCAATCAAAAATGAATTTGGCAATGCAAACAGGATTCACAGTGGATATATTTTAAGATCTTATCGTAATTTATTGAGGTTTGAAACGCCTCTGGAAGAAATTCAATCACAAACTATTGGAGGAAATATTCAATATCGAAATCCTATTAAAGCCTTCTTTTGGTCTTTTCGCTACAGATATGGCCGGATGAATTCCAACATTCAAGAAAGCTATAGTTATTCTCAGCAAGGAGCGTCCATTGTTAATTCATTGGAAGATGAGATTAATTCAACCAGACAAATGGTATCATTGGACATAAGCAAGTATTTCAATTCCATTAAGACTACTTTTTTTGTTAATTCGACTGCCATGCAAATGCGGAGTCCAAGAATTTTAAACGGTAGCAAGACAGATGTAGGAAATAGCAATTTTAATTATAGCGTAGGAGCAAAAGGTTCTCTGACTTCCTTTATAGAATATGATTATGCTTTTCAACAAGATTTTTTTTCCAATGAACTTAATGAAGTAAGTGCCAATTTTTTAAGAAGAGAAAAGCATGAGCTTTTATTAGACGTGTTTGCAAGTGAAAGTCAATATTTCAGAGGCCAATATCAGGTCAATAATAATTTTATTTCAGGAGAGAATACAGGATTTAATCAATTTTTAAATTTATCATACAATTACATCTTTAATAAGATAGGCCTTGACTTAACCTTCGAATGTAGGAATCTATTGAATAATCAAAACTATATTTCAGTATTTGCAGATGCTAATATTTATGTGCTTAACCAATTTCAAATGAGACCAAGACAGTTTTTGTTGAGTGCTCAGTTTTCTTTGGGCAATTTTGATTAGTGATTTTAAATATTTTTGATAAACTTAAACTCTAGTTTACCCCTTTCTCATTGCCATTAATTCCTATCTTTACCCTTAATGACCCCGTTTCGTATAATTATCACATTTTTAGATTTCAGTTTCATGGGGTAGCTACTTTTTTCTACTGCACCAGAAGTCTTCAGTAAGGTGCTTCTAATAAAAAAAAATATGATCATATTCCGTTATGTATTAATCTTTGCTTTAGTGACCTTTTCATCCTGCAAGATTACTGAGTCCAAATCATCTGTTGAAAGTATAAAAATTGAGAGAGTAGATTTAGTAAGCTTTGAAGATGCTAAGAAGATAAAAGACGAGATCTTCATGCAAAGCAATTTCTTCATCAAAGAGATTTTAATTGGTGATGTTCTTTACTTGAAAGCAAATGATTTGAATCATGTAGATGCATATCACCTTCAAGACTCTTCTCGTACTAAATATCAATTTTCTGAAAGGCCCATTAAAATCAATGAGTTTTCAGTGGGAAGTGATCGTGTTTTTTTGCTTTCTTCCCAGTCAAAACTTTTACTTGTTTTTGATAAAGAAGGGAAGTTCATAAAAGAGATTCCCTTAGAAATAGGTCGTTACGAAATAGAGGGGGATATGGGTGAAAGTCTTTTTCAATGGAATGAAGGACAGCAAATTTTTTATTTGGGATTGACAAAAAGTAAGCGATACAAAGGAGTCGAGTTGGTGGGTATTTTCGACCTTAGTGGGCAATTGAAATCTACTTTTGGTGATTTCACTAAGGATAATGATCAAGCAATACCAGGGTTTATATTAGCTAATCATGGGATTAGGCATCAATTGACCAAAAACGCATTTTATATTCTTAAGAAAGAAAGCAGCCAGCTGTATCAATTTGGCTTCCAGGGATTCCTTAAACAAAAGGTGAAGTTGGACTTTGAAGTCATTCCTAATAAAGAAAAGGTTCTAGTAGCAGGGAAACAAGTTATCAAGGATCAGGTGATGGATTTTTATGTGGATGAGCATAGCAAAGAATTGGTTTTTACGTACTTTACCAATACGGGTTCTTATTTTGGTGAACGAAAACCAGATCCTTATTTAGCCTACAAGAAGTTTAAATCTGATACGATCTATTATGATAAAGTAGATTTTTTCAATCTTTTAGATTATCAGGACCATGTAATATCCACTATTCCATTCAATCCTGATTCTGAGGCTAAATACCTCACAAGCTATGGATTAGATCTTAGAAATTGAAGAATAGCGATTTACTTGAATTTATAATTTAGATCAATTGACTTTTTTCAGATTACCAGTCTTTGCAATAATGCCATATATTTAGAAGGCTAACTTATCTTATGTGGTTATCAGTATACTTTTTTTAGTACCAAACTATTGTATCGCATTAAATTGGTATTAATGTGTACCTAAATCTATAGTTACCCCTTTCTCATCCCCCAATAATTCCTATCTTTACCTCTAATGACCCCATTTCGTATAATTATTACATTTTTAGTCGTCAGTTTAATGGGTTTAGCACTTATTCCCAAACTGTCGGTCAACCTGAACCCTACTTATCAGACGCCTGAGATCAGTCTGCAATTTAATGTGCGTAATGCAGATCCTACGCAGGTGGAGAAACTGGCTACAGCACCGCTGGAAAACATTCTTTCCCAATTGAGGGATTTGGATGAACTCAATTCCCAGTCTCGTTATGGAAGCGGAAATATCACACTTCGCTTCTCTAAAAATGCAGATTTAGCCTATAAACGCTTTGAAGTGGCCACGCTCATCCGACAAGTCTATCCGCAATTGGATGAAAAAGTGAGCTATCCCATTCTGCAAAGTAGTGGGGGAGATCAGGAGACGGAAAGCAAAACCATTCTGAGATATACAGTCCGTGGGCCTTTTGCTTCTTATAGAATAAAGGAAATTGCACAGGAGTCCATAGTGAAGCCACTCCAAAACATTGCAGGCATAGAAGCACTTCAGGTTTATGGGCCAATAATCTGCAAATCAGCATTAATTTTCATCCTGATAAACTGGAAGCCTATGGTTTGAATCCCACTGATTTAAGAACGGCTCTACAGCAAAGCGGTCAGTTGCGTTATCCCGGTTTGGCACAAGGTGCCGGCAATGAAAAATATGTTTTAGTGCTGGACCAAAGGTTTGAGGATATTCAGCAAATAGGAGAGTTGAAAATCACGCAAACTGAATCAGGCAATAGCTATAGCTTAAAAGAATTAGCGGATATTAATCTAGAGGAGCAGGAAGCCAATAGCTATTACAGAATCAATGGGGAAAACTTTGTGACCTTAGTGGTGGAGGCTCGAAAGGGTGTAAACCGAATCAATTTGGCTAGAGAAGTCAAATCCAGATTAAATCAAATTGAAGATAATTTGGCAGAAGGTGTGGCACTCCGTTTGGTTTATGACGATACCGAATATCTGGAAAAAGAACTGGACAAACTCTACGAAAGATCCATTTTATCTATTGGTATTTTGATTCTGTTCATTTTCCTAATCAATAGAAATTGGAGATATTTATTGGTGCTTTTTGCAGGTATTTTAGTAAATGTTTCCCTTGCCATCATAGGCGTTTGGGCATTGGATATCGAAATCCATCTGTATTCGCTGGCAGGTCTGACCATTTCCTTTGGCTTGATAGTCGATAATGCCATTGTAATGATCGATCACATCCACAAATACAAAAATCGTCATTTGTTTTTGGCGCTTTTGGCCGCTTCATTGACTACCATAGCCGCTTTGTTGTTAGTTTTCCTATTGCCAGAAGAACAGAAAATGAATCTGGTTGATTTTTCCAAAGTGGTAGCACTTTTGTTGGGTGTGTCTTTATTGGTCGCTTTGTTTTTCACGCCATCGCTTTATACCTTGCTATTTACTGCTCAAAATAAGAATCGACATGGCAATAGTATGAAACAGCTGCGCAGAAAAGTGCGTTGGTTTAATCGATATTCCAATGCCATTCACTGGTCGGTAAAATATCGCAAAGCTTTCTTTATTCTGCTTTTGCTGGGATTTGGCTTACCTGTTTTTATGCTCCCCGCCAAATGGGAAGATCATGAATGGTACAATAAAGTCATCGGTTCTGATATTTATCAGGATGATATCAGACCGATTTCTGACAAATGGCTAGGCGGTAGTTTGCGACTTTTTGTGCGGAATGTCTATGAGCGATCCAGCTATAGGCAAAATGAAAAAACACGTCTTTATATTACCGGTAGATTGCCATATGGGAATACGCTTGAGCAGATGAATACCATTATGAAGGATTTTGAGGATTTTCTGCTCAAACAAGAGGGTATTGATATTTTCACCACTCAAATTTATTCGGGACAATACGGAAGCATCGAAATCATCTTTAAAGAAGAATATGAGAAATCCGCATTTGCATATCAGCTGAAGGCTAGACTATCTTCCAGAAGTACGAACTGGAGCGGAGTTAATTGGAGCGTCTATGGAGTAGGGCAGGGCTTCTCTACTGGTTCGGGTGATCGAATTCCATCCTTTAGGGTGGCTTTAAAAGGCTATAATTATTTTGAACTGGAAAATCAGGCCGATAAATTAGCTGAGATGCTGTTGGAACATCCTCGAATTCAAGAAGTGAATACCAATGAAAGGATGAGCTGGCGTGACCAGAAAAGTAAGGAATACATCATCCGCCCAGATTTGAAAGAGTTGGCTTTTCACCATATCAGCCTTTCGGATTTCACCAATGCCATTCGAATGCATGCCCCGGCCAATGGTGCCACAGCTTATTTACCTATCGGTGGGGAGCAATTTCCAGTGGTATTGGCATCTGCAAAATCAGATGATTTCAATAAGTTTGCCTTGGAGCAATACAGTTTGGATTATGCAGGCAAAAGAATTCCTACAGGAGATTTGAGTAAGCTGCAGCTGGAAAGTACCGTCAATGCGATTTATAAAGAAAACCGTAGCTATATCCGGGTGTTGAGCTTTGAGTATTACGGATCTTCTCGTTTTGGAAGCAAATACTTAGAGGAGGTATTGACAACCTATGATCAAATCAAGCCTTTAGGCTATAGTGCTGAAAAGCAGTCCTACAGCTGGGGCTCGGATGCTGCCAAAAAGCAGTACTCATTATTGTTATTGCTGATAGTGGCTATCTTCTTTATTTGTAGTATTTTATTTGAAAGCTTTAAACTGCCTTTTTATATTTTGCTGTTGATCCCGCTTTCCTTTATTGGTTTGTTCCTCACCTTTGGTTGGTTTGAATTTTACTTTGACCAAGGCGGTTATGCCGCATTTGTGATGTTAGGAGGATTGACCGTAAATGCAGGGATTTATATTCTCTATGATTTCACTAATAGAAAAGTGCAAAATAGCAGAGGATTTCTCAAGTCAGTAAGTACCAAGGCGGCTCCGATATTGCTGACTATATTCTCTACTTGCTTTGGTTTAATTCCATTTGTCATGAGCGGACAAAATGAGGTCTTTTGGTTTTCTTTAGCGGTAGGCACTATCGGGGGCTTGATTTTTTCAATGGTAGGTGTCTTTTTCTTTTTTCCTTTATTGGCAGTAAGAAAGTCTTAGCTTAACAAGCTTAAGCTTTGCATGATCTTATTGAAAAAAGGATATTGTAAAATTGAAACATGTTTCAGTGATTTGTTTTCTACCTTAAATTTTCAAAAGTGGCATTAAGCATTCTGAAAGCAATATATATGATAGCTTTTCCTTTCATACTTTTTCCATTGATGAAAAAGTATGCAAAAAATCTAAGTATAATGATGCTACTTCCCACTAGGGCCATCGCCTGCCCGCCATTTTACCGTCCAGCGCACTTTTTCACTTTAGGCGAAAGTGGGCGTGTTAGCCATGAATAAAACTAATAATTAATTTATTTTATCCTTACTTTATGCTCGTTTAATGATTTTTCAATCTTTTTTTAATTAATTCAATACTTCGATTAGCCAAGATATCCGGGCAGGGAAGACAGGATTCCTTTGAAAAAAAGGATATTGTGAAATTGAAACTTTTTTCAGTTACTTATTTTCAGACAGTGCATCAAACAAGTCATGAAGCGATTGGCATCAATTTTTATAAAGTTATACGAGCTCTTGGCTTAAATTTTATTATCTATGTGTTTTGATTAGTAATGATTGAAAGGATGAAAAGTCTAGTTTTAATCTGCATATTAGGAGCTGTATTGATAGGTTCAATTCATGCTCAAAAAATAGAATATAAAAAAGCAGTGGGGAGCTATAAGTTTTATCAAGAGGACCGTCCTCTTAGTGCAAAACAATTGGAAAGTAAATTGGACACGCTTTCTGACGCTTATGTACTCCTTGAAGAAGCTAAAATGAATAGGGTTATGGCTACAGTGCTAAACTGTGCTGGTGGTTTTCTGATGGGCTGGACTGTTGGGTCTCAGATCGCAGGTGGCGATCCTAATTGGAACCTGGCTGCAATTGGAGCAGGTGCGATGGTATTGGCAATTCCGCTTTCCATTAGCTACTCAAAAAATATGAAGAAAGCTGTTGATATCTATAATAATTCCTTGGAAAGCATCAGCTATAGCAGGCCAAAGTATAGCTTGAAATTTGTAGCTAATATGCAAGCTGTTGGTTTAAGAATGGTGTTTTAAATGAAGTTAGGATTGCTTAATCTGTAAGTCAATTAGCTGTAATTAAATTGTTCGCTTGCTTTTTTTAGTATTTTGTGGTTATTATTGGATTTGACAGGAACAGAAACGGATAAAATGAAGAAATTCTTAATCATCTTTCTACTATTAATTATTTTTTCATGTACTCAAGAGGAAAAAACTGATAATCCACAGGCCACTCAATTAAGCATCTCTTCCTCTATTGATCAAGAAATCCCCTTAAATCAAGATATTATTAGCAGCCTGAAGAAGTTTCTTGAAACAAAGAATGATTCCTTCAAGGAGAATGAATATTGGTTAGCAGAAGACTTTGATACATTTTGGTTTCCCTTTCAAGATATTTACGAAATTGAACATAAAGACAGCGCTTTATATTATTATCAGCCGAGTTTAATGGAAATTGGCAGTACTGAGCAGGAAAAGAAGAAGTTGCTTAAATTGGCTTTCATCGGTCATAATGATACCACAAATGCAAATACCCTCAAGAGCATTTTCAATATTGTAGCCAACAAAACGGACACTGGCATACTGTTTAGTCATCCACTTCCTTACTTTACCAGGAACTGGGAAAAAATTCAGAGAGGGAGTATAGAATATGTTATCTCGCCAGATAGAGATTTCAATGAGGAGGAGGCTGAAAAGCAGCTTGAGGACATTAGCAAAATTTGTGAATTCTTTGATACCGATCCTATGCCAATCACTTATTATTCATGCACCGGCCTTGAGGAACTGTTTCAAATCAAAGGCTTTGATTACAACCCGATTATGTATAGGGAAGGGGGAGGTGGTTTAGCTGCTACCTTTAACATCGTTTTTTCAGGGAATAGTTCGGAATACTACACCCACGAGATAATGCATCTTTACAGTAGTGCACTAGTTCTTTCGGGTACTCCACTAATCGATGAAGGAATGGCGACCTATGTAGGGGGAAGTAGAGTATTTAGCTATTCGTGGCATAAAGCGAACTTAAGAAGTCATGTCCAGAAGCATCCTGAGATTGACTTTTTACAACATTTAGAGCCTTTCGAACGATTCTTTGCGGGTGAAACCTCCATTCCCTATATGATAGGCGCTCTGATATGTGAAAGAACTTATCGTTTATATGGAAAAGTAGGACTGCTGGAATTGCTAGGTGGAGCCGATGATGTTTGGGATCTTTTGGGTAATGTGGGATTAACCCAAGAAAATTTTGATGCAGAATTAAGAAAGGAATTGGCATTGCCCCCGACTTTATGCATGTAAAGAATGTATTTTCCAGCCGAAGGTCTCCTAGTTTAGGCGTCTGGCTGATATTTTCTTCCGGGAGGGATATAATCGTGTTCTTCTTGTTTTAACTGATCCTCTTCTGATTGGAGCTAATTCACATTCAATGTAGGGATTTAGCTGTGTTTTGCTTGGTCAAGTGTTGTTTAAGCAGTATTTGATAAAGATTTTAAACTCGCCTAGGTGTAACAAGAGTTACCCTTTCTCAATATTATTAGTCTTAACTTACATACGTACTAAAGCTAAAAATCATGAGATTGCTATCTTTCTATATCCTTTTTCTTCTACCCTTAGGTATTATTTCGTGTAATACTGCAAATGATGAAATTGTTCCGCAAGTTAATGACGAGTTTAGCCAAATGATTGATGGCTTTCCGCTGGAACCGCTGAGCGAGAGTGAGCAATCTTCGCTTTTATTTATGCGAGAAGAAGAAAAATTAGCCAGGGATGTGTACGACTATCTTTACCTAAAATGGTCAAGACCACTATTTGATAATATTTCATCCAGCGAACAATCCCATATGGATGCTGTATTAATGCTGCTCAACAGATATGACTTAGAAGACCCAGCAGCAAGGAAGGAATCAGGTGTTTTTTTTAATTATGATATCCAGCAATTATATGATGACTTAACGCAAACTGGTCAGCAAAGTATCATCGAAGCTTTAAAGGTAGGCGCTGCAATAGAGGAAATTGATATTCTAGACCTTAAAAATGCATTAGAGGCTTTTGTTGACAATCAAGATATCGAAGCAGTTTATAATAACTTAATGCAGGGATCTGAAAATCATCTTAGGTCGTTCGTTAAGAACTTGGCAAATCAAGGAGTGACATACCAGCCGCAATATTTAACGCAAGAAGAATATGATGCAATCATCAATTGAGTTTAAGAAAAATATAAAATCTATATGAAAATGAGTTTAAAAAATAAAATTGGCCTAACAGGAATGATAGTTCTCTTTTTTACATTGCTGGCTACTTTTGCTTGTCAAAATACTAAGCAGGAGAGTATTGCTGGATTGAATCAAGAGCCTCTCCATTCCTCTTCCATAACGTCTGACTCAGCATCAAATTTACTTGCAATAAATTGCTACGTCTGCCATGATCCAAAGAGCAGTTCACATGACGAATTACTTGCACCGCCACTTGCAGGTATAAAAAAACGATATAAAAGCGCTACATCTAATAGAGCAGAATTTATACAGAAAATGACTTCTTTCGCTTTTAATCCTTCTAAAGATGCAGCGATGATGAAAGGACCTATTAAAAGATTTGGTTTAATGCCAAAGACCGCCTTGGATCAACCTCAGATTGAAGCAATAGTCACATATATCCACGATAATGAAATTCCTGCTCCAAGCTGGTTTGGAGAGCACGAAAAGCAAATGCATAAAGGCCAGAACTAGACTTACTCAACAGCTTTGTCCTCTGGTGTGATCTTCTTATTATCTTCCTCTAAGGCTTGTAAACGTCTACCCATGAATTTTCACCTTCTTATATAAAAAAATCTTTTTTATTACAGTATATTAGTAATGTAGATACTTCAAGACAACTACAAGACTAGCTTTTGTCGTTTTTTAGTGTTGATAAGGGGCTGCGCTATACTCTTAAAACTTCAGCAAATTCTTCTAAGTTTTACTTTGATGAAATTGATGTCGAGTATAAATGATGACAGATAGTGGTCACATCCGATGTCTAATGGAGATTTTTCTCTAGTCACAGGAAAACCGATTTTTTAAAGCATTTAAAAGGAATGAGCAATGAAAACGAAAATATTTTTAATTTCAGCACCCATTGTTTTAATATTAATAGGAGTTATTATGGACAAAACACGAGATAATATTTGGTTTCAGCAATCAACTAAGATTGCCTGTGATATTGAAAATGTTAACAGATCAATCGGAAATTTGGGAGAGCACTATAAAAATCTCATTAGTGTATATCCTGGCATGACAACCATTGAATTGATTGAACATGGTGATGACTATGTAAGCATAAAAACGAGCGAAGGGCTTATGAAAAGAACCAATTTTTCGGTTTTAAAATCAGAAAATCGAATAGTAATAGAATTCGATGAAGAATATATTACCAGCAAGCTCACCACAACTTCTCATTTTGTGGAAAATTTTGAAGCTAAGGCCGACACTGTGGAGCTTGATATTACAATTAGTAATATTACAGCCCCAGGCTTTTTGGGGTTCTTTCTGCGTAATTTTGGTGGCAAAAGTATTGGCAATGCATTCCTTAATTCCTATAAGACTATACTTGAAAAGTAAGGAGTTTGAAGGTATTGAATGCAAAATGTCGCCCTACAGTACATTTTTAAGATAAATTACAGAATTTATTAGCAGAAACGATGATGCGAAATCTTTTGGTCCTACTCCAACTTCTCACGCTCAACCTCTAATTTCTTCCCAGCATTTCTTCTATATTTGCAAATTGACAAATGACTACATAAAATAAAATTAACAATAAAAATCCTACTTCGAATACCACACTAGCTGAAGTTGAATTTTTATCAAAAGTTGTCATGTGGTCGTAAATTATAAACAATATACACATGAAAATATATACCAAAGGCGGAGATAAAGGTAAAACTTCTTTATTGGGTGGTTCACGGGTTTCCAAAGCACATTTACGTATTGATGCTTATGGCAATGTGGACGAATTAAATTCTTGGATGGGCGTTTTGCGCGACCATAAAGAAAATGTATCGCGAAATTTATTATTCATAGAAATTCAAGATCGCTTGTTTACTATTGGTTCGCAATTAGCAAAAGAGCCGGGGGAGAGTAAATTTCCTATTCCGGATATTGCAGAATCGGATGTGGAGCGATTGGAGAAAGTGATAGATGAAATGAACGATGGCTTACCAGCTATGAAAAATTTCATTTTGCCAGGAGGGCATCAACTGGTTTCCTTTACACATGTTGCACGAACAGTCTGCAGAAGAGCTGAACGGGGAGTGGTGGCCTTGAAAGAACATGAGGAAGTCAATGATTTGATAATCACCTATTTGAACAGATTGTCGGATTACTTATTTGTGCTTTCACGCAAGTTAACCCAAGAATTGAATGCCAATGAAGTGCCCTGGGTACCAAAAAAGTAATTGCAAAAGAGCCCTTTATTTTGTACTTTTGTGCAATTTTAAACTAAACCGACCATCATGTTAGATACTTTAGATATTTCTATACAAAAAGTTCAGAATTCCCGCATCAATGAGGTGGATTTTAACAATATCCCTTTTGGGAAAGTTTATTCTGACCATATGTTCATTGCGGACTATGAAGATGGTCAGTGGAGCGATTTAAGAATCGTGCCTTATGCAGATCTTTCTATGGCTCCTGCATCTAGTGTTATTCACTATGGACAGTCTGTTTTTGAAGGATTAAAAGCTTACAAGAATAGTAAAGGTGAGGCTGTGGTTTTCAGACCTGAGGCCAATGCCAAAAGGTTAAACAAATCGGCTGAAAGAATGTGCATCCCGGAGGTGCCTGAAGAGCTCTTCATCCAAGCCATGACTGAACTATTGAATTTGGATAGCGCCTGGATTCCGAACAAAGAAAATACAGCACTTTATGTTCGCCCTTTTGCTTTTGCAATGGATGATTATATCGGAATCAAGCCATCGGAAAAATATAGATTTATGATTATCACCTGCCCGGTTGGTGCTTATTATAGTGAGCCAGTGAAGGTGAAAATTGAAACAGAATTTACCAGAGCGGCTAAAGGCGGTACTGGTTATGCGAAAGCTGCGGGAAACTATGCAGGGTCCTTATATCCAGCTAAATTGGCACAAAAGCAAGGTTATCACCAATTGGTGTGGACTGATGCTACTGAACACAAATATATAGAGGAGTCGGGGACAATGAACATTATGTTCGTCATCAATGATACTTTAATTACCCCTGAAGCAAGCTCTACTATTTTAAGAGGAATTACTCGCGATTCAGTTTTGACCTTAGCCAGAGACTGGGGGATGAAGGTAGAGGAAAGAAGAATTAGTGTTAATGAAGTAATTGAAGCTGCCAAAAAAGGAACTTTACAAGAAGCATTTGGTGCCGGGACAGCCGCCACAATTGCACATATTGCTTTGATCGGTCACGATGGAGTTGATTATACTTTACCGGCTATTGAAGAAAGGAAATTTTCTAATAAAGTATTGAAAGCAATGGACGCAATTAAATTAGGTGAAGCAGAAGACAAATTCGACTGGATTTTTAAGCTTTAGTATATAGTAAAAATATTGATTTTGCCGTATAATGAACGATTATGCGGCATTTTTTATGGTCCTTAACCAGCCACCTGGAGGGCAAGACGCAGTAATTACAATTGTTTTTTAATTAAAATCATTGTCACTTTACTTGAATACTTTGGGGTGTAATTGATAAAATAGTGATAAAACTTATTGTCTTCCACTGTTTAAATCTATGTGTCTATCTGCTGTAAGAAACTTTGTAGATTCAGATTCTTATAGAAGAATTTTTAAATGGCATACCGGTAGAATGATTAATTGAAATTGGCTCGAAGAGAGCGGACTGGAGGACAAAATAGGAGGCCAGCGTTGGCAAAAATAAGATATAGTGTGGTTAGATGGAAATGATTGCTACTCTGTAAAACTGTTAGCAAAATCTTACCACAAAAGAGTCAAAAGAACACAAAGCAAAATAACTAAAGTTATTTTTTAACGTCTGTGTGGTTTTGTGAAATGAGATTAGAAGAAAATTGAATTATTTTCTTTGATTGTTATTGATGTTAAATGGAATCAAAACAGCCTGTGGCTGTACTTTTGTTTTCTTTTGTCTCTTTTGTGGTTAAACTTCTAGCTTTAGCTGGTTTTAATCTGCTTATAGAGATATTTTATGTTTGCTAACAAAACTTCTATTATAGGAGAAAAACGGAAAATAATTGAGCAAAAAAATATAACTTCTAATTTCAGTGAAGCTATATGATAGCTACGTGAGTTTCAAAATTTTAAATTTAAAACAACATAAAACAAAGTCCTAATGACTAGTGACGATTTAAAAGATTTAAAGGCCCGAGTGGAAGCACTTCGGGGGTATCTTTGACTACGATAAAAAAGTAGAAGAAGTAAAAGAGTTAGAATTGGTTTCTGCCCAGCCCGATTTCTGGAATGATTCAGATGAAGCGGAAAAGACCATGAAGGTAATTCAAGGCTTAAAAACCTGGACTAAGCATTTTGAGGAGCTGGAAGAGTATTATGGAGAAGTAGAGACCTATTACGAATTTCTAGATATGGGTGAATCCTCTGAGGAAGAGGTAGCCAAAGCTTACAAGAAAGCACTAACCAAAACCGAGGAGCTGGAATTGAAGAAGATGCTTTCTTCAGAGGAAGATCAGTTATCCGCAATGCTACAGATAACCCCCGGTGCCGGAGGGACAGAAAGCAATGACTGGGCTGGGATTCTGATGCGGATGTATATCATGTGGGGTGAATCTAATGGTTACAAAGTGCGTGAAGTAGATTTTCAAGAAGGGGATGTGGCAGGTGTCAAATCTGTTACTTTAGAATTTGATGGACCACAGGCCTATGGATTCTTGAAATCGGAGAATGGGGTTCATCGTTTGGTAAGAATTTCACCTTTTGATAGCGGTGGAAGAAGACATACCTCTTTTGCGTCAGTTTATGTTTATCCCGTTGTGGATGATACCATTGAAATTGATATCCATCCTAATGATGTGGAGCTACATACCTCTCGCTCTGGTGGTGCTGGTGGTCAGAATGTGAATAAGGTCGAAACCAAGGTGCAATTGACCCATAAACCTACGGGAATTGTAGTGGTATGCCAAGCTAATAGGACGCAGTTAGGAAATAGGGAAGAGGCCATGAAGATGTTGAAATCTCAGCTATACCAGATGGAAGTAGAAAAGCAAAATGCCGAAAGAAGTGAAGTGGAAGCTGGCAAGAAGAAAATTGATTTTGGGTCTCAGATTCGAAATTACGTCTTGCATCCTTACAAATTGATTAAAGATGCTAGAACAGGAGTAGAGAGAACCGATGTTCAAAACGTCTTGGATGGAGATCTAAACGATTATATTAAAGCTTATTTGATGGGTGGCGATGAAAAGATGGGATGAAAAATATTCTCTATCTAATTGATAATGCAAAAAGCACGATGAGAGTCGTGCTTTTTCTGTTTTTTTCAAAATATTATAAGTATGATTCCATACTTAGTCCTAAAAGGACGACATATTTTAACACTGGGTGAAGCCCTGTGTTAACAACTAACAAATGTTATCATAGCCCCGAAGTGGCGTAATATTTGTTCCTTCCAAGGCAATGTATCCATCTTTTAATTTGGGCTCTTTCCCACATCTTTATATGTCAGCCCTTAGGGCCTTTTTGCATTACCCCAAATTCTTCAAGCTTTCTTCCAAAGTCTTAATCTTGGCTTCAGCATCAGATTGTTTTTTCTTTTCCATTGCCACTACCTTATCAGGGGCGTTGCTTACAAAACGCTCATTTTCCAACTTCTTTTTTACGCTGGTCAAAAAGCCTTTGGTGTAATCCAACTCTTTTTGGATTTCTTCTTTTTCCTTTTCTACATCAATTGTACCTTCCATTGGAATGAAACACTCATCAGAACCGATGAAGAAACTAACTGCCTGATCAATTTTCTGAGTAGTAAAAGCCAATTCATCAATATTAGCCAATTTATCAATCACAGAAATGTATTCTTGATAGATCATTTCACTCTTGGTCTTTACATACAACTTAAGTGAATCTTTAGGCGATATCCCCTTGGAAGCTCTGATGTTCCTGATTTGTGAAACTAATTCAAAGGCTGTTTTAGCGTCTTGTAAGATGGCTGTATTATAATTTTTTTCGATTGGCCAATGGTTTACAATCACGCAATCTTGATCGCCTCTATCTGTGATCTGATGCCAAATTTCTTCTGTTAAGAATGGCATAAATGGATGTAAAATCGTGAGGATATCTTCGAAGAAAACAATAGTTGCTTCGTAGGTTTCCTTATCAATAGCTTCACCGTAAGGGGGTTTCACCAATTCAAGATAATATGCGCAGAAATCATCCCAAATCAATTTATACGTAGTCATTAAAGCATCTGAAATTCTGAACTTACTAAAATGATCATTGATTTCCTTTAGTGCATCTTGAAAGCGAGCTTCAAACCAGTCACGAGCTTTCATTGCTTCAATTGGTGTATCTTTTTCTTTTACTTCCAGTCCTTCTACTAACCTGTAAGCATTCCAGATTTTGTTACCGAAGTTCCATCCTTGTTCGCAAAGTTTTTCTTCAAATAATAAATCATTTCCGGCAGCAGCAGAAAGCAATAAACCAACTCTCACACCATCAGCCCCGTGCTTATCAATTAAACCTAAGGCATCAGGAGAATTACCTAGTTGCTTAGACATTTTTCTACCTTTATCATCCCTCACGATACCAGTCAGATAAACATTTTTGAATGGCAATTGACCTTTAAATTCATAGCCTGCAATAATCATTCTGGCTACCCAGAAGAATAAGATATCAGGACCCGTTACCAAATCATTAGTCGGATAGTAATAATTAAATTCTTCATTGTCAGGATCTTTGAATCCGTCAAATACAGAAATAGGCCATAGCCAAGAAGAAAACCAAGTATCTAAAACATCTTCGTCTTGCTTTAAATCTTCCGCCTTTAAATTATTGTCGCCACTCTTCTCTTTAGCCAAGGCTAATGCTTCCTCATTATTTTGAGCCACAACAAAATCACCATTAGGCATGAAATAAGCTGGGATTCTTTGCCCCCACCACAGCTGACGGGAAATACACCAATCCCTTACATTTTCCATCCAATGCTTATAAGTATTTTTGAATTTTGGTGGAATCAGCTTAATGTTATCGTTCATTACATTTTCATAAGCCGGCTTCACCAATTCCTCCATCTTTACAAACCACTGTGTAGAAAGCTTAGGCTCGATAACCGCATCGGTCCTTTCGGAATGCCCAACATTATTAGTATAATCTTCCTCTTTCTCTAATTGTTCTTTTTCCTTAAGTAGTTTTGCAATTTTCTTTCTGGCTACAAATCGATCTTCCCCAACTAAGATCTGCGCTTTATCATTGAGCTTTCCATTATCAGCAATGATGTCAATTACCTCTAAGTTATGACGCAAACCAATTTCGTGGTCATTAATATCATGAGCGGGCGTCACTTTCAAGCAACCTGTTCCAAATTCCATATCAACATAATCGTCCTCGATAATGGGAATAGCTTTATTAATTAATGGAATGATTGCTTTTTTGCCTTTTAAATGAGTGAAGCGCTCGTCATTTGGATTAATACAAATTGCAGCATCCGCCATAATGGTTTCAGGTCGGGTAGTGGCAATGATCAA
Organism: Marivirga harenae; assembly: GCF_030534335.1. Taxonomy (GTDB): domain Bacteria; phylum Bacteroidota; class Bacteroidia; order Cytophagales; family Cyclobacteriaceae; genus Marivirga; species Marivirga harenae. The sequence continues at coordinate 3,979,194 of NZ_CP130565.1, read as the reverse complement.
AGAATCATCACTTCCTTCAATCTTATAACGGATGTGATACATTTTCCCCTGAACCTCTTTGAAATTTACTTCATCATCGGCTAAAGCTGTTTTTCCTTCCGGATCCCAGTTCACCATACGGTTTCCTCTATAGATATAGCCTTTTTTATAAAGATCAACGAAAACCTCAATCACGGCAGCGGACATATCTTCTTCCATAGTGAAACGCTCACGATCCCAATCACAAGAAGCGCCTAATTTCTTCAGTTGCTGCAGAATTATACCTCCATATTTTTCTTTCCACTCCCAGGCATGCTCCATGAATTCATCACGCGTGATGTCATTTTTATTGATGCCTTTTTCTTTAAGCATATTTACTACTTTTGCTTCTGTGGCTATGGATGCATGATCCATTCCTGGTACCCAGCAAGCTTCTTTTCCTTGCATTCTGGCTCTTCGGATTAATACATCTTGAATGGTATTATTCATCATATGCCCCATATGCAAAACTCCTGTTACATTCGGAGGCGGAATTACCACAGTATAGGGCTCCTTTTTAGGATCAGGTTTTGAAGCAAAAAACTTCTGCTCCATCCAATGTTTGTACCATTTATCTTCTATATCTGAAGGATTGTATTTTGTTGCCAGTGACATATATATATGATTAAATTTTATTCAAAAATGACATTTAATTGCAAAATTAAGGAATTAAAGGCTTTTTATTATAGCTATCAGAAATAAAAAAGCGAAAATGAACCACAATAGGAAACAAAGAAAACAAAAGGTTTTCAGTTAAAGCTGAAGATTGCTAACCGCAAAGACACGAAGACACACAAAGCTTCATGAAGAAATTATATTAGTATGGAACGTTAAATCTCAAAAAGAAGAATGTTATTTTCTTGGATATCCTCGTACAATTAAACTTATGAAATTTAAAGCTGAAGTAATTTTATAATCTTCGTGTCTTTGTGCCTTTGTGGTTAATCCACAGCCTTTGGCTGTTATTTAGTTGGAAGTAGCTCAGTCCGAACTTCACCGAAACCAATTCTAACCCCATCTTTTTCGCCATGTCCTCTCATGATGACAGTATCATGATCATTAATGAATTTTCTTTCTGTTCCATCTGGCATTTCGACTGGTTTGGAACCTCTCCAACTGATTTCCAACATGGAACCATAAGCAGAAGGGTCATTTCCGCTGATAGTTCCTGAAGCATAAACATCTCCGGTATTGATATTACAACCATTAACTGTGTGATGCGCTAATTGCTGAACTACATTCCAATACATATACTTGAAGTTGGAATTGGTGACTACCTTTTCTTCGGAATCTTTAGGTTGAATACCCACTTGCAAGTCGATGTCAAAATGGTAATCTCCTGCGAATTTTAAGTATGGTAATACTTCTGGCTCTTGCTTTGGTCCTGCAATTCTAAATGGCTCTAAAGCTTCCATCGTTACAATCCATGGTGACATAGAAGAACCAAAATTTTTGGCTAAGAAGGGACCTAAAGGAACATACTCCCATTTTTGAATATCTCTAGCTGACCAATCATTAAACAATGTAAAACCGAAAATATAGTTTTCAGCTTCTTTGGTCGGGATAGCATCTCCAAGAGTATTACCACCGCAGGTGATGAAAGCCATTTCCAATTCGAAATCTACCAATTTAGCTGGGCCAAAATCCGGCTTTTTGGCATCAGGTGCAATAGTTTGTCCTTTTGGACGATGCAAGGGTGTTCCTGAAATCACGATAGAAGAAGCCCTACCGTGATAACCCACAGGAATATGCTTCCAGTTGGGTAGTAAGGCATTATCCGGGTCACGGAACATGGTACCCACATTAGTTGCATGAGATTCTGAAGAATAGAAATCAGTATAATCGCCTACTCGTATGGGCAAATGCATACTAGCTTCCTTTTGCGGAATTAAGGCATGTTCTTTTAATTGGTCATTGCCTTGAAGCTCCCGGTTGTCATGCTGCAAAAGTTCAGAGATTCTTTCTCTGACCGGAACGGTAACTTCTTTGCCCAATTCCATGAAGTCATTGAGAATGGGTCTGTCAAAAATTCTTTCAGGAAGGTTTAATTCATTGAATAATTGAGCGGACTGGATTTCAGTCAAATCCAAAATGTAATCTCCAATGGCCACGCCAGCTCTTGGTGATTTATCTTTGGTTGAAAAAATCCCATAAGGAAGATTTTGAATAGGGAAATCTGAATTTTTTGCTACTTCTACCCAGCTTTTAAGTGCTGGATTATTGGCTTTATGCTTCATATGAAAAAGTCGTTTTGTAAGTCGAAAATTTTGAAATGCTAATATCCGAAAATTTGCGGAAAGGGGAAAGGAGAGGGAGTTAGAAGTTAGAAGCTTTAAGCACATGTCCATGTCAGTACCGAAGGTCGGACATATTTAAAAGCACGCTTGTTATTGATTTGATCTCAGAGCCAGCATAGTATGCTTTTAAGTCGTGATTAATACGTTTTAGGTCAGTACCGCAGGTCAGACCGGCATAAACCAAGGAGGTTATTCCGGTCTGACTATCGTCTGACCTAACCAGCTAATCAGCTAACTTAATCACTTCATCACTTAAAAACTTCAACACTTGAAGACTGAAGGATTCCAACTCTTTTGCAGTTTCCTACGTCTTCTGACATATTTATCAATATGGACTACCAATTTTTAAGTATTTTTCGATAAAATGTAAGATATTGTAGTTGGTTGCTTACCTATTGTGTAAATATGTTTGTATTTTTGTTAATTAAAGTAAATGAAGCTGGTGAATAGGGGCTATTCTAAATCAGTTGATTTTAAAATATTTGATATGAAAAGATTTTTACTTTCGATATTGTTTTTTGTTGGGGTTGTTAGTGTTGGGGTTGGACAGAGTGCTGGTGATTTTCAAACTAGGCAGTCGGGAAACTGGAATGATAGTAATACATGGGAAGAATGGACTGGGAGTAGTTGGGATAATACTGCTAATACACCTACTAGTGCTGATGGTAATATTACGATCATTGATTCACACTCAATAACAATAGTTTCTAGCCTAACTATTGATCAAACAGTAATACAAAGTAATGCTTCATTATCTGTTGATCCATTTAATACACTTACAATTGCTGATGGTTCCGGGACGGACTTAACCATTCAATCATCTGGAAGTCTTACATTAAATGATGACTTTTTCTTTGACGGGAGTATTCTTAATATTAATGGAAATGTTATTAATTCTGGAAGTTTGACTTTAAGTGATCCAAACTTATCTACAATTAATTTTAATGCAAATAGTGCTTACCAACATGCGCAAAATAATGGTGCAATTCCTATTGCTAATTGGGCGACTTCTTCCACTACAATAATTTCTGGTGTAACAAATGCAGTTCCCACTAATATAAATCAGTCATATGGGAATTTTACATGGAATTGTCCTTCACAGTCTTCAACTTTGTTTTTGGGCCTTACTGGTTCAAATACTACTGTAGCTGGTAACTTCACTGTTTCATCAACTGGTGGACGTACTTTAGCCTTGTCTTCTGCTTCAGGAGTGGTATTCGAAGTAGGAAATATAATCCTTTCTGGCTCTACAAGACTGGCATTGACTTCTTCTGGTAATGTAACAGTTAACACAGTTAATTTTAGCAACACCTCAACATTCGTTTTTCTAGGTACTTCTGGTTCAGGAATTCTAAACGTTTCAGGCAACTATAGCCATAATAGTGGTACAATTCAGGGCACTGGAACTTCAAGAATAACATTTGCAGGATCAACTGAACAACTCTATAATGCCTCTGGAGGAGCCTACACAAATGTTAACTTTAGATTAAACTCATCTGCAATTATCAATAGTGGCACTAGTAATTTCAGTGGTACTGGATCTTTTAATATGAATCCGGGAAGCCAATTGATTTTAGCTGAGCCAAATGGTATTTCATTAGGTACAACTTCAGGAGTAATCAGGGTTTCCGGTACAAGAACTTATGGTTCCGGAATAACATTAAGTTTTAATGGGAGTACATTACAAAATTTAGGAGATGGTTTTCCTTCGACTGATGTAAACCTTACTGTAAATAACACGGGAGCGGGAGTAAATATGTCTTCCGACATTATGATTTCTTCAGGTCGAACTTTAAATCTAACCGAAGGAACTTTAAATATTGGAGATGGAAATTTACTTACACTTAACGGAAATGTAGTTACCACGAGTGGAGGTATTTCAGGAGGTTCGTTATCTGACTTGACTATAGGTGGTACTGGGGCATTTGGAACATTGGGTTTTGTTGGAACTCAAGAATTAAGAAATTTTACCATTAATAGAACTTCTTCTGGTACCGTAACCCTCGGTGGGGACTTATTAATCAATGGTACCTTTGAGCAAACTGCAGGTAATCTTATTTTAAATGGAAATACTTTCACCTTAAGCGGGCCTTATTCTAGAACGGCCGGAAGTTTAGTTTCTGATGCAGCGGCTTCTTTGATAATAAATGGGTCAGGGGCTTTGCCTAGTCCAGCCTCTTTTTCAGGTGATATAAATACCTTGACTTTAGATCGTGCTTCATCAACATTTAATGTTGGGGGTTCAGGATTTACGGCTAGTAATATAAATTTGTTTTCTGGTGAATTAACAGGTTCTGCGATAAGCATTGCAGATGGAGGTAATGTTGAAAGGCAATCTAGTGGTGTTTTGACAAATGAATTAACGGCTGTTGGCACCTACAATCTATTATATAATAATGACGTAACCTTTAATTCAGGAGCAGAACTTTCTACTGATCCAACAGCAATTGCCAATTTAGAAAAGGCGGGTACTGGAGACCTAGATATTCAGAATGATTTTACGGTAAATGGTACACTTACTTTTACAAATGGTATTTTTAATGCCGGAACCAATACCATTTCCTTAAATGGAGATTTGGTTTCTGGTGCTGGTTCAAACTTAACTAGTGCTACAATTACTTTTGATGGCACCACAAATTTAACTGGAGGTACAGTACCCACTTTCGGTGATATTACGGTCAATGCTACTTTCAATCCAGCAACAAGTTTAAATGTAAACGGAAATATTACCAATAATGGTACTTTAAATAGTAGTGCAGGTACTTTGACAATTAATGCTACTTCTCAATTAGGAGGAACTAACCCCATTACAGTTAACAATTTAACAATTGGTGGTAGTGGTGCTGTTACAGCCAATTCATCTCAGGCTTTAACAATTAATGGCGATATAGATAATTCAGGAAGCTTTAATGCAAACGGAGGAACTGTGATTTTTGGAGGCACTACGTCTATCTCAGGTACTGTTCCTACTTTTGCTAATATTCAGGTTGACGGGACTTTCAATGCTCCCGCAACGCTTAATATTTCAGGCGGATTAACTAATAATGGTACTTTCAATGATAATGATGGTATCATAAATATGAATGGCAGCGGTACGCGAGAAATTTCTGGTTCAAGCGCTTTTAATATATACACTTTAAATGTTTCTGGAGGAACTGTAAATAACAACAATACAGGAGTTGTATTTATTGAAGATGGAATTACAGTAGGCGCAAGTACTACTTTAGATTTAGATGGTGGAGGAACTGGGATAATGACATTATTATCAACTTCAACAAAAGATGCATTTATAGGAGAAATTCCTTCTGGTTCAGCGGTAAGCGGGACAGTTACGGTTCAAAGGGCTCTATATGCTACAGATGCAGGAGATAATGCTTATCATATTGTAGGCTTTCCAATGAGCAATGTAGCGGTGTCAGATATTCAGAATGAATTACCTGTAACAGGTGTGTTTTCCGGCAGCAGTACAGGAACAGGTTACGATAATAATCCTTCAATGTATGCTTATGATGAAGACGCGGGTGCAGGTCTTACTCTAAATGAGCGCTATGTGGCCTTTCCTTCTTCATCCAATACGGAAACTTTTAACGTGGGAGAAGGTTATTATTTATATACCTATCCTGGCGTGATTCCTGTGACAATGGATGGTACTGGACTTATTAATACAGGAAGTTTTACAAGGTCTCTTTCTTTTACGGGGACTGATCCAGATGCTGGCTGGCACTTGGTCGCTAATCCTTATCCAGCTCCAACTGACTGGAGTCAATGGGGGAAAACTGCCATTGCGGGAAATACAGCTCAAATTTATAATTCTAATACTGGGGCATATATTGCCTATGACGGGTCTTCTGAACAACTAATTCCTCAAGGGCAAGGTTTTTTTGTACAAGCAACAGATGGGACTGGTGAACTTACCGCAACGGAAAGTACGAAGGTTACCAGTACAACTCCAACATACTTCAGAGAGACTGATATTCCACAAAGATTCGAAATTGTATTGACAACACCTGATTATGATGATGTTGCTATAGTTCACTTTGCTGACGGAGCCACTGATGCATATGAAGCTGCCTTCGATGCCAATAGGTTGCTTAATACCTATGAAACAATTTCTACCTTATCTTCAGATGGTAAACCACTAAAGGTAAATAGAATGGCTTCAATTTCCAGTGCATCTCCTTGTAGTCGCTCGATTAATATAAGTTTTGAACAATTGAAAAATGAAGTGACGTATTCTATCACTTTTAATGACTTAGGTAAAGTTCCATCACAATCTTTCCAACTTGTAGATCATTACTTAGATAAAAATATTTCAGTTGATAATAAAACTAAGTACAATTTTACGGTTAATAGTGATGGTGAATCTAAAAGTTCAGACAGGTTTGAATTGCTTATAAGTTCTAATTCACCTAGCCAAATTTCTACTTCTTCTAGTGATGTTTGTCCTAATCAAAATGCCGAATTGATTTTAGAAAATACTGACTCTTATGTAACGTACCTATTGTATAAGGATAGTGAACTGCTAACTTCAGTAGAAGGTACAGGAGCAACTTTAGATTTAGATGTTTCCAAAGAAGTATTGGTTGATGAAATTAATGATTTTGTATTAAAAGGGTTCGTAGCTGGATGTGATACCGTTAGTGTAGGAAGTGTACAAATCAAAATAGCTGAAGCTTTGAGTTTGGATAACAAAGTAACAGGTTCTTCTATTTGCAAGATAGAAACCCAAGCTCCATTTAGTATAGCTACACAATTAGATGCAAATTACTACCTTGTCCAAAATGAAGATACGATTCAGTCGATTCAGGGAACTGGAAGTCAATATGATGGATATATAGCAGCAGAGAATTTGAATGATGGATTAAATGAGTTTGTAATTACAGCTGATAAAGACGGTTGCCAGAGCGGAACTTTAGAACAGGTCTTAGAAATAGTAGTTGAGAATTTATCTATTGACAGGACAGTGACTTTTGAAACTAGTGATATATGCAACAGCAATGAAGCTAGCATTAATTTTAAGAGTCAAGCTAATGTAGAATACAAATTCTATAAAAATGATGAAGTTGTGAATACCTTGATAGGGGATGGAAGCAACCAATCCTTTACAATTCCATCAGAATTTGTTGAGGTTGGTAACAATGAATACTATGTCATGGCTTATCTTGGTAGTTGTTCTGAATATGAATTTGCTGAAAAGATTAGCTTGACTGTAGAAGAAAGTATTCAGTCAAATTTGGATATAGTTACAGAAAATGTGTGTGGGCTGCAGAATGTAAATGTGATAATAGAAAATGCACAAAAGGCTAAAAAATATTCACTTGTAAGAGATGGAGAAATTGCTCATAGTGCCACAGCAAATACAGATGGTCAACTTTCATTTACTTTGGACTCGTCCAAATTAAAAATGGGTATCAATCAATACAATATATTAATTGAAGGGGAGTATTGTCAGTCAATCAATGCAGAGCAAATAGTTGAATTTGCGCTGTATGAAGATGCTGTGATTGAAAGTATTGAAAATCAAAATATTTGCTTAAATGGCAGGGCTACAATTGAAATGTCGGCAAATGTAGAAATTGATAAATATCTGGTATATATAGGTAATGAGTTGATAAGTGAGACACAAAGTAACATTATTAATTTAGAACCCAAAGAATCGACAACCTATAGGCTTACAGGAGTTCCTGCAAATGGATGCAAGATTAACGATATCAATTTTACTATTGAAGTTACTGATTTGACTGTTCCCGGGATATTGGTTTCTGGAAATGTATTAGAAAGTTCAATAGAAGGAGATAGCTATCAGTGGTATTTGGACGGAAATCAGATGGATAGCGAAACTGGAAAAGTACTAGTTGCTAATGCATCAGGTGACTACAAAGTTGAAGTCTCAAAAGGTGATTGCAGTAAGATAAGTGAGTCCTTTACTTTCAATGAGGAAGTTTTAAATGCCAATAAAGCATTGGAAAATGCATTGAAATTATATCCAAATCCGGTAATAGATAAAATGTTTATCGATTTAAATAATATTAATTCTGTAGATATTACTATTTTTACAATTACAGGAAAGTTTATCGATAGTTTCGTCTTAAACGCAGGTCATTCTGAAATTGATATGGCTAAATTTTCTAAAGGAACTTATTTGATACAAATTGAATCGGATAATGGAGTAGTTACGAAAAGAATTGTAAAGCAATAAGCAACATTGCTGAATATGAATAGGGGTAAGGAAATGAAAAATATATTAAAATTATTAACCTTTAGTATTTTACTTATATTGAGCATCAATGGTCTGAGCGCACAACCTGGACCTCCAGATCCGCCAGATGATAATCCTGTACCTATCACAGGTATTGAGTATTTAATTGCAGCTGGTGCGGCTTTTGGTGCCAAGAAACTATATGATAAGAAAAAGAAATAAAGTATTTATTATTGAATAATATACTGATTGCATGAAACCTTTTTTAGAGTCTACTACTTTAAGAAAGGTTTTTTTGTTGATTTTTATTAGTTGTAAATTCTAAATTATAATTTCATATGGTATTTTTTCTGTATTTCTGGATGTCCCAGTGTATTGATTTTAGCAAAAAAGAGTAGACTTCTTTGCTTAAATGCTACCTTTCACTTTCATACTTTTTCCATTGATGAAAAAGTATGCAAAAAATCAAGGTAAAATGATGCTACTTCCCACAATGGCCATCGCCTGCCCGCCATTTTACCCTCCAACCCGCTTTTTCGCTTTATGCTAAAGTGGGGGTGTTAACCTCGAATAAAATTAACAATTAATTCAAACATATTTTATCCTTGTTTGAGGCTCTAATAATGAATTTTTAATCTTTATTTAACTTATTCAATACTTGCATTAACTAAGGTGTCCCAGTTAGAAATACAGTAGGTTTTTATGTTGAATTTAATTAGTTATAAATTCTAATTATTTTATCTAATATTTTTTTCTGCAGAAAGTTGTTGTAGAAAGGAAGTAGAAGTAAGGAATGATGAAATCTTCTCCCCACGTTTTGATATTTTACCAAAACTTTAAACAGTACTCAATCCGTACCCAATTAAGTAAAATACCTAATATTTTATAGTACTTATCCTTAATTTGATTGGTGCTTCCCTTATTCTTTTAAATTAGAATTCCTCTGATTTATGGGAGCTTTAATATGTCGAATTTTGATATATCATTTAATCAGAATTCATCATGAAATCATTTCTTATCCTTATCGCGACAGTTATTTTAGCAGCCAATGCTTCTTTTGGTAATGTTGACCCAGATAAAAAACCCACTAAATTTCGTATATTAGCTATAAGCGCCTCTAATGATTCTGTTATGAGCGCATCAAACGTGATAACGTTATTTCAGCCATTTTCGATTGAACTTCCAACTGCATTTACACCCAATGGCGATGGATTGAATGATAGTTTTGGAGCCGTAGCTAAAGGTGTAAAGGAATATAAAATGATTATCTACAATAGATTTGGGGATGTTGTTTTTAGTACTTCAGATATCAACACAAAATGGAATGGAACAGTAAAGGGTAATGAAGCACCTTCTGGTGGATATGTGTATCAAGTTTATGCCAGGGGTAATGAAGGACAAGGAGTTGATAGGTCTGGAAAAGTAATGCTCATTAAATAATCATCGTCATAATGAAAACTATATTTTTTAAACTTGGATTGCTGTTTTTTTTCAGCACGCTTATTTTTACCTCTCGATCTTTTGGTCAGATTAAAGCAGATAAAAATGCTGGATGTTTGCCATTAGTGGTGATTTTCGAAATTGAGAATTTTGATGTTGAATCAGTAGAATGGCAAACAGAAGATGGACAGTCTTCGACAGCTAAAAAACCTACATTTATTTTTGAAAAAGCAGGGGAATGGGGTGTTTATGCAGTTCTCACTTTAAATACAGGAATTATTGATACCGTTCAATATGAGAGTCTTATCACTGTTAATGAAAGACCTTTAGTGGACTTTTCCATAGAAAACCATGTGAGTTGTATAGGTGAGGAAATCTTATTTAATAATTTAACCACAAATGCTGATTCTTACTTATGGTCTTTTGGTGATGGAAATCAATCAACAGAAGAAAATCCTAGTCATCAATACCAAGCATCTGGAAAGTATACAGTTTCTCTTACCGCAAAAATAGATGGTGAATGTCAGGAAATCAAAGTAATGGAAAATGTCATCGAAATCCATGAAGTAAACAAAAATTCATTTTCAGCTAGCAGCTACGTACAATGTCTCTCAGACAAGGAACCCATCATTTTTTCGTTTGATGAAGAAGTTAGTCACGTGAGTTGGGATTTTGGTGATGGTACTGTCAAAAATGGCTCCTATGTTGAATATTCATATAGTACTGTAGGAGCATATAAGGTTGAAGTTTCTTATATAAATGAATTTGGATGTTCCATATCGACAAGTTTGGATTCCTTAATCAATGTTGGTGAAATTGAGTCACCCAAAATGGAAGTGAGCGAGAGCTCTATCTGTCTAGGTGAAGAGGTCACACTTAAAGCCCTTCATCCTTCAAATACTGGATTTGAATGGGAGATTAATGGAAAGCAATATGAAGGCAAAAAAGTGAGCTTAGGTTTTTCTGAAATTGGCGACATTGCAGTTAAATTAACTTATTTTAATGATTTTGGATGCTCAGTGTCTATTTTTGACGAAGCACTTTTAAATGTTCAGGAGGTTGAAGCTGTAGAGATTGACTACGATCAAACGATAGGCTGTGAGCCTTTTGATTTTGTGGCCGTGAACAGGACTCCTGGTGCTGTGGACTATGCTTGGAAAGTAAATGGAGAAACTATTAACGGTGTCGAATTGAATTACACTTTTGACCAAGCTGGTGATTATAATATTGTAGCTGTTACGCATTACGAAAGCGGTTGTCAAATCGAAACAGAACTTGTAGACAGGGTTCAAGTATTTAAAAGGGAAACAAATATAAAGGTCAATGAGTGGCGAGGCTGTGCTCCATTTACTCCTGAAATAGCCTTACTGAATGAAAATGCTACAGATATCAAGTGGACTATTGGAGAAAAACAATTGGATGGTGAAAATGTAAATTATGAATTTAAAAATCCTGGAGTCTATTTTCCGATCGTTTCATATACAAATGCCAAGGGTTGTAAGGTCGATTATGAATTTGAAACGCCATTAATTGTTTTTGATAATGATATTGATTTAGCAGAACCTGAAGTTATTGAATCTTGCACTTACACTGAAGTCCATTTCAGCGGAGACATGGGATATGATTTTTGGGAGTGGGATTTTGGAGATGGAAAAAAGTCAAATGAACGTTATCCAATACATAGTTATAGTGCAGCAGGAAATTACCAAGTTTCTTTGACTACAAACAATAAGAATGGCTGCAGAACTACAATAGAGAATTACAATATAATTGAAATCCCTGATTTGGAAGTAGAGACAAATATGGAAGTTACTGAAGGGGAAGAATGTGGGTTTTTTAGCGTTCTTGTTGTCGCCAATTTGGAAGACTGGCAATCCGCTAGATGGTATTATAATGAAAGCCTGATTAGTACTGAGTCTGAGTTGCATGCTTCCTTTATTTCATTGGGAGACGTAGGGATAACCTTAAGTGTAGGAAGCGAAGGAGAATGTACCAAATCAAAAGCGATAATGGTTCCGAATCCCTGGACTGATTGTGAGAATCCTGAATTGGAGGGTGATTTAGACGAACAAGAAAGTGATAGTCCCATTGGCAAATTTAACTTTTCAAGTTGTAACGTTCCATATTCCATAGATTTAGTAAATCCCATTCCGGAGGCAGATAAATTTGAGTGGAGGTTTAAAGATGGAACAACTCATTCTAAGCAAGATTTTAAGCAATCTTTCCATGAAATAGGTGAATATACCATAGGATATTGGGCTAAAATTGAAAGAGATAGTTTTGTGTTTGTGGAAGATTATATTACAGTCAATATTCAACAATCAGAAATTGACTTTGATTACGAGCTTCAAAAATATTGTGAAGGTTATGAGATCATCTTAAATCCAGAAAACACTGAATTTGAGAATTATAGATGGAAAATGAATAATCGCCCAATAGAATTATCTGATGGCGGCAGATATTGGGTTGAAAAGGAAGGGCTGTATTCAATAAGTCTGTCAGCAAGCGGTCAGAACAGCTGTGCAACCACTAAAATAAAAAATGTATATATAGGTAATCAAGAAAATCGATTTAGCTTTCCAAATTCTTTATGCTTAGGAGAAGGATTCACTATAGAGCATACGCTTATTGGCTTTAATTCTATAAAATGGGATATGGGAAATGGAGTTTTAATTGATGATTTCAATATCCCTTACGTTTTTGATGCAAGAGGTGAGTATCAGGTTAAAGCTATTGCTACAGATTACGAAGGCTGTGAGTCAATTTTTGATTTACCGCAACAGATTATTGTCAAAAATCCTATTGCAGAATTTACAGCAAATAAAAGGAGTGGTTGTGGCGAGACCACCATACAGTTTCAAAATAAATCGCAAGATGCTGTAGAATGGTTCTGGGACTTTGGAAATGGTGAAACAAGTACGGAAGAAAATCCAAAAGTCACCTTCATCCCCGGCTCGTACACAGTGACGCTTACTTCCACAAATGGTGAGTGCAGTAAGACAAGTACTGAAGCTGAATTTATTCAAATTGATGACTTGACTAGTGATTTTAGTTTTGAATTTGATCAAAGCTGTTTGCCTGTAACAGTATCCTTTCAAGATCAAAGTGTAAATGCTACTTCATGGCAATGGGATTTTGGTGATGGAACCACTTCCACTGATCAAAACCCTACCCATATCTATTTTGAAGCACCTAAAAGGAGCGTTAAATTAATAATTGAAAATGAAAATGGATGTAAGCTTAGCATTAAGAAGCCGATGAACTTTATTTTCAGTGCTAATTTTGAAGTAGACAAGAAGCAGATTTGCCAGGACGATATCGTTGAATTCTCAGCCAAAAGTGATGATGCAGTGAGTTGGTTTTGGGATTTTGGAGATGGAAACTCCAGTACTGAAAGAAATCCCCAGCATCAATTTCAAAGTGCTGGAATATTTGATGTTCAATTAATTGCTGAAAATAATAGTGGCTGTGCTGATACAGTCTTGATGCAACAATACATTGAAGTAACGCCATACAAAGCAGATTTTAAGTTAGCTGAATCCATAGAGTCAAATTGTGTACCTGTTCAAGTAAGCTTTCAGGATTTATCTGATGGAGCAGAAAGTTACTTCTGGGATTTCGGGGATGGTCAAACCTCCAGAGTAGCAAATCCTGTACATTTATATAATTCAGTTGGAAACTTTGATGTAAGTTTAGTGATTACCAATAAGCTGGGGTGTCAGGACACCTTAACAAAAGAACAATTTGTGAATGTAAGTGGACCGCAAACAGCCTTTGAAATTGAAGAAAAGACAGTTTGCCTCCCTAATACAGCAAATTTCACTGATGTTTCCAGCAGTGCTGTTAAGTGGACATGGATTTTCGGAGATGGAAATACTTCACATGAACAAAATCCTCAGCATTTCTATGAGAAAGCTGGTGTTTATGATGTTACACTAGTTGCTGAAAATGTAGAAGGATGCGAACAGACTTTTAGGATGAAAGGAATAAAAGTTCTACCAACCCCAAAAGTAGATTTTGATATGGAAATTTCAGGGGAATGTTATCCTGTTGAAGTCCGATTGACTAACAAAAGTAGTAACCTATTAAAAGCATCATACTTTTGGGAGTTTGGTGACGGACAGAGCTCTACTGAAAAAGACCCAACTGTGTTAATTGAAAAGACAGGAACATTTAATGTGACTTTAACAGTAAAAAATGATAAGGGTTGCCCAGTAAGTTATACACATGCAAATCAGATTTTAGTACGAGACACCGTAAGGCACATTGAAGCTGACTTAAATCAAATTTTAGTGGAGAATAATAATGTCCAATTTGAGTTAAAGCCTTTTAGCTTCAATAATATTTCTCATTATAATGTGTATCGGGACAGTCCAACTGGTTTCCATTTATTGCAAAAAATTGATTTATCGGGAAGTGTAAATCAAAGAATTATGTATGATGACAAAAGTTGCAGACCGCAAGAAATGTCTCATGAATATATTTTTCAAGCGGTTTCTTTCTGCGCAGATACTTTAGAAAAAGAGCATCTAACTGTTTTCAATACCATGTTTTTACATAGTGAAAGTCAGGAAAACAATCAACGATATATTGAATGGAATTCATCAAAGGGATTTCAAGTAGATAATCAGCGAATATTTAGAAAGCTAAAAGGAGAAGAGCAATGGCATGAAATTGCAGTTTTAGAAGATAATGCTCTTCGTTTTCTGGATCAAGAAGATTTATGTCCAGGTATTTATGAATATAGGGTTGGAGCTTTTGAGCAGAACAGTTTGCGTTCGATTAGTAATTATGTTGAATTTGAAGTCACCGATGAGATATACGTAAATCAAGTGGCCGAAATTAAAAACACTACGGTGATGGAAACAGGTGAGGTTTTCACCGAATGGAGCATTCCAGAAGAGGGGAGAGGCAGGATTACTTCATTTGAAATTTACCGAAGTGAGAATGGAGAGGATTTTGAATATTTTGATACTGTAGAACCACATGAGCAATTTTATATTGATGAAGAAAGTGATACCGAGAATCATACTTATACCTATCAAGTTAAAGTCATAAATGATTGTTCGATTGATACGGAGAGCAGTGAGGAAAGCAATACGGTACTTTTACAAAAAGATGTTCAGTTTAGAAAATACGAATTGAGGTGGAATGCCTTTAAAGGCTGGGAAGAAGGAGTTAAAAAATATGTGATCCAACGTCTGAACGAAAATGGAGAATGGGAAACTGTGGAGGAAGTCTCTGGGGATAAATTGAAAACGATTATTCGGGATACAAAGGATTAAAGCCCCCTAGCCTCCGAAGGGGAGATTAGGTCTTTAACAAATATTTTGATTTACTAATAAATGATTTATAGAAGGAAGATGGACTATGGAAGTTACTTCGATCTTCCGACTTCTAACTTCCATCAAAACCTCAAATGCTCCTTAAAAAGCAATAAATCATCTTTTAAGCTGGAATTGCCCTTAGGAAAATCAATGTATTTTTGGAGAGTCGTCTCAGGATTGACTAATAGTTCTCTCAGTTTCAAATGCTGGTTGATAAAAGTAAACTCCAGGTCTGGATGAATAGCTTTAAGTGCATCTACTATATCCAACACTTCTAAATTTTTATCTACCAGATTGTAAAAGCCTGAAGGGATATCATTTTTGATAGCAACCTGCTTTAAAATCTCTGATACTTTTTGAATAGGGATAAACGGGCGGTGCTGTTTCCCATCTCCATGGATGGCGATACGTTTATTGAAATTAGCATCGAACATAAAACGGTTAATGACGGCATCAAACCGAACCGCATTGGCATAGCCATAAACATTACCCAATCTTAAAATTTGAGTATTAAGCTTGTCTAGTAAACGTGCTACATGCTCTTCTCCTCTAAGTTTAGAGATCCCATAAATAGTTCTGGGATTGGGTTGATGTTCTTCATTGATTATTTCCTTTGATGATCCGAAAACCGAAACACTACTGGCAAATACAAAATGTTCAACATTCGAATCTTCTACCGCATAAACCAATTCTGCTGTACCCCAATGATTGCTCTGCTCAAAATAGTGCGGATCGGCATCAGCAAATGGTGTAGTTACCTTTGCTGCCAAGTGTATAACGGTATCAATTCCCTTTAAAGCTTTTTTAAGCTTTCTTGTGTCTAATAATTCGCCTTGAATAAAATTGATTTTTTCTTGATTGGGGAGTTTGTTTCCTAAAAAGAAGTGATAATTATTTCGAGATAAATTATCATAAATCAGGATCTGCTCTACTTCTTGCAAAGGCAAAAGTTTTTCAATCAATGCTGAACCAATATAGCCGGCTCCTCCAGTAATCAATATTTTCTTCATGGGGTATCCTACGTCAAGAAGGTGAAATTAAGCTTTTCTTGGTAGTTGTAAAAATGAAGGGGACTTAAACTTTAATAGTTTCTTTTTCAAGAAAATATAATGGTTACCAATAACCTGACTTTCTACTCTAGATTTTTCCAGAAATCAAGAAATCTAAGAAATTACTTTAGTGTCAGCACTGGTAGCATCACCCTAAAACTAGTTCCTTTTCCTGGCTTACTTTCAAACTCTATAGTACCTTTTAATTGCTCTACTAAGGTTTTTACTATGGATAAGCCCAAACCAGAAGAACTTTCCCCAGCAGTGGGTTTATTGCTCATTTTCTGGAATTTCTGGAAGATTTTATCCTGTTCTTCCTCCATTATCCCCATTCCTTCATCCCTTACTTCAATTTTGAGTTGGCTCCCTTCTTTTTCAACTTTAATATAGATCGAACAATCTTCATAGGAGAATTTTAAAGCATTAGAGATGAGATTATCCATAATGCGCTGCAATTTGTCTGTATCGGTATTGAAGTAAGTTTGATTTGTTCTGATCTCTTTTTCAATTTTAATTTTTTTCAGGCTGGCAGTATCTTCATGCTTTTGAATGATATCATTAAAATAATTTTGAATATTGATGGCTTCAACTTCCGGTAATTGTTTTGATTCAATCCTATACAGATGCAATAAATCTTCAATCAATTGAACACCTTGTTCGTTTGATTTCTCTAGCTTTTTTAAATAGTCTTTTTGCTGATCATTCAGGTTGTCAGGCATTTTGATTAACTGAATTAGTCCCTTATTATTGTTCAGCGGTGATTTTAGGTCATGCGCTAAAACGTGTATTAAGCCGTTTCTTTCATCATGGGTTTGTTTTAATTCTAGGTTATTTTTCTCCAGCTCTTTGTTTCGTTCATTTAATTCTTTGGTTCTTGCTTCAACCGTTTTTTCTAAGCGCTGATTTGACTGTTGGAGGGCCAAACTCAAATCCTGATTTTTGATATAGGTTTGATTTTGTCGATTTGCTAATATGACGACATGACTGAATAAATAAAAGAAGATTCCTAGTGCAAATATCATTTCACCGACAATATGAGAGCGATGTATTAATATATCAAGAACCGTCACTGCGAAAAGTAAAATAAAGCCCACTAAGGCAACAAGCACTTCACGGTTTCTTTTTATACTTGCTTTGAAGAGAAAGTACAGTATTCCTACTCCGGTGATAACCGTCACCAACTGCATTATAGGGACTAAATTGGAATTGAATAAAATAGGAGTGAAAAGGGTGATAATGGCAGCTGATATCCCTATATAATAGGGGATATGTGCGAAGAATTTTGGAATGTATTCAGGAAATAGGTGATAGATGAAGCGTACTGTAAAAGCGAGAATCAGATAGAAACTTGTTAATTCAATCCTTACGCTTAACCACCAAGGGAAATTCAAATATTCAATTAGTAAATATTCATTAACACTTAAGGTTCTTAAAATCGTGAATAGACATACTAAAGCGAAGTAGGTGTTCATTTTGTTTCTTGTTCGAAATAGGTTGGAACCTAAGTGATAAAGACCCATAAAGAAAATTGATCCGATCAGGAAAAATGATAATGATATATTTTGTCCTCTATTTTCGAGAAGTAAATTTTTGCTAGCAATTTCTGCTGGTCTTGACATACCCCCCTTCCGATAATGGAAATTTGAAATGTGAAATACGAGATCTATCGTATCCTGATCTTCAGGGAGAGAAATAATGGTGCTGCGGTAATTGGGATCGGCCGTTTCTTCTGAGGCCCCCACTTTACCCACTTCGACCATCTCTTGACCGTTGATAAATAGCTTATAGTTTGTACTTACTACTTTACAATTTATTGCTAAGTCGTTCAATTTTTCATCTACAATAATTCGAGCGTAATAGGTGGCATAACCTGTTGATGGAAGGGTTTCATCCTTAAACTCCATTCCTGTCCAAGTATGAGGAATTTCTGAATAGAAGGGGGATGTTGATCCTTGCATTTCCTCAGCGCTAAGCAATTTACCGTATTCAAATTGCCATTCGTCTTGAAGTAATACTATTTCTGAATTTAAATCTTTATCCCTCAAATCAAATAAAGCTTTTTGACCAAGCATAGGGTATTGCATGGCAAAAATAGTAGTGATTAAAAAGATGAGTTTCCGTTTCCACATAGTATTAGCACTCCTAACTGGAGGTTTAAGTAATAATAATGCAAAATTAATACTTGCTCCAAAGATATGTATTTGCTTTTTACTTTAAAAAGTACAAGAAACATATATGAATAGCGATTCATCTAAAATCTAAAAATAGTTGGAATGTTTTGATTAAACTTTAAACTACTATCTTTTTCAAATTCTATGAAGTATTAAAAAATTTAAACCAACAGTCAGTTTTATTGGACGAAGCAAAAAATAAGAAAAATCATATAGAAGCTCCACTCGATTTTCTTTTTACTAGGAAGTAAAAATTCTATACAGTTTGCTAAATATAGTATTGGAAAATGAGTAAAATAGTATGCATACATAACAAATATCACGTCTGTAATATTTATATGTTGCAACATTAAAAGTGGGAGTTATGCTAAATCAGTATGCAATCCGCATTCAGTTTTATTCATCCCGTACCAACGGCTTTCTCTTTCTTGCATATCCAAATCAAATTTTCGAGTGCAAGGCTCACAGCCGATACTAAAGTAACCTTGTGCTTCTAAAGGGTGGTCTGGCAATTGATGTTCCTTGCGGTAATCATGAATCATTTTAGAATTCCATTCTAGCATGGGGTGGAGTCGCGTTGAACCATGTGGAGCTGCTTGTTCTACTTTCATGGCGGAACGAGTTTTGCTTTGATCTGCACGAACCCCATTGATCCAAATGTCATTTTGCATCAATACTGCATCCATGGGCTGAGTTTTATTGAGATAGCAGCAATAATCAGGATCAGAGGTAAAGAACATTTTTCCACTAGCATCACGTTGCATGTTTTTAGGTGTGAGAGGTTTTAAGTCGACTAAATTAGTCAAGCCAAAGTCACTCATGATTTTATCTCGAAAAGCCACTGTGTCTGGAAAATGATAACCAGTATTGATAAAGTATACAGGAATACTAGAATCAATCTTACTCAGCATATGTAGAAGCACTAAACTATGTGATTGAAAGGAAGAGGTGGTAAAATATTTTTTACCCTCTTCCTGATAAGCTTTGATCCTTTTCTCTAATTCCTTTAATACCATATTTTATTATTGAGTTTACGAAATTGTACTCCCTGGATTCACTTTATCCCCCGGCTGCACAAACTGCAAATTTCCCTCCGAATCTTCTGCCATCAAAACCATACCTTCTGATACTTCACCCATCATAGGTCGAGGCGCTAGGTTCACCAATACGGTTACTTGCTTTCCTACCACTTCTTCTGCTTTGAAGTGTTTTGCAATGCCACTCAAAATAGTGCGTTTGTCCAAACCAGTATCGATAGTAAGTTTTAAAAGTTTGTTCGATTTTTTAACTTTTTCAGCAGTCAAAACGGTTCCAACGCGCATATCCATTTTCAAGAAATCATCGAACTTGATTTCCTCCTTCATAGGTTCCACATCAGGGCTTCCGCCAGCATTTGCTTTCTTGGCTTCTTCTAATTTATTGACTTGTTCTTCCACTGTTTTATCTTCTATTTTTTCAAATAATAACTCTGCTTTGTTGATCTGATGACCGGCTTCTAACAAATCTGCACTTCCTGCCAAATCCCATTCATAAGCCTCAATATTGAGCATATTTCTAAGCTTGGTAGCAGTGAATGGTAAGAACGGCTCACAAACAATGCTTAAATTAGCTGCAATCTGTAAAGCCAAATTCATAATGGTTTTCACTCTTTCAGGATTCTCTTTCTGTAGTTTCCAAGGTTCTGTTTCTGCCAGATATTTGTTTCCTAAGCGCGCAAACTCCATCATAGCAGCTAAAGCTTCACGGAATCTATAGTTGACAATCTTTTCTTCTATGAGCTCAGGATAACCCTTCAATTCATCCAGAATTTCTTGATCATAATCAAACCATTCTCCTCTTGCTGGCACTTTTCCATCATAATACTTATGTGTCAGCACAACGGCTCTGTTAATGAAATTACCGAAAATAGCGACTAACTCACTGTTATTGCGAGTTTGAAAATCCTTCCAGGTGAATTCACTGTCTTTTGTTTCAGGGAGAGTAGCAGCTAATGCATATCGTAATACATCTTCCTGTCCAGGGAAATCTTTGAGGTACTCATGCAACCAAACGGCCCAGTTCCTGCTGGTCGATAATTTATCTCCCTCAAGATTCAAAAACTCATTTGCGGGCACATTTTCTGGCAAAATATAATCACCGTGCGCATGCAAAATCACTGGAAAAATAATACAATGAAATACAATATTGTCTTTGCCTATAAAATGGATTAATGTGCTATCATCTTTTGGATCAGCTTGTTTTTTCCAAAATTTCTCCCAATCATTTCCGGTATCTTTTGCCCACTGTTTGGTAGCAGAAATATAACCAATTGGGGCATCTAGCCATACATATAGTTTCTTTCCTTCAGCGCCTTTTAGCGGCACGTCAACGCCCCAGTCTAAATCTCGGGTCATCGCTCTAGCTTGTAATCCTTGGTTGAGCCATGAACTGCATTGACCATAAACATTTGATTTCCACTTGCCCTTTTTGCCTTCAACCAACCATTTTTCCATCCATTCCTGATATTTATCTAATGGCAGAAACCAGTGAGTAGTTTTCCTTAAAACAGGTGTTTTTCCGCTCAAGGTTGAAACGGGGTTAATCAAATCAGTTGGGTTTAAAGAACTTCCGCATTTTTCACATTGGTCACCGTAAGCTCCTTCATTACCACATTTAGGGCATTTTCCAGTGATGTATCGATCAGCCAGAAATTGATTAAATTCTTCATCATAGTATTGCTCACTTTCACGCTCTACGAACTCACCTTTTTCGTATAAGTTCATAAAGAATTCCTGTGAAAGCTCATGGTGAGAAGGATCTGAGGTACGGTGATACATATCAAAAGCAATTCCGAATTTTTCGAAAGTGCTTTTATTCAGCTCATGATATTTATCAATAATGGCGTTAGGCGTGACGCCTTCTTTTTTAGCGCGAATAGTGATAGCAGCACCGTGCTCATCACTTCCACACATGAAGGCCACTTCTTTTTTACGCAACCTAAGATAGCGTACGAAAATATCCGCAGGCAAATAGGCGCCTGCTATATGTCCAATATGTAAAGGTCCATTGGCATAAGGTAATGCCGCGGTTATGGTATATCTATTATTCAATTTTTGCATTGTTCGTAATTTGTGGCAAATATAGGAAAGTATGGAGGAAACTCTGCATTGAATGTGTTTCTTAGGACTAAGATTTGTAGCTTTTAAAATATTTTTATTCTAATACGAAAATGCAGAAGTCTTCGTGCTGATTGTAATTATATTTTATCTGAAATAACTTCTATTTCAACTTAAAAATCCAATTTCTCCTGGTTTTCCTTCCCTTTCTCAGAATCCCTTTTTAAATTCAGCATCCTTAATAAAAAAGCTAAACTACAGACTATACAAGATATCAATATGACAACGAAACTTTTTGAAATCAATAAATTATTAGTAGCGAATAGAGGTGAAATTGCTATTCGGGTGCTCCGTGCTGCTTCGGAACTTCGAATTCGGACGGTAGCGGTTTACACCTATGAAGACCGATATTCTTTGCATAGATATAAATCAGATGAGGCCTATCAAATTGGGAAAGAGGATGATCCTTTAAAACCTTATTTGGATATAGAAGAAATTATTAGTCTGGCGAAACACAAGGGAGTAGATGCTATTCATCCAGGATATGGGTTCCTTTCTGAAAATGTGAACTTAGCTAGAAGATGTAAGGAGGAAGGCATCATTTTCGTTGGGCCTGAGCCAGAAGTCATGAATGCTTTAGGTGATAAAGTTAGAGCCAAAGATATTGCGGTAAAAGCCAATGTGCCTATTATAGAGGATAGTAAAATCGATTTGGTTGACACAGCTACGGCTGTTGGTGAGGCTAAAAGAATTGGTTATCCAATCATGGTTAAAGCGGCTGCAGGTGGAGGTGGTCGTGGAATGCGAGTTGTTCAAAATGAAGATCAGCTAAAGTCTGCCTTTGTCGATTCCAAAAGTGAAGCGGGCAATGCCTTCGGAGATGATACCATTTTTCTTGAGAAATACATAGACCACCCAAAGCACATTGAGGTGCAAATCATGGGTGATAACTATGGAAATATTGTCCATTTATTCGAGCGTGATTGTTCTGTTCAGAGAAGATTCCAGAAGGTAGTGGAAGTTGCGCCTTCCGCAAACTTATCTGAAGAAACTCGGAATAAACTTTATGAATATGCTTTAGCCATCACCCGACAAGTTAATTATAATAATGTGGGGACTGTTGAGTTTTTGGTGGACAAAGAGGAGAATATCTACTTTATTGAAGTGAACCCAAGAATTCAGGTAGAACACACCATTACGGAAGAAATTACAGGAGTAGATATAGTGCGTTCGCAGATATTAATTGCGAAGGGACATGCTTTAGACGATCCGAGAATTTTTATCAAAAGTCAAGAAGATGTAAAAGCCAATGGTTTTGCTATTCAGTGCAGAATTACGACTGAAGATCCAGAAAATGGTTTTAAACCCGACTATGGTACCATTATAGCTTATCGAAATGCAGGTGGATTTGGAATTAGAATAGATGAAGGTAGTTCTTATGCCGGAGTAAATATATCGCCATTCTTTGATTCTATGTTGGTTAAAGTTTCCTCTCATGGTAGAACCTTAAGGGGTGCTGCACAAAGATTGCATAGAGCATTAAGAGAATTTAGGATTAGAGGGGTTAAAACTAATATTGGTTTCTTAGAAAACGTGATTTCGCACCCTACTTTCTACAATGGAGAATGTACGGTTAAATTTATAGATGAGCATCCTGACTTATTCAAAATCACTCAAAAATTTGATAGGGGTACCAAAACACTACGTTTTTTAGCGGATGTAAGCGTTAATGGACATCCAGATGTGAAGGTGAAGGAAGAGAACAAAACTTTCCGGCATCCAGTTGTCCCTGATTATGATAAGTATGGAACCTATCCTAAAGGAACAAAAAACATCCTGACTGAACTGGGCCCAGAGAAGTTTGCTGAATGGCTGAAAAATGAAAAAGCGATTCACTATACAGATACCACTTTCAGAGATGCACACCAATCATTATTGGCCACCAGAATGCGAGGAATTGATATGATGAAAGTAGCAGAGGGCTATGCTAAAAACAATCCTGAGATATTTTCTATGGAAGTTTGGGGCGGTGCTACTTTTGATGTTTGCATGCGCTTTTTACATGAGAATCCGTGGGAAAGATTAGCAAAGTTCAGAAGAGCGATGCCTAATATCCTTTTGCAAATGTTGCTTCGAGGGTCAAATGCAGTTGGTTATAAAGCTTATCCCGATAATCTAATTGAGAAATTCATTGAGAAATCCGCAGAAACAGGAATAGATGTTTTTAGAATATTCGATTCTTTGAACTGGCTAGAAGCGATGAAAGTCAGCATCAAGACCGTGAGAGAAAGAACAAATTCAATCGCTGAGGCAGCCATCTGCTATACGGGGGATATTCTTGATCCTGAGCAAAAGAAGTATACGCTTGACTATTACGTAGATTTTGCAAAACAATTAGAGAGCGAAGGAGCTCATATTATTGCTATAAAAGATATGGCAGGCTTATTAAAACCTTATGCTGCAGCAGAATTAATCGGAGCATTGAAATCAGAGATCAATTTGCCGATTCATTTACATACGCATGATACTTCATCAGTTCAGTCTGCTACTTACTTGAAAGCAATAGAAGCTGGCGTAGACGTGGTGGATGTGGCGATGGGAAGTATGTCGGGATTGACATCACAACCCAATTTCAATTCAGTAGCCAGCTATATGCAAGGTCATGAACGGGAGCAGAAATTAAATATCAATTCTTTAAACGATTATTCTACTTACTGGGAATATGTGAGAGAATTCTATTATCCTTTTGAATCTGGATTGAAAGCAGGAACTGCTGAGATTTATGATAATGAGATCCCAGGCGGACAGTATTCAAACTTACGTCCACAGGCAAATGCATTGGGCTTAGGAGATAAGTTTGAGACCGTTAAAAAGAACTATGCCTTGGTCAATAAGATGTTTGGAGATTTGGTAAAAGTAACGCCTTCTTCTAAAGTTGTGGGAGATATGGCGCTATTTATGACCTCCAATAATTTAACGCCAAATGATATTTTTGAAAAAGGTCATACACTTTCTTTTCCTGATTCTGTTGTGGATTTATTCCGTGGTGAATTAGGTCAGCCAGTGGGAGGATTTCCTCAAGAATTAAGCAAGATTATTTTAAAAGGGGAAAAGGCATTTACTGACAAGCCGAATAAACATTTGGAACCGATAGATTTCAGTAAGGAAATGGAAGCTTTTAAAAAGAAATTTGACGGTCATGACGATGAATCAGATTTGTTAGCTTATTTGCTTTATCCGAAAGTATATGAAGATTTCTACAAGCATCAGCAGCAATTTGGTGAGGTGGGATATATCCCAACTTTAGCGTTCTTCTACGGGATGAAAAACGGAGAAGAAATCTTGGTGGAAATTTCTGAAGGTAAAACGATCATCATCAAATTACTTTACATCTCTGAGCCTAATGAGGAGGCATTAAGAACGGTTGCTTTTGAATTGAACGGGCAAACTAGAAGGGTGAAAATTAAGGATAATAATGCCAAAGTAGATAAAGTTACCAATCGAAAAATTTCAAGCGAAAATGAAGTAGGTGCACCATTGCAAGGAAAATTGGCCTCCATCAAAGTGAAGCCGGGTGATGAGGTGACAGAAAACACTGCTTTGTTCGTAATCGAGGCCATGAAAATGGAGTCTTCAATTACGCCACCGAGAGCAGGAGTAGTGAAAGAGGTTCATTTAAAAGCAGGTGATATGGTGCAGCAGGATGATCTGGTTATCAGCTTAGAGTAACAATTTTGAATAAATGAGGTATAATATAGGAGGTCATTGATAAAAATGGTCTCCTTTTTTTATTTTAACGAACTAACTGAAACTAAAACTTTTCACCATGCATAAAGATCCGTACAAAATTGTAAAAGAGCTAGATAGCAAAAAAGGAAAACTGAAATATTATAGTCTGGAAGAATTACAGAAACAGGGCCATGATGTTGATAAATTGCCTTTTTCAATCAGAATTTTATTGGAAAATGCAGTTCGAAATTTTGATGATTTTGCGATAACAAAGGAGAATGTAGAGACGCTTCTCAATTGGAAGCCTGAGGCTTCTGATAAAGATATTCCTTACAAACCAGCTAGAGTATTAATGCAAGATTTTACGGGTGTGCCTGCAGTGGTGGATATTGCTTCATTGAGGGCTGAGGCCGTAAGAAAAGGAAAAGATCCGAAAAAAATTAATCCTTTAATCCCTGTTGATTTGGTAATTGACCACTCCGTCCAGGTCGATTATTTCGGTACTAATTATTCCTATGCAAAGAATGTGGATAAGGAATATGAGAGAAATGGGGAGCGATACCAATTCTTGAAGTGGGCACAAAATGCCTTTGATAATTTCTCTGTTGTGCCTCCCGGCATGGGGATATGCCATCAGGTGAATTTAGAATATTTAGCAAAAGGTGCCATTGAAAGAGATGGGTATGTTTTTCCTGATACTTTGGTAGGTACTGACTCACACACACCTATGGTGAACGGCATCGGAGTTGTAGGTTGGGGAGTTGGCGGAATTGAGGCTGAAGCTGCTATTCTTGGACAGCCTATTAACTTTATTATGCCTGAGGTAATAGGATTAAGGTTGAATGGAGATATGCCTTTAGGGACCACTGCAACAGATTTGGTACTGACTATCACCCATTTATTAAGAAATCATGGTGTAGTGGGTAAATTTGTGGAGGTCTTTGGTCCTGGCTTGGATAATCTAACGATTCCGGATAGAGCCACTATTTCCAATATGTCTCCTGAGTTTGGTTGTACGGTTACCTATTTCCCAATCGATGATCAAACCTTATCCTACATGGAGAAAACCAATCGTTCGGAAGAGCAAATTGATTTGGTAGAGAAATATGCGAAATCCAATATGCTTTGGAGAGAAAACGAAGATAAAATTAATTACTCCACAGTACTAGAATTGGATTTAAGCACAGTTGAGCCTACAGTTTCTGGTCCAAAAAGACCGCAGGATAAGATTTTGGTTCGAGAGTTTGAAGACAAATTCAAAGACTTGCTGAAGGAAGAACACGGAAGAGAATACCTAGGCATGTACGAACGTCCTGTAAGCAGGTGGTATGCTGAAGGAGGCTCTCAACCTGTACAACAAACTGCTGAGGTCGGTGATGACGTAGCCATAGAGGAAGGCGATAGCAACGGCTTGAAAACGGTAAAGATTAAAACGCACAATGATGAATTTAGCTTAAGTGATGGTTCAATTGTAATTGCCGCTATTACAAGTTGCACTAATACTTCGAATCCAAGCGTGATGTTAGGTGCAGGTTTAGTAGCACAAAAAGCTATTCAAAGAGGTGTTGATGTTAAGCCTTGGGTCAAAACCAGTTTAGCTCCAGGTTCGAAAGTGGTAACCGATTATTTAAGAGCAGCCGAATTATTAGATGACTTAGAAGCACTGAAATTCCACGTTGTGGGATATGGATGTACTTCTTGTATTGGTAATTCAGGTCCTTTACCACCGCATATTGCCAAAGCTGTAAAAGAAAATGATTTAGTGGTTTCCTCGGTACTTTCAGGGAATAGAAATTTTGAAGCCAGAGTACACCCTGACGTGAAAATGAATTTCTTAATGTCCCCAATGCTGGTAGTGGCTTATGCCATCGCAGGTAGGGTAGACATTGACTTAAACAATGATGCACTGAGCTACGATGCTAATGGTGAGCCAGTGTACTTGAAAGATTTATGGCCATCCCAAGATGAAATATTTGAAGTGATGAGAAAAGTGCTGTCACCGGATTCTTATAAAAAGAACTATGGTGAGATTTTTGACGGCAACGAACAGTGGAGAAGCATGAAAGCGCCCGAATCTGAAGATTATGAATGGGATGATAAGTCTACGTACATTAAGGAAGCACCATTCTTTAAAGATATCAGCGAAGAGGCTGAAGATTTCGAAGATATTAAAAAGGCGCATGTCTTATTAAAATTGGGCGATTCTATAACCACAGACCATATTTCTCCAGCTGGTGCTTTTGCAGAAGATAGTCCGGCTGGTAAATATTTGAAGGGGAGAGGGGTAGAAAAGAAAGATTTTAACTCCTATGGTTCTCGTAGAGGTAATGATGAAATCATGACTCGTGGAACTTTTGCTAATGTCCGAATTAAAAATCAGTTGGCAGAAAAAGAAGGGGGTTATACTAAGCATATCCCAAGCGGTGAAGAAATGACAGTATTCGATGCCGCTGAGAAATACAAAGAAGATAATATCCCATTAGTGGTTTTAGGTGGAAAAGAATATGGTAGTGGATCTTCCAGAGACTGGGCAGCAAAAGGTACTTATCTCTTGGGTATAAAAGCAGTCATTGCAGAAAGCTATGAGCGTATTCACCGAAGTAATTTAGTGGGTATGGGTGTTTTGCCTTTACAGTATTCAGATGGAGAATCTGCCGAGTCTTTAGGATTAGATGGTTCAGAGAAAATTTCAGTTTCCGGAATTAGCAAAGGCTTATCACCTTCTAAAAAGCTTTCTGCAGTAGCAGAAAAGTCTGACGGAAAAGAAGTGAAATTTGAGGTGTTGGCTAGATTAGATTCTAAAATTGAAGTAGAATATTATAAGAATAAAGGTATTCTACAGTATGTCTTAAGAGACTTTTTACGAAAGTGATATAGTTTTAATTAAATAGATTTAAGTAAAACCGATTTGATGGAGAATTCATCGAATCGGTTTTTTTTATAGCTAAAAATTCATTTCAAACAATGGGACTTTATACAGGTTTTCTGTTCAACTGATTACAATCCTGTTTGAAATGAAAAAACCGATTACCCTAGTCTGGCTAAAAAGAGATTTAAGGTTGGAGGACCACGCTCCATTGCAGAAAGCTGCTGAAATCGGTTTGCCTACTCTAATTTTTTATGCCTGGGAACCCAGTTTATTGTCTGCTCCCAATTATAGTAATCGCCATTGGAATTTCATTAGTGAATCCTTAGCAGAAATTCAGAATGAACTAGTGAAATATAGTTTACACTTGCTTCAAGCACATTCTGAAGTGATTGATTTATTGAAATCTATTCAAGAAAAATATGAAATCAAGTATTTATTATCCCATGAAGAAACTGGACTTCAAATCACTTATGAAAGAGATAAGGCTGTTAATTCATTTTGTAAAAGCAAGAATATAGAATGGTTAGAATTTCAGCAGTTTGGCTTGCAGAGAGGTCGAAAGAATCGGACAGATTGGTCAAAGTCTTGGTATGAATTTATGTCTCAAGCTATTCTGGAAGTCGATCTATCGGCTTTAAAACCAGTTGAAAGCCAAGAGTTTGGAGGAATAAAAGTTATTGAAAAGGTAAGTGAATTAGGGATTCACCGGGAAAAAGAGATCGTGCAAACAGGGGGAAGTTCTAAAGCATATCAATATTTAAGTAGCTTCTTAAAAGAAAGGCATAAAACTTACAATAAAAGCATAAGTAAGCCCACTGAAGCTCGTAAATCCTGCAGTCGCTTGTCTCCTTACTTGGCTTATGGAAATATCAGTATGCGATCTGTCTATCAATCTATGAGAAGTGCAAAGGAAAAGGGAAATAAAAGCGCTTTAAATAATTTCGCCTCTCGACTACGCTGGCATTGCCATTTTATACAGAAATTTGAAATGGAAATGAGATATGAGAGTGAAAATATTAATAGAGGATATGACAGCATTCGTCAGAATGAAAATGACATCTTATATGAAGCATGGGAGAAAGGAGAGACGGGTTTTCCTTTGGTAGATGCTTGCATGAGGTGTGTAACCGAAACGGGCTATCTCAATTTCAGAATGCGAGCTATGCTGGTGTCATTTCTAGTTTATCATTTATGGCAACCTTGGAAGAGAGGTTCCCTACATTTAGGTAGGCAGTTTTTAGACTTTGAACCCGGAATCCATTACCCTCAATTTCAAATGCAAGCTGGTGTAACCGGAATTAATACCATCCGAATGTATAATCCTGTCAAGCAATCAATAGAGCATGATCCCAACGGTGATTTTATAAAAATGTGGGTGCCAGAGTTAAAAAACATTCCAATAGCTTTCATTCATGAACCATGGAAATTGAATTTTATTGAGCAGAAGGAATTGAATTTTGAGTTAGGAAAAGATTATCCAAGTCCAATAATTGATTTAGAAGATGCTGGAAAAAAGGCTAGAAAAGTGATATGGGATATGCGGAAGGAGCCATTAGTGAAGTTAGAAGCAAGAAGAATTTTAGCTACACATACTGTCGAAAATAGAAAACCGTAAAATTCTTGCAATCCAAAGTTGTCTTTTTCTACGTTTATTTACCTTTATATTTTAGAAGTCTATTTTGTCCTTGAAAGAACTAGCCAAAAAGTTTTACAGCAATTTTAAAGACCGAGAATTTCGCTTTATGCTATATGCCGTTTGGTTGATTAGCATAGCGTTTTTTGTCTCGCAATTCCCAAAACTATCCGTAGCTTTTGAGTTTGAGAAGTTCTTTGCCGATGATAATGAGGATAAGGTATTTTTTGAGTATCATGTCAATAAATTTGGCTATGATAATGATTACTTACTGCTAGCAATCGAAAATGGCCCCTCTGTATTTGAAAGTGAGTTCTTACAGAAAGTGCAAGCCTGGCAAAGTGAATTGGATTCTATAAAGGGGATAACGGAAACACAGTCAATATTTCAATTGAAACTCTTGATCAAATCGCCTTATGGAATCACTGCAGTCCCACTAGTACATAGTGAAGATGCTACAAGACTAAAGGGAGATAGCGCAAGGATTATGAGTCACCCACTTTACAGTAATTTTGTCTCCAATGATGCTGGGGCGTTGATTTTTCAGATTAATCACGAGCATTTTAAAACCCCAAATAACGAGCTAGTTTTCTTTGAAACTTTAAAAACATCTCTAGCACAATCCAATATAGAAAATTATCGTATGGTGGGTAAATTAGTGGCTCAGCAGAGCTTTATTGATCACATACGGTCCGACTTCACTATTTTCCTGGGATTAGGAATCGCTGTAACCATTATCCTCCTTTTGCTGATTTACCGCTCATTCAATATAATGCTATTACCCTTATTGATGAGTGTCTCTTCTCTGGTTTACTTGCTTGGTTTCATGGCAATGCTACGAATGGAATTAAGTATTCTCAGCGTGTTAATTCCACCCATTATCCTTTTTGTGTCTACCTCCGATGCCATTCATTTAGTTAATGCTTACAGACAAAATGAAAAAACTGATTTTATTAAAAGACTAAAATCCTCCATTAAGAAAGTTTTCTCTCCAACTTTATTGACTTCAATTACCACTGCTTTGGGTTTTTTCAGTTTGTTGATATTACCGACTCAGCCCATACAGGAGTTAGGCGTTTTTGCTGGAATTGGAGTTTTGATAGCCTTTGGGGTGAACTTTTTGTTTGGGCCACTTTTAATTCGAAGAAATTACAAAAGAAAAAGTATAAGATTGCCTTATAAAAAATGGGCTTTACAGCTTATTAGGGCAAGAAAGATTGTGATCACAGTATATGCCGTTCTATTATTAATATCAGTTTACGGTTTTTTACAACTGAAAACAGATGCGTATTTGCTCAAAGACTTGCCAGAAGATTCTCAAGTGCGCAATGATTTTCAATACCTGGATTCAGCTTTTGGAGGATCAAAACCTTGGGAGATGGCCATTTTGCCTGCTGATGAAAATACCAGTGTTTTTAATTATGCTTTTTTAAAAGAGGCATTAAAAATTGATCATTACTTAAAAGATTCTTTTGGGATTGAAAAAGTACTCTCGCCCTTAGATCTTGTAAAATATGCCAATCAGATTGATAAAGGAGGAGCTAATCAGTTTTATAAGGTCCCACAAAAAGAAGCGTTTGAAAAGCAAAAAGGGATCAGGAGACAGCTTTTGAGTAGAGGAGTTGCTGAAGGATTGGTGGATTCGAGTAGGCAGTATGCTCGGTTTGCAGGATTTATTCCGGAATGGGGATCAAATGATACCCAAAAACGCAACCACGCTTTAAAGGCTTTTATACATAAAGAAGTTGACGAAAATATATTGAGTGCTAGAATAACCGGCACAACCTACTTGATAGACAAGAGCAATGAAAATCTTTCGATTGAGTTAATGAAAGGATTAATAGTAGCCGTTTTGATGATTGCTATGGTGCTGGCAGTTTATTTCAAATCATTTAAGATGCTATTGATTAGTCTAATTCCTAATTTTATTCCATTGCTCTTCACTGCAGGAATTATGGGATTTATGGGCGTTCCTTTAAAACTGACAACCGCCATTATTTTTGTTGTTGCATTTGGAATAGCAGTTGACGATACTATTCATTTTCTGGGGGCTTATAAAAAGCAAAAAGCAAAAAGTCCGATCTGGAGAATCATTAAAACTTTCAAATCTGCAGGTTTGGCTATCCTAATTACTTCGGTACTAATTATTGGTGGATTTATTTTATTCACTTTGTCCTCTTTCGCTACTACTTTTTATCTTGGCTTCTTCTTGTCGTTGGCAATGTTATTTGCTTTGCTTACTGATTTGATATTGTTGCCTTTGTTGTTGAGAAAATAAATTGAAATTTTTCCCTCAATTATTTTACCCCTATTATTATTATTATTATTGGGCTTTCAACTAAGTATTTATGCGATATACGATTTTATTAGTACTCACCACTTTATTTTTCGGTTGCGATTCTAAACAGGAATCAAAGGATTATGGTGAATTGCCCAAAGCCGCTGTTAATATTACAGATACACTCGAAGTTGATTATCAAGGAAATCTAAAAATTGCAGATTTTCATAGAAAAGTAGAGCTTTTCATTGCCGTAGACTATGCTAGAAATAAAGAAGTGATTTTAATATTTGATAGGAATGGAGATATTAAAAGCACTTTCGATAATCGTATTGCAGGGGAAAATTCGGTTAGTGGTAAAATAAATGCAGTTGGCTTTAATGAAGCTGAAAATGGATATATTATCATTTCCGAAGGTGGCGTTTATTATTTTGATAGCAATTGGACAATCTATAGACATATTCCTAACCCTAAAAAAGGAATTTATACAAGATATAATCCAGGGAATAGTTTTTTTGAATTCAAAAATGGTGAGACTAATTATATCGTTACACAATTATTGGCACCACCGACTGGTTATACAATTGAAGAAGAAGAGTATTATGATAATGTAAAATTACTCACCATCATCAACACAAATGATTCTACCTATAAATTAGATGTAGGATTTCATGAAAAAAGTAATTACAGAACTGAATCGAAACTTTATACACCTTTCCTTTCCTACTATGATTATCTAGAAAATGAAAACCGTCTGGTGACAACATATAGAAATGATAAAAACTTATATTATTATTCCATGGATAGTGATGGGGAACTTCAATATGATAAAAGCTATAGTTTCGAATTCGACTACTATAGCATAAAGTCAAATTTTAGTTATGGTGATAATTTTGAAAATATAAAGACAATTTTTGATTCTCGAATAGAGTCTTTAATATGTTTTCAAGATCGTCTTTTCATCAGTTATACAAAGGCGGTAGATAATACTGAATTTGCGCATGATCCTTCTCTATATTATGATAGTGGGTATTTAATGGATTACATAATTCAAAATTATCAGCATTGTCTACATGTCATAGATGAGGGGAAGAAGACGTACCAAGATATTATATTACCTGATATGTTAGTAGCACCGGGCGCAATCTTAGAAAAGGATGAACTTATCTTTCATTTATCAAAATCCAAATATGAATTTAATAATGAAGTTTTTTTAATAGGTAAAATTAATATATTATGACTAGATTCTTTAAAGTAGCAGTAATTACACTGTTAAGTTCAATGTTATTCTTTGATGGTAATCAGAGCGTCCAAGCACAGGAATCTGATCCGTGCGCTCAAATAAATAGGTGTGGTGCTGCTGGTACCAGAATGTTTATAATAGGATATCCAATGGAGTTTTTGGTATGCCCATGGGAGGGTGGCTCAGCAATATGTTGTATTTCTTGTAAGGAAACCCTGAATCCTGGAGATTGAGAAATGAGGGGCTTAATCGCCCCTGACTTTACTTTTTATCCTTACTATCCAAAATGATAGTAACAGGCCCGTCATTCACTAAACTCACTTTCATGTCAGCACCAAATTCACCACTCTGAATCTTTATTGGAATTTCCATATCTAAAGTGCTAAGCATTTTTTCATACAATGGAATAGCAATATCTGGTTTAGCTGCTTTTATGTAGGAAGGTCTATTTCCTTTTTTAGTGCTGGCATGCAAAGTAAACTGACTAATTAACAATATTTCTCCATGTACATCGAGTAGACTTCTATTCATCACACCATTTTCATCATTGAATATGCGCATGTTTATTATTTTGCGACTAAGCCATTCAATATCCTCTTCGCTATCGGCCTCTTCAATACCAAGCAAAATCATTAGTCCATCTTTGATTTTACCTTTAATTTCTTCCTCAATCTTAACTGAGGCTTCCGTAACACGTTGAAGAACTGCAATCACTTACCTATTTTTTCAATTTGATCAGATGGAATAATTTTAAAGCTATCAGTATCGTTTTTTGCTGTTATTAGCATTGCATTAGCAATTGTTTTAGCGTGAACGGCCGAATATTTTTGCAAAGGACCTGAAAAAATAAAATCAAATTTGTCTGCAAACCATAAGGCCGCTTTTTCTGCAGCGCGCTTTTCTGCTCTTTCTCCAGCTATGAAAGAAGGTCTATAAATATAGGCTCTATTTAATTTTAAGGCTTTTACGGCCTCTTCTACTTCGCCTTTTACTTGATTGTAAAATATGATCGATTTCGCATCTGCTCCCATTGCAGATATCAGGTGAAAAGAGTCAGCATTACTTTCTCTGGCAATTGCTGCTATGCTTACAGGGTATTCAAAATCAACCTTTTTGAAAGCTGATTTGCTACCCGCTTTCTTAATAGTGGTGCCTAAGCAGCAGAAATAATCATCTGCTTTTAACTGCTTTGCTTCCTTTTCAAGATTAGCGAAATCTTCAATGATGATTTCTTTCAATTTCCCATCATCTCCGCCCAAACTTCTTCGACTTAATACCTTTACTTCAGTATAATTATCATCTTCTAAAAGTAAATCTAGCAAGTGCCCACCGACAAGTCCTGTTGCGCCTGCAATTAATGCTGTTTTTGCCATTAGTGAATTTTTTTAATTATTTCCTTAAACTCTTCAGCTATAGTTTGATTTTTATTTACTGCATACCATTTATGGATACTTTCAATAAATGCCGTCTGATCTAAATCTGTTTTTTTCTTGGCATCTATTACCATGTTTTGAACAGGAGTAGGTCTTGGGCCCCATGTAGCTAGGTCATTAAAATCTTGATCCATTACAATTAAGATTGGAATTGATCTGGCCCCATTTGTAAGATACTGATCCATGATTTCAAGATTTGCATCTCTCATGATAAATCGTAAATCGATATTTTCATTCTCCTTTGCTAATTTAGCCAAAAAGGGAATGTTTTGTGCAGCATCTCCACACCAAGCTTCTGTGATGACCATCCATTTCATAGGAGGTAAACCCTTCATAATGTTGACTAAATCCGCGTCCAAATCTATTTTCTTATCCCATCTATCCATACGCCTATCATTCATAAAAGTATAGTTTATCATCGCTTCTGAATGATTATCGCCTGTTGTCTGATTCTCTGCTAGCAGGGATTTTATTAGATTTCTGTAAGATGCGTAATCAATTGCTTTCTTAAAAGCTTCTACTTTTTTGGAGGTACTAATTTCAGGCATATATTTTACTTTTCTTCTTGCTTACTCTCCCAAGCCTTGAATTGTTGCAATTCGTAACCTAAATGATTGTAAAGCCAAAGAATTAATGATGCATCATCAATAAAACCAGAAACGGGAATGAAGTCAGGCACAATGTCCATGGGGGTAATGAAATAGATTAAAACCCCAACGGTATAAATCATGCTTTTGAAAGAAATGTTTTTATAACTCCCTTTAGTATAGGCTTTTACTAATCGAATAAGTGTTGAGATTTTATTTCTTAATTGTCCAATCTTTTCAGAAGCTTTGGCCCGACTCGTTAAAGTCTGTTTTACTTCAATGAGCAGCTTATTGCTCAGTCTTTTATCTGCTAAAACACGGGTGGCTCTTCTAAAAGCATTTTTATGGTTTAATCTTTTACTCATCGTCAGCTTCCCTTAATTTCCGGTTTTGTTCAACCGGCTTCCAGATGTAAACAAATAGTGTATATAACGAGAATGCGCCTAATAATACCAAATATAAATCTTGCAATAGACCTTTGTAAATAAATAGCCCCCATGCAACTATTAAACTAATAATACCAACCCATAAACGAATGTTGTTTGCTTTTATTTGACTATTTTTGTGCGGATTATTCATAATACTTTTAACAATTTAAACGTTAGGTAAATTTATAATAATTTGAACCATTTTTGCTGTTTCCTATGGAAAAACTATCCTTTACCATTTTACTACTATTTTTAACAAATGTTGTTTCTCTAGCACAAATAGAAGATCCGAGAATTGAAAAAGGTCAGAATAATCCTAGAACTAAAATAGTCGTTTTTACAAAAACTGGAGAGATTTATAAAGGCTTTTTCATTAGTCAAAATAAAGATTTTCTAGAAATAGAAACACAAAGCGTTGGTACAGTAAGGATACCAACTGAAAGAATTAAGAAGGTAGAAACTTTGGATGAAAGCAAGTCGGGGGAAGAACTAAAAGACGAACGACTTCAACAGATCAATCCTGTTCGATATATGCTGGGAACCAGTGCCTTCAATTATGAAAAGGGGGGCAATTATATTCGGAATAACCCTATGACCTACCATAGGGGAATTACCGACAATTTTTCAGTTGGAGTAGGTACAAGTCTTTGGGCATTGGTTCTAAGAGTCCCTGTGATATACGTAAATCCTCAGTTTACCAGTAAATTGGGCAAATCTGTCCATTACAAATTTGGATTGGATGCATTTGCAGGCACGTCATTGGAAGCCGGTGAAGGAGCAGGCGGGGCAATTGTAAATACTGGAATTACCGTTGGCGATCCTGATTTGAATTTGACAGGCACTGTATATTTTGGAGCTATAAGTGATGCGGAAAGATTAAATCCATTTTATTCTTTGGCTGGTATGGCAAGGATTTCTAAAAAATTGATGGTGGTATCGGAAGGCTTTTATATTCCTACTGAATTTGATGATAACTTAAGCTTTGTTTTTTACGGAGGCAGGTATCTGACGGAAACTGCCAGTTATGATTTAGGTTTTTTCTATAATCAGGAAATAGCGGATGTTATTCCTTTTGGGATTCCGTTTTTTGCTGTTACAGTGAAGTTATAAGTCTATAAAATTTAACAACAACTATGTATATGAAGAAGCTCCTTGCTCTAACCATTCTTTTACTACCATTTACTGTAAAAGCTCAGACTCCCACTGCAACCATCAATCAATTTATGGATAATTGGCACAAAGCTGCGGCTACAGCCGATGAAGATGTGTTTTTTGGAAGCATGACGGAAGATGGTATTTATTTAGGTACCGACAAAACTGAAAAGTGGACGAGAGAGGAAATGGCTGAATGGGCAGATGAGCATTTTCAAAAAGAATCTGCCTGGTCTTTCACAGCTTCAGAAAGAGATATTTATTTTTCTGAAAATGGTAAAACAGCTTGGATAAATGAAAAACTGGATACTTGGATGGGGGTATGCAAAGGGACAGCTGTGTTGGTTTTAAAACCAGAAGGCTGGAAAATAGCCCTATACGATTTATCAGTAACCATTGATAATAATAAAATAGATGCTTTCTTGGAGTTAACTAATGAAGATTAGATATTAAGAAAAAATAATAACATTAGAGTTTAAGCCAATAAATCAAAATTCCTGTTGAATTTCATTTTTCAGGAAACTAAGACCGTATTCTATACTATCAATCTTTTTCTCAAGTGATTCTTCATAGATTTTTTTGACCAATTCGATACTTTTGGCTTCAGGTTCTAATTCTTTAGCAGTTTGGTTCACTACCATAATCAACTCCTCTTTGGCATTTTTAATTATTTTCCAAGCTTCATCACTCATGTAGACCTGTTGAGACAAATTGTGATTAAATTCTTCTCTAATTTCATTTAGTAGCATATATTGAAGCTCTGCTACATTCATGTCATTTTTGTGAACTCGCTTGATGATTTGATCTGGAGAAATTCTTTCTAAGAAAAGGCTCATTCTTTCATAAGCTTGTAACCTGATAGGCAAAACAATTTCCTTGTTTTTGGCTTTTATTTCAATGATTTTTGCTTCATTTTGTTTCTGCAGCATCGTTTTAATGGTCAAAAACATGGCATATAATACAATTCCAGCCGGAATAACGATTTTAATTAAGTCCCAAATTGGCTCCATAGAGTTGTTTTTTGAAGTTGATGGTCAAATTTAGTTAATTTCGTAGCAAATAAAAGCACGGGGATTGAGCAAACTTTTGTTTTATGTCATTCGTTCTTGAATTAAAAATAATATTTATGGTTCCTGTTAAAATCTCAGAAGAGGCAGTTAATGAAGTTAAGAATATCATGCAGAATAAAAATATCCCTGAAGGATATGGACTGCGTGTAGGAGTTCGAGGCGGAGGAGGTTGCAGTGCTGCAGGCATGAATTATATGCTGGGTTTTGATAAACCCAAAGAATCAGATAAAATTTTTGAGATAGAGGGCATTCCAGTTTATATTGATAAAAGCCATGTGATGTATATAATTGGAATGGAAGTTAGGTTTCACGAAGGAAATGATGCTCGAGGCTTTATTTTTGTAAATCCTGAAACAGAGGAGGAATTGAATTGATTTTCTATATGCTAAGGTATGTTTAATACAAAAAATACTTAAAGTCTTAACGAATTCTCATCTTTAATTCAATCTTATGTAAGGAAATTGACATTCGATTTGCCTGAATATTGTTAGTATTACAATATGAAGGCTTTAATTTTTATTTTGTTCTTACTATCAGCCCTCCCCGTAATTGGGCAAAATTGTTGTACCGGAGGCTCTCCTTTAGCCAATAATCTTAATTTATCAAATTTAGATTCAGGTTTATCTGTTCAGATGGTTTATGACAGAAATTTAATGAATGATTTCGTTTCCGGAAGCGAGGTGCTAGATGATGAATCTTATAACCGTTATAACTCATCGGTTTTCCTACAAGTTTCATGGGCTTTAAATAATGATTTAACTTTTGGAATGATGCTGAATCATTCCACTCATTATTTAAATAGGAAAACTATAAATGCTGACAGGGAAACCAAAAGCAGAGGAATAGGTGATTTAATATTGACTTCAAATTACAACATTTGGCAGCAGGGAAAACATAATGTTCAAATAGGTGCAGGATTAGTCCTTCCTACCGGGAACAATGCAAATCGCGATGAAAATTTTGATATTTTATTGCCATGGGATTTGCAACCCGGTTATGGGGGTTGGGGAGGGGTCTTGATGGCTCAATACCAAAATGGTAGGATTATCATGGATAATTTAAATTACTTTGGATTATTGGTCTATCAGTATTTATTGAACAATCAAAAACCGGGAACAGCACAATTTTTTCAACAAGGATCAGAATATCAGTTTTATCAGGGTTTAGGATATAATATATATTTGAATAATAACATATTATTGGCTCCACAGGCTGGGTTTAGGATTAAATATACCAATAAAGACAGGATTAACGATGCATTGGTTGAAAGTAGCGGAGGCATTTGGGTATATAATATGTTGGGTCTAAATATCCTTTTACCTAATAACCTAACATTTATGCTAGCCTATGAAAATCCAGTTTTCAGAAAACTAAATGGCAGCCAATTGACTACCTCAGCTCGGTTTAGATTTGGAATCAATATGTTTATTGGAGCTAAGGAAGAGCCTAGAGAGAGAAGATTTAATTTTTAAAAATGAGATTATGAATAAAAATCTACATATCTATTTGTTGACCATAGTTTTTTTGATGGTTGTGTTATCGTGTAAAGAAGAGGTTAGTATTGAAGAGGAACGACCTGCTGCGAATGTAACAAGTAAATTGATCTTTGATAATATTGGAGGGAAAGATATTGTGGTTGTCGGGAATCCATCTGCAAATTTCATAGTGTCATTTGAGCAGAAACTTTCTTCAGGCGATATTCCAGATTTAGAGGTTGTTAATGGGAGACTGCCCATAGTAATGGAAGATAGAGAAGGTAATTTTTATGATGTTTTTGGTCTAATTGTAGAAGGTGAACGCCAAGGAGAATATCTGTTACCAATATTATCCTACCAATCTTATTGGTTTGCAATAGCTGCTTTCTATCCAGGTATTGAGTTACATAATAGAGGAGCTCAAGAAGTGAGTTTGAATTTAAAATCTAATCCAGAATGGTCAATTCCTACTACTAATTTGTTTGTAGGTACAGGCTTTGGCGCCATCCCTGCAATTGATAACCCAAAGTTTAATTTAATTAATAATGATGGCCCAAATATCGACCAAGCAAAAATACCGGCCAATGATGATCTAGTTATTGGATTGATTGAAGAAGGAGAGCCTTTTGCTTATCCCCATAATATTTTGAATTGGCATGAGGTGTTAAACCAAAAAGTTGAAGATACAGACATCACGATTACGTTCTGTCCGCTAACAGGAACAGCAATAGGTTGGAAAGGCGATAAAAGTTTTGGGGTCAGTGGTTTATTATATAATAGCAATTTAATAGCCTACGATAGAGTCACGGAAAGTTTATGGTCTCAAATGACCGCATCTTCCATTAATGGAGAATTGAGAGATGAAAAATTAGAAGTTATAAGTCTGACAGAAACGACATGGGGTACGTGGAGTACAATGTATCCTGATACTAAGCTTTTATCAACCGAAACGGGTTATTCCAGAGATTATGATCAAACTCCGTATAGAGGCTATTCAGAAAATAATGATTTGATCTATTACCCTTTAGATTACCAGGATGATAGATTACCTAATAAAGAAAGAGTACATGTAGTAATAATTGAGAAAGAAGCAAAAGTATATGATTTCGATAGTTTCTATTAAAATAGATACTAATGTTACTTTTCCTAATACTAACCTTAAGGTAATAGGATTATCTTATGATTTTTTTTAATAAAATAGATAATTTGATAAATATTTAGGAATTGTTCAATAGATTTTTGTCTATTGGTATATATATCCTTTATATTCGAGATATAATAATTTTATAACCTAAACATAATATGATGAAGAAACTATTACTAATGCTAAGTTTCTTCCTGATTGCCTCATACTCATGGGCACAGGATAGAACGGTTTCTGGTACAGTGGTGGACGAAGATGGTCCCTTACCAGGTGTAAACGTAATTGTGAAGGGTACTACTATTGGTACCACTACCGATTTAGACGGTAATTATAAACTTTCAGTGTCTTCTGATGCTGAAGCACTTTTATTTACCTATATCGGTTTTGAAAAAATGGAGGTTGCAATTGGCTCTAAGTCAGTTATTGATGTAACCTTACAGCCTGATGTTCAACAACTAGGTGAAGTTGTAGTAACAGCTTTAGGTGTTTCAAGAGAAAAAAGGTCAATTGGTTATTCTACACAATCTGTAGATGGCGAAAAGTTGGCTGAATCAAGAGAGACCAATATTGTAAACTCACTTCAGGGTGCAGTTGCGGGTGTTCAAATCCAAGGTTCTCAAGGAGCAATGGGTGGTTCATCTCGTATTACTATTCGTGGTGCAAACTCTTTCTTAGGAGAAAACCAACCACTTTTCGTAGTGGACGGAATGCCAATTAACAATGATAATTATGCTTCAGCTGCTCAACAAGAAGGTTTTGGTGGCGGTTCGTATGATTACGGTAATGCTGCTTCTGATATCAATCCAAATGACATTGAGTCAATGGAAGTATTGAAAGGTGCTGCTGCAACTGCATTGTATGGAACTAGAGGATCTAATGGTGTAATTTTAATCACTACAAAATCTGCCTCAAGGAAAAAAGGACTAGGAGTTTCAATTAACTCTTCAGCAACCTTCGAAAATCCATTGGCCTTAATGGAGCACCAGCAAAGATATGGTGGTGGAGCTACAACTGGCTCAGCGTCAGGATTTGTTGAGTTTACAGAGGATGGAACTAATTATTTAGCTCCTGTTTATTCTAAAGATGGTGCTTGGGGACCTAAGTATGATCCTAGCATAAATGTACGTCATTGGGATTCTTGGGATCCAGACGCTGCTAATTATGGTGAAACAAGACCATGGGTAGCTCCTGAAAATCAGTATGAAGAATTCTTTGAAACTGGCGTAACGCTTACTAATTCAGTGGCAGTTTCAGGAGCAAATGATGAAGGTGATTTCAGATTATCTTACACTAATTTAGATCAGAAAGGTATGATGCCTAATTCTGAATTGGGTAGAAATACAGTAAGTTTCAATTCTTCTTATAATTTGACAGATAAATTAAGTGTATCTGCTGCAGGTAGTTTAATCCAACAAGATGCTTCTGGAAGAAATGCTACAGGTTATGCGAATGCTAACCCAATGCAAGGTTTCTACCAGTGGTGGCAAACTCAGTTGGATTTCGATAGATTGAAAGATGATACTTTCACTGACGGAACTCAGCAGACATGGAATCCGACTGGTACTCAGGTTGATCCAAATACTGGGGAATTATTAGGCTTTGATCCAAACGTAAGATTCTTTGATAATCCTTACTGGGTGAGAAACAATTATTTACAAGAAGATACTAGAGATCGTTTCTTTGGTAACTTTAATTTAAATTACGAATTAACTGATGGTTTAAGCGTAAACGTAAAAGCCATGAGAGATGGATTCACTTTCAGATCTAGAGAAGGTGTACCTGTTGGTGGTATTAACCAGCCAAGTTATAATGAGGTGACTAGAACATTTTCTGAAACTAACTTGGAAGGTAAAATTCTATATGATACACAATTCAATGAGGATATAACATTGAATGCTATGGTGGGTGGTAACTTGATGAGCCAAGGTAGAACTTTTAATAGAATTGCTACTGTAGGTGGTTTGGTATTACCTAATTTCTATAATATTGCTAACTCTGCCGGTTCTCCTCAAATTGATACCGATTTTGAGAACAGAGCGATTAACAGTGTATTTACAACGGCTTCATTGGGCTTGTTTTATACAGTATACGTTGATTTAGCCTTAAGAGGTGATTGGTCTTCAACCTTACCAGAAGGAGATAATAACTATTGGTACCCATCAGTATCGACTAGTTTTGTGTTCAGTGAGTTAGATGCTTTAGCGAATAATTCAGTGATTTCTTTTGGTAAATTAAGAGCTGGCTATGGACAAGCTGCAAACGATGCTAATCCATACCAATTAAGAAATGTATACTCTAACGTTGTACCAAACTTTGGTTCGTTCCCAAGATATACTGTACCTAATTCAAGAAGAAACCCTAATCTATTACCAGAGATCACCAATGAGTTTGAGCTTGGTTTAGAAATGAACTTCTTGAATAACAGAGTTGGATTTGATGTGTCATATTACGACAGAACTACTGTTAACCAAATCTTTAATGTTCCATCATCTTCTTCTACTGGATTTACTTCTAGATTGTTGAATGCTGGATCGATGAGAAATAGTGGATTCGAAGTAATGTTAAATGCGACTCCAATTCAATCTGGTGATTTCAGATGGGATATGAATTTAAACTTTGCAACATTTAATAATGAAGTTGTTGAGTTGAACGAAGATGCTGGTGTTGAAAGCATTATTGCAGGTACAACTTGGGCAGCAGACGTTAGAGTTCAAAAAGGATTCCCATATATGTCATTATTTGGACAAACTTTCCAAACTGACGATGATGGAAACACTATTGTAGGTGCTAACGGTATTCCATTAGCAAATCAAGATAGAGAATTCTTAGGAAGTACTATCGCAGATTTTGCTGGTGGTTTTAGAAATACTTTCACTTATAAGAATTTCTCAGTTGGAGCTTTGATTGACTTTCAGGGTGGTGGTGTAATTCACTCTACTTCTTTGCAGTGGGCTAAATACTCGGGTATGTTGCCAGAAACTGCTGAAGGAAACATTAGAGAAGAAGGTGTTATTGTTGATGGTGTAACTGAAACTGGTGAAACTAATACAACTGCTGTACCTGCTCAAACTTTTTATCAATCAATTTGGACTGTAGCTGCACCTAATGTTTATGATGCTTCATTTGTGAAGTTAAGAGAGGTAACTGTAGGATATAATATCCCTAACAGTGTATTTGGTAATTTGGCTATTAAAGATGCTAGAATATCTTTCTTAGGAAGAAACTTAGCTATCTTATTCAGCAACTTACCTTACCTAGACCCTCAAGGAGTAAATGGTGCTGGTAATATCCAAGGATTGGAAAATGCTCAAGTTCCTACTTCAAGATCATTAGGTTTTGACTTAAGCTTCAAATTCTAAATCA
This sequence comes from Marivirga harenae, assembly GCF_030534335.1. Lineage (GTDB taxonomy): Bacteria > Bacteroidota > Bacteroidia > Cytophagales > Cyclobacteriaceae > Marivirga > Marivirga harenae. The sequence continues at coordinate 3,935,194 of NZ_CP130565.1, read as the reverse complement.
GGTTTTGACATTAATTTAAAATAACTTTTTATGAAAAATATATCAAAATTATACATAATGTTGGCCTCACTATTTGTGGGACTGGCAGCGTGCACGCAGGATTTTGAGGAAATTAATAATGACCCTAATAATCCTACTGAAGTACCCGCTTCAACACTATTAACGCAAGCGCAATTCAACTTGTCTAATAGAGTTTGGAGCAGGGCAATGAACTTTGAGTTCGGGATGTTGATGGTACAACATTTTTCTCAAGGAGAGTATGCAGAAGATTCTCGTTACAATCAGAACGTAAGTACTTTTACCGCTTCATGGAATAGCTTTTATGCAAACAGTCTTTACGACTTAATTGCAGCAAGAGAGATTGTGCAAGCAAACGAAGGACTGAATGATGCGATTAAAGGCAACCAAACTGCTGTATTGGACATATTGAAAGTATGGTCAATGCAAATTGTGACTGATACTTGGGTAAATGTTCCATACTCTGAAGCATTTAATCCTGATGAATTTCCAAATCCAGCATATGATGCTCAGGAGGAAGTTTACAGTGGTTTAATCAGTGAATTAAATGCTGCAATTTCTAACATAACAGTTGGAGAGCCAGGTTTTACTTCAGGAGATATCTTTTACGGTGGTGATATGGCTTCTTGGGCTAGATTCGCTAATTCTTTGAAATTGAAGATCGGTATGAGAATAGCTGATGTTGATGCAGGAACTGCTTCTACTTTGGTTTCTCAAGCTTTAAACGCTGGAGTTTTTACAGCAAATGATGAAGGTTTCATATTTAATTTTGCAGCAGATCAGCGAATCGCGAATCCATTCTTTGTTGATAATTCTATCAATAACAGAGATGACTTTGCAGTTTCTGATGTATTAGTTGAAAAGCTTGAAGAATTAAATGATCCTAGATTGATGGCTTTTGCCGATACTTCTATTACAGGTGATTATACTGGTCTTCCTTATGGTCTATCTGATGGAGAGTCATTTAATTTGTTTGCAACTGCATCTCGTCCTAATCCTGCGATAAGAGAGGCAACTGCTCCAGCTTACTTGCTTACTTATGCTGAAGTTAAATTTTTCGAAGCTGAAGCTATTGAAAGAGGAATTGTTAGTGGTGATGCAGAAGTTGCTTATAACGAAGCGGTTACTGCTTCAATGAATCAGTGGGGATTTGATGACTCAGAAGGAGCGATCACTGACTATTTAACTGCTAATCCTTATGATGCAGGTAACTGGGAAGAATCTATAGGTGTTCAAAAGTGGTTAGCACTTTATACCAACGGATTAGAAGCTTGGGCTGAATGGAGAAGATTAGATTTCCCTCAGTTGGAGGTACCGGCTGCTGGTGTTAGATCATATATCCCTGTTAGAGCACTATATACTTCAGATGAGTTAGGTAATAACGGAAGTTCTGTTTCTAACTCAGGAATTAATAATGAAATGGATGTTGCCCCTTGGTGGGATGTGAACTAGTAGATTTATTATTTTTTACTATTGATAAGAGGCTACCTTACTTAAGGTAGCCTCTTTTTTTGTCCATTCTTTAGTAGTTGTATCCTGCCTTAATTTTTTATATGAAGTATTTAGTGTTAGTTTTGATGAAATTTGCGCTTATGAAAAATTATTACTCCCCTATAATTTGCTTCCTTGTTTTAATAGCAGTTTATTTTTTTTCTGCACCGATCCAGCTTGAGAATACAATAGAGGTATCAAAATCCGAAGAAGTATGGTCAAGTAAAAAAATAAAAATCAAATCTGGTAAAGAGGCCTACATGAAACCTGATGGATTTATTGAATATTATAATTCAATAACAAAAACATTGAACCAGTCGAGAGATGCTTATAAAGCAGGCTATCAATATAGTGAATTGCAAAAGTCATTAAATCTCAAGAGTGTAGCTAGAAGTGACAATCTTTCAGCTGATTTTATTTCACGTGGGCCAGGTAATGTAGGCGGTAGAACAAGAGCAATAGCAATAGATCCTGATGATAATACGAACTGCACATGGTTTGCAGGAGCTGCTAGTGGTGGAATATGGAAAACTACTGATTGTGGTCAATCTTGGGAAAATCTTTCTCCTGATTTACCTAATTTATCTACTAATTCTATTGCACAAAGCCAATCTAATCCTAGTACAATATATGTAGGAACAGGAGAAGTTTTCGCTGGTAACACTTCATTTGTTCGAGGAAATGGAATTTATAGATCTGTAGATAGAGGTGAGTCGTGGGAGTTATTGCCTTCAACAGTTGCAGATAATGATTACTTATCTGTAAATAGACTTAGTATTGATCCTACAAATGAAAACGTGGTGCTGATTGCGACCAATTCTGGAATCTTTAAATCTACTAATGGCGGTGCTAGTTGGGATAAAAAGTATAGTCCAACTAATAATGGTTCTGTTCAAGATTTGCAAGTGAATCCAAATGATTGGAATATACAGTATGCTGGGGTGAACAGTTTAGGGATCATTAAATCTACTGATGGTGGAGAGAGTTGGTCTCTCTCAAGTTCAGGAATAGACGAAGGTGTTAGATTTGAGATTGCAGTTTCGCCAAGCGATCCTGAAATTGTGTATACATCGACTTTCTCAGGATCAAGCACCTTACTTTATTTATCGGAAGACATGGGGGAAAATTGGATATTAGTAGACGATCCTAATTATAATACCGACTTTTTAGGTGATCAGGGTTGGTATGATAATACCATTGCTGTGAACCCCTATAATCCTTATGAAGTGTTCGTTGGTGGAGTCAGTATAGGGAAATATACGATTGATTCAGATAATATTGGGGAATCGGAAAGACAATTTGTAGGAATTGATTTTGAAGAAAATACTCTTATTGAACTTGTTAATTTTGAAGCTGATTTTAATGGCGGGTCACTAGATATTGCTGGGGGAACCAATAGTCCTTCACAAGATCCAGTAACTGTTGAAATTAGGTTTGGTAATAGTAATCAGCAAAAAGCTCATCGTTATACAGTACCAGCTGGCGCAACTTCAAATGTCGATATTTCCGATTATAGTTACGAAGATTATGTAGATGTTCCTTTTGAAGTCTGGGATATCGAGAATGATCGACAGCTTATGGTTTCTTTTAGAGACCAAGAAGACAATGGTGTATTTGATCTTAATAAAGGAAGCGAGTCGGATGCTCAATTATCCAATGCAAGAGAATATTTATATATTCACGATGTTACCTATAGTGATATAGAAAACAATAGTATCGCGCAAGATGGTGCGCTTGAATTTGCTAATATGTATTTCTTTTGGCCTATTCTGGCTGAAACTGCGACATGGAATTCTGATAACCTTAGCAACTCAATAATGAGGATAAATTATGGGTCTCGATTTGTTGCCCCAGCCAATGCAATTGCCGTTTATGATGCATATGGTAATTACGAAAATCAAAATCAAAGCAATCTTCATCCCGACCACCATCATCTTACGCTAATAAAAACAGATGAGGTAAATCAAACATTTATGATTGTAAATGGAAATGACGGTGGGTTTGGGATATCTACTGATAATGGTGAGAGAATAGATCAAATTACTGATGGTTACATAACCACTCAATTTTATGGTGCCGATAAAAAGCCCGGAGAAGAGAAGTATATAGGCGGTATGCAGGATAACGGTACTTGGGTTTCATCAGGAACAAGTGTTGACGAAAGCAATTTTTATAATTTTGCTATTGGAGGTGATGGATTTGAAGTTATTTGGCATGCAACAGATCCTCAGAAAGTAATTGGAGGTTATCAATTTAATGGTATAAGAAGATCGACCAATGGCGGGCAATCATTTACACAGGCCACAAGTGGAATTACTGATGGACCTTTTATAACTCGTTTAGCTGGATCTGCGACTAATCCCGATGTTATATATGCCATCGGGCCAGAAGGGGTTTATAAAAGTTTAAATTTTGGTCAGACCTGGAGTATGAAGGAAATTAATAATGATCGTTGGGGTGGCACAGCTAGTGCAAGTGACGTAGAAGTGTCATTGGCCAATGATCAAATAGTTTGGGCAGGGGCGGGTATGGCCAATGGTGTTTTGAATTTATTTGTATCTACAGATGCTGGAGAAACCTATGAAGCAGTGAATAATTATGCGCCTAATCCGCAAGCTTACTATACTGGTATTTACACCCATCCAAAAGAGGAAAACACAGCCTATGCATTGTTTAGTCGAGCAAATTTTCCTAAAGTTTTGAAAACAACAGACTTGGGTCAAACTTGGGAAGATATTTCGGGTTTTGAAGGTAATAGTAATGGTAGTGATAGAGGTTTTCCCGATGTTATTGCCCATAGTTTATTAGTAATGCCATTTGATACTGATATAATATGGGTAGGGACGGAGATTGGGTTATATGAATCTCTGGACGGTGGTGAAACCTGGAATATAAGAGATGATTTTCCAGCCGTATCCGTTTGGTCTATGAAAATTGTAGATGATGAAGTTGTTATTGGAACACACGGAAGAGGTATCTGGTCTGCTATAGTTGGCGCATTAGGAAGTGCCAATATAGCATTATCTGATTTTAATTATCTAGGCTATGGAAATGCTCAAATAAGTTTTGATTTTCCGGTTGACTATACAAATGTAAAATTAGTGATTGATAATGAGGAAATAGTTAGCTTGGATGAAGCGCAGTCAGGAGAGAATCTATTTGAGCTGAATGATTTTTATCCTTTCGATGGTGCTAATGTTAAGATTGTAGCAACCTTTAATGAGGATGTAATTGAATCTCAAATATTCTCGATTCCAAGCATTGATGCCAATCCTATTATTGTATCTCAAGAGAGTTCGGGGTCTGCTGGGGAGTATCAGATTAAACTGGTATTGAAAAACAATGAGCCTTATGAAAAAATAGAAGTTTTGTTCGATAGTGAAATTGTTTATACAGATGAACAGATGCTCACGGAAGCGGATGGAGACAGAATTATTGAATTTGATTATAATATCCCTAATCGTAATATTTTACAAGTAAAAGGATATATTTTGGATACAGTTTTTACAGCCATTGGGCAAGAGCCATTGGTAACTTCAAGTAGTTCTCGAAACAGTCAGTTTTTAAGAATTTACCCAAATCCTGCAAAAGACTTTATTAATGTTGACCATAATAATTTTAATTTCCAGGAAGTTAAAATCTATAACTCAACAGGAGCATTAATTATGAAATCTATTTTAAATGAGGGTGAAAATTCTATTAGGTTGGATTCTTTTGATGAAGGCGTGTATCTCTTCCAGTTTGAAAATGACCAGGGTAAATTAGTAAGCAAACGAGTAATTAAAGAATAATGAAATTGTTTTATATATCACTTCTGGTAATTTGTTTTTTCACTGCTTGTACAGCATCAACAGTAAATACCAACAGAATAGATGTTAATGTTCATAATTTGGCTTATTCATCCTTGGATATTGATGCTATTGATTTTTCATATAATGAAAGCAAGGATTTTTTACTTGGAATTTTTCAAGATAATAGTTCAGTAAGCTTTAATACGTTAAAGTTTGTAGTAATTGATGTCAAAAATGAATCTGTTGTTTATAAGGAAAGTATTCCAAACGGAAAAGTTAAATGGATTTCAGATTATAAAGTTGAAATCATCAATCCACCGGGAATGGTTAAAAGTCATTCAGAAACATTGGACGATCACATATCGATTTTGAATGTTAAAACAGCTAAGAAAGTGAAAAGGGGAGCTGCCTTTTAAAAGGCAACTCCATTGTTATTTTAAGAATTCTCTTGTTTTCTCTATTATCGAAGTATAATTATTGGGTAAAGTACTTTTATCCCAAGGATGAGTGGCTCCAAAAACGTGGTTCTCAGACTCCATGATAACTAATTCTGTATCTGGCTTCCACTTCTTTATCTGATAGGCCATTTCAACAGGAAGTGTCTCGTCATCAGTACCATGGAATGCTAATAATGGTTGTTTCATGTCTTTTATGCTTCCAGGTATAGAAAGTCTGTCTGGATTGTTTAAAACATCATCATATAGTTGTACATACAAGGGCATCATCTGATTGGTTCTTTTGTTTTCAATGTATTGTACCCCCTTTGCTCTCCACTCATCGAGAAATGACTGAGGCCATCTTTTGCTTAAATCACTGATTGCAGCTAATGTAACTACTTTTTTAATTCTTTCGTCCTCACTTGCCTTAAGTAGTACTAAACCACCTCCTCTGCTATGACCCATTAAGTTCAGGTCTTCCAATTCGATTTCATGAGCAGGGATAATACTTCTAGAAGAGAATAGATAATCAATACTATCTTTTAAATCATCTAATTCAATTGTGAAATTATTATGACCAAATGCTTCTAAATCAGCAAAATCTTTTAAGTTTTCTGGTGTGGTTCCATTATGACTAAGATTTATTTTCATAAAGATAAATCCAAGTTTTGCAAATTCGGTGGCCATCAAATTAAAAACACCCCAGTCCTTAAAGCCTTTAAAACCGTGAACAAAAAGGATTAACGGTTTCTTTGTCTTAGTTGGAAGGTATTTTATATCAGCCGTAATAGGCCTAGTATGTACCGTACTTGTAATAATTATATTTTCTTCAATCATTTTGTTTATTTGCATTGTTTAGGTATTCATTTGGTAGTAATATTGCACACGGATGGGGAGTAAAATTAAAGAAATACAAACACCAATAGCCAAGGAAATGGCAGAATTTGAAATAAAATTCCGCCAATTCATGAAAAGTAAGGTTTACTTGCTTGATAAGATCATGGGCTATATTGTGAAAAGAAAGGGTAAGCAGATGCGCCCGATGTTTGTATTTCTTTCTGCAGGAATTCACGGCCAGATCAATGAAGCGACCTACCGAGGTGCGGCTTTGATTGAATTATTACATACTGCCACATTGGTCCATGATGATGTTGTTGATGATGCAAATTATAGGAGGGGGTTTTTCTCAATCAATGCGTTATGGAAAAACAAGATCGCTATATTGGTTGGTGATTATTTACTTTCCAGAGGTCTTCTCCTGTCAATTGATAACGAAGATTTCGATTTACTAAAAATTGTTTCTGAAGCGGTACGTGAAATGAGCGAAGGGGAGTTGTTGCAAATTGAAAAGGCAAGAAAATTAAATATAACGGAAGAAATATATTATGATATCATCAAACAGAAGACAGCTTCTTTAATTGCTTCCTGTTGTGCAGTAGGAAGCCGATCTGTTAATAAAGATGATGAAATCAGTAGTAAAATGAAGCTTTTTGGAGAAAAAGTGGGTATGGCTTTTCAGATCAAAGATGATTTATTTGACTATGGAACAAATGAAATAGGTAAACCTCTTGGAATTGATATTAAGGAAAAGAAAATGACTTTACCGTTGATTTATGCTTTAAACAATGCTGACAAGTCTGAGAAAAAGCAAATCATCAAATTGATCAAGAATAAGAGTGAAAAGAACTCCACTGTTAAAACTGTTGTGGAGTTTGTCAGAGGAAAAAATGGAATAGCATATGCAGAAGAGGTAATGCAAAACTATTATCTTGACGCAATGAATATAATTAAGGACTTCCCTGACTCTGAATATCGCCAATCACTCATGGACTTGGTAAAATACACTATTGAACGGAAAAAGTAATCTATTTTAGCTCATAGCGCTGAATATGGGAACTTGCTTCTGGTTTTTCAGCGAATAGTGCCTTAGTAGCTGGCCATACATTACCAAAGGTCTCAGAGTCTCTATACTTATTTAAACACTCTTCATTTTTCCATAAGCTGTATGTTCTAAAAATGTGGGGTTGATTCTTATCTTGCCATAATTCTAAATGCAAACAACCTATTTGGTTTCGAATAGCCTCTTTATTTTGTTCAAATATTTGAATAAAATCATCAATTTTGTCCAATTGGAAGGTCATTTTAACGATTCGGATCAACATAGATTAAAAAGTAGTCTCAAAAGTCAAATGGATAATCTAACTTTTGAGACCATTTTGTAAGTTAAATTATTTTCTTTTAATCACTTTTTCAACAGCAGCGACAATGTGGTCAGCGTCCAATCCATATTTCTTCATCAATTCATCAGGCTTTCCACTTTCCCCAAATTGATCATCTACGGCCACATATTCTTGTGGGCTAGGAGCGTTTTGTGCTAGGACTTGAGCAACTGCATCACCTAAACCACCATTTCTTTGATGTTCTTCAGCTGTTACCACACATCCAGTTTTTGCTACTGATTTCAGTATCGCTTCCTGATCTATTGGTTTGATGGTATGGATATTAATTAATTCCACACTAATCCCTTTTTCTCTTAAAACTGCCTCTGCTTCAATTGCTTCCCAAACCAAATGTCCTGTTGCAAAGATAGTTACGTCTGAACCTTCTATCATATTGATTGCTTTACCAATTTCAAAGTTTTGATTTTCAGAAGTAAAGACAGGCACTTTTGGTCTTCCAAATCTTAAATACACGGGACCATGGTGGTCTGTAATAGCCAATGTAGCTGCTTTAGTTTGGTTATAATCACAAGGATTTATAACTGTCATATTTGGCAACATTCTCATCATTCCAATGTCTTCTAGTATTTGATGAGTTGCACCATCTTCTCCAAGGGTAACACCAGCATGAGAGGCACAAATTTTTACATTCTTTTCAGAATAGGCAATGGACTGACGTATTTGGTCATAAACTCTCCCAGTCGAAAAATTGGCAAATGTTCCAGTGAAAGGAATCTTTCCTCCAATTGTCATTCCAGCAGCTAAACCCATCATATTTGCTTCGGCAATACCAGTTTGGAAAAACCTTTCTGGAAACTCCTTTTGGAAAGCCCCCATCTTTAGAGAGCCGATCAAATCAGCACATAATCCTACCACTTGATCATTTTTTCTGCCTGCTTCCAAAAGACCATCTCCAAAACCTGAGCGGGTATCTTTTTTTTCTGTAAATGTAAATTTAGTTTCTGCCATTTTGCTCTAATTAGTAAATTTTGATATTTATGGTTTGTCCTGACCGGACATTAAATTCTTTTATTTGGGTGTACTTACTACCCATAGCTCTATCGGAGCGATAAACGTATTTATACTTGCCGGGCTGTATTCCAAAACTTGACTGTCCGCCCCCTAAATCTAATTTTTTAATCCAGGTCTGTCTTCCGTTTTCATCTATGGAATACAAACTTCCTTTACCGCTACTGCTGTAGCTAATATTTACTCGACCAGGGGAAGGGATATCTATATTTCGTGTTTTACCTTGCTGTAGTTCAATATTATTTATTTTTATACGAGGTAAAGTTAAAATCTCTATATCGTAATTTCCGATTAAATATTTTTCCTCTGTTCGCACAGATTGGGTATTGATAATTTCAGACTTTGAAGATTTTCGGATCAATACTTGCACCTTCTTGTCATACTCGCTTGTATTCTCTTGATTAATTTTCAAGCTACCTTGTGGGGTTTTTATTTCAATGACGTTGTGAGTTCCTCCTTTCAAAAATACATTCTTTTTAACTACTGGCGGCAACGTATTTACTACCACATCGTAGCTCAACACTGGGTCAACTTCTACCGTATCTGGTCTTCCATTTCGATCTCTAAAATGGATAAAATCAAATTCTGATATACCTGTAAAAGTATTAATGAAAGAAACATTGACATCTTTTTCAACCTTTCTTCCATTTTGATCCAATAGTTCCACACTTGCTGTGGTTTTACTTAATGATTGACTTAAAATACCATTTAAAACGGACTGGAAGGCATTGATATTTTTGGCATTGAAATACTCACCCATACAATCAAATTCTGATGCAAACTGCTCTTCCATTCCTAGGCCTATTACAAAAGGTCTTAAGAAAATATCTTTTTTCTGTAAAGACAAGGATACGGCACAAGGATCACCATCACACGATTCTATGCCATCTGTGATAATGATAATTATATTTCTGTAATTTTTATCTTGAGGAAAGTCATTGGCTGATTGCTCTAAGGAATATGCTATAGGAGTGGTTCCTCTTGGGTATATGTACTTTAAGCGTTCTATTATCCGATCATTATTATTTGGGGCAAATGGGATTTCCAACTTAGTATCCTTACAATTTCTTTCTTTGGCTGGAGTTAAATGACCATAAGGTCTTAGAGCGAGTTCAATTTTATCATTTACTCTCAATGAATCAACAAGATCTGTTAAAACTCTTTTTGCCGCGTCAATTCTTAATTCATTTCCCCATTGGGCAAGCATACTTCCTGATGCATCAAACAAAAACAGTATTCTTGTTTTTTCAGGAATGCTTTGCTCTACTCTTTGCGATTTTGCATCAAGCATCGCAAAAAACAGAATGAGAAATGATATGATTACTTTACACTTCATTGAATTTAGATAAGCGCCAAGAGATCTTCTTGACGCTAATTATTGTAGTTTAATAATCGCCTAATGTTTCTTCCAATTGAGATAAAGCATCTGCTAATTGCTCATCATTTGGAGCTACACCATGCCATTTATGCGTACCTACCATAAAATCGACACCAAAACCCATTTCAGTTTTCATAAGATTTAAAACTGGCTTTCCTTTTCCTGTCAAACTTTTAGCATGTTCTAGTGATTTGATGATTTCAGCCATGTCATTTCCATTGCTTTCAATCACTTCCCATCCAAATGCTTGCCATTTGGCTTTTAGGTCTTGCAAGTCCATCACTTCAGCGATTGGACCATCTATTTGCTGCCCATTGTAATCGACAGTAGCGATAACATTGTCTATCTTGTGATGAGCACCATACATGGCAGCCTCCCAAATTTGGCCTTCTTGTAATTCCCCATCACCCATCAATACATACACCAAATTATCCTCTTTGTTGAGCTTTTTGGTTTGTGCGGCCCGAGAGCTGCAGACAATCCTTGTCCTAAAGATCCAGAAGCAATTCTTATGCCTGGTAGGTTTTCTTCGGGTGTTGGGTGACCTTGCAAACGACTATCTATTTTTCTAAAAGTATTTAATTCTTCCGTTTCGAAATAGCCACTTCTCGCTAAAACACTATACCAAACAGGGGAAATATGCCCATTTGATAAGAAGAATAAATCTTCATTTTTAGCATCCATGTTGAATTGGATATTATGTTTTAAAATGTGGAAATATAGTGCTACAAAAAAATCTGTGCATCCTAAAGAGCCTCCCGGATGGCCGGAATTTACCGCGTGTACCATCCTTACGATATCTCTCCTAACTTGAGAAGCTATTTTTTCCAGCTCTTGAATGTTTGCCTGACTTGCCATTGATTATGAATTTAAAATTTGTGCTGTATGTTCTTTCGTTTTAACTTTTTGAATTATGTCTTCGATTTTTCCATCCGCATCGATAACAAATGTCGTGCGTAATGTCCCCATATAGGTTTTTCCGTACATTTTTTTCTCACCCCACGTTCCAAACAGCTTATGAACCGTATGATCTTCATCTGCTATTAATGGAAAAGGTAAACTTTGCTTTTCGATAAATTTCTTATGAGATTTTTCTGAATCCTGACTTACACCCAAAACAACGTATCCTTGCTTTTGAAGATCTTCATAGTTATCTCTTAGGTTACAAGCTTGAGCCGTACAACCCGGTGTATTGTCTTTTGGGTAAAAATAAAGTACTACCTTTTTTCCTTTGAAATCACTTAATTTGATTTCATTACCGTCCTGATCTTTTGCGTTAAAATCTGGTGCGTTATCGCCTATATTCAAATCCATATAATTTATAGTTTAGTGAGATATTCTGCTTTGTTTCCGGCATTGTCAGTTACAATTAAACTAAACTCACCGGATCTTTTCATTTCTTTATTGAGCCAATCTACCCAAATCAAATTATCTTTAGGTTCATACTTTAGCAAGACCCATTCACCATCCAATCGAGCTTCAAATGATTTAATTCCGGAGAGCTCATCATTGATTACAAAGTTAAGATTATTTTTGGCTTCTATTAATGGTGAAATACTGTCGGTTAAAAGTGTATAGTCTGCCAATTCCCTAGTGTTGAAATCTATTTTCCCATTATTCCATTCTCCACCCTCAAAAGAAAAGTTACCAGAATCATCGGTCTTATATATGTGAGTGTGTTTTTGATCAGCGTATACTTTTTGTGGGGTTAATTCAATTTCTATGGTGCTTTTTAAAGGGACTGATGTGGGTTCTAATGAAAATATTTCTAGGGAATCTGAAGTCTTGATTTCATATAAAGTTTGTAAATATAAACTGTCAAATAGCGAATATGAACTGAATGAAATCTTCATATTATTTAATTCTACCTCTTTACTCTCGCCTGGAATTATTTCAGTTATTTCTGGAAGGTTCATTCCCTTTTCACAATTGAGGATTGATTTTGGAATTCCGTTCTTTAGGTGCCATAGGTACACTACTGTATTTTTTGAATAGTAAGCAGGTAAGATGCTCTCAATTCTGCCTTCAAAATTTAAATTCAGTTCTTCCTTCTCTCCTTCGCAACTTGATTGAGTAAAGACCTTTAGTACTTCATTTTCAATTCTATAATCTAAACCGTCAATATCATAGGGAATATTTTCATTTAGAAATAGGTCTTGATCTTCTCCTATTATTGTTAAACTTAAATTACTTTTATTCTGATAAGGATCATACATATAGATATTAATATCATATACCTTACCTTGTTCTATTGTTAAAGCTCCATTTTCACTTTTGGTGTCATAGAATTTTAGTTTGTTTCCGTCATCTACATAAAGTTTATGAAAAGTACCACCCTTAGTTTGTTTTACATCATAAGGGTAGTGCACAAGTATATGCCTTTGCAAACTAAAGCTCATTACATCTATATCTTGTTTAAAGTGCCTTTCCCCGTTGACAAATACTTCAATAATACTAATTCCATTTTTATTTGCGGAGCCATTCAATTTATCATGACCCCATAATTCTAATCCAATTTCGCCAATGGCTGAGATGGTGTCTTCTGCCTTATAATTGAATCCATTTCTCTTTAATGGAATTTCCTTTCTTTCAAATTGATTTGAAATTCTAGAAGAAATTGTCATTGGACGAATTGCAAAACCTTGGACAATTGGAGGGATATTATCTTTTATTTCATCAAAACCGTAATGGAGTGGGTTTAAAACTCTTTGCTGCTTATCCCTAATTTCAAAATGAAGATGTGGACCTAAAGACCCCCCTGTGTTTCCCGAAATCCCTATTACTTCTTGACTCTTAAAAGCAAATTGGTAAGGTTCCGGAAATAACTCTATTTCAAATGTCTGTTGTTTATACTGTTCACTTTTAACATAACTCTGTATTTCAGTAGCGAATTCATTTAGATGTGCATATACAGATGTATTTCCATCTGGATGGAGCATGTATAATGCATTTCCATATCCAGAGGTGGAAACTTTAATACGAGTAATGTATCCTCTTTTTGTGGCATGAACAGCTTCTCCAATCATACCGCCTGTTTTGATATCAATGCCAGCATGAAAATGGGAAGATCTCAACTCACCCATGGTGCCTGACAAGAAATTGGTTTTGTTAGGACGAATGGGAAAAGTATAGGGATCAGAATTTTGAGCTAAAACCGAAATTGGAAAGCTAAGTAAAGATATTAGAAGTGTAGTAAGTGATTTATTTAATTTCAAAATCCAATAATTTTTGATTTTCTATAAAACCTTCCAACTGATCTCCAATTGAAATAGGACCCACACCTTTTGGTGTACCCGTAAAAATGATATCACCAGTTTTTAATGTGAAAAATTGTGATAAATAGGCAATGATATAATCAATTGAAAATAGCATTAACGAGGAATTTCCTTCTTGTTTTATTTGCCCGTTTACTTTTAATGAAAAATTGATGTTTTGATGATTTTCAAATTGATCTTTGTTGAGCCAAGCTGAAATAGGTGCAGATCCGTTAAATCCTTTAGCAATTGCCCAAGGTAGGCCTTTTTCTTTTGCTTTTGATTGTAAATCCCGAGCTGTAAAATCAATACCTAATCCAATTTTATCGTAATATTTGGAGGCGTGCTCTTCTCTGATAAATTTTCCTTCTTTGCAGATTCTTATAATTAACTCTAGCTCATGATGAATATCACGGCTGTAAGAAGGATAATAAAAAGGCTCATTGTTTTTAAGAATGGCAGTGTCGGGTTTAGTGAAAATTACGGGCTCGTCAGGTCGCTCATTCTTAAGCTCTTTAATGTGGTCACCATAATTTCTGCCAATAGCCAATATCTTCATTCGTGGGAAATTTATGCAAAAATATGACTTCTTTTAACTATAAAAATGAAAGTTTCGTTAAATTATGAAAGAAATCTTTTAGATGGTATTTAAAGGATTTAAAAATGTAATTTTATAATTCGTTTATCAAAAAACATGAATATGAAAAAGATATTTTCTCTGATTCTTTTAGTGGTAGTACTATTTGCTTGTAAAAAAGTACCACTTACAGATAGAAAACAATTCAATGCCATTCCCAATAGTCAATTGAATTCTTCCAGTTTTAGTTCTTATGATCAGGTGATGAAAGAAAGTAGAATTTCTTCAAATTCTGCTCAGGTTGAAATGGTTAAAACGGTAGGTAACCGAATTAAAGATGCCGTGGAGCAATATCTCAAAGAGAATAATTTGGGTGATGCCACTGAAGGCTTTAAATGGGAGTTTAACTTGATTGCTGAAAACGTGGTAAATGCATGGTGTATGCCAGGGGGAAAAGTTGCTTTTTATGAGGGGATCTTACCAGTCTGTCAGGATGAAGCAGGTATTGCTGTCGTTATGGGGCATGAAGTTGCACACGCTGTAGCTAAGCATGGCGGTGAGCGAATGACTCAAGCATTGGCACAGCAGGCGGGAGGAATGGCTTTAAGTGTAGCCCTTCGAGAACAGCCAGAGCAAACGCAAGCACTTGCTATGACGGCTTATACCGGAGTGAGCACTGTTGGAGCGCTCTTGCCATTCAGTAGATTACATGAGTCTGAAGCAGATGAATTAGGATTGAAGTTTATGGCGTTAGCGGGATATGATCCTGCTGAAGCTCCTGAATTTTGGAAAAGGATGAAGGCTTTATCTGGTGGATCTCCACCAGAATTTCTAAGTACGCACCCAAGTAGTGATACGCGAGTGAAAGATTTGAATAAACTACTGCCTCAGGCGAAAAAGTACTACGTGAAAAGCAGTAAGGCGGGAAATAAGCCTATTCCGAATTTAAATAGCATTTCCACGGCAGCATCTAAAGAAGAGAAAAGTGAAACTAAGACCAAAATGAAAATGAAGATTGGAAATTGAAGTGGTACAAGTTTCAAACAAAAAGGCACTACTATAAAGTAGTGCCTTTACAATTTCATTATTCGGAAATATTAATCTCTATTTATCAATTGAAAAGTTTCCGTTTGAATAATATTACTTCTATTTCCTGCTCTATCTAGAATGTAAACTTCCAAGTACATGGGGTAATCGCGAAATGTAGCCCTAAAACCAACGCTTTTGATTTCATAAGTCAATGATCCATTTAGTGGACGATCATAATTCTCAGTATTAAGAATAGGGAATCTACCATGAAAGGATTGATAAAAACCAGGTTCAGATTCCCACTCAAATTGTTCAAAATCACTATTTCCTGGACGTTTTACAAAAAAGGCCACATATATATTGAAATGGCGTTCATTAAACCGAACCAAAACAGTGTCATTTACGAGTAATGTGTTATTCACAATTATGGAGTCTCTAAATATATTATAGTCATAATAATTAAATGGTGGCAACTCTGGCGAGCTCCCAAAGAAAATCAGTTCTCTCTCTTCATTCAGAGGGATATCAAATTGATGGTACGGAGGTTCATTTTCGCTATTTCTTAACCCTAAGTCACCGTCACCATCTTCAAAAGAAAGAGATACGCTGATAACGTCTTGGTTTAGAGGTTGACCGCTTGCGGAGGTGTCAGTAATAATACTGAACTGAACGTCTTCATATTCAATACTGGGAACATCTTCGAATTCTGGTGGAGTAGGGCAGGCTGTAAGGATTGTTAAAAATCCAATAATAATACTAGAATTAAATATGAGATGACGTGCCTTATTTTTAATATTGTATTGCATAATAATTTTACAAATGTCAGAAAGAGAACGCTTTTTAAAGCAATTTGATGCCTTGAACGTTAAAAATTTTCAAGATTTTGCTTTAAATCTATTTCACTATCAAAGTAAATACAATTTAGTTTATAAAAAATATATTCAAGCTCTAAATATTGAAGCCCAATCCGTAAAAGATTTATCTTCGATCCCATATTTACCTATAGATTTTTTTAAAAAGCATAAGGTTATAACTAATGCCGATGCGTCCAATGATTTTGAGGCAATTTTTGAAAGTAGCGGAACTGGATCTGGAATTAGCAGTAAACATTATGTCAAAGAGTTGGATCATTATTTAATTCATGCAGAGAATATTTTCGAAAATGAATATGGTAAACTGGAGGATTTCATCATTTTGGCTCTTTTACCAGCTTATTTAGAAAGAGAAGGATCTTCACTGGTGGCTATGGTGGATGATTTTATAAAAAAAACAAAATCACCTGAATCAGGATTTTATTTGAATAACATAGATGAATTAGTTAAAAAAGTAGCGGCACTAAAAGATCTTAATAATGGTAAAAGGATTATTGTTTGGGGAGTTAGCTTTGCATTGTTGGATATAGCAGAGAATTATGAAGTGGATTTTTCTGATTGCATTGTCATGGAAACAGGAGGGATGAAAGGGAGAAGAAAAGAAATCACCAGAGAAGAACTCCACAGAATTTTATGTACTGGATTAAAAGTCACTAAAATACATTCAGAATATGGTATGACTGAGCTTCTTTCACAAAGTTATAGTAAGGGAAATGGTGTTTTTGAACCAAGTCATAGTATGAAAATTATGGTTCGAGAAGTTAATGATCCTTTCGATATTAAATTTCATGACAAAAGAAGCGGGGGCTTAAATGTGATCGATTTAGCCAATATCGACAGCTGCGCATTTATAGAAACTCAAGATGTAGGCTTGGTACAAGAAGATGGTAAATTCAAGGTCCTGGGCAGGTTTGATAATTCAGATATTAGAGGATGTAATTTGCTAGTGTCGTAATTTTAGATAGCCAATAACTCTTTAGCACTTTGAATAGCCGATTCACTAGGATTTTCTCCGCCAATCATCTTGGCTATTTCAAGAGAGCGTTCACTTTCATCTAATAGCTTAATTTTGCTAACTGATTTTTCAGCCGTATTATCTTTATAAACAAAGTAATGTTGATGTCCTTTTGCTGCTATCTGAGGTAAATGACTAATAGTAATTACCTGATGGTTTTCTGCCATTTTCTGCATCATATTCACCATTTTAATAGCAACTTCACCTGATATACCCGTGTCGATTTCATCAAAAATTATAGTGGGCATTGCTATCTTATCAGCCATAATATATTTTATGGCAAACATTAGCCTGGAAAATTCACCTCCTGAAGCAACATTTTTTAGATTTTGAGTTGCAACACCCTTATTGGCAGTAAATAAGATTTTTATGTCATCCACGCCACTTTTATCATGCGCTTTAGATTGATTATCGATTTTAACAATAGCGTCTTCCATTCCTAGTCCAGCGAGAAGCGATTGTAACTCTATTTCGAGTTTTTCAAAGTGATTTACCCTCTGCTTACTAATTTCTTTAGCCTTTTGATCCATTTCTGAAAAAGCTTGATCCATGGCTTTTTGCAGTTTTGTTTCACTGCCCTCAATATCTTCTACCGCTAGCAATTTCTCCTCTAATTCAGTTTTTATTTTAATTAACTCAGCAATTGAGTCAACATGATGTTTTTGTTGCAATGAATAAATTAGGCTAAGTCGCTCTTGTGTTTGACTTAATTCCTCAGGCTGATGTTCAAACTCATTTGCTGTGATTTCAAGTTCTTTTGCAATGTCCTGGATTTCTATAAAGCTACTGTTTAGTCTTTCCGATAATTCTTGAAAATCTTTTCCATATGCTTGAATAGCTTTCAGACTTTCGCTGGCTTGATGTAAATTATGAACAGCAGCAAATTCCTGTCCATCTAGGAGTTGATAGGCTTCTGAAAGTTTTAACTTTATCAGTTCACCGTTTTCTAATATTTCTAATTTCTCCTCTAGTTCTTCCTGCTCATTTGATTTTAATTGTGCTTTATCCAACTCGTCAAAAAGAAATTGATTAAAATCCTTTTCCTGCTGCATTTGGGCAGAATTTTCCTGAAAGGCCTGAAGGTTTTTTCTTGCCTTTGTATAGGTATTAAATAATGTCTTATAAGTTTTAAGACTTCCTATTGTTCCAGCATATGCGTCAATGATTTTTAATTGAAAGTCTTGATCCCCAATCAACAATGTTTCGTGTTGTGAATGAACATCCATCAGGTTATTTCCTAAGTTCTTGAGGATATCCAGCGTTACAGGGGTGTCGTTAATAAATGCTCTTGATTTTCCACTCGCACTTATTTCCCTTCGGATAACACATTCTTTATCATAGTCTAGGTCTTCCGCTTCAAAAAATGGGTAAAGATTATATTGGGAGATGTCAAAAATGCCCTCAACTACACACTTTGAGTCTTCCGAGTATAATACTTTAGTATCAGCTCTTTTCCCGATGAGTAATCCTACTGCACCTAACATGATCGACTTTCCAGCACCTGTTTCTCCAGTAATAGTATTTAGCTTAGCTGATGGGTTGATATTAAGTTCTTGAATTAAGGCGTAATTTTTAATCAAAAGCTTCTGAAGCATATTAGGATTTAGTTTTATCGCAGGGCTAATTTACTTAAAAATTGCGGATAGTAAATTCTTTCGATCGCAGTATTCAATAAATTTTTAAAGATTCTTTATCCTATACTATGAATATGAAATATGATCTTTTATTCAATCATTACTTCGTAACGTTCCGAATTAGCAGGAGCTAATTCTCTCATAATTTCATAAGCTTTTCTTCTAAGTGCTAAATCACCCTCTGTGAAAATTTGTACAATCTCATCTGCTCTAGTCTGAATTATTAGTGTTATAAATGGTGAATTGGGGTTTAGTTTATTGGATTTTTGAATATTTTCCAATGCCTCTATAATTGACTTTCTTGCTGCTTCAGGATCTTCTTCCATTAAATCTAAACCTTTTCTGTAATACAGATACAGGCTTTTGCGTACCGGTTCTAGTTGTGAATTTAAGGCGGATTGAATTAAGGAATATTTACTTTCAATATTTCCGAACTGTTCCCAACCCGGCTTAAATCCCTGTTGATTAGCTGATCTAGCTATGTTTAAGGCTTCATCATAGTATTCTTGTCCACCTAATTCAGAAAAACTGTCAAAATCCATTCCTAACAGAAAATTGGCATAGAAAGCCAAAATACTCACCAAGTTATCATTAAAGCTGTTTTGAGAATAAAGTAAAGGCTGAGACTCCGTAAAATCAAAGTTTAGGTTTCTATCAGCTATATTAATCATGATTGATTCATAATTGCTATTGTAAACTGGCCGGACAGATTGTATTTGCATTCGAGCCTCAAACCTACCCGTTCTTGGGATTCCAGTAATATTTATAGCCATTACTCCTTTGATTCTTTCAAATAGCTCAATATCTTCTTGCATCCATTTTGTTTCATTTAGGAATTGACTAAATGAATTTTCCATGTTCGTAAAGATTCGAGTTTCGGAGGTATTTGCAGTTGAGGCATCTACCTTTACTTGAAAATATAAATCTTGAGCGATTAAGCAGCTGATATTGAAAATTGAAATAAAGAGTACTAGGGCTAGTTTATTCATTCTCGATGCTCAATTTATGTATTTGGTTTACAATTATTTCAGCGACTTCAGATTTGTCTAGAAGTTCTGTTTCAGCTACTAAACCCTTGGCGCTAAAAATCTTAATTTTATTAGTGTTATGACCAAATGTTGCATTTTTGTCCCGCATACTATTAAGAACGATCAAATCGAAGTTTTTATTCTTCAATTTATTTAATGCATTTTCTTCTTCATTTTCAGTTTCTAAAGCAAAACCTATATTTAGCTGATTTTTTTTCTTCCTTGCACCTAGAGTTTTGGCTATATCAATGGTTTTTTCCATTTCAATTGTCATAGCCTCCGACTGCTTTTTTATTTTTTCTTTGGCAACTGATTTTGGTCGATAATCCGCTACTGCTGCAGCAAAAATTATAATGTCTGCTGTATCATAGTGTTTGTCAACTTCTGCGTACATTTCTTGTGCAGTCTGTATTTTAGAGTAAGTAGATAACGCTGAAGGTGGATGTAAGGACGAGGGGCCTGAAATTAAGGTAACATGAGCGCCTGCATTCAAAAAAGATTTGGCTATGGCATAACCCATTTTTCCGGAAGAATGATTACCAATAAATCTGACAGGATCAATAGCTTCTTGAGTTGGTCCTGCTGTTATGATAACCTTTTTGCCCTTAAACTTTTTTTTTACGTCCAGAATTTTTTCTATTTTCTTCACTAGATATTCAGGTTCTTGCATTCTACCTTGGCCTTCAAGACCACTTGCCAACTCACCAGATGCGGCTTGAATTACAATGTTACCAAAAGATTCAAGTTTTCTAAGGTTCTCAGATGTAGATGGGTGTTTGTACATATCCAAATCCATTGCAGGAGCAAAGGCAATAGGACATTTCGCAGACAGGTAGGTTGCCAATAGTAAATTATCACAAATTCCGTTTGCACATTTTGCAATGGTATTGGCAGAAGCAGGTGCTATTAATAATAGGTCCGCCCACAAACCCAATTCAACATGATTGTTCCATTCTCCAGACTCTGATTTGACAAACTTGGATAGAACAGGCTTTTGACTTAAAGTACTTAAAGTCAAAGGAGTGATGAATTCAGTTGCGTCATCAGTCATGATAATCTGAACTTCAGCCCCCGCTTTAACCAATAAACGGGTCAACATTGCAGTTTTGTATGCTGCAATGCTACCCGTTATTCCTAAAATTATTTTTTTACCTTGGAGCATTTACCAAGTTTATTTCTCCTCTTCTTCTTCTCTCTTTCGGTAATATACTTTACCTTCTAAGAATTCTTCCATAGCCATAATTGTAGGCTTAGGCATTCTTTCATAGAATTTAGAGATTTCAATTTGCTCTCTGTTTTCAAAAATCTCTTCAAGATTATCTACGGTAGAAGCAAATTCAGCAAGTTTATTGCTCAATTCTTCTTTCACATTACTTGAAATCTGTCGAGCCCTTTTTGAAGCCACTACAACAGTTTGATAGATATTATCAGTATCTTTTACAAGCTCCTCTGTGTCTCTAGTTGTAATTGATGGATTTGCCATATTAATTTATGAATTTAATTTTCTAACTTGTTCTAAGCAGTCTTCGTAGATTTTTTCTGCTTTTTTTAAATATTTACTTTCATCGTAGGTGTCAATGAATATCTCGTAGAAGTCTATAGCTTCTTGATAACGTTCTTTTCTCAGAGAATAAATACTTACCTCTGCTAAATTATACATTGCCTCTATTTCTAGATATTGAATTTCTTCTGTATAGGTTGAACCTGGAAAATCATCCTGAAAGTTATCAAAAGCAACTAATGCAGCTTTCAGATATTCACCAGTCATGAATTTTTTCAAATCATAATACAATAAAGCCTTTTCATACGCTTTTCGTTCCAATTTAGACCTCAACTGTCCTAAAGCAGCATCTGCTTTCCGAACAAACTCGGAATTGGGATAAAGATTAATAAATCCTTGAAGCGCAGTAATAGCTTCCTTTGAACTTGCTTGATCCAAATTGTAACGTGGTGAGTCTTGAAATAATGAATATCCAAACATGAACCTGGCCTCTTCAGCAAATTGACTCCTGTTAAAAGTATCGTAAAATGTTTTAAAATAATGTGATGCTAAAAGGTATTGTTCTTGGTAGTAGTAGGTATAGCCATAATAGAAGTTTGCAATCTCAGCCTTTTCTGACCCTTTAATAATAGGTAATATCTGCTCCAGAAGAACATTGGCTCTATAATATTCGCCCTCCTCATAATATCTAATGGCGGCTTCATATTTCTTCTCCCAATCGTCACTTTTTTGCAATTTTCTAAAATCACTACAAGATGAAATTACAGTTGCTAGAAGAATTAAAATAAATAGGTTTTTGTACGAATTTCGCATAAGGGTGCAAATATACATTTGTTTTGTGGAATGAGCAATTTTTTATTGCTAACGAAGCAAAATTGATTTGATTGGATAAAAGCTTATTTTTTTACAATTAATTTCCTTGTTGCTAAACCTTCATCTTTTATGGAAAGTGTATAAAAATAAACGCCAGGGTTGAAATTTTCAGTACTGATGTTTAATTTATTTTCGTCTGGGCTCAACTCATAGGTATCCACTATGCTTCCAAGTACGTTTTGAAGAGTTATTTTAACTTCTGTTTCATTGGGATTGATGCTGTATTCCATGATTGCATTTTTAACTGCTGGGTTAGGGAAAAAGCTATTTACAATTAAATCTCCTTTTTCAAAAAAGACATCTTTTGGCTTGTTCTCTGTTACTTTAATAGCTAGTTCTTTTTTTACAATATTGTCTACTTCTAAATCGACAAATTCCAAATAAGCAATGATATTTAAATTTGACAATCCTCCGTTTAGTATAAGTTTTATTTCTGAAGATATGCTATTGGGAGCAATGTTAATGATTAAAGATTCATTATTGTCGCTGCAATTCTCTTCGTGACAAATGAGTAAAGTGCTTCCTCCTTGAATATTTTCAATGCTTTGTTTAATCTTAATGGACTTTTTAAGATTAGTGAAGTTTTGTATTTTAAAAGTCTTCGTGTTTGTTTTTTGAAAGCCAGTAATTATTTCTTTATCCAAATTCTTTACCATTATATCTTGTGACCATGCTGAGATGGTAACAATAAATGATAGAATTATGGTAAAAAATATTTTCATTTGGCTCTAAAAGTTTGACTAGTAAAAATAGGATTTATTTCTTGTAATTTCTAATGTTTTTTTTAAAAAAATGGAATTGTCTCATAATAAATAAATCATGTGTACGTTAGCCACGTTTTAATTTTCAGTTTTTAGCTTAGTTTCCTTAGGAAGCGCTGGATTTCCCTCTTGTGTATTTTGTTTTTGAACAGGTGCATATTTGCCTAAAACGTCAATTATATTAGGTTTTTTTTCAATTTTCCATTCAAAATCTTTTAACCTCGTTTCAGGTTCTTCAATTTCATGAGGTGGGATGAATTGCCCTTCTGGATCTTTATAAAAAGTAATATCATTCATTTCTCCATTAAGGAATTGTATCCTCATCGAACTACATAGAACTTTGTTCATTCCGATAAGGTCTAATGTTTCTTCATCTACTGCAAAATAGATGCTCTCACCGTTGCCTTCCACAAGAATTCTATCAATTTCATCATTCTTCATGTAGGCAGTCATATTTCTGCCTTTTATTTGATTGAAATTTTGCACGGTATCTTGATTTATTGAAAAGGCTTTATTGCGCATATTCAACTTATCCACTTTCCCATTTTTAATTTCCATAAAAACTGTGTCCGCAACAATTTGATTGCCTTCACTCCATAGAATTGGATCGTGATAGAAGAATATCATAGAATCCTGCATCATATAAGCCATTGAATCTGATACTCCTTGTAAATCTGATTTATAGATTTTTACATTATTGTAAGCCAATAACCTGCTGAGTGAATCAAATTCTGAATCTATGGAAATTAGCGTGTCTGCAGTCAGGTAAAGAGTGTCATTTTCTACCGCTTGCTTCAGTACTGGATTTCCCCAGATTTTTGTAATCCCCTTCTCTTTTTTTGTGGCGGCTTCATCTCCCAAGATAATAATGTCATTTTCCTCTGAAATGACCCGTACATTCCCTTTCGCTTTTGATTCTTGAGTCAAATCATCAAAATATAGCTCGTCACCAAATATTTCATAAGATTCTGTCGTGATTTTCCCAGAAGAGTATTGTGCATTTTTTTTATCGGTATAGAATTTACCACCCTTCTCGGCATCTACTACTTCTCCATTTTGCAGAATGGTTTTAGTGGCTCCAAATGTCGTTGCAATTTTGGTTGTTCTGTGATAAAATAGGGTGTCTGTCAATAACTGATATTCAGGATTAGTTAAGTCAACGTCCTTGTAGAATTTTATTAAATCTTCCGCATTTACTACATAACCCTCTCTGGCTATTAATGTAGTCTCATCATCTACCAACTTACCACCATTAAAGAAGTGGCCATCCTCCGTATTCATGTAATAATCTAGATAATTGGTGGTCATGCGCATATCTCCATCATCGTAAACCACATTATTTCTTAATTCTGCTTTGTTTTCATCAATGTAGTAGTTTAATCTTCTGGAGGTGATGTCAATAGTGTCATTTTTGGTGACCACTACATCTCCAAAAACAATCATGATTCCTTGCTTGTCATAATATAGGGCAGAATCTCCACTGATCTTAACATTCTCTTTTTCAATATCAAACCATACATTTTTTACTAAGCGAGTGAAACTATCTTTACCTTTATTTATAAATTCTTGATAGCCTTCTGATCCGTATTTAACACCGTTTTTTTGCGCATTAGCACTCAAGGATAAGATTAGAAAGAAACAAAGGACTATAATTCGATGGAAGTTCATAAATTTACTTTTGATTGCTTTTTGTTAGCAAATTCTGTGCAAATCTAAGTAATTTCATAAAGAAATATGTTAAGCGAATCATTTTTAGATTTTATTAAAAGGGAAAGACTTTTCAAAAAGGACGAACATTTATTGTTGGCCATTAGCGGTGGACTCGATTCAGTGGTTTTATCCCATCTTTTAAAACTAAATAACTTTCAATTCTCTTTAGCTCACATGAATTTTCAGCTGAGAGGAAATGATTCTGAATTGGATGAGCAGTTTGTTAGAAACTTGGCAAAGATTTTAGGGGTTAGGGTCTTTGTTAAGAAAGTTGAAATCAAGAAAGTAGGTTCTACACAAATACAAGCGAGAAAATTACGCTACAGCTGGTTCGAGGAATTAATAAAGGAGTATTCCTTCAGCAAGTTGCTAACGGCCCATCATGCTAATGATTTACTTGAAACAGCTCTTTTGAATTTAAGCAGAGGGACAGGCGTAAGTGGACTCAGAAGCATTTTACCTTTGCATGACAATATAGTGCGACCATTGCTTTTTGCAGAAAAAGAAGAATTGCAAAAATTTGCCGAAGATAATTCAATTATATGGAGAGAGGATATCTCCAACTACTCTGACCATTACACGCGCAATAGAATCAGACACCATATAATTCCTGAATTGCTATCTATAAATCCTAATATGGTTGCCGGTTTTCAGCAGACAGCTGTGCGTTTGCGGGCAACGGAGGCAGCCTGGAAAGAAAAATTGGCTTTGATATCGAATAAGTATTTTGAAAATGAAGGACAGAACGTAAAAATTGATAAGTCCATATTAGAAAACGAGAATGCTTTGGTTTATCTTTCTGAACTATTATCAGACTACGGAATTGGATTGACGCAATTGCAGTCTTTTGATTTTAGTAGGGTAGGGGCTCAATTGTTTGGCTCGGATTATGTTTTGAGTGTAGATCGCCATTTTATTTTTATAATTAGAGCAAAGAATGAAGACTACTATTCCTTTTTTCCTAGGGAGTTAAATTTAAAGGAGGATAGTGTTGAAGTACCTTTCGGATTACTAGCATGGGAGTTTATAGATCAGCAAGTAGTAAACTTTAATCAAAAGCCCAATGTAGCGTTTATTGATTATGACAAATTAAAGGGTAGAGTTGAAATAGATATCTGGCATGAGGGCGATAAAATTCAGCCATTAGGAATGAAGGGGAAGAAAAAAATAAGTGATATATTGATCGATCAAAAAGTACCCTTGCATCGGAAGCAGCAAACAATCGTTTTAAAATGCAATGAAGAAATTGTTTGGGTAGTAGGTTATAAATTTTCCGATCTGTTTAAAGTAGAAAAATCGAGCAGCAGAATATTAAGAATTACATATTATGAAAATACTAAATCCATTTAGGAAAACTTATGACCATAAACAAATGGTGCTTTTTCAGTTCTTGAAGGAGGTGAAAATTTTTGAGCAATTAAACTTTGAGCAACTGTCGCATTTCTTACCGTTTATGCATATGAGAGTATACAAAAGAGATGAAGTAGTTTTCTTTAGGGATGATCCCAGTCATGCCCTTTACTTAATTCAAAAGGGAGAAATTTCATTAACCATTGATATTCAAGATCGATTTGAAAGCTTAGGGATACTGAATGGAAATAGATCGTTTGGAGATAATGCCTTAATACCAGATGCAAGAAGGATATATAATGCTGTTGTGGCATCAGAGAAAGCTCAAATTTATGTGATTCCACAAATAAATATATTTGAAATTTTTGATCATTACCCAAAAATAAAGGCCAAGGTTTTAGAATCATATACCCAACAACAGAATGATTATGTGGCTCGATTATTTTCAACTTATAAAACCAATTTCGGCTTTTTTGATTTGGGTCATGTATATGGAAAAATGTGAAACTGAATTTAGATTTTTTTAACACCCAAATGCTTCTTTATTCTCATAATCACTTTGAAATAGGACAATATAATAGCATTATTTTTTGTAGTTTTGTGGGCGAAATCAAGATTGTTTAACTTATAAAATAAATAAAATGAAAGTTACAGTAGTAGGAGCAGGTGCAGTTGGTGCAAGTTGTGCCGAGTACATTGCCATTAAAAATTTTGCGGAAGAAGTAGTTTTGGTAGATATCAAAGAAGGATTTGCTGAAGGAAAAGCGATGGACTTGATGCAATGTGCATCTTTAAATGGTTTTGACACAAAAATTACTGGCGTTACTAATGACTACAGCAAAACTGCTGGTAGTGATGTAGCGGTTATCACTTCAGGAATTCCAAGAAAACCGGGAATGACAAGGGAAGAATTGATTTCAACAAATGCTGGAATCGTTAAGCAAGTAGCAGAAAATTTAATTAAAAACTCTCCTGATGTAACCATCATTGTAGTTTCCAATCCTATGGATACAATGGCTTATTTAGCTCATAAGGCTACTGGTCTGCCTAAAAATAAAATAATCGGAATGGGAGGAGCTTTAGATTCTGCTCGATTCAAATATAGGTTATCTGAAGCATTAGAATGCCCAGCATCTGATGTTGATGGAATGGTGATTGGTGGACACAGCGATACTGGGATGATTCCATTGACTAGATTAGCAACAAGAAACAGCGTTCCTGTTTCCAAGTTCATTTCTGCTGAGCAATTAGAAAATGTAAAAGAGGAAACTAAGGTGGGTGGAGCTACTTTAACCAAATTATTAGGAACATCCGCTTGGTATGCTCCAGGTGCTGCTGTTTCTGCAATGGTTCATGCAATCGCTAACGATTCTAAGAAAATGTTCCCATGCTCTTGCCTATTGGACGGTGAATATGGATTGAGCGATATCTCAATTGGGGTTCCTGCAATAATTGGTAGAAACGGAATTGAAAAGATAGTAGAAATTGACTTAGATGATGCTGAGAAAGCAAAGTTGAATGAAAGTGCTGAAGCTGTGAGAAAAACTAATGGCTTATTGTAAAATAAATAAAGCCTTTGATTTAGATCTGTCAGGTTTATAAAAATTAAAGTAGTAAAACATTTATATTTTATCTTCTATATCAAAAGAAAACAGGACAGGTTTTATCTAAAATCTTTAAAAGCATTCGGCTTATGTCGGATGCTTTTTTTATTTTAAAAGTATAATTACCAATGACATGCCAGAGCAACAACCCAACAATCCACTTCATGGTGTTACACTCAAAGCCATTTTGGAATATTTAGTGGAAGTTTATGGATGGGAAGAATTAGGAAACAGAATTAAAATCAATAGTTTCAATCATGATCCCTCAATAAAATCTAGCCTTACCTTTTTAAGGAAAACACCATGGGCTAGAGAGAAAGTGGAACGACTTTATATTAAAAGTTTGAAGAGATAGATTTTAAGTAAAATTTGTTTACTAGTGTTGAATTAAACATGACTAATATAAATTCATATAGAATTTCCCTGAAAAGTTATGAATTTTAAAGGTAAATTATCATTTTTGAATTCGAACTATTGTATTCAAAATGAAGTCATTTTTACCAAAACCTATCCTCCTTTCCCTATTTTTTCTATTCTTTTTTTCTAATCTCGATGCACAAAATGCCTGGATCAATGAATTCCATTATGATAATGATGGGGGCGATGAAGGCGAGTTTGTTGAAATAGTGATTGAAGATGCTAACTCTTTTGATTTAGCTTTATTTAATGTTCACCTTTATAATGGTAGTGATGGAGAATCTGATGGTTCATATTCGCTAGATACTTTCACAGAAGGAGATAATCAAAATAATTTTACGATTTATTATTTAGAAATATCAGGAATTCAAAATGGAGCCCCTGATGGATTTTCATTGGATTATGACGGTACTTTAATTCAATTCATCAGCTATGAAGGCAGTTTCACAGCTGAAGATGGACCTGCTAATGGTATGGTTTCTGAAGATGTCATAGTAGAAGAAACGACCTCAACCCCAATTGGAGAATCTTTACAGTTATCTGGAAGCGGAACTGCTTATTCAAACTTCACTTGGCAATCACCTGCTTCGGAATCTAAAGGGCAACTCAATAATGGACAAACTTTTGGTGCTGCTTGTACAGCTCCAACAACTCAAGCCAGTTTTTCTGTCCCAACAGCAGAGGACATAGATGATAATCAAATTACATTGAATTGGTCAAGTGGAGATGGCGAGGCTGCTGTGATTTTGGTTAAAGAAAATAGTCCAGTAAATGATAGTCCTGTTAATGGGACTACTTATAATGCCGATAATGATCTTAGTAGTGGATTGGCCGATGAAATAGGAACAGGTATTTTTGTGGTTTATGATGGTACTGCCACTTCCACGATTATAGAGGGACTAACTCAAGGAACGCAATACCACTTTGCAATTTTTGAGTATTTAAATACAGAACAATGCTATTTGACTGCAAGTGAAACTATCTCGATTACCACCACAACCTCATTTGACGATGATAGTGAAATAAGCAAACCTGCCAGTCAAATTCCAGCAAATAGTATTTCTTCCCTTGCTAATTCAGAAGCCGAAGCTATGGAAGTTTTTAAATTTGATATATCAGATTTGGGGACATCCGATGGTAAATCAACCTATCTACAGAAAATTGTAATTAAGAAAAGTGAAGCTAATGATGTGGAGGATTGGTCAGCGGTCATCAAGGGAGCAAAATTGAATGATGGTACTTCTGATTTGGTCACCTCTAACATTTCGATTTTTCAAGATTATATTGAATTTACTCTTACGGGAAATGAGTTCGAAATTGTAGATGGGTCAACTGAAAGCTTAATACTCTCTATTTGGTTAAATGACAGTCAAATAGATAGTGACACTATAGGTTTTGAAATATCCGGGAATCATGGTTTTGAGGCAGAAGTAAGTGGTTCATTGCTCGAAAATCCAATCTCGGAAGTTGTTACTTCCCACCCATTTAGTATAGAAGTGGAAGCTACCCATTTTGAAATTAGCACGGGTTCCAGTGCTCAGGTTAATGAAGCTTTTAATTTAAGTGCAACCGCAGTTGATGCTCATGGCAATACCGACTTGGGTGAAAGGAATATCAGTTTGTCCTTGAATTCAGGCAATGGGAATTTAACTTCTTCAACTGTAGGGATAAGCAATTTAGCTATGAGTGATGGCTTCTATGAATGGACAGATCTGGAACATGATATGGAAGAGTCAATTATAATTGAAGTTTCCGATGGAAATGGCATAACTGTCAGCAGTCCCGAAATTGATATAATTCCATTAATCAATACTGTATTTTTTTCAGAATACATTGAAGGTAGTAGCAATAATAAGGCCTTTGAAATATTCAATAATAGTGGGGAGACAATTGATTTGAATGATTTTTCAATTGCAAGATATACTAATGGAAGTGAAAGCATAACTTCAGAATATCAACTTTCTGAAATTCAGCCAGTTTTACTTGATCAAGGGAGTGTTGTAATTGCTTATTCAAATGCGGATGATGAAATTTTAAATATTGCCGATATTATCCATAGCATTGCTTTCTTCAATGGTGACGATGCCTTGGCATTATTGTACAAAGGAAATGTAATAGATGTCATTGGAGAAATAGGTGCACGACCGTCAAATGGATGGGAAGTAGCTGGTGTTGCAGAAGCCACTCAAGATAAAACCTTAGTAAGAAAGGCTGCTGTCACTGAAGGGAACCCTAATAATCTGGCTTCATTCGGAAACAATACCTTTGATGCTGAATGGATCGTTTTTGAGGAGGATAATTTTTCATTTTTAGGAGATCATTTTAGATGCGAGTCACCGACAGAGAATGTTTCCAATATCAATATTGAAGATATCACAGAAAACACAGCTGAATTGAACTGGAATGCTTCAGAAGGGCTGAAATCTTTAGTATTAATTAAGGAAGGAAATGAAGTGAATACTGAACCAGTAAGCGGAACTACTTATATGGCTAATGCCGATTTTTCTGCAGCGGATGAGTTAGAGGGAGATAATAGAATTGTTTTTGCTGGGGAAGGAGATACTGTAGAAATTAGTAATCTTAATGATGGAACGACTTATCATTTAGCAATATATACCTACGAAGATAGCTGTTACAATGTAGATTCCCCCGTAACTGCTAATTTCTCAACTAAGATTTCATTAGACCAAGATTCAGAAATCAATGATTTGGTTCAGCCTGAAGTTTCCTCTTTACTATCAACAATCGATGAGGAATCTGAGGCGGTTGATATTTTTAGTTTTGAAATTTGCGATTTGGCTACTCAAGATAGTAAGCCTACTTTGATTGAAAAGATGGTTTTCAGATCTCATCATCAAAACACCCTGGCTTGGGAAAATGCTTTGAATGTTATTTTGGAAGACGAGAATGAAAAAGTTAATGAAGCTCATGTGACAGTTTACAAAGATAGAATTGAAATTGAATTTCCTGAAAATCAGGAGTATGAAATACCTTCAGGCCAGTCTGTTGGTTTTAACTTAGCCATTTGGTTTAATCGTTTTGAGGTAAGTGATAGCAGTCAGTTCGCCCTTCAAATCCCAGCAATACATGAATTTGGATCAGGCAGTTCAAGCTCTAAACTTATTTCGAATATAGGAGATAATATTGTATCAAAGCAAATAGGCGTTATCGAGGTTATAGACTCAATTGCTGTGGTCAGGCAAGGGACTAAGGGGTCAAGATTTGTGGTTTCTGGCTTTATTTCTTCTAATGATTACGGTGTGGGGAATACTCAATTTTACATTCAGAAGGATGAAGGCGATACTTATGAAAATGGAGTAGCTGTCTTTTCAGAAAATGAAGTTCTGAATTTGGAAATAGGCAATGAGGTGAAAATTTCAGGGATTAGGGAAGAAGTGAATGGAATTACTCGCATAAATGCTGATTATGTTACTCTGCTTAATCATGATAGTTTTATCCCTGAAACAATTCCTATTGAACCCAATGAGTTTAGTGCCCACAGTGAACTCATTGGAATACGTGTAAAAATTGACAGCTTATGTTTAATTCAGCCTGAATTTTGGGGAGATTTTGATGCTAATGTTTTGCAGTTTTCAAATGGAATAGATAGCGTTTTGGTAAAAATCCAGCCAAATAACAATTATTACCATGGCAATGCCCAAGTTCCTCTAGGTCCTGTTGATTTGTCTGGAGTCGTGGATAATCCTGATGGTCTTGTGCAGTTATTAGTAACTTCTGATCTAGAATTGTATGATGCTTATGCGCCTGTATTTACGAAAGAACCATCAATTTCAAGAACTAAGGGCGAATCAATCACTTTGAATTTTGAAGTAAATGAATTATCAGGTGTTTATTATGTAATAAAAGAGAGAGGGGATTCGATACCGAACTTGCATAGCCTTAAAAATCCCCAAACAGATAAACAGATAATTGAATCAGGACAAAGAAAAATTGATTTACCTAATGTAAAAGAAAACGTGAATATCACCGTGGAGGGATTAGTATCCAATACCAAATATTCTATTTTTATTATGGCCGAGGATTCCTTTGGTAATGCCACCGAACTACATAAACTTGATTTCTCGACTTTAAATACGGATGCTGATCATGATATCAAAGTATTAGCGCCTGAAGAGCAAGTCAAAGAAAGCACAATCAATGCATTTGAAGCTAGTAAACAATTTGCTCCAGTTTTCAAATTCACGGTAAAAGATGGAGGTAGTTCTGATGGACTATCCACTTTCATTAACCAAATAGTCATCCATGAATCTGATAAGGATGAAGCAAATCTCAGTACTTTAATAAAAGAGGTGCAATTGTTCGATTTGTCTACGGAGGGTGTCGTCCATACTCAAAATCTTATTTTCTCTGATTCCATCGTAATAAAATTAGAAGAGGCATTAGAGATTGCTGACGGTAACATTAAGACACTTCAACTGAACATTAAATTACAAGATCAGGTAATAGATGAGCAAAATTTAGCTTTTCATATTCCTGCCAAAAATTCTTCCTGGTTGGTTGAACCAAATGGCTCTCAGTTGGCAAGTGAGTTCGAAGAATCAATTTTTTCTGCTCTTCATTCTATAAATGTGGAAGCTTCAGAATTAAAAAATATTTATCCAGCGGAAGTATACGTAAATGAGAATTTTAACATCATCTTAAGTGCTGAGGATGAGAACGGTAATAGAGATGTTTCTGACAGAACAGTCACTATTGAGGTTGAAGATGATAGCGCTTTTTTGGGCCAAACTCAGCTTGCACTTAGTGGTGGACAGGGAGTTTTTGAGGAATTGAAGTATTTAAATGCTGGAGAAATTTCTCTTGAATTAAGCGATGGTTTAATATCAGAAGAAATTCAGATTAATTTTATCAAACCAGAATTGGTAGTTGATACGACTAGCTTTGATGCTGATTTTGGCCTGATTAGTTATCCTGAAGCTTCTGAAATTCAATCATATTCACTATCTGCACAAAACTTAAAAGATTCTATATTCATTGTAGCTCCTCAAGGATTTCAGGTTTCTAATAATTCCGACTTTAAAAATGCTACTGATTCTTTGATTTTAAATCATATAGGCTTGCATCAAACTGAAATCTTTATAAGGTTTACTCCATCGGATAGCAGTGGGACATTTTATCAAGGAAAAATTATCCATCATAGCCAAGATGCCGCTCCATTACATTTGAATGTGCAGGGTCAAGAAGGTACTCTAAAATTAACATCTATAGCATCTGTAAAAGATAAACCACAGGGAGAAAGAGTGAAAATTAGAGGGGTTGTAATTGGAGGCAATAATCATTTTAAAAGTAGGAGAATAATTCAAGATCAAACCGCAGGAGTAGCAATTGAGGGTTTGAATTCATCGGCTTTAATATTTGGAGATAGTGTTGAAGTAGAAGGGATTCTCTCAAAACGTGGCAGTTGGCTAAAGATTATTCCAGAAAAGGAAATAAATATTCTATCATCTGATTCTACCGTGATATACCCTTTGCTTTCCACTATAAACAGTTTAAGCGGATCAGTTGAATATCAAAGAGTAAAGATTGAAGATTTACTTATAGTTGGTGAAGGACAATTTAATACGTCTGTATATAAATTACGGAAAGGGGAAGATACGATAAGTATCAAACTTAATTCTGCAAACCACCCACTAGTTGGAATAGATATTCCGTATGGAAAAGTCAATATGACTGGTTTCATTCATAAGAGAAATAACCAATTCTATCTATATCCGGAATTAGAACAGGATATGGAAATTATTCCAAGAGATACAGTTCTATCCTTAATAGTACCAGAAGAAGGCTTAAAATTCGAAAGTGTAGATTTGGACGAATTTTCAACAGCTAAAAGCTACATAGTTGAAGCGCAAAATTTAGCAGAAAACCTAAATATTGAGGCAAGTGAAAACTTTCAAATCAGCTTATTAGAGAATTCAAATTATTCTCATGACTTGCAATTGCCGATCAATAATAGAGGCGATATCCCTGAGCTGAAAATTTATGTCCGATTTTCTCCTGTCTCTGCAAGAGGAGGGATGATCGAAGGTGTGATTACCCATTTATCGGGTTTGCAAGAACAAAAATTAAATGTGCAAGGAGTGGAGACGGTTATCACATCCGATCATGATCCCTTGAAAGATGACATATTGATTTATCCAAATCCTGTAAATTCTGAACTGAGGATTAGAGTCAAAGAAGTCCATCCTCACAGTTTTCAGTTAGTAGGGCTGGACGGTATAGTTTTAAGGGACGGAGTTTTAAGTGATAAAGATTACGTTCTTAACCTAAAGACATTAGAAAAGGGTATCTATTTTTTAAAGATTTTTTCCCGAAAAAGAAAGCAAGTGTTCCGAATCGTTAAGAGGTAGATTGAACGAACACAATCAGCAAGAGGATTTAGAACTCTTGTGGAGGATTATATTTCCTAAAATGACCGTTCATTTGAATGAGCTCTTTAGCTCTTTGAACGTCTCTTAACTTTGGAAGTAAAACTTTTAAGTGATCTAGTACAAAACGCTGTCTCTGTCTTTCTTCTACAATCTGAATAAGTTGATATTCCGAATCTTGCGACAAACCAATCTGGTGTGCTATGTCGAAAATCTGGAAATCCATTGACAATGTCCTGTTATCAACTTCTACCAAGTCGTACATTTCTTGAACTGCCTCATATATTTCCTCCTTCAAAATCAAATCACCATTGCTTTTATTGGGAATTTCTTCAATGGCACCAATCGCATATTTTTTGTTTTGAAATGGATTTTCCATATCGAGCACTTTCACAACTCGTTTTCCCCTGGTTTTGATATCATATTTTCCATCACTGTACTTTTTAGTGACTTCATTAATTTCCATCTCAGTACCATATTCTACTTTATTTCGTACATAAGACGGTATTGCAAATGTACTATTATTCTCAATACAATCACTGATCAGTTCTTTATAGCGAGGCTCGAAAACATGCAAATTCAAGCTTTGGTAAGGGAATGCCACTAACTTCAGGGGGAAAAGTGGAAGAGTACGATTCATTACACATCTTATGTTGGTACACACACTTAAAAGTTTTGTTTAAGAATCAGGTTGCATAAATGAACAACATATTTAAAAAAATATTGGTTTTAGACAATATTTTATTGAAAAAAGCAAATTATTGAGATAAATTCTTTGGATGAATACAAATTGTTTATCTTGACTTACTTGAGCAGCTCAACTCTCTTGAACTTTACCTAAATAGTTAAACCCAAAGCAGCCAAACCTGTAGTTAAGGACCAATAGATATATACATTTGTTGCACATCAAATTCTATTATTTTGAGTATTGGGAAATCTATACAAGTAATGTTTGCAAATTTTAATCTGAGTTCAAATCAAACCATGCAATGAAAATCGTTTAAAACTGAATAATCAATTCAGCTTTGATCTCGAACGCAAAGCGAGAACTACTTCCTGCTTAGGATAATCAAACAATATTGTTGTGGCAGTACATCATTAGGTTTCAGCTGTCTCTTTTTTTGGATTTTATGGCTTGAAACGATTTCAAGGTGTTTTTCCCTTGAATAATCGCGAGATCCTTTTTTATATGGGATGTGCTTGATGGACTTGATGAAAATGAATTTCTCAATCACTATTTGAGCACTTTTCAGCCGTTCAATAAACTTGGGTATACTTACATTTTTTGTCGTTTCAACACTCAATATATTTACTTCAGATAGCGGTCCTTTTATTGGTCTTGGGGTATTTCCATTCCCTAAATCAAAAATATTCGAGGCAAAACTTTCATGCCAAAATGTAATATGTCCAAGAATATCATTTGCATTCCAGAGCTCATAGACCATCTGATCATAATCGAGCCTTTGCTGAAAGAAGTTAACAAAATCTTCTACTTCAGTTCTGAGCTGTTCAATCTTTGATCTGATTTTGTTCTCTGTTTGTTTCATTTTTTTTGAGGAAACCTTTTTTACAGCATGAAACCTGACTGATTAAAAGCATAAAAATTTCAGTGAACTGCCGAGGCAATCCGCAGGATTGGCTTATTAATTTTAAATTGACAAATAAGGCAATCTTGTGGATTGCCGGGCTATCTACCAAGAGCTATAGAAACAATAACCTACCAACAGCCATAATTTATGACAGAAGTTTGAGAGCCATTATTTTTCTCTAAATTTCTGCAAATATTTCCTCGTTGAAAACCCTTTAAACCCTGGTCCTCCGTGAAAAGAAGTAGACCAATATAATTCTACGAGAATTGGATAATCTTCCACTACTTCAGTAGGTGTCATTAAATAAATCTCCTCAAACTCTCTTTGATAGTTACCTTTCCAATAGTAGACCTCACTATTTTCTTCAACCTCACCAATTTCCAAAGTTCCACTTCTAAATTTACCGTTATAGTCGTATGCTACAGTTTCAAACTGTATTTTATTATTTCTTAATTTTTTTGCATCTACTACTTTAACAAAGTATAAGCCATCCATATACTGTAGCTTTATGTATCCATTCTCAAATAATCTTTGGCGATATATGTTATTTGAATGTGAATAATAGAAGAATTCGTTTCTGTATCTGTGAATATCTATCCACTCTTTTGGCATTTCTTGAAGAATCTTGTCAACCCCTAATGTGACTTGAATGGTATCTAATGCAGCTTTTAAGTAAGCTATTTCATCTTGTACTTCAAAGAAATGTAACTTCTTAAGTCTTTTCTTGTGTAAAGAAACTGAATCATAATTGACAAACCTCAATAATTCTTCATCCTCTGAGGTTTGAATATTCAGAATTTCATATTCCTTTCCTAATTCAGGATTGATATTTTTTAATTCTGTTACAGATTGTCCCCAGCCTACTTGAAAATAGGCTAAACTTATAATTATTGCTAAATATTTCAAATCTTCGTGCTAATGATATGGCTCTCAACGGGCGCGCGTAAAAACCGTGTACCTACTGTTTGTTTAAGTGATGAAGTTATCAATTTTAATTTTGCTACTAATGGCTTGGTTGAGATGCCTATATACGTTCGAATTGTCTTTTTACTTTGACTTTGAAAAATTCCGGGATGCAACTGCTAAGATTGCCCGAAACTGCCAAAGCGCATTGTTTTTACATAATGTTCGCAACTTTATTTTAGTATGCCATTAACATCTTGTCGACCAATGATAGCCAAAATCTCAACAACCTCGTCCTTTACTCTAAAGTAGATGCTGTCGACCCCACAAACACAACGTCTATAGCCTTCCTTTATATAGTTTACTGATTCATATGAAAATGGTCTCTTTGCTATCATATCAAAGCAGTCAAAAAAATTATTAAAGTAGCTGTCGGCTTGTACTTCTCCAAACCTTTTTACTCCGTATTGGTGTATTCTGATAAGGTCATTTTTGGCTTCGTTACTAAGTCTGTAATCAGCCATTCAGATCGGACTTAGATTGTGCTAAAATCTGCTCTTTAGTAGAATTTGTAAAACCACTTTTTTCAGCTTTCTCCAGTTTTGTCCTTATCCAATCGATTTGCTTTTGTTGGTTTCTTGCTTGTCGGATTAAGTCGTTAACTAATTCGCTTTTGCTTGAATATTCTTGACTGTCGACTTGGGATTTTAGCCACTTGTCATTCGGTTCGGTAAATGAAATACTTTGACGTGCCATAATTTAAAGTTTGATGTAAATATACACCAAATACGAATCAATTGCAAGGGGCGTTATTGTTGCCAACCTTTAGATTGTGACCATATCATTATTCCAAGATTTCCATTTATTATAAAATCCTTAAATTAATAAAGAAAAAGAAGTAGTTTGAGTATCATGCGCTAAGCAGGTATTAAGACCTATCGTGCGATTTGGCAAACTGATACACTTCATTAATTGCAAAAGTTTAGAATTATTAAGCACTGTACTTGCCCAAAACAATATCTTTGATTGCCTGCTATGAAAAGTAAGCATAAATTACGGGCTATTTAGCAAACAAGTGCCTACAAGATGGTGAGCAAATGGGGTTTATATCTTGTTAGCGGATTATTTAATAATCTATTCTGTTGATTTTTAAGATTGCCAGATACAAACCGAAAGAAGCTAATCCCAACCCCACTAAACTATATGTAAAGCGAAAATCAATGATTCCAGAAATTACGGTCCATAAGCCAAGAATTATACAAATAAATGCCGCATATAAAAGTCGATCTGAACCAAGAAGGATTTCAAGTATAATGATAAAAAGAAATTCACGGTTAAATTTCTGAAAGTTTGCCGCATAAGCTTTTCCATGTTCAGAAATAGAAACAAGATCAAGCTCTGGTTCAGCCATATTTCGGTCTACTTCCTTTCTACGCTGTTTGTAAAATTGATCGTATTTTGCTCTTTTCTTCTGGTCAGACAAAACAGAATATGCTTCGTAAATATCTAAAAATTGTTGCTTAGAGTCCCGCTTTGTTTTGTCTGGATGAGTCAATAAAGCTTTTTTTCTAAATGACTTTTTAACATCTATCTCAGAAGCATTTTTATTTAATTGTAAAATCTTGTAGTAGTCTTTCATGGTAAGCAGAATTACCGCTATCGCCTGCCTAAAATGCGTTTGCTAAACTTAGCAGACGAGACACTAAAGTTACGAAGCCAAACCATAACCACAATTATTGACAGAGAAAAAAGGAAAAACTAAGCTGATTGCTTGTCTTAAATCTAAAGGAAATATCAAGTTTGGCTTTGTCGAGAATTCCCTACTTACTTTGCTAGAAGCAAGAAGCAAATGCATTTTTAGCAAATGTTAGCTTTTCGGATTTATATTCCCTTTAGTTTATTTGGGTTTCTTGAGGTATGAAAAACTCTTGATATGATAGCTTTATCTTTACTTGTCCTGTAGATTATTTTATAGCTCCAAACGACAAGGAATCTGTACTCTGATTTTTTATGTGCTAAAAGAGGTTCAATAGGTCCAATATTCGGTGAGTTCTCTAATAATTCAGTTGTCTGTAAAATCTTATTCAGGACTGTTTCAGCAAATGTAAGTCCTTGTTCTTCTCGAATGTACTTGATAGCTCTTTCTAATTGTCCGAATGCTTTTTTAGTCCAGATTACCTTAACCATTCCCTAGACATAGTTTGAACATCCTTCTGACTTAGAGTTTCGCCATTTTTCTCTTGCTGTTCAGATTCATCGATATCTGAAAGTAGGGAGAGCTGTTCATAGACATCTTCAAGTGTTGACTCTGGAGTCAATTTTTCCGCTATTTGTATAAGGTATTTTTTAAGAGCTACTTGTTTCATATTTTGAAGTTAACAAACTCGTAGTAAAAATAAATCCTTCGACTACAATTTTTGTAAAGAACTGCTTCTGAAAGGTAACGTTTGAATAAACGGTCGTTTTAATGCCGTTTATTTTTTGTTGTGTGTCGTTTTCTTTCTTTTCTTCTGCTTATCAAGAGAAATATGATTATAGATGTAACTACTAGTCCTACAGCAATAATGTTGGAAAGTATTCCTGCATCTGAATTGATATCCGTATGGGCGAAAACAGGTATTGGTATTGTGAGTATTCCGGACAGAAGCACTAGAGCTGATTTTCTCTTATGATTCATCTCTTAATCTTTTAGTTTCTTTAAGTGTCACAATCAACCCATACCATGCAGGAATTAATGGTAATGCTGCTGTTGCTACTCCTGCTGTATATCTCCATTCCCCATATAAAATGAACGGAAAAATAAAATGAGTTAGTTCGGCAATTGTCATAGCTACGAAGAAAAAAGCTAAAAAGTAATATCCTAAAGCCCATTTTTTAATAATGAATATTGCTCCAGTTATCCACATTACAGGTGCGAAAAACGCAGCAAATGTTAGTAATCCTTGTTGTGAAACTTCTTGACCACTAAGTTCAGAGGCAACAATTTCAAAACCGAAAATGTATTCCTCATAAACATGAATAATAAAAAATATGGCAGTCAACAAGTAAGCGATAATCACTTTAGATGTGTCAAAACGATATTTATATCCTGTTTTTAGGTATAAAAGAAAACCTCCTGCACTTGCTCCTCCAATGACGAGAGGACCTATTTTGCCAAAAAAGATATAAGTACAGAGACTTAATAGAATGATAAATAGTCCTGGGATAATTATGTCTAAGTTTTTCATGTTCTTTTTTATGGCACACAACGCCACTGTATAAATTCGTGGCTGATTAAAAGTAAAAAAAATTTGCGTAAACTACCGAGGCAATCCGCAGGATTGACGGGCTATCTACAAAGAGCTGAAGCAACAATAACCAACTAACAGCCATGATTTATAGCCCCTATGTAAAAACATAAGTCCTTAACAGCTAACTTATTAAATTAGGGTTTGCAACATAAACTTAATAGAAAGGAGCAAGGACTTATGAAGACTAAAGTTAACGATTTTTCAGGAATGAATATTTATGCAGGCATAGATGTTCATAAAAAGAGCTGGTCGGTCACTATTTTGGTAGATGAACAGGAACATAGAACATTTAATCAACCGCCAAGTGCAGAAGTGCTATTTAAGAATTTGAACAAAAACTTTCCGGGTGCAACCTATTATAGTGCCTATGAAGCTGGTTTCTGTGGGTATGGACATCATCGCCAATTAGTGGAATTAGGTATTGACAATGTAGTTATCCACCCAGCGGATGTACCTACCACTGATAAAGACAAAGCAGGAAAGACGGACAAGGTGGACAGTAGGAAAATAGCCAAAGGACTTAGAAGCGGGGATTTACGGGGCATTCATGTGTTTAATGAGGCTGACCAGGATCTAAGAAGCTTTGCCAGAATGAGGCATAATATGCAGAAGGATTTACGGAAAGCAAAGCAACGAATTAAAGTTTTTCTGAACTATAACACTATCAGCGTGCCGGCACATCTTGATGATGATAATTGGAGCAAAGCCTATGAGGCATGGCTTGAAGATGAGGTTACATTCTCCACTGAAAATGCACGAACTGCTTTCGGGTTTATGCTATCCAACTATCATTACCAAAAACAGCAAGTCAGGCAGATAAGCAAAGAGCTTAGAGCATACTTCCGCAAATACCATAAACAAGATTATTTTCTGTTAAGAACTATACCGGGAATAGGGCCCTCTCGGCTATTGCCATCATTAGCGAGTTAGGTGATATTAATAGGTTTCCTAACATCAACAAATTAAGCAGCTATGTGGGCTTGCTCCCCCTTACCAGTAGCAGTGGAGAAACAGAAAGAGTGGGAGGAATGAGCTATCGCTGCAATAATTACCTGCGTACTATCTTAGTAGAAGCTTCATGGCAGGCTATAAGAAAAGACCCGGCCATGTTGTTGTATTATAAAAAGCATGCAGCAAAGGGAAATGGCAAGCGAGCTATAGTGAAGGTGGCGGCAAAGCTGCTCAACAGGATCAGATATGTTTTAAAAAATAAAGAAGAATATGTATTAGGAGTGATGGAATAAGTAATCAAATTTTAAAACCTTTATAAGGCAATTAATGAAAGAGGTGATCGCAAAACATTCGTTGCAATGCCGAATTCCAGCATTTGCATTTTTAGCATGCGACCCTCTTTACATAAGGCATTACAGGGAAATACGAAAAAGCAGTGCTTTTATCGCAAATAGCAGCATGGCCTTATAATTTCATAAATAGAGAGCAAAACCGTTGACAGTGGATAAGTTGGCATCCCACGGGCCCTGCCCAAAACTTACCCACAATCAACAGTTTCAACAATGGCAGTAGTGATTTGAAATAAATATCGTAAATTTATAGAGCAAACCCGGCTTTTAGAGTTGGCTGAATCTCTTATGGCTTTTCATAGCAGCTTATGTTGTGGGTATTTTTTAGTCCTTTAGTCTGCTTGCTATGTCCATTCGTCCATGAAGAATTCTTATAATTTGGATCCTTTTGGAATCAAACACTCTATAAAATATTATGTGTTTATTGGCTTTAATTCCTAAAAGTCCATCTTTAACTTGAGGATATTGTTTTCCTAGGGTTGGTTTATTTGCAACATCATTACACCTTGAAAGAAGCATTTGGTAATAATCATCGGCTTGATCCTCTGACCAAGTTTCATAAGTGTAATCCCAAATTCTGTTGAGGTCTTGAACAGCTTTTTTAGTTAATTGGAATTTAACCATTGGCTTTTTTGCTTGCCTTTAATTCCTGCAAATTCTTAACTGGGTCAAAATCGTGTGCTATTCCGCTATCAAGTCCTTCTTGGATAGCTTGTTTTAAAGCGATAGTTTTACTTTCCTCAGTTTCTAGGAGTCTAAGTCCAGCCCTAATAACTTCACTGACATTTTTATAGCGTCCTTCTGAAACTTGTCCATGTACAAATTGGTCGAAATAATTACCGAGAGAAATAGATGTGTTTTTGCTCATAACTAAGATGTTTACACAAAAATACCAAAAATTGGTAAATACTGCAAATTACCCACAACGCCACTGTATAAATTCGTGGCTGATTAAAAGTATAAAAATTTGCGTTAAGTACCGAGGCAATCCGCAGGATTGGCTTATTAAATTAATTTTCACCAATAAGTCAATCCTTATCTTATGGATGAAGCAAGAGAGTTTAGATAATTTTTGTCATATTTTTGATTGTTGCGAATAACTGCAAATAATCGATGAATGAGTTTAGACCGAATCGCATTTAAAACTAGCATTTTGTTTTTGCCTTCTTCCACTTTTCTATTGTAATAATCTCTTAATTCGCCATCAACTTGAACGGCTGAAAGGGCAGCCATATGAAAGACTCGCTTCAGTTTTTTATTAGCACGTTGAGAAACTCTTGCTTTGGATTTTAAACTGCTGCCCGACATAAATTGAAAAGGAGCTACACCAGCGTGACAAGCGAACTTTCTTGGATCTGAAAAGTCTTTAAATCCTCTAGTAGCTACAATAGTTTGTATTGCTGCTTGTGTTCCTATACCAGTTATTGAGGTAGATAGATTAAACTGATGTTTTAGATTATCATCACCACTTATAAGTTGATCAATCTGATTCTGTATTGATTTAAGCTGCAAGACAAGCGTTTTAAAATTCGCCTTATATCGTTTGACCTTGTTTTTGTAGAAAGAGTCAGGAACATGTCCTTTTTGATCTTTGATTTGAGCAGTGTATTTGGTTTTGTCTGTTAAGATTAAATCTCTTTCATTTAATAGAAATTTGAGTTCTTCAATAACTTCATCATCTCTATTATATAATTTCACCAAGTCTTTAAATCGGGAAGCATATATGGCTATTTTTTCAGAATCGATTTTATCATTTTTATTTCTGGAGATACCCGAGCGGTGTTTGATCTGAGCAGCATTTTCAATCCACAGATCAATAGCCATAGCTTTACAAGCTTCCACTAAAGAGAAAATATAAAGTCCGGTAAACTCTGCACAGACCAAGCAATTTTCAATATCAAAGCCATTTTTTTTAAGTGAATTTAAATGTCCAATAATACTTTTAGAGCTGTTGGTGCAAACTGAGTGATTGAGTTCACCATCTGTGTTTAAAGTAGTGATGTCAATTTTAGCTTTGCTGATATCAATACCAATAAAATTAGAGTAATTCATAGATTTATTTTTAAGGATGAAAAATAAAAGGATTAAGTACACTCCTAATGACCTTAATAGTCGAGACTAATATCTTATTGAGGTTTTGAGTACTTAAAAAAATAGAATAGTACCTATAAGGATTCTAGCTTTTATCTAGCGGATTGACTGGTTTACTATTCTACCTCCTTTCTTATTATAATACAATATCGTAAATCTAAGGTGCGGATTGACGGGCTATCTACAAAGAGCAAAAGTCAGAATAACTTGCGAACAGCCATGATTTATAGCCCCTATGTAAAAACATAAGTCCTTAACAGCTAACTTCTTAAATTAGGGTTTGCAACATAAACTTAATAGAAAGGAGCAAGGACTTATGAAGACTAAAGTTAACGA
The DNA here is from genome assembly GCF_030534335.1 of Marivirga harenae. Lineage (GTDB taxonomy): Bacteria > Bacteroidota > Bacteroidia > Cytophagales > Cyclobacteriaceae > Marivirga > Marivirga harenae. The sequence goes on along the minus strand of NZ_CP130565.1, from coordinate 3,891,310 downwards.
TTTTTCAGGAATGAATATCTATGCAGGCATAGATGTTCATAAAAAGAGCTGGTCGGTCACTATTTTGGTAGATGAACAGGAACATAGAACATTTAATCAACCGCCAAGTGCAGAAGTGCTATTTAAGAATTTGAACAAAAACTTTCCGGGTGCAACCTATTATAGTGCCTATGAAGCTGGTTTCTGTGGGTATGGACATCATCGCCAATTAGTGGAATTAGGTATTGACAATGTAGTTATCCACCCAGCGGATGTACCTACCACTGATAAAGACAAAGCAGGAAAGACGGACAAGGTGGACAGTAGGAAAATAGCCAAAGGACTTAGAAGCGGGGATTTACGGGGCATTCATGTGTTTAATGAGGCTGACCAGGATCTAAGAAGCTTTGCCAGAATGAGGCATAATATGCAGAAGGATTTACGGAAAGCAAAGCAACGAATTAAAGTTTTTCTGAACTATAACACTATCAGCGTGCCGGCACATCTTGATGATGATAATTGGAGCAAAGCCTATGAGGCATGGCTTGAAGATGAGGTTACATTCTCCACTGAAAATGCACGAACTGCTTTCGGGTTTATGCTATCCAACTATCATTACCAAAAACAGCAAGTCAGGCAGATAAGCAAAGAGCTTAGAGCATACTTCCGCAAATACCATAAACAAGATTATTTTCTGTTAAGAACTATACCGGGAATAGGGCCACTCTCGGCTATTGCCATCATTAGCGAGTTAGGTGATATTAATAGGTTTCCTAACATCAACAAATTAAGCAGCTATGTGGGCTTGCTCCCCCTTACCAGTAGCAGTGGAGAAACAGAAAGAGTGGGAGGAATGAGCTATCGCTGCAATAATTACCTGCGTACTATCTTAGTAGAAGCTTCATGGCAGGCTATAAGAAAAGACCCGGCCATGTTGTTGTATTATAAAAAGCATGCAGCAAAGGGAAATGGCAAGCGAGCTATAGTGAAGGTGGCGGCAAAGCTGCTCAACAGGATCAGATATGTTTTAAAAAATAAAGAAGAATATGTATTAGGAGTGATGGAATAAGTAATCAAATTTTAAAACCTTTATAAGGCAATTAATGAAAGAGGTGATCGCAAAACATTCGTTGCAATGCCGAATTCCAGCATTTGCATTTTTAGCATGCGACCCTCTTTACATAAGGCATTACAGGGAAATACGAAAAAGCAGTGCTTTTATCGCAAATAGCAGCATGGCCTTATAATTTCATAAATAGAGAGCAAAACCGTTGACAGTGGATAAGTTGGCATCCCACGGGCCCTGTCCATAACTTACCCACAATCAACAGTTTCAACAATGGCAGTAGTGATTTGAAATAAATATCGTAAATTTATAGAGCAAACCCGGCTTTTAGAGTTGGCTGAATCTCTTATGGCTTTTCATAGCACAGAATGTTGGCGTGTCGTTTTTTCTTTTCACCATTGCTTTTTGATACTTTTTAATGAATCGTTATTAAAGATGAGCAGAATGCGTTCAAGTCCGATTGTGTCTGTTTCAAAATCCATGTATTCATAGAGCCTGTGTTCTTTAAGCACCATTTTAACCTCCTGCTTACTTTGGTCAGTTTGCTCTATTATTTGAATTACAGATTCCAAGTCAGCTTCGGTATCTGAATATCCTTCTTTCATGTATGTTAGTGTCACTGCCTGGTCAATAACTGAATAGAACCCAATAGCTGCTGTTACAATTAAAAGGAGAAGGCAAATCCAAAAACCTATTTTCCATTTATTTCTCATCCTTCTTCTGTCCATTTTTTTGTTTCAGACCTGTAGATTTTCGATTCTCCAAGACTGAGTCCGTACCAAACCATATAAGTCGTATCACTTGTTATTTGATAAAATGAGAGGTGCATTTGAGTATCGTCCAATCCTATTTCAGTCACATCTTTTGGTAGTCGTCCATTATTCTGTTTGAACTTCTCAACTTTCTCAATTATTAGTTCAGCATGTTCTTGTCGTTCACAGAGAATGTCGCAACAAGAAGTTGTCACAAATAATAAAGCAATGGTCAATATTTGAAGAAGCAGTTTCATTTTCTTGTATGCACGCCAACGCCACTGTATAAATTCGTGGCTGATTAAAAGTATAAAAATTTGCGTTAACTACCGAGGCAATCCGCAGGATTGGCTTATTAAATTAATTTTCAACTATAAGGCCATCCAGCGGATTGCCGGGCTTTCTACAAAGAGCTGAAAGAACAATAACCTACTAAAAGCCATGATTTATACAGGATGTTATCGATTTCTTTTATTCCATTAACTGTTTAAGTTCTTCATATTCAAGACCTAAATAATCGTAATGTTTAAGAATGCATTCTTCTCCGATCGGAAATTTACCATCGAGTTTAGCGGTTGATTTAAGGTAACCTGTAATGGTTCTTGCATTATAATTCTTATCCTCTAGGTTCTCAAGTATTGGATACAATTCGTCTTTTGTCCAACCATAATCATTTAAAAGTGAAGTGCTATCAATTGAGAATTCAATTTCTGTATTCAGTATTTTGTTTTGTTCTTCATTTATAGTGTATGTAGTCTTGTACCACATTTCGCATTCTATTTCAGAGAGTTTAGAACCATCTGCATTCAAATTATATTGAATTATAGTTGTTTGATTTGGATATTCAAACTTCATCCACGGAGATAGATAACATAAGTGATTATTAATTATTCGTCCGTTCTCCATGAACTTTAAATCAATTACCCGTCCTTGTTCATCTATGGTTTCAATAAAATAATATTGCGGTAAATTTGAAGTTCCAATATCTCGTTTTGATGTTCGGAAACTTGAAGCAGTTCGATCAAACTCATGATATATTCTTTTCAAACCGATATTCGAATTACCATCCGAATGGTATATAGGCTGAATTCTTGATTTGTGAACATATCCCTCAACAGTCTTATTCCTGCTAATCTTTTTTACAACCTTCCACCAGCTACTATTGGCAGCCGGATAGTAAAGAAACCGTTCGCCAGTCACAAACCTCGCAATAATTTCAGTATCTGAACTTTGTCCTTCTCTGATGTTGGTATAACCGTCTGGATCATTTATGTAACCTACTTCTTGAGCAGTTGCGGGAAGGCAAAGTAGAAAACATCCAAGTATTAGGGATTGAAAAAATATCTTCATTGGCATTGTGTAGATTATCGATAACGCTAATATAAAACCCGTTTGCTTTACTTGGCTATGAAATACTGAAAGTAGTAATTTATGCTTTCTCCACAAACTGATACACTTCATTAATTGCAAAAGCTATGAATAATTAAGTACCATACTTTTCCCGCGCAATATCTTTGGTTGCTAGCTATGGAAAGCAAGCACAAATTACGGGCTATTTAGCAGAAAAGTGGCAACAAGGTGGTGAGCAAATGGGTTTTTATACAATGTTGTAAATCGTTTCTATTTGGTGTCCTTCTTTAGCCTTTTAGGATTCATTCTGGTATCAAAAAAGGTAACAATTTTTATTGATTTGCTATCATATTTATAGTACATGGTAGTCTGCTTCGATATTACAAATCTGTGAAGGCCTTTTACCGAATCAGATTTAGGTGCACTATCTGGGTATTTTGAGATTTGAGCAAATGCGGTGTCGAGCTTGCCAATAAAAGCCTTTTTCACCTTCAGAGACCATTCCAATTCAAGATATTCAAGCAGTTTTTCTAACTTGTCAGATGCTCGTTTCGAGAGTAATATTTCTCTCATTACCGGTGTCTTGCTATAAAGTCATCGTAGTTAACCACTTCTCCCTTTTCAAGCTCTTCTATTCCCTTTAGAATATCTTCTTTCTCATTCTCCTGGAGAGTTGTCCAAAAGTCTGAATTGGGTTGTTTTACAAATAGATTCTTAATTGATTCAAGAATAGTTGGATTATCTGTTTCAAGAATCATTTTCATTATCCTGAGTTTTTCGGCTTGAATGTTCATGCTCTTTCCTTTTGTACAAAGATAATAAAATAAACGCAGTCGTAAATGAACAGTTTTAATGGATTGATTTTAATAGTACCAATTGATGATTTAGAACCGAATGATTTACAACGCCTGTATAAAACCCGTTTGTTATACTGGTCTATGAAATACTGAAAGTAGTAATTTATGCTTTCTCCACAAACTGAAGCACTTCATTATTTGCAAAAGCTTAGAATAACCAGGCGCTTTACCTGTCAATCAAAGCAATATCTTTGGTTGCCAGCTATGAAAAGCAAGCATAAATTACAGGCAATTTAGCACTCGATTTCCTACAAGGTGCTGAGCAAATGGGTTTTATATGATGTTGTGGAGTCGTCTGTTTAATTCCCATTTACTTGAAGTTCTACTTTATTATTACTCAAGTTTACATATCCTCTGAAATAGCAAATGCCTCCATCATCTGGAATTATTAGCTTCCTATTGAAGTAGTCTATACTGTCTGGGAACTCCATCAGTTCACACAAGCAATTAATCATGAGTACTTTATGGTCATCATCGTAGTAACCGAAGTATTGTTTGTAAACAGAGTCTACAATTTCAGGCGAACCTTTAAAAAAATAATCTGAACTATTAATCTCCTTCTTAAACAGAATTAAACCTTTTGAGATGTCTTCTTTTGTGGGAATAAAGGTTTTGTAATTTTTTGAGTAATAGTCATGCTCATGTATTATCACGGAATACTTGTCCACATATGTAGAATTCTTGTTGTTACAAGCAAAAACTAAAAACAGAAATATAGTTGCTGAAATTTTTCTCATCTCTTTCATTATGCGCCACAACGCCATGCTAAAATGCGTTTGCCACAATTAGCTGACGGAGTACCAAAGTAGCAAAGCCAAACCGTAACTACAATTACAAAGCAGTAAAAGGAGATAAACACTTTGTCTGAATTCTCTTTTTAAAGGAAGATAAGTGATTGGCTTTGTGGAGAATTATATGCTCAACTTGCTAGAAGCAGTAAGCAAATGCATTTTTAGGTAATGTTAGAGCCTTTTTTAGTCAGGAGAATATGTCAAGTAAGGTAGAAGAACTTCCACTGCCAGTATTCGCTTGACAATTGGGTTGTTGAATTCTTCATCACTGTAATTAACAATTGCTCCATTCGCCACTAGAACAGGTCCTATTCCCCCAGTTTCCACTATAGTTTCTACATATCCGGAAATCAATTCGTCACATTCCGTTAAGGTTGATAGCGCTTTGATAAAGTTACTGTTCCATTTGTTCGAAATATATTTCTTAGTTGAGAGGCTATCCGTTTTATAGTATTCATACTTGAAAATCATAGTGTCCAATCCACTAACAGCGTTCACAAGCTCTTCTCTCTTGACAATTTTTGAGAAGAATTCTTGATCCTTCCCAGATGCAAGAGGTTTTAGGAAATTCCTACATTTATCTGGGAAACTTGAACCGTCTGATTTCATCACAATACGCTCGAATTCATGGGTCAACTCGTCAAGAGGCTCAGAATACTTAGAGCCAAGCTCGCTGTTCAGTTTTTCTAAACAATCCTCGTTAGGAGGAGAGCATGCAGACATTATGATAATTAGTAGAAAATATCGAATCATGGTATTGGCTCTAACGCCTACATAAAACCTGTTTGCCGATGTAAGCTATGAAAAGCTAAACTAAGCAATTTATGCGGTTTCCACCAAGGCAATCTGCTAGATTAAAGTGATGCTGTCCACCTACAGCCAGTCCAGTGGGTCGGTAAAGTCCAGTCCGCCCGATGATGGCAAAAACTTGAGTTGATTGCTTCATTGTTAGGCCTGCCCGCCGAAGGAGGGTCCGCCAGTTGATGAAGTTGCCACAAAGTGAAAGCATAAATTGCTGGCTTTTACTGCTGACTTTGCTACAAGGTGGTGAGCAAATTGGTTTTATGTGTTGTTATGAGCTTCTAATTAATCACTGTAACCAGTATACTTAATTTTAACAATTTTTCCATTCTTAAAGTATAATTCAAAGTATTCAGGGATCTCAATAGTTTCTAATCTGATGTAGTTAGGGATTTCGGTTAGTTTGTATTTTTCTAGTGCATCTCGAACCTGTTCTTTAGTTGATCCTACATGAAATCCATGTTTGGTTTGCAGGCCTTTATTTAAGAATAGGGCTGAAGTAATATAATTCTCACTTGGATTTTTGTAGACCTCAAAATAGCTAGCATCTATTTTTAATGTGAAAACAGTATCAATTTGATCATCTACATGTCGATTTTGATAAGTTTGTGACTCTGTAATAGGGTTATACATCTTTAGCAATGTATCTAGTGGGTTACTCCTCAGATTAAATGGGAAATTGTTTATGTCCCAATCTCTAATTATCAAGCTATCTTCTGCTGTTTCTATCTGGTAATCCTGTCCCAAAATATTGAAAGTGATAATTAGAGATAGTAATATGATAGATGTTGTTTTCATGGCTATTGCTCATAACGTTGAGTGTAAAATGCGTTTTAATGCATTTTTACACAGTGTTAGCATCTTTTTTATTGTTCATTTTTATTTATTATCTGATCCAACTGATTCTCAAGTTCGATATATCTTCGCAATTTCGTCTCAATTAGTTCGTATAGTCTGGGTTCTTTCTCTCTCCACATTTCATGACCAACTGCATAATCATAAAATTTTCCGTTAGTAAGTGAGTTTCTGCTTCCGAATTCCTTCAAGTATTTGTTCTTCAATGGTTTTTTGGAAGTATTTTGGATTTTATCAATCCTTACAAGTAAATTGTTTATGTATTGATTAAACAAATTATAAGCTTGTGTTTGATGCAATATCTGGTCTTCGTCAGTTGAATAGTTAAGAGATGAAAGTGGTTTACTTTTTAATGATTTTTCAAAATGCTTAATCTCTTCTCTATAGTCCAGAGTGACTGACCTAAATTCATTTAGAATGGAGCTGTATTTATCCATAAATTCCCTCACCATTTATTTTTATAACTAACTTTCAAAGTGCTTCCATTTCATTTGCCAGCTTTTCAGCTTTTCTTGCAGAATACAGATAAGCTATTCCTCTCAATTCTCCAGAGAGTTCCTTCGAAAGTTCTACTATTTCATTCGTTGTCCCACTTTTATCTATTTCAGAGATTAAGATTTCATAAGCAGAAATATACATCCCGTCTGAGATTCTTCTTCGATATTCCTTTATTCTATCTTGTATCATTAACTCTTATTTCATCGTCAAAATAGTCTAGAAGTTCGACATTATAGATTTGCTTTGCATAAGCACACAATTCCATGATTCTGTTGTCATATTCCTCAATCTTCTTCTTTAAATGTTCAGTATTATTTTCGAATACCTTTGAATATTTTTCAACAGCTAAATCAATTGCCCTTTGAATATCATTTATTCTATAGTACTTAATGAATTCAAGTCGAATGTTGTTTCTATTAAAATATCGTTCAAACTCTTTAAAGTGATCTAGGTTAGTCCATAACCCGCAAAATACATTTAGTTTTTCCGATTCATTAAGAGAAGTATAAAATGGAGCCCAAAGATCTTTAGGTATTAATTCGCCATTTTCGATACAATTATTGATAGTATTGGCGAGTTGAGAATTTCTGGTCAAGAATTCTTTTCTTAGTCTTTCGCCACTTATTAGATTTAAACCATCCACGGATTGTAGTTCTTCCGCTATTGAAGGAAAAACAACTGATGAAATATCGTATCGATGAATGATTCCAGTTCTCATTATTGATGCTAACGCCACTGTATAAATTCGTGGCTGATTAAAAGTATAAAAATTTGCGTTAACTACCGAGGCAATCCGCAGGATTGGCTTATTAAATTAATTTTTCACCAATAAGGCAATCCTGCGGATTGCCGGGCTTTCTATAAAGAGCTGAAGGAACAATAACCTGCTGAACAGCCATGATTTATACAGGATGTTAGGCAATGTATCATTCTATTATTTCTGACCAATCGGTTGGAGATTTACTCGATGAAAATGAGTTATTCTTTTTAGCGATTCCAATGTTAAACCCTCGATTAAGTGTAACAGTGATTAAATCTAAACCTTTAACTTCAGGGTTTAGCTGAAATAAAATCTTTACGGATTCTTTAACAATTTTAGATTGTTCAAAATCAGATCCATCGGGTATATCTTGAACGTGCAAAAGGAGTGAATAACTCTCAGTTATACTTTCTTCGTCACCATAAAATGTTGTTGTGTTGCGAGTTGCTTCGACACTTAAGATGCCATCTATTTTACTAATTTTCCCAATAACATCATCATAGTCATTTATTACAGAATCCTTGTTTAAGAGGTTATATGTTGTAAAGCTGATAAGAGCGATAGTTAAACCAATGGAAAGGTAAATTCCTATTTTGCTATTAGGCTGTAATTCTGAAACATTTTCACTATCCTCATCTTTCACTACATACGTTCCAATAACTAAATCATGCAGTGACTGTCTGGTCGACTTATTTGCGATGTACAAAATTATAATTCCAGCAAGTGCTGAGATTAATATTGATCCTTTGTATACGTTCAAAAATGATAAATCATCGACTCCCGGTATTGGATAATTAATCAAAAAATAAGGAGCAAATAATATACATGCACGCAATAGAGATTTTTGCATTGATATAGTACTGCCTGACGAATCAATGGTTTTTATCTTCACGGCCTTTTTTCCAATTGTTTGACCCTTTGAGATTTCAGAGTTACCAATTGAAAAATAGATTAGTGTAATTATTAACCCGAAAATCAGACCTTGACGTCCCATCGAGACGAAAAAGTCTTCAAATATCAACCCTAATATTAATCCGAAAATTCCAATTATCATGAAATCAATTAGAAGAGCCCCTATTCTTGGCCAAAATTTTGAGATATTGTGTTTTAGTTCCATTTATGCAGTTCTGTATATTGCCTAACGACCAGCTATGATGAGTGGGGATTAGAAAGCACTAACCTCTCGTCTCGCACATAGCCACGCCTTGATTTAAATTTAAAACTTGTGGCGGACTTTCCAATCCCCACGAAAATATCCTGACCGATGAAACCCCATTCATTCATAGCATTTGTTACCCACCGTATTTCTTCCATATCTTCTTGAATTTGCTGTTAGAAAGTTGGATCACGATTACCCCGTTTACCGCTCTTGTACCGTACAGCATTGTTGCTTGTTCTTTAGTCAGATACTGAATAGTAGTTGCCTCAACGAAGAGAAATAGTTTCAGAAACTCATAGTGTTCAACAACATGCCCGTTCACAACTAATAAAGGTTTGGGGTTAGAATTATTACCGTCCCTTATTGTAATCTTCGCTGTTGTTGCTGCTGCACCTTCAGTTATAAGATTAATTGCTGTCGAATCAATTTCTTCCGGTCTGTACTTCAAAACTTTATAGACTAAGGAGTCAACGTAATTATAAAGTTTCTGATCATCTAACTGATCAAATCTGAGAACAGTTAATCGTTTGATATCAAAAGGGTAGCGGTCAACTCTACTTTCTGTTAGTTCGATCACTTTGAGCTGGTCAAAAAGTTCTCCGTTTCTTTTGAGTTGAATCACTTGTCCATAGTCTCTTTTCTTTATTAGAAGTTTTTCTTTAACTGTTGACCATCGCTCTCGACCTGGTTCAGTGCATAAATAAGTCTCGATGAACTTGAAACTACCCTTCTCAGTTCGCCAGTTAACTATGTCGCAAGTTTCGATGTTTATCCAGTGGTTGATGTCCAGATGAAATTCAATAGAATCAGTCTTGTAGTAGAGACTATCTTTATTGTTGGTCTGCCAATCGCCATCTAAATCTGTTCGCTTTATTTGTGCGTTCAGATTCAGAGTTGATATGAAGCAGGCAAAGGTTAATATGTAGAGTAGCTGTTTCTTCACGATGGTGGGTAACGACCGTATAAAACCCGTTTGTTATACTGGTCTATGAAATATTGAAAGTAGTAATTTATGCTTTCTTCGCAAACGGATACACTTCATTAATTGCAAAAGCTTTGAATAATTAGGTGCCATAATTGATCAATGCATTACACTTGGTTGCTAGCTATGAAAAGCAAGCTTAAATTACGGGCTATTTTGCACTCAATTCGCTACAAGGTGGTGAGCAAATGGGTTTTATATCTTGTTATAGCTTTTTTAGTTTTCAAGGTCCACTGTACTCTTCGAAGGTTCTGTTGACATGTAAAGAACAGTGATGTGCTTTTCTTTGCTTCTAATTCTGTCCAAGATATTTCCATATTTTAAAAGACCTTCAATAGATTCTGTTTCCTGGTATTTTTGTCCATTTACTGTGTATGAGTAAGTGATTTTATATCTGTCAGTAACCACTTCTGTTCCCAATTTTGTTTGCTTTAAATTCTCAACAGGTTGGTATTCGATTAATTGTCCCTCTGTCTGTGAGTCAAAGCCAGAAAGTCGCTTACTGTCTGCCATCTGGGGGTAATAGAAACTGAAGAAAATAAGTGCAAAAATTAAAAGAACTACTAATGTCCCCCAAATTATATTTTTAGGATCCCATAGTTGATAAAATTTCACTTTCTTTGCCATTAGCAGTGTTTTGAGGAGCTTATTAGCTATAACGGTTCGGCTATGCGTAGTGCGGGATTTGAAAGCTGAAAGTTTCAAATTTGCACTGAGCCAATAGTTTATATTTTGTTTTTAATTTATTCACTTTAAATACCAAATTAAAGTATTGGCGGACTCCTTAAAATGCACTGACCTTTCGTTTAGCAGAAAACCCGCATTACGTATAGCCATTGTTGTAAGTAGTGCTTTTTTATTCACTTACTTAATTTCAAAATCCGAAACGCTCCTTGAATTACCAAAATGAAAACGATTGTTCCGATAATCAAATCAGGCTTGCTCGAACTCAACCAATTTACCAAAAGTCCAGCTATTATTACTCCTAAATTGATAATCACGTCATTTGAGGTGAAAATCATACTCGCTTTCATATGTGCCTCTTCTTTGCTCTTTGACTTTTGCAAAATGTAAAGACAAATTCCGTTTGCGATAAGTGCAAAAATCGAAACGATAATCATTGTCGAAAAATCGGGTAATTTCTCGTCTCCGAAAAATCTTCTTAAAACTTCCACAAATCCGATAATTGCAAGTGTAATTTGAAAATATCCAGCAAGTTTGGCAATACGCTTTTTCTTAATCAATGTTCCGCCAACCGCAAACAAACTAATTCCGTAAACAAAACTGTCGGCAAGCATATCCAAACTATCGGCAACAAGTCCCATTGATTTTGAGATTATTCCTGTTGTCATTTCGATTATGAAAAAGGCAAAATTTATGGCAAGTACAGACCAAAGTAACTTTTTTTGGTTTGCGTTTTCTTTAAATTCCGTTTGGTCGGTTTGTTCGGTCGAGATTTTCTTTCCGCCTAAATTTAGTTCGATAACGGACTTTTCGATTTGGTCGGTTTCTCCGCTGTGAAAAACAGTCAGTTTTCGGTTTGGAATATCAAAGTCCAAATTCGCAATACTTGAAATTCCGTCTAATTTCATTCGGATTAGATTTTCCTCCGAAGGACAGTCCATTTTGGTTATTTCAAATATTGTTTTATTCATTCAGTTTCTGGGTTTTTCGGCATTACTTACAACGCCTAGCTATGATGAGTGGGGCTTTGAAACTACTAAGCTTGCCATCTGCACACAGCCACAGCAATTAATAAATTTACACATTGTGGCTGACTTTCCAAGTACCGCCAAAATTTCCTGACTGATGAAACCCCATTCATTCATAGGTGATGTTAGTAGCTTTTTTTAATTTTGTCATAGAATAGGAAAATCAATATTCCTATTGCAATAGAAACGCCACCCAAAATGTAATCCGAATTTGAAGTTGCCATGGTAATTTCTCTACTAATTGTCTCATCCTTTGAAAGAAATTCAAATCCGTTAACTGAAATTGATGTCAAAAAAACATTCTCGTCTGTTCCTACTAAGCTCTCTTGATACCTAGGGATGCTCAGTTTTACTCGACTATCACGTTTAAAGTTGTACTCAAATTGTTGTTTATTAAAAAATCTTAGATAGTCTGCTTTTACTTGAAATTTAGTTGGATAACCGTCCAAATATATATAATACTGACGTCCGTTTCCTCTCCAACCTGTATTATCCTTAAATGAATAATCAGTAATTGTCCCATGAAGGTCGATTAGGTCTTCCGTTGATTGCGGTCTTTCCCGTATCTCGTGTTCAACGATAAAGTAAATACCCAACCCGATCAAAAATAAGGATCTAATATATCTGTCCGTTAAGAATTTCATTTGCAAGTTCTGGAATTGCTACTAACGCTAAGTATATGGTTTGTGGCGGATTTTGAACTGTTTTCTTTGCGTTTAGTACCATAATTGTTAAAAGTAATTAATTTTCATTTACCGTATTTCCCGCCATAAACTATATATAGTGTTATGGGCTTTTACCATTTGCCTACGTCTTCTAATGTGTAGAAATTATAGTACTTCTTTTCTTCAAATCCATCATCATATGCTTTATTGAAGAATTTAATAACTGCAAGTTCGTCTTTGGTTAAATCCTCCTTACTAATATTTTCTAGTCGTTTTTTGATGACTTCAACATCCATTCCATCTAATAGCTGATACTTAGCAAGTTGAAAACCAGTCACACTACCTGATATCATATAATTTCTTGTTACACACAGGATCAGAAGCTCAAGTAATTTTCTATCATCCGAAATTAGATTTTTGAATTCTTTGTCATAAAATGAACTATGATGAAGTTTTAAATCAGGTAATACTAATATTAATTCTTGACCGTTCAGATAATCTGGATTTTTGAGATATTCTTGAAAGAGTATTTTAGATGCCTTCTTGTACCATTTGATAAGTTTCTTTTCATAAGAAGCATTATCTCCAGAAGGATTCTCAAAAACACCATACCACATTCGGTCAGAGTATAATTCACCTTTATCAGACATTTCTTTAGATCTCAATAAAGAGTTAAGAGTATAGAATGAAGAAAAGCTTAGTTTTTTATGTGAGTCAGTCACGTGTTTTTCAATCACTGATCGCCTTAATTCTTGTTTATCCAGCCTGTCAATCTGTTTTGAACAAAATCTCTGAATAATCATGAAGTTTGAGTCAAATGAATAGAACGTTTCCCTTTCATATTCAATTGAATCTGAAAACTTAAATGCGGAAATTACCATGTTTTCAATTTTGGCAGGTTCTACCTTGAAGCTCTTTATTTCTATCCAGTTTAGAAATTGAAATAATTTATCCTGTTTTTGTATGTCCTCTAAGATTCTAACTTTCTCTTCAATATCTAGACTGTTAATAAATCCATTAAAAACCCTTTCTTGAATGTCGAAATTTGTTAGTTGAAGATTGAAATACCTATCAAAATAGTTCGGGTTTGCTATTCTCTTTTCTCGAATTAAATCCTCTGTCGAGGTATGGCCTATAAAGCTTCTTTGGTCGAATAAAAATAAGTCCTTTATAATACTTTTAGATATATGATCCAGGTCTTGTTTTTCAATCAATTCTGCTTTGGACTCTTCCTTAGTATGTCCTGAATAGGAATTGTAAAAAGTTTGATTTTTGTCCCTATGAGTTAGTTCATTTTTGGATTCAAGAATAAACTCATATGCTTCGGGTCTAAAAATTCTTAAAGCTTCGATTAAGAAAAAATCCCGAATATTTAGCTCTATGTAAATTGAGGGCAATCTAAGTTTAACACTGTTGTTAAATCGGTAAACGTCTCTCAAGGATTTAAAGAGCTTAAGAAATTCCTCGTTTCCTAAATTCTCAAATGTTCTATTGATAGCATCTTCAATTTGTTTGTCATTAAAAGTATGTGTTAAGCTATCAATGAATAGTCTTTCTACATCTGTTCTAGAAATTTTAGGAAGTGTATAATCAACTTGAACTATCTTCTCAATATATTTTTTTCCATTTTCTCCAAATTGAGTATTCAAAGCTCCTGTAACAACTTCTCTGTCATATGCCAGAAGAAAAATCGTATTGGCAAAATTTCCATTAAGTTTGACTAGTTGGAATATGTCCGTTATTTCAGAGGGTGTTAAACGGTCGATATCGTCAATTGTAACATAAAGTTTTACTTTACTTTCGATGAGGAGTTCATCTACATCTTTTTTTAATTGACCCAGGTCTTTTTCTTTAGCTAATCCATCAAGAAAAGATTTAGCGTCTTTTACTGCCTCTCCAGTTCCAGAATGGACATATTTTAGCCAATTAAGGTGTCCAAGGAAATCAGCTAGTTTTTTTGAAGCTTTTTTTAGTTTTTCTTTTTGACTCTCGAACTTTAGATAGAGTTCCTTAAGAAAGATATTTTGAAGTTCTTTTTGGCCAGAGAACATCCAAGGATTAAAATTTAAAACAATTATGTCCTTTTCTTTTTCAGCAGATAATCTTTCGACCTCCTCGATTATAAAATTAATTAGGGTAGACTTTCCTGATCCCCAATTCCCATTGATTCCTAAAACAATACTTTCATTGTTGTCAGCGAATGAATTAACTAACCCATTGGCAATTTCTTCAGCAAACAAGTATCTGCCAAGCTTATCGTCATCTCTATTACTTAATGGGAGGTCAGTATACATCTTTTAGTAGTTTATTGCCCATAACGCGAAGCTAAAATGCGTTTGCTATACTTCGCTGATGAAATACTAAAGTAGCGAAGCCAAACCATAACCACAATTATTGAAAGAGAAAAGAAGAGAACCTTGCTGAATGCTTAACCTAAATCTAAATGAAATCATCCGTTTGGCTTTGTGGAGAATATCCTACTCGCTTTGCTAGAAGCAGTAAGCAAATGCATTTTTAGCAAATGTTATGCACAGCCTATCTAGTATTCTCCTCAGAAACAATTAATTCAAGATTATATTGCTCTATTAAGTTTAATTCATCTTTCGATACGCTTTGTTTAGAAGGTTGGTACCATGAAAATGCTTCAAAGAAATTCTTCCATCTAGCAGTTTTAAAATCATATCCATAGGAAGCAAATATTTCATTTCGCATCTCTGCCAATTTATCCTCGTCTAATTGATTTAATTTACCAGCTTCTAGTCTCTGATATGATAAATTGGGATGATTCCGATTTGAAGGAATTATTCGCTGTGATTTTACTTCAATTTCTCCATCTTGTGTGATTTCAATTTCTTCTATACTAATTTTCCTTTTTGTAATTAAATCAATTGAACAGTCTCCTTCTTCTTCAATCGTGACAGTATAGAATAATGAATCAAAAAATTCGCTTAGCTTTTTACTTGAGAATGAGCAGTCCGCTTTTTCCCTTTGTATTTCGTATTGGTCTATCAGATTACCATCATTTGAAAAGGTATACAATTCTTGAGATTCACACATCCCACCTGCAAAACAATCAGATTGAATTATAAGGCTAATATAAGAGTGTGTCCTATCTTTGATTCTTACAGCTCCTAAGGTTTGATATTGAGGAAAATAACCCTGTTCAAGAAATTTTACCTGATAAACGGAATCAATTTTTTTACCTGGGAACAAGTTTAAAAAATCATCAAAGTTCACTTCCTTTTGAGCAAATGAAGCAAATGATTGAATGATGACTATTATGGTTATTACGTACCTCATGTTGTGCATAACGCGAAGCTAAAATGCGTTTGCTATACTTCGCTGATGAAATACTAAAGTAGCGAAGCCAAACCATAACCACAATTATTGACAGAGAAAAGAGTAAAAACTAAGCTAATTGCTTGTCTTAATCTAAAGGAAATATCAAGTTTGGCTTTGTGGAGAATTCCCTACTTACTTTGCTAGAAGCAATAAGCAAATGCATTTTTAGCAAATGTTACAGACTTTATTTATTCATTTCTAGCAGTTCATTAGCCCAATCATAGTTTTCTGTTGATGTATTCAGGAATTCAGGAGATTCAGTATCCATGTACTCGCCATCTGGGTTGATCCAGCGGATCATTCTGTTGTCCCAAAAATAGAATCTAGATTCTTCCGTTGTCGTTTTGTCCTGATCGTACCCTAATTCTGTAGGTGGCATATTATATCTAAATTCCTTGAGGAAAATAAAGTAGATTTGTCCATTCAGGTAATAGAATTCCGCTTCGGTCTTACCCATGTGCCCATAGTAGCTTGCTTCGATTAAACGAACTTCTTTAGAGTCCTTATATGCTATTAGTTCTCCTCCCTCGGATGAATTTTCAAAATCATCTTGCGTCAGCGTCTTATAGGTAGATTTGTTATCCTGAGTTTCCCTATACAGCTTCTTAATTTCTGTTATTCCGTCAGTTTGCCCGAAAGCAGCTAAGGTGATAAATAAAAATATGGTAGTTGCTAAAGTGTGAATCATCGAGGATTGTCTGTAACGCCACTGTATAAATTCGTGGCTGATTAAAAGTATAAAAATTTGCGTTAACTACCGAGGCAATCCGCAGGATTGGCTTATTAATTTAATTTTTCACCAATAAGGCAATCCCGCGGATTGCCGGCCATTCTACAAAGAGCTAAAGGAACAATAACCTACTAACAGCCATGATTTATACAGAATGTTAGGGTTATTTCATTTCTCTAATTGATTCTTGAAATCATCAAATTCAACCGTTTTAAAGTGACCATGTACTCTGGATTTATGGAAAACTCTCTGCACTGATGTGAATAGTTTTGCTTGGTAATAGTCCAATGTTTGTTCCATGAACCTTTCTTTTAAATCAAACCCTTTTTTAAGATGATTAAGTATTTTTAGATTGAACTCAGGTGGTAAATCAGTATGAAATGGCATATAGAGATTACTGCCCATATTAACAAATATTAAATTCTGTTTAGTGATATAATCGTCTGGAATGTATCGGATAGAAATATTTATTTGGTGCTCTCTTTTGGTCCAATCAATCCAATGACTACCTACGGTTTGCACTTGGCAATCATCGATAAGAACACCGTCTGGACCAGAAAGACCGTCCAAAATCGGCTTAATTATATTGTCCATATCGGGCGAGTTTGGACTTTCATAACGTTCTTGCTCATGAACTAACCATTGTATTTCAATCTTTACATCGCCACTTAGAAGATAATTTAATTTTTTTACAGATTTTCTTATTGAGGTTTTTACAAACTCACGTTTAGAGGAATTAGATTGTAATGAGACAGGCTCAATTGGAAATGATAAGGTTAATTCACCAAATTCTGGTGGACTGTCGAGGCTATGTTCGAAATTTTCATTTGTCATTCTTTTTTACTTCAATTAACCCTAACGCCTGTATAAAACCCGTTTGCTATACTAGGCTATGAAATACTGAAAGTAGTAATTTATGCTTTCTCCGCAAACTGATACACTTCATTAATTGCAAAACCTTAGAATAATTAAGCACTATACTTGCCCATCGCAATATCTTTGGTTGCTAGCTATGAAAAGCAAGCATAAATTACAGGCTATTTAGCAATCAATTCTCTACAAGGTGGTGAGCAAATGGGTTTTTATGCAATGTTGTGAGCTGTCATTTTTTATGTGATAAGATTTCACATTTTATCTTGACTTGTCCGTCAGTTGCACTAATTGGCATATATTTAATGATACACCAGTCCGCATATAAATCTGATCGATAGTTTATCTTGAAGTCATCATCAATAGTGTCTGAAACATAAATTGAGGAATCTGAAGTCCCAAAACTTAATATTCCTTTACCATTAATATATCCTTCAAAATTCAATATAGCTTGGTAAGGATATTGTGCAGATTCATCAATTTCAAAACGAATCAATTTTTCTTTGTCATCAAGTTTTGCCTCCATTTTTCTAGTGCTCACATAGAATCCCGTATCCGTAAGACTTTGAAAGAGACTGATACCGAACATGACAGCTAAGACCGAAATGATAAGAAGTAAAATTATTTTAGTTCTGGAATTCATAATTGCTCACAACGCCACTGTATAAATTCGTGGCTGATTAAAAGTATAAAAATTTGCGTTAACTACCGAGGCAATCCGCAGGATTGGCTTATTAAATTAATTCTTTACCAATAAGGCAATCCTGCGGATTGCCGGGCTTTCTACAAAGAGCTGAAGGAACAAAACCTACTAACAGCCATGATTTATGACAGAATGTTGTAGCTCGTTACTATTCTCTACACATTTAATGATTTAACTGTCTAGGGGGAATTATAGCTGTTTGATAGGGGTAAAACTGTGACGTCAATTTTTCTATCTCTCCATTTGATAATTCAGCAGGATTTTTTTCAAATCTGATCTGTGCTTGCCTAGTCCATATTGCTTGATACGCCATATTTACGGTTGACATTTTTGATACTATTTCATTTATCTTCGTATTTATAGAGAAGTTCATCGCAATTATTGCATTAGTCGGTGATTCCGATAACTCAATGTTCCTACCGTTATTTAGTATAAAGTCCTCAACATCTTTTTGGCTAAATTCAGAGCTTTCATTAACTTTAAAAACATTTCGTTCTTTAATATCAACAAAATTCCCACCATTTAAGCAATAAATACTTAAATGAACAGGTATAAAATGATCCTGAAATTTCAATAATTTTTGTGCCTCTATACAGTCGAAAGTCTTCAATTTCTTAATTAATTCACTATAATCACGAAATTTGGCAATCTCAATAATCTCTGTTGAGGGAAAAACCCTTTTGATGGACAACTCTTTCTGTCCGGAGTTGCAAGAAGCAAAAGTTAGTAGTAGTATGGTTAAGAGATTTTTCATTGCATGAGCTACAACAATTGGCTAGTGACATAAAAGTTGTCACTATACCTTTTATAGTTTAGGCGCAATCTAGTGGATTTTTAATTGTTTTAAAAGTATCCGTAGCTACATGAGTATAAATTTCTGTGGTTTTGGTTGAATTATGCCCTAAAAGTATTTGAATATGTCTCAAGTCTGTTCCTGCTTCTAACAAATGTGTTGCAAATGAGTGTCTTAACATGTGTGGTCGGACTGCTTTTCTTATATTTGCACTTTTTGCTGCTTTTGCAACAATCTGCCTTACGCTGCTTCCACTGTATTGCTGCCCTTTTTTACCTTCAAATAAATAGTGCACCGGTTTATGTTGTTTATAATATAAGCGCAGCTTAAGAAGGAGCTTTTCACTCAAAATACTAAATCTGTCTTTTTTCCCTTTTCCCTGATTTACTCTTATGGTCATCCTTTTTCCATCTATATCACTAATTTTTAAATTGAGTAATTCTCCTCTTCTAAGTCCTGAAGAATAAAGTAAACTTATGATGCATTGATGTTTAATATTATATGTCTTATTGATCATCGAAAGCACTTCATCTTTATTTAATATTTCTGGTAGTTTCTCAGTTTTCATGGGTCTTTCAATGGAATAGAAGCGATTAGGCATTCCTTCTACTACTTCATAATAAAATTTGATACTGTTAATAGCCATATTGATATATGAGTCTGAATATTTCCTTTGAACCAGTCCTTTTAAATAGTTTTTTATATCTTCCTCATCAATTTCTATCAATTTTTGTCTGGGAAAATGCCTAATAAAACGTTCGAAGCAAGAAGTGTAGTTTTTAGCTGTCATGTAAGCGTATTTTTTTAGCTCTAGTTTTTGGAAGTAAGATTCAGGAATTTTAGTAAATCGTTTTCTTAAATCATCTATATTTAAGTCCTGTCCATTAGTATTAAATGACTTATTTCTGGCAAAATACCTCATATTTACCCAGGCAACTCCTTTAAAGGTTTTTAATATAGAATAGAAATTCTGTTGAGTATTAGGTACATACACCATTTGATATTTTTCGCTCCACTTTACGTTCTCTAATGATTTGATTAATGCCTGTATTACCTTGTCTGGGTAAAATTGAATCCCGATTTTCTTTTCATTATTGATGAGTAAATGCTTTAGTGTTATTTGTTTCTGTATATCCATAACTTTTTTTATGCAAATACTGCCAATGATTTATTGTTTTACAAAAATAACCGTAGATTTAAACGTTTATTAAACGTAAAAATCTACGGTTATGAAAGCATGCCCAAATTGCGGAAAGGAGGTAAATGGAAGAGA
Source organism: Marivirga harenae (assembly GCF_030534335.1). Lineage (GTDB taxonomy): Bacteria > Bacteroidota > Bacteroidia > Cytophagales > Cyclobacteriaceae > Marivirga > Marivirga harenae. The sequence goes on along the minus strand of NZ_CP130565.1, from coordinate 3,871,372 downwards.
AGGAAAGAAATTCTGTAGTCCTTATTGCAAATCAAACTACCATTATGAGAAAAATAAGAAGAAAGAGAGCTCTCTCTTCAAGAAGGTGGATAAACAGCTTAAGCTGAATAGAAGGATTCTGAAAAATTATAACAGAGCTGGTAAAGCTACTGTAGAGTCAGGAGAACTGTTTAAATATGGTTTTGACCCAAAATACTTCACTCACTTTTGGCGAAATAGCAAAAAGCAAACTTACCTTTTCTGCTATGAATATGGTTTTTTTTCTTTTAAAGATGAAAAAGGCAAGCGTAAGTTTACTTTAGTGAAGTGGCAAGATTACATGCAGTAGAAAGTTAAATTTCCCACTACCGATGCCAGCAGCGGTTTATGTTATTGAAATGATGCTAGATCTAAAGTTTGGCTACCAATTTGCCAAACTGTTTACCTTCTTTCATTTTATCAAAGGCATCAGCAATCTCTTCAAAAGGTCTAATAGAGTCAATTATTGGCTCAATTCTGTTTTTCTTCACGAAGGTAATCATGGCTTTAAACTCATCATCATTAGCCATAGTGCTACCCTGCAAAGTAACTTGGTTCCAAAACATTCTGTGCACATCCAAGTTTTTTGGTTTGCCCTGGGTTGCTCCATAAAACACAATTCTGCCAGCTGGCTTCATTAGTTTAATCAGATCGTTTATTCCATCTCCTGCTGCACTGTCAATTACCAAATCAAAACCTCCTGATTTTTCTTTTGCTACCTTTACCCAATTTTCATCTCTATAGTTAAAGGCTTCCTTTGCCCCCAACTCAATAGATTTTGTTCTCTTTAATTCATCGCTGGAAGTAACAAAAACATTAGCTCCGGTCGCTAATGCAAATTGAAATGCAAATTGTGCTACTCCGCCTCCAACCCCTGAAATCAATACATTCTCATTTTTTTGACAATTTCCATGATGAAATAACGCTCTGAAAGCCGTCATTCCTCCTAGAGGAAGAGCCGCTCCAGCCTCAAAGCTCAAATGTGCTGGTTTTTCGATAATTTTATTGGGCTCAATCACCATATATTCACAAAAAACACCATCTGAAGGAGTACCCAATATGTGGTATTTTGATGATTGTACTTTGGAATTATCACCCCAGTCAACATTCGGGTTTATTAGAACTTCTTTTTGATGCCATGAGGGATCTACATCTGGTCCAGCTTCTACTACGATTCCACATGCATCGGAACCTAAAATTGTCCCCACTTGGATACCGGGGTACTTTCCTTCTCTTATAAATTGATCCCTATGATTTAAGGCTACGGCCTGAATTTTAATCAAGACTTGATTTGAGTTCGGATGTGGTTTTTGCTTTTCAACAATTTCTATTTGATTATTTTCTGATATAATCAGTGCCTTCATTTTTACAATATTTTTTAATTCAACAAAACCATTCAAGTTTTAACCTATTAGCTTCTATCAGCAAGTTAATCATTCGGATCTTAATGTGCAGAAACCGGTCAGCTCGGATGCCATTGTTCCAAAAATATATTTATCTGGTTAAAACCAAAAATATTATCCTGTTTCTATCCTAAAATGGAGCTTCGTCAGCGTCTTGAGAATTATCATTTCCCGTTGCTTTGCTCGGTAAGGTAACAGAGCTAGGAGCATCAAAATCGGAAGGTACTCCTGCTTGCGATGGGAAAGTAGTGCCGTAGCCAGCCGGTTCACCACCGCCACTAGGTGAGTCCAAATCCGAGAATTTGGTAAATCTACCGATAAATTTAAGCGGCACTGTTTCCAAGGACCCATTTCTATGCTTAGCTATAATCACTTCCCCTACATTGGAAGTGGGCATTCCGTTTTCATCTTCTGTGATGCCATAATACTCTGGCCGGTAAAGGAACATTACCATATCAGCATCCTGCTCGATTGATCCTGATTCCCTCAAATCGGAAAGCTGCGGTCTTTTATCTCCACCACGGGTTTCAACCGCTCGACTCAACTGAGAAAGGGCAATAACCGGAACACTGAGTTCTTTGGCAATATTCTTCAATGACCGAGAAATAGAGGCAATCTCTTGCTCTCGATTTCCTCCACCGCCTCCAGATTTAGAGGTGTCCCCTGACATTAATTGAAGGTAATCAATAACTACCAATTGAATATCGTGTTGCTGCTTGAGTCTTCTACATTTTGCCCGTAGTTCCAAAATGGATAGGGCAGGAGTGTCATCAATAAAAATAGGGGCTTCTGTCAAGGCTGCAGTTTTATGCACTAACTGCTGCCATTCATAATCTTTTAAGTCGCCTTTTTTAATTTTTTCTGAATCAAGCTCTGCCTCTGAAGAAATGAGCCTGTTCACTAATTGGACAGAAGACATCTCTAAAGAGAAGATGGCCACAGGTTGTTTGAAATCTACAGCAGCATTTCGGAGGGCAGATACGATAAAAGCAGTTTTACCCATACCCGGTCTAGCAGCAATAATAACCATATCGGATTTTTGCCAACCCGAAGTAACACGATCCAAAGCTGAGAATCCGGTAGGAACTCCAGTTAATCCATCCGTATGATTTCTTCGCTCTTCTAATTCCACAAATGCCTGCTTCATTAATGAAGACATATCGGCATAATTCTTCTTGATGTTAGAATTGGTTACATCAAATAATTCCTGTTCTGTTTTATCCAATAAATCAAATACATCTGTGGTATCTTCATAGGCATCCTCTTGTATTTCACGCGAGATCTTAATCAATTGCCTTTTGATAGCCTGCTCCGCAATGATTCTGGCATGGTATTCAATATTGGCTGCTGAGTTGACTCTAGAAGTTAAGGAGGTGATATAGTAAGCACCACCAATTAAATCTAATTTTCCATTTTTTCGAAGCTGATTCGTAACCGTCATTAAATCAACAGGTTCCGAATTGTTGAAAAGTTGCACGATGGCCTTATAAATTTCTTCGTGGGCTTCTCGGTAAAAACTTTCAGGTTTTAAAATGTCAATAACATTGGTTAAAGCATCTTTTTCTAGCATTAAAGCACCTAATACAATCTCCTCTAAATCGACCGCTTGTGGGGGCATTTTCCCCATGTTTTCGCTTAAATCAAGCTTTTTATTTTTTTGACCTATTCTTAATGCGGATGATTTATTTGATTCCATATATTTCCCCTACTAATTTTTGAAATTTCAAAAGCTAACAAAGCTAAATTAATATTTTCTTTATCTTTAAGAAAAACTGTCCAAGTTTCCGACAACTTATCCACAGTTTATCAACATCTAAAAACCTAAGATAATTTGCCACGGCATAAACTTTATTCTATTTTTGAATTATCTAACATTTACCAAATGGAAATAAATCATATCAAACAAGTACATTTTATAGCAATAGGTGGAAGCGTGATGCATAATCTCGCCTTGGCACTGCAAAAAAGAAATATTAAGGTAACTGGTTCTGATGACGAAATCTACGAACCTGCAGCCGGCAAATTGAAATCAGCTGGTTTAAATCCTTCGATTGGATGGGATGTGAATCTCATCAAACAAGATTTGGATGCCGTAATTCTTGGTATGCATGCCAAAGATGATAATCCTGAATTAAAGAAAGCGCAGGAATTAGGTTTGCCTATTTTCTCTTTTCCTGAATTTGTTCGTGAATTATCTGCCAATAAACAGCGAGTTGTGGTGGGGGGCAGTCATGGGAAAAGTACGATTACGGCCATGATCATGCACGTCTTAAAATCTGCAGGAAAATCTTTTGATTATTTGGTAGGGGCAGAGCTAGAAGATTTTGAATTAACTGTCCAGATTTCTGATGCACCCATTATTATCATAGAAGGCGATGAGTATTTGGCGTCCAAATTAGATCCACAGCCCAAATTTTTAAAATATGACCATCACATTGGAGTAATTTCCGGTATTAAATGGGATCATAAAAATGTGTTCTCCACTTTTGAAGAATATACAAAGCAGTTTGATTTATTTGCAGATAAAACTCCTAAAGCTGGCTCATTAATTTATTGTGAGGAAGATAACCTTGCCAATATTGTTGGCGCAAAAGACAGGGAAGATGTGCGTAAACTACCTTATGCTTCACATGATTCTGAAATAAAGGATGGAATAACCTATCTGAAAACAAAAGATCATGGTAAAGTCCAAATCAGTATTTTTGGAAGACACAATTTACAGAATATAAATGCAGCTCATGAAGTCTGCAATATTTTAGGGATTACAGATGATAAGTTCTATGAAGCCATTTCAACCTTTAAAGGTGCTAAAAATAGACTGGAGCTATTGGCAGAAAATGACGGAGTAAAAGTGTATAAAGACTATGCCCACGCTCCCTCAAAACTGAGGGCTACTGTAAATGCGCTGCATCATCAGTTCAAAGCGGGAAAAATTTGTATTGCGTATGAATTGCACACCTTTAGTAGCTTGGATAAGGATTTTATTCAAGAATATAAAGACACCTTAAAGCATGCTGATGTTGCGTTTATATATATTAATCCTAAGAATCTTAAAGTAGAAAGTGGAACGGCATTAAATGAAAATGACGTGAAGACAGCATTTGGACAATCTAATGTTCAATTCTTTGATGATGTTAAGGAATTAGAAGAAGCATTAATCGAACAGAAGGGACAAGTAAAAACTTTTGCTTTTTTAAGCTCTGGTCATTTTGGTGAACTTAATTTAAAAGAAACTGCACAAACTCTAGTTCAATAATATGTTTTTAAAACTCAATAACCCAATGGTCATTTTTGACCTTGAAACCACAGGTACAAATGTTGTCAACGATAGAATTGTAGAATATTCTTTTGTAAAGGTGATGCCGGATGGTGAAATTATCAAAAATACTGAAAAAGTGAACCCTGAAAGACCTATTCCAGTGGAGAGTAGTTTGATTCACGGTATTTATGATAAAGATGTGAAGGATAAACCCACATTTAAGGGTGTTGCTAAAGAATTATCCGCTTTTTTACATGGCTGTGATTTGGCAGGTTTTAATATATTGAAATTTGATGTTCCAGTATTAGTCGAGGAGTTTTTAAGGGCAGAAGTTGATTTTGATATTTCAAAACGGAAATTACTAGATGCTCAGAAGATTTTCCATATGATGGAAAAGAGAACATTGACGGCTGCTTATAAATTTTATTGTGATAAAGATTTGGTGGATGCGCACTCAGCAGAAGCAGATACTTTAGCAACCCTAGAGGTCTTGGATGCGCAAATAAAAAGGTATGAAGGTGAAAGTTTAAAGGACTTAAAAGGCAAGGTGATTGGAACTATTGAAAACAATGTGGAAACCTTACATCAAATCACCAATGATAACATGGTCGACCTAGCAGGTAGATTCGTTTTTAATGATGCAGGTGTAGAAGTTTTTAATTTCGGAAAGCATAAGGGTCATCCTGTTGAAGAGGTTTTGAAAAAAGAATCTGGTTATTATGATTGGATGATGAAAGGAGATTTTCCAATGGACACCAAAAGAAAACTAACAGAGATTAAACTTAGAGGATTTCAAAAATAATTTGAATAATACAATTCACAGTCAAAACCCAAATTACACCTCTAATTTGGGTTTTTTGTTTTGGTTCGGTTGAGATTAGTTGGTGATTTTTGTATTCCCTTCCTCAGTTCAAAACGCTTACTTTTTACTAGAGTTTTAGCGATTTCATACATTCTCTATAAATCCTGAATTCAAGAAATTTTTTTAAAGAATTTTTCCATATTTTTAAAAATTGTAATTGCTTGTAAATCTCGCTTGTATTGAATACAAAATATTTAAATGAAATAGTTAAGATACTTGAAGACCAGAAGCTGGAATTTGAGATTTTGGATAGGGTGAATATTACAGATTTTCAAGATTTTAAATGTTACTATCTGTTAATTCAAAGCAAGATCCTTTATGTGGTAACGATGGGTGAACCTGATAGCCATAAATCACAACTATTTTTCAAGAACTTACAAAAGGTAGTCCATTTAAGTCAAAATAGTAAATTGACTTTAATTATGGATGCCACTCAATTGAACTCTATTCCTTCCTCAGCCAGAGAGGAAATACATCTTTTTGATCTGTCTTTTCGCAAATACTGGTCTAAGATGCTTTTTATCTATCATGGTATCGCTAAAGTAATTTTAGATCTGTATAAATCCCATCAATCAGAGCATATTGAGGGAGTTGAAGAGGTAGTTAATCCAACTTTGGCTATTGATTATGCTGTAAAAGGGATAAAGCCTGAAATGCATTCCGATGATTACCTAAAATCACTAAGCAAGGAAGAATTAGTAGCAGAGATTAAAGAGTTGAAAATTCAAAGGCTCCAGGCTCAATCCAATAATATTGATTTCAAAAAGTTAAATGATGTGTTTGGCCAGGTTGACTGGAAAAAAGGAGAAACCAAGCCAATAAATTTTGAAATGGGTAACCCTTTAAGTCCAGTATATGAATTGGTGAATACCGTGATTCATGACTATAAGGTTCTGGAAGAGGAGTACACAGCCTTGAAATCTAATTTTCACAATAAACTGCAATTTCAAGTGGGGGAGGTGATGCATCAAGAAGCCAGCTGGAGATCAATATTCGATAGCCTTGATTCCATGATCTGGATGGTAGATTCAAGATTTAATTTGATGGCATTTAATAATAAATTTATTGACCATCTCTTTACTCACTATGGCTTAACTCCCCAGGTAGGGATGAATGTGTTAGAACAAAAAGATTTAGCTGAGCAGTATGATAAGACCATTCAAAGAATCAGCATTGCCTTAAATGGTAAGGAAGAAAATTACCGTGATTTTTACAGAGAAGGAGATAAAATTGTTAAAGTAGTTGACTCTAAAATATTCCCTGTTGTGTTCAAGCAGGAAATTTCAGGAGTAGCCTGTTTAACAAATGATATTACGGATAATTACGAAGCTAAGGAAAGAATTAAGAGTAGTGAAAGAATACTTGCATCAGTCAATAAAAATATTTCGGAAGCAATTTATCGAAGTTCTCACGACAGGGGCTTAATTTTCATTAATGATGCCTTTATGAAAATGTTTGGTTTTAAATCCAAGGATGAGCTTTATAAACATACCCAACTAAACAGTCTGTATGCTAATCCTAAAGACCGGGAAAGACTAGGACAAATGCTTATTAAGAAAAGAGATGTAACCAATATTGAAGTTCAATTTAGAAAAAAGAACGGAGAGATATTTACTGGACTCCTAAGTAGTATGGTAAGCGAAGATGATCAAGGCGTGAAGTATTTTGATGGCGCTATAAGAGATGTAACCGGTATAAAAAGTGCGCAGGAAAAGCTGAAAAAGCAAAATCGGGAATTGAAGAAATTGAATACTGAGCTGGACAGTTTTGTTTACAGTGCCTCACATGATTTAAAAGCACCGCTCAGCTCAGTCAAAGGCTTGATCAATTTGGCCAAAAATGAGAATGATAAAGAGAAATTAGGTCAATACTTAGACTTGGTTGATAAGAGCATTAATAAACTGGATGATTTTATCAAAGATATTGTTGATTTATCTCGAAATGCACGGCAAGAGGTGAAGCCTGAATTTATTGACTTCCACGAAATCTTGCAAGAGACCATGGATAATTACCAATACTTAGAGAATTTTGATCGCATCAGGAAGGAAATTAAAATTGATTCCAGTATTGAGTTTTATTCTGATAAAAGAAGATTGAAAGTTATTTTTAACAATCTTATTTCTAATTCAATCCGGTATTTTAATCCTTACATTGAGCATCCATTTGTTCAAATTTGTATTAATGTTGATCGTGAAAAGGCGGTCTTAAAAATTACCGATAATGGCTTGGGCATTGAATCAAAATATCTAGAAAAAATCTTTGAAATGTTCTTCAGAGCTTCCAATGATAGCAAAGGAACAGGAATAGGGCTTTATATTGTTAAAGAGACCATCCAAAAGATTAACGGAGAAATTAAAGTCGATTCTGAAGTTGATAAAGGGACCAGATTTACGGTTACACTCCCTAATTTAATGATCTAGTTTTATTCATTAGTTGATTCAATTTCTCTGACCAATTCTTCATACCACTCTTTGCTGTAATTCCTGATCAAAGCATCTTTCGTAAATTTATAAATCGGTACACCTAATTTATCACCTAATTCGCAGGCTGGATCACAAATATGCCATCTATCGTAATTTAGAGCATCGTACTCATCATATTTAGTGATTCTTATGGGATATAAATGACAGGATATGGGCTTTAAGAAATCAATTTTTCCATCATTATGCGCTTGTTCTATCCCACATTTTAGAATACCTTTTTCATCATAAATGGCATAAGCACATTCTTTTTCATTAATGGTAGTGGTGCTGTAATCTCCTTCCCAATCTTCAATATATTCTCCTTGCTCTTCAATGGCCTTAATGCCTTTCTCAGATAAGTAGGGCTTTACTTTAGGATAGATTTCCTTCATAATTGGCAATTCTTCCTCTGTAAGCGGAGCTCCCAAATCTCCTTCTACACAGCAAGCACCCTTGCATTTCTCAATATTACAAACGAAGTTTTTTTCCTTGATGTCATCAGTGATGACTGCATTACCTACTAATATCATATTGCAAAATTAATTTTAAAAGATGGAATACCCTTGAAAGAATTGAAATGATTTCGTAATAAGCGTGTTTTGATTCCAAAAGTTCAAACAAACTGTTTCATCAACTTTTCATTCAATAGATGAAATGCTTTTAATTTGCAGTTTATGTAATAAGTATAAAAGGGTGAGAAGGACTTTGAATGTGGAATTCACTAGATGAAAGCTTTTTGCTAATACATTTAATACTTTTTCATAGCCTTTAGGTATACCTATTGGGTAGGGAGTCTAATTTTAAAGGTCGTTCCCTTCCCCAAAGCGCTGCTTACAGCAATATCGCCATTATTAAGTTCTACAAATTCTTTTACCAAGAGCAAACCTATGCCGGCACCACTAGCGGAGGAGGTACCTATTAATGTATTTTTATTGATTTGGAATAAGTTATCTAGCTTTTCTGGGGGCATTCCGATACCAGAATCTGTAAAGGAAATAGCTATCATCCCATCATCATCATTCTTTGATGTTACTGAGATTTTACCTCCTAGTGGAGTGAATTTTATAGCATTAGACAATATATTTCTAAATACAATTTGAATAGTTTCTTTGTCTACTACTATTTCTTGTTGATCTTCTAAATCAATATCGAGAGAAATCCCCTTTGATTTCAATTGAGAACTAAATAAATTTTTTAGCATGGAAAGTTCCTCCTGAAGATTTACTCGCCCTTTATTAATATCTAATCCTTGTAATTGACTTTTTGACCATGCCAAAAGGTTGTCCAATAGATTGGAAGAGTTATTTAAATCGTCCTCTAAATTATTGGTAAGCTGCTTGAATTCATCTACAGTCACAGCTCCTTTTTTGTATAAGCCTACAATTCCTTTTAATGAGACTATAGGGCCCCGGAGATCATGTGAAATAATTGAAAAAAGCTTATTTTTCACTCTATTGAGTTCATCAACCTTTTGCACCTCTAAATCCAACTCATTTTTATGAATAAAGGAGGTCATTTTTTGTCTCTCCAGAATGTAGGAGGCTAATATTCCAACCATGTAGATGACGAAAAGCTGTGATATTTGTCTTTCTGCAATAAGAGAGTAATTGATGTTCTCAATATATAAAATGTACGCAGCGAAATTCACTGTATTCACCAATATTGCATAGCGAAACCGCATTCCCATGATCGTGGAAGTAATGAAAATTAGTACCATCAAAATATTTGACAGGAAAATATCAAATGCGGGATCTTCGTTAAAATGGTAGTGTAGAAAGAAAACCGTAGATACAAAGAGAGCAATTAAAATGCCCATGTATTGTGTGAATTGATAGTTTTCTTCTTTAAACAAAAAGGTTAGACCACCTAAAACGATCAAAATTAAAGCCATTCCTCCCCGAAAGGCTACAGAAATCATATCTAATTCATACCGCATCACGTCCACAAAAATAAAAATAATGCTCAGGGCGGTTCCTAAAACAATAACAAATCGTAGTGCATTCAAATCCTCCTTAAAGCAGCCCAGGTTAAAATTCTTTTCTGTTTCAGGATTCTTAAATCTTAGTAGTAATAGGTTATATTGATAGAATTTGCTCAAAAAATATAAATAATTAATAACGAATTTAGAAAAATTATCTTAACTAGTTAATAAAAAACTAAAGTTCAGATTTTTTAACCACTAAGATTTTTTTCAAACAGAGTACATTCAAAGACTAACTATTGTGGATCCACGTCAAAAACTACACGCAATTTTCTGAATTGGCTGTTTTCATGAAGCCTAGTGACGGAATCTTTAATTTGTTTTTTTGTATTTTCTAAAGGATATCCTTTTTCTAATTTTATCCAAAGCTCCATATGGTAGATATTTCTTATTTTGGAAATCATGGGCTCGTGTGGCGCCAAAACTCGCTGACTGCCTAATATTGTAGTCAAAGACTCATGAAGTAACTTCGCTCCATTTCGTACAGAATTGCTTTCCGCTCCCTTTAATACTACTTTAATTAATCTGCAGTAAGGCGGATAGAAGAATGAATGCCTTTCTTTCAGCTGAAGTTCATAAAATCCTTCATAATCATAATCCAACAGATATTTAAATAAGGGGTGGTCTTCTTGGAAACTTTGAATCCATACTTTGCCCTTTTTGTGACTTCTTCCGGCTCGGCCGCTGACCTGCAACATGAGCTGAAAAGCGCGCTCATGTGCCCTAAAATCAGGATAGTACATCATTCTATCAGCATCTACTATTCCCACTATACTCACATTTTCAAAATCCAATCCCTTAGTCACCATCTGTGTGCCAATCAATATTTGTGTTTCTCCGCTTTCAAAAGATTCTATTATCTGCTGATATGAATACTTTTTGCGAGTGGTGTCTCGATCCATTCTTTGGATTTTTACTTCTGGAAAATGAAGTTTTAAATCATCTTCAATTTTCTCGGTTCCGAAGCCTTTCATTACTAATGCGGTAGATTCGCAACTTAAGCAAGCGCTTGGGCTTTTTTGTCGGTATCCACAGTAGTGACACTTCAACTCATGCTGGTGCATGTGGTAAGTTAGGCTGACCGAACAATTCTCACACTCTGAAATCCACCCGCAAGTTTCGCATTGCAAGTATGGAGCGTATCCTCTTCGGTTTTGGAAAATAATGGCCTGGTTTTCTTTATTCATTTCTGCCTCAAGTGCAGCTAAAAAACTATGGCTAAAATCATCTTTAACCAGTTTTTTGGCTTTTTGCTTTCGCATATCAATGACTTCAATTTCTGGCATTCTGCCTTCTCCATATCTTTCGCTCAAGACAGTCAGCCCGTACTTACCAGTTTTAGCGTTATAATAGCTCTCGTAAGATGGTGTAGCAGATCCTAAGATCAACTTCGCCTGATGGATATTTGATAGTACCACAGCGGTATCACGGGCATTATAGCGCGGTGCAGGTTCATGCTGTTTATAACTACTTTCATGTTCCTCATCTACTACGATTAGTGAAAGATTGTTAAAAGGTAGCAAAACGGAAGAGCGTACCCCTATCACAAAGTTAATATTGCCTTCTGCAACTCCCTGCCACACTTCTACTCTTTCAGCATCTGAAAACTTGGAGTGATATATCCCTACTTGATCTCCAAATATTTTCCGCACTCGCTGAATCATTTGAGTGGTTATGGCGATTTCTGGTAATAGAAATAGAGCCTGCGAGCCGCTGTCAATTACTTCTCTAATAAGCGATAAATAGATTTCTGTTTTTCCACTACCCGTAACTCCATGCAACAAGGCTACATCTTTATCGGCAAAAATTGTGTTGAGGTCATTTCTGCACTGCTCTTGAGCTGGGCTTAAACTAATTTCATGATCTAGGTTTTCTTGCCTATTAAGGTAGTCCAATCGAGAAGTGATCACCTCAAATTCTTCAAATATTTTATTTTTAATAAGCGTGTTGATGGAGGAAATAGAAAATTGCTCTTCTTTAAAAACACTTTTTGCTAAACCTATTTCATTTTTATTAGGGTGCTTAAATATTGGAACTTCCTGCAGAAATTTCAAAAGTACGTCTAGCTGCTTATGTTTTTTCTCTAAAGACTGCATCAGTTCACTTAAATGAGCTTCATTCAGCCAAGCCTTGTGCAACCTTAAACGCTTCTCAGTTTTGGGCTTATAGCGCTCTTGAACTTGCTCAATTAGCATAATGACTTGTTTTTTGAGCAATTCTTTTAATAAAAGACTGGTTTGTTTTCCATTGGTAAGTTCTGCAAACTGTTGGTAGGAGAGCAGCCCTTCTTTTTTCAACAGCTTGATGACTATTTCTTCAATTTGACTAAATATATAAGGTGACTGTTCTAATTCAAAAGCCGGGTTTAATTGGATTTTCGATTCACTGCTCAATTTTAGACCAGATGGCAGTCCAACATTAAGCACTTCACCTTCAGTAGCCATGTAGTATTGTGCCATCCATTCAAATAGTTTGAATTGCTGTCTACTAAGGATAGGAAATTCATCGAGAATTTCTAGAATATATTTGGCTTCATATTCTTTTGGTGCTTCGTGGTGAATTGAACTGATCACACCCGTTATAATTTTCTTTTTTCCAAATGGAACAATGGCCCTGATACCAACTTGGAGCTGTTCTTCATATTTTCTTGGAACGCGATAGGTGAAAGTTTTAGGAATGGGTACAGGCAAAAGAACCTGAACGAAAAATGTTTGCTGCAGGCTCTCTTCCTCTATCGTATTCAAGCTTAGTTGACTCATTTGGTCATTTGGGCTATAGCATCTTGGACATCGTATACAGGCTGTTGGCAGGCGTTATTTTCACACACATAAATGCTCGTTTTAGTATTGATGATCTCTTTTCCTCGCCAGACTAATTCTTTGTCATTTTCCTCTTCTATTGCCATAATGAAAGTATTAGGCAAATAATGAGACCACATCTCCTTTTGAAATTTTTTAGCATCTTTACCTACTACAACCACATCAAAGCTTTTGTGTGCTTTCAACGCATAAGCTGAAGCATAATTCGCTAAGAATTTTGGTTCCCTTACGAGTAAATGTTGGATTTGCTTAAGCATATCCTCTGATATTTTGGTGAAAGAAGCATTTCCCGTCAAGATTCCAAGCCAATGCAGACTTTCAATCATCACTGAGTTGGAAGAAGGAATGACGTTGTCAAAGATCTCTTTTTTTCTTGCAATTAACTTTTCGCTAGTCTTGTCGGTATAATAGAATAGCATTTCTTGTGTATCATAAAAGTTATCAACGGCATATTGGGCCAATTCTTCTGCAAAGTGTAAAGCTTTTCGATTTGAGGAAATTTCAAAAATTGTTAAACAAGCTTGTATGGTCAAAGCATAATCTTCCAAATAGCCTTTAATTTTCACCTGATCATTTTTGAAACTTCTGAATAGGTGATTTCCATCCCAAACAAATTCACTTAAGAAAATAAAATTGTCTAAGGCGATGGCTTTATATTTCTCATCTTGATGGGCTTTATAGGCATCACAAATTCCTTTTATCAGCAGTGCATTCCATGCTGTCAGAATCTTATCATCCAAAGCAGGACGGATTCTACCTTCTCTTTTGTCTAATAACCGATCCTTTACGAACTTGAGTTGCTTTTTGAATTCATCAGAATGTAATTTTTCAGCCTTGCAAAAATCTTCAAGGGTGCTGTGACGAAACAATATATTTCTTCCATTTTCCCAATTTCCATTTTCCGTGGCATTGTAGAATTTAAGAACTGCCTCATACTCCTTCCCGAACAGCTTCTGGAGTTCATCATAAGTCCATGTATAAAACTTGCCTTCCTCGCCTTCTGAGTCTGCATCAAGGGCAGAATAAAACCTGCAGTACGGGTCCATCAATTCGCGAACACTAAATTTTATGCTATCTTCAAATATTTCTTTGAAATATGGATTCTGGGTAAATCGATAAGCATCGGCATATAAGCTTATGAGTTGTCCATTATCATACAACATCTTTTCAAAGTGTGGGGCAAACCATTCCGCATCAACAGAATAACGAGCAAATCCACCGCCTATTTGGTCGTAAATCCCGCCATCGGCCATGGAGCTTAAGGTCAACTCCAGTGCCTTTCGAGCTTCAGGATTTTGACTGTGAAAGGCATATTTCATTAAGAATTTCCATATGACTGGCATTGGAAATTTAGGGGCTCCTAATGTACCGCCATTATCCCAGTCGAAAGAATTACTTAGCTTTTGGTAAGCTTCCGACAGTATTTTACTGTTGAATTCATTTGATTTTAAGTTGCCCAGCCCTAATTTTTCCGTATCAGGCGCATTAAGGGCTTGTGCAAATTTATCTGCAGACTCTTCTAACTGATCACGACTGCTTTGGAATGCCATAGCGACTTTATCCAATATTTCCAACCATTTGTGCTTGGGGAAATAAGTTCCGCCATAGAATGGCTTTTGATTGGGCATTAAAAACATATTCAAAGGCCAACCACCATTTAATCCCATGTTTTGGACAGCATCCATATAGATTTGGTCGATATCGGGTCTTTCCTCACGATCTAGTTTAATGCAAATGTAATTTTCGTTCATCACTTTGGCTACTTCATCATCCTCGAAACTTTCATGCTCCATTACATGACACCAATGGCATGCAGCATAGCCGATGCTCAATACTATTGGTTTATCTTCTTTCTTGGCTTGATTTAGTGCTTCTTCTCCCCAAGCTTGCCACTCAACTGGGTTCTGGGCGTGCTGTAACAAATAGGGACTGCTCTCATGAATGAGTTTATTGGCTTTTGGCATCTTCTAATTCTTTTTCTACATGTTTCATTTCCTCTTCCACATTTCCCATTACTGAAAAACGGCTTAGTTTTTTATACAATGCTTCCAAGAATTGGACGTGTTCCTCGGAACCAGGGTTCATCACTCTATGGTTTAGATCATTTTTGATCGCCTGCCACTTATCACAATAGGCGAAAAGTGGTTCCGAAAAGAAAGTTTCTCTAAATCGTTGCCAAATGAAATTTCTGGCTACGTTATTGGGATGGATCATGTCC
Organism: Marivirga harenae; assembly: GCF_030534335.1. GTDB lineage: Bacteria > Bacteroidota > Bacteroidia > Cytophagales > Cyclobacteriaceae > Marivirga > Marivirga harenae. Next base: position 3,856,350 of record NZ_CP130565.1, on the reverse strand, counting down.
TCTGCATAAAATCTGTAATCCCGTAAATCATCCATCATTAATTCGAAAGCAGGAAAATAGTAGGTCTTTTCGATGCTTGTTTTTATTTTATGAACAGCCAACCTAAGAATAGACTTGCTCAACATATTCTCTGGTATTCCATCCTTAGTATGACGAACAGGACTGACAGTCAAAATTATTCGAATTTTTGGGTTTACTTCTCTTAAATATGCTATTGTAGAGCTCACCTCTTCAATTATATCTTGCAATTCCAATAATTCCTTTTGGAAATTTTGGGATGGAAGTTTGTGGCAGTTAGCTATAATGTCTTGGGTTTTTTCATAACGATAAACCCATGCCGTTCCGAAGGTTAGAATTAATACTTTAGAAGTCTCCAAGTAATCTTTCAATTTGGCGGAAGCTTCCCTTATCCCGTCTTTTAACTCAATCAGATTCTTCTTACCAAAAATGGAATGAGCATCCAGGTGATTGTATATATCCCGGTTTTCAATTATATGTTCTTCATTTAAATCTTCTCCCTTCAGTGCTGATTTGATTAGTCGCATTTGAGAAATTGGATTGTATATAATTCCATATGGATTACTCAAAATATCCATTTTCATCTCTTCAAAGCGACTACCAATATGATCGGCAAAGCAACTCCCAATAGAAGTAATCCGATCGTGAGGATGGATTTTTTCTTCAACTGGCTTTATTTCTAATGTGGTTTTTAATTCCATTTCCCCTATTTGAGTTTTAATTAGATGAAATCTTTTGATTGATTTCACAAAAGTTTATTATTTGGTGTTGAATATCAAATAGATATAAATTTGGCTCATTTAAAAGCCCAATAGGCTCTATTTAAACGCTCAACACTTTAACCATGTGAATTAATTCCTGATTCAGGGGCTTGTTTTTGGTTATACTATCTTCAAAGGATGTATAAACTAATTTATCATTTATTATCCCCGCCATTACATTCTTTTCCCCTTTCATTAAGCCTTCAATGGCGCCTAAACCTAATCTGCTGGCCAGAATTCTGTCTTGTGCACTAGGAGAACCACCACGCTGGATATGACCTAAAATGGAAACCTTGATATCTTTCTGATTAATGGCTTTTTTTACCTTTGCTGCAATTTCCATAGCATTTCCTTCCTCATCCCCTTCGGCTACTACCACAATGGAAGATGTTTTGTGACGCGCCCAGCCTTCTCGCAAAGTGCTTATAACCTCTTTGATACTAGTGGAGGTTTCAGGAACCATTACCAACTCAGCTCCGCCTCCAATTCCAGAACGAATAGCAATGTAGCCGGAATCTCGTCCCATTACTTCTATAAAGAAAAGACGATTATGTGAATCGGCAGTATCCCTGATTTTATCTATTGCACCCAGTGCAGTATTTACAGCAGTGTCGAATCCAATGGTATAATCAGTGCCATACAAATCATTATCAATGGTGCCTGGAGCTCCAACCGTAGGAATTCCATATTCATCATAAAAAATTTTAGCGCCTGTAAATGTACCATCTCCACCAATGGTGATTAATCCTTCAATCCCAAGTTTCTGTAAATGATCAAAAGCTTTCTTTCTTCCTTCTTTAGTTTTAAACTCCTCACTTCTGGCTGATTTTAAGATAGTACCACCCTTTTGAATAATATTACTAACCGAATGAGATTTCATTTTCACAATGTCCCCTTCAATCATGCCATCATACCCTCTGTAAATCCCATATATTTCGATTCCATGGTAAACGGCTCCCCGAACAGCTGCCCGAACGCAGGCATTCATACCTGGCGCATCTCCCCCCGAAGTCATTATTGCTACTTTTTTCATTTATGGCTTATTTTTAATTAAAAATTCTAATCTTTGAGGTAAAAATTATATAATTTCAATTTAATGAATTTTCTAGCTCTATTACTTCAAAAACAAATTTAAAGTTGGAAAAGTGATGCTGTTATTGCAAATATAAATGACTATATATTTATTTAATACCCTATTTTTATAATTAAGATATGCCCGTTAAGTCGATCCCCTTTTTAAAATTATCACCTGTTCGAAAAGAAATAAGATCCGCGATAGATAATGTCTTGAATGAGGGGGTTTTCATGAATGGTAAATACCTAAACAAATTTTGTAAAGATTTTTCCAATTACTTAGGTCAGGATTATTTGATACCAACGGCAAATTGTACAGATGCGTTGGAGATTATCTTGAGGAGTATTGAAATTCAGGAAGGGGATGAGGTCATCACATCTGCCTTCAGCTGGTTTTCTGATGCTTCTGTTATCAAATTAGTCGGTGGGAAAATAGTATTTTGTGATATTTATTTAGATCATTTTGGGATCCAGCTTTCAGAACTAGAAGAAAAAATATCTCCAAAGACAAAAGCTCTTATACTTCCACATTTATTTGGCTTGGTTCACCCTGAAATTGAAAAGATTGTTTCAATATGCAAGAAAAATGAAATCTACTTGATTGAAGACTGTGCCCAAGCACATGGAGCCTCTTTAAACGGAAAATTGGCAGGTACATTTGGTGATATTGCTGCTTTTAGTTTTTACCCAACGAAGAATTTAGGAGCCTTAGGCGATGCGGGGGCTATTCTTACTAGTAATGAAGACTTAGCCGAAAAATGTAAGTTATGGGCTAACCATGGCCAATCCGGTAGAAATAGTCATATTCAGATGGGAAGAAACAGTAGGATGGATGAAATACAAGCCGCTGTGCTTTCCGCCCAGCTGCCATTCCTGGATGCGGATAACATTAAAAGGCGAAAGATAGCAGAGCTATATTTTACCCACTTACAAGGTCTGGCTTTACCCTTGAATTGCAGCGGCCATTTTTATCATCAATTTGTAATTAGAACGAATAGGAGAGATGCACTTCAAGACTACTTAATGCAAAAAAAAATTGAGACAGATATACATTATCCAACAGCACTTTCAGAGATGTCCGTTTTTAAGGTAAATATGCAATACCCTAGCGCTATTGAAGCATCAAAGTCTGTTCTATCGTTACCCATTCACCCTAGTCATTCAGAAGAAGATATTCAATTTGTTATTCAGAATATAAATTCATTTTTTAAAAGTTAAATCTATCTCTAAGTGGTTGAATGATCTTCGTGATTTCTTTCGAAGGTTTAAAAAACAGCATCAAAAGACCAAAAATCAAACAAGTTAGCATAGTTAAGTAAGCGCCATTTACTATTGGATTTGAAAATTGAGGTACAATGCTTACAAGAAAAAGACACAAACCCGAAAGCAAAAGGGTACTTAAAGTATGAATAGAAAAGGGTTGAAAATCTAGTTTAATATAAATGTAAATCAATTTAATTACGTTAAACAACAGTATTGAAGATAGGGTAGCAATTGCTGCACCAGTTAAACCATACTTTGGAATTAAAAAAGCATTTAATGCAATCGTTAATACGGCTAACACGATTACAAAATAAATATTGGATTTGTAGAATTTTGAAGACACAATGATTTCTGAATTGACGCCAAAGCTCATATTTATCAACTTGCTTAAACCAATTAATACGACTATCCATTTTCCGCTTGCATAATCATCACCTTTCGGCATAATTGCATAAATATTATCTAAGTTTATTATCACTAAAATAAACACAAAACTTCCTAAAATCAGCTGATTGATACTACTTTGCTTGTAGATCTTTTTAATTTCGTCTAGCCTTTCATTTTCAAATGCATTTGCAATTAATGCATCTGACATTTGTGAAATACTCCTTCTTGGAATTTCGATTACTGTACCCATGAAGAATGCAATCACATAAATCCCATTTTCTTTCAGCCCTAAATACCCAGTCACCATCAATTGATCTATTTGCAAAACAATAACAGAACCTACAGCACTGGCCATAATAAAAAACATGTATTTGGTCATATCTTGGATGAATGACCTCTTCAGTTGAAAGATTGAAAAATTGAATCTTAATTGCCCCTTTAAAATAACGATAGAAAATAATAGTAAGAGGCTGAGTGCATAAGTGGCAACAGAAAACCGCAAAAACCACTCAAATGAAATATAGTCTAGAAAATATAGGAAAGCCAGGACACTACTAGTTATCCTCAGAAAAAACTCCCGCATGAATGTCGGAATCACCACATTGAGTTGAGCTTTATAATATGCTTCAAAAATGGAGATATACACCATAATTGCCACCAAAATGATAATTAGCCAATATTGATGTATGAGCTCAGGGGCATTCTTTTCAAAAAAACCAAATACCCATTGATCAACCAATTGAAAGAGGCCGATAAAAACTGAAATGGTGAAAAAGCCCATGATCAGTACGAATGTGAAAAACCTTCCTGATGATTTATGACCTTTATTAAAACGGGGAAAATATCTCAAAGTAGTTCTAGCAAGGCCCACCTGAGCAAAAGGTGAAAGTATTATGGCCATAGAAAAAATAACTTTAAATAAACCTAGTTCCTTTTGCGTTAGAAACTCAGGGAAAAGAAATATCATATTAACAGCACCTATTGCAACTCCCAAATAGTTGATAATAGAGGCATAAGCGCTTTGTTTGATGACTACTCCCACGTGTAATTTTTAGTACGAAGCTGAAATTTAGTAAGATGAAATTAAAAATTCGCTATTATTCTTATGATTTCTCTGTATTTGAAATTCAATGAGCAAAAGAATTTCTTTTAGCAGAAAGTCTTAATGATTAGTTTTGAATTATGGAGACGAAAAACACTAAAACGGTAAAGCTTATAGAGTGCCCAAGAGATGCTATGCAGGGCTTGCATGATTTTATTCCAACAGATCAAAAAATCGATTACTTGAATCAATTGTTAAAAGTTGGTTTTGATACTATTGACGCAGGAAGCTTTGTTTCTCCAAAGGCAATACCTCAAATGAAAGATAGTGCTGAGGTATTTGAAAAGCTCGACTGGCAGCAATCTAGTTCGAAATTACTGGCAATTATTGCGAACCAAAGAGGAGCTTCTGAGGCCGTCAAGTTTAATCATATTTCTTATTTAGGATATCCACTATCTTTATCCGAAACATTTCAGCAACGTAATACCAAGCGTTCTATTGAAACAGCAATGAAGGATTTAAACGAAATTCAAGGAGTATCTGTAGCTCATGATAAAACACTGGTTGTTTATTTATCGATGGGTTTTGGGAATCCTTACGGTGATCCGTACGATGCTGGTTTTGTTCAAGAGTTCGTGGAAAGGTTAAATAAAATTGATGTCAAGGTAATTTCACTTTCAGATACAATCGGAGTTTCCAATCCTGAAAACATATCATGGATATTTGAGCAATTGATTCCTCAATATCCACATATAGAATTTGGTGCCCATTTGCACAGCCATCCGAGCACGATTTGGGAAAAACTTGAGGCTGCCTATTCTGCTGGCTGTAGAAGATTTGATGGTGCTATAAAAGGCTTTGGTGGGTGCCCTATGGCTAAAGATGATTTAGTGGGTAATATGGTGACAGAAGATATGGTAGCGTATTTTAATAAAAAGAAGGTTAATTTGGGCATAGATCAAAATGCGTTTGCTGCAGCTCAAAATTTAGCTTTGCAAGTTTTCCCTGCCAAGTAGGCAAGATAAGCTAATTGATAAGTAGAATTGGTTAGCTATTAGAAAGTAGAGGTAAGAAAATAGGTGGCAAATATTTACCACCTATTTTTTTTAATAATCATCCAAATCTTTCCTCAGATCGTCATCGTCAAAATCAAAATCCTGATCTTCAGCATCTTCGTCTAAGTTATCATCGATTTTAAATCGCCAAGTGTCCTCTTCCTCGTCTTCATTATTTAATTTGATGTCATCTTGTTCGTCATCAAAAAAATCATCTTCGAGCTCATCGTAATCTTTGTCATCATATTCGTCAAATGTTGCGAAATCTGATGCTTCATTAAGTGCCATTTTTTAATTGAATTTTATATGGCGAAATCTAACGTATTTTTAAATAAGTTGTATGAAAATAATATTAATAAATTTTTAAAAATCATTAACTATTTTCCATAGGGTAGAAATGCAGCTAATTTAGTCAATTTTATAGGGTAAAAATTCGTCCACATTTCCTCGGAATTTATGTACCTCTCTAATAATTGTGGAACTTATAGCAGCATATTCTGGAGCCGTTATTAGAAAAACAGATTCCAGACCTTCGTTTAGATATTTGTTGACTTGTGCTATACTGTTTTCATATTCGAAGTCAGTCGTGTTTCTCAATCCCCTTAACAAAAAACCAGCCTGCAAGTCTTTGGCTAAATTTGATGTCAATTTATTGTATACAATAACTGAAACCCTGGATTCGCCTTCGAAAGTTTCTTCAAGTTTGTTCACGATCAAATCGATATCAAAATACCGGTTTTGTTTCTTTGAATTGTAGCCAATTGCGATGATGATCTCATCGAAAATCTTTAATCCTCTGACGACAATATCGTAATGTCCTTTCGTGAAAGGATCAAATGAACCAGGGAAAATGGCGATTCTCTTTGACATGAATTATAAATTAAAATAGTTTCCAAATACATCAAAATACTGATGTTCGGCTATTTCATCAAATTTGAATCCAAAATTTAATTTTTTGGTCCTATTCCCAATTTTAATAGCTGGAAAATTCTTTTGCAGTTCTTGAAAATGAGTAGAGTCCTTTTTTATATAACCCCAAAGATTAATAATTCCTTCCTTTTTCAAAATTTTAAATTCATTGCATATCAGATTGATATATTTTATATACTCATCAAATTTCTGGATTTTGAAGGAGTTAAAATATAACAATTTTCCATTATTGCAGACAGATGCATGGAGGTAAAACCTATCTATGTACAGAGACAATTCATTTTCATTTGCAAAGGGCGGATTAAATAGAACCGCGTTCACTAACATACCACTTTGGTGAGTGACTTTTATTTTGCTGTTAACATAAATTGACCGAATGAACTTTAGAACTTCTTTCTGATAGGTAAAGATATTGACTGAGTCATTACTATTCACCTTATAATAACCTACAGAATCGGACGGTTCAACCTGACAATTCATTTTCAGAATTGCCCTAGCATTGTCCTTTGAGAAATAGGAGAGAGGTGCTAGGCAGTACTTTGGCGTTTTAAAGCATAGGATTACTTCTTTCCAAAACCCAACCATCAATAGATGATGCTCATCAAAAAGCGCTTTTAGAACTTGCACTTTTTGATGTTCATCCTCAGTTTTACTTAAACTATAATCTTCAAGTATTAAAACCCGATTAGATTTAATATCTATAACCGATACCTGAAGGTCTCTTTCTCCAATTTCTAAAATCAAGCAATAATGCTCAATTTTTTCAATAGAGAACTTATCATCCTTAACCTTCCTTATGGTTTTAAAAACTTTTTCTTTTGCTATATCCAAAATATTATTCCCAGTTTCCTGCAGTTGTTACTTCTGATTTAGAGCCCACTCTTAATGCTTTTTCATTATCATCTTCCCTTCTCTTAGGATTAATTGGCTCAGGATCTTTTACTTCGAAGACGTCAACTTTCACGGACCCTTTGATGATTTTATCTGCAAAAATCTCAAATTTGGTTTTTGAGCCTGGCTTGTATGGCAAGTTTTGTAAATCGAAGTTTGGAATATTTGCATACAGAGAATCGTAAACTGGTATTGTACCAAGCGTATCAATATTTATTACAACACTGTCCCCACCATAATCTCTCTGGATAATAGTTTCTGATCTTTCTGTTAGGTAGAAATCGCCAGTGTCAATAAAATTAATCAATTTTTCCCAATCGCTAGTATATTGACCATTCACCCTTTGATAAGCAATCATACCTGATCGGATTTGTTTTAATTTGTTGATTACTCGAGCCTCTTCTCGCTTAATCTTTTTCTCTTGTTGAATATCATAGGCAATGCTATCTACAAAAAAGTAGCCTACTACTATTGCAGCCACGAAGAAAACTATTGATAAAATCTTTGTTTTGCTCATCTTTCTATTTTTTTTCTCTATTTAGAAATTATTTTAAAATGCTATTTTATGGAATTATTCACAAATTTAAAATATCCTTTAAGATTTAAAACTTCTTGAGGTTTATTTATTCCTATAAACATATTGTGCAAGTAGTCATTTTCTGTGTTTATTAATTTATTTTCATCAAAAAATGCTAAATCGGATAAAATTTGTTGTTTGCCCATTTCAGGATCATTTCCCAATTTAAGAATTCCTCCGGTTTTTTCTACTCTAAAAAATAATTCAATAGCATGGATGCTACTGGTCATAAATTCATTCACAAACAGTAATTCATGAACGTGAATATGCAAGCCTGTTTCTTCTACAAACTCTCTTTCTAAGTTTTTTTCTGCATCATCTCCAAAATCTAGCCCTCCACCGGGTGGGGACCACAAATATTCTTTTTTTCCAACCCCCTCATGTTTTAAAAGTAAAATTTTATTTTCTTCAATTAATATCCCACCGACTCTAACCCTTACTTTGCCACCGAATTTTTGATTGACACTTTCCCTTGCTTTTCCAGTCATCAATATGCTTATATTTGTGAAATATTTGAAATTACATAAAATGCAGGAAAATACAGTGAAAAAAGATTTTAAGTTAAGGGTTGAAAAGTTTTTAGAGCGACAAGAATTTATGAAGCATATTGGCTTCGATTTGTCAGTAATTGAAGAGGGTAAAACTGAAGGCTGGCTCGATATTCAAGAAATCCATAAACAGCAAAAGGGTTTGGTGCACGGAGGAGTTACAGCCACAATTGCAGATATTGTAGCTGGTTTTGCTGCATATACAACTGTACCAATGGATTGTCATGTTGTGACTGCTGAAATAAAGGTATCATACTTTAAAGCCGGAATGGGAGAAAAATTGCATGCTATTGGCTATGTGGTTAAAAAGGGAAGGAAATTAAACTTTTGTGAGGCAGAAATTTGGGCAGTAGACGGTGAAGAACGAAGCTTGATAGCCAAAGCCACTACAACTATGGCTGTAATCAATCCAGAAGATATCAACCATAAAATGAATGCCTAGTGCATCGGCCATTATACGGTCAAAGTTTCCTTTTGAGCCTACTCCTGGGCAGTCTCAATTTTTCAAAGCTTTGGATCCGTTCTTTGATCTGAAGGATGAGGATAGACCTATTTTATTGCTCAAGGGTTACGCTGGTACCGGTAAAACTACTATTGTCAGTGCTTTAGTGCAATTTCTACCCTTGTTTAACTATAAGTATGTTTTGATGGCTCCAACAGGTCGTGCTGCAAAAGTAATGAGCAATTACTCAAAGAGACTTTCACTTACTATTCATAAGAAGATTTATCGTCAGACAGCGGAAGTAGGCAGTGGTGAACCTAATTTCTCACTTCAAAAGAATTACCATCAAAAGACGCTCTTCATTATAGATGAAGCAAGTATGTTATCAGATGAAAAGGGATTTGGTAATAGCAGTTTATTGGATGACATTATTAGTTATGTTTTTCAAAATGAGGGCAATAGAATACTATTTATTGGAGATGATGCCCAGTTACCTCCTGTAGGGAAAGTAAACAGTGCTGGACTCGATGCTAATTTTCTTAAAAGTAATTATAGAGCTGAAGTAATAGAGACGGTTTTGACTGAGGTAATGCGTCAAGCTCAAGATTCTGGGATTTTGTTTAATGCAACCGCTTTACGGAGTGAACTTTCTAAAAATGAATTTAGAATTCATTTTAATACTAACTCCTACAAAGATATATTTAAAATGACAGGAGAAAGGTTAGAAGATGGATTGCGGTATGCTTACGAAAAGTATGGCGTTGAAAATACTGTAATAATTTGTCGTTCAAATAAAATGGCGGTGCAGTACAATGAGTATATTAGGAGACAAATCCACTTTATGGAAGGAGAATTAGAAGCTGGTGATTTCTTAATGATTGTTAAAAATAATTACGTTTACCAAACTGAAGATACACCAGGTGGATTTTTAGCCAATGGCGATTTCATGGAAGTGGTCAAAGTAATTAATTTTGAAGAGATGCATGGGTTGCGATTTGCAGATTTAGAAATCAGACTAACGGATTATGACAATCATCCTAATCTTCAGGTGAAAGTAATTTTAGATACCTTGCATTCCAATGGTCCATCATTGAGTAATGAAGAATATAAGAATTTGTATCATCAGGTGGCAGAAGACTATATGGATCTAGCTACTAAAGCTGAACGGAAAGCGGCTATTAAAAAGGATCCATACCTGAATGCACTTCAAATTAAATTTGCTTATGCCTTGACATGTCATAAATCTCAAGGGGGACAATGGAATGCAGTTTATGTTGATCAGGGTTATTTGACAGATGAAATGGTGAATAGAGAATATATACGATGGCTATATACGGCAATTACTAGATCAACACAAGAGTTATTTCTAGTCAACTTCCATCCCAAGTTTTTCTAGCTTTAAAAACCTTAAAAAATTGTTTCATTTTTCTTCTTAATGTTATTTTTGGTATCATTTTTATTGAAATTTCGTAACTTTACTTATCGTATCAAAAATCAAATATTTCAATTATGAAAAAGGCAATATTATTTTTCGCTACAATTTTTTTGATAGGGTCAGCAGTGGCTCAATCAACAGAAAGTACTAATGGTCCAGAAATTACTTTTGAGGAAAGTAATCATGATTTTGGAGATATCACTCAAGGAGATGTGGTAGAGCATATTTTTAAATTTGAGAATACAGGGAAGCAACCGTTAATTATTTCAAATGTTAAAACTACTTGTGGATGCACGGTCCCTAGTTTTCCAAAAGGAGAGGCAATAGCACCAGGAGAAAAAGGTGAAATTACGGTTAAGTTTAATAGCCGTGGTAAAATGGGAAGACAAAATAAAATAGTTAGGATTGTTTCAAATATTGGAGAAGAAAGAAGCGTTCGAATAACTACCAATGTTTTACCAAAAGATTCTTAAAAGGAAAATAAAGAAATTTTAAAAGGGCTGTTTCTAAACAGCCCTTTTTTTTTGCTTAATTCGCAATCAACTTGCAACCACCATAAGAGGTTTTAATTCTTAGGACAGTCGAATTCTGATTTGCGTTCCCACCAATAGTTCCTTCGTATTCCTCATCGGACATATCTTTCATTTTTTTACTAAAACTGATGTTTGACCCTTCAGTTGTCAGTTTCCCGAATGAATGTTTTGTGTCAAATCTTAAATTAGCCCCACCTTCAATTTTGATTTCAGATTTTGAAAATTCAGTATTTAGCTGAAATGATTCTATGTCTTTACTAACAAATTTTACGTCTATGGTCCCACTCGCATATTCAGCATCTAGATCAAAATTAGAATAAACTTTGTCAATATTTATTTCCGAGAATTCAGCGCTCCCTTTGTAATTGGAGACCGTTTCAATATTCAGTTGACCATATTCAACATCAAAGTTGATGGTTGTAATATCTCCAATTTTAATTTTAGAGAATTCACCCTCAAGATCGAGTAAGTCTGCTTTAGATAATGCAAATTCGTCTACATAGCTTAGCTCAAATTCACCTGATGAAATAGATTCGATTTCTGCTTTGCCAAATTCATGAGTTAAATTAAGAGTGCCCAAACTTCCAGCGGTTAAGTTCCCATACTCCAAATTGATTCTTGTATTACCAGAATAATCGGTGAGGAAAATGTTTCCAAATTCATTTGTAACAGATAAAGGATGACCATCAGGTAAATTGATTTCATAATTAATCTTAAAGCTCTTTTTTCTAAATGAAGTATTGCTGTGTGATTTAAGAGTGGTTTTAATAGAAATCAAACTTCCAGTTTGACTAGTACTTAGATCAATCTTATCTAGAATTTTTTTAGATTCATTTTCATCGTAGCCCTCAACTTCAAGAGTAATTTTGACTGAAATTGAGTTTTTATCCCATACTGCCAAGTTTACATTACCGAAGTTATTTGCAATTTCTAACATAGTTTGCTTATTGTTGGGCGTAAAGGATTTATCCATTATTTCATATTTCGCATCTTGCGCAAAAGAAATTGTGCCCTTCAGTATTAGAACAATTATTAAAGTTTTAAATAGATATTTCATTGCTTTCTTGTTTATCGTTATGACTATATTCCTGTAAATCTTGCAAGATGTTCAGTTGTTGTTCAAGGATCTCAATTTGAGTTTGTAAATTCTGAATCATGGCATTGACCAATTGAGGGTGAGCACCCTGTTTCTTTATTTTCAATTTTAAATCCTCGTATTTTTTATTTAATGATTTTAAGTCTGAGCTAATTCTAATGTTTCTTTTTTTAGTCAATTGATGAACTAAGAGTGCTTTTTCATTTATATTTCGCTTATAGAATGCTTCAATTTCTGAGTATGGTTTATCATTTACTGATAAGTTTTCCAATTCATTGATTTTATTAGTTAATTGTATTCTATCAAAAATGAGCCAGCCAACACTAAGCACTAGCATGATGGAAGCAGCGACCATCCAAATAGAAAACTTGCTTCTCTTATTTTGAGATATTCTGTCCTCTATATGATTCCAGCTGACTTCAAGATTGAAATCTATTTCTAATTCTTCTCTATGTTCCTTAGTAAATTGCTCCAGCTTGTCTTTTCCTTTGCTCATATTCTTTGATATAATCTTTTATTTTAATCTTTGCTCTGTGAAATTGTGATTTAGAAGTGTTTTCTGAAATTGAAAGTATCGCTGCAATCTCTTTATGTTCATATCCTTCCATTAGATATAAACTTGCTACCGTTCTAAACCCCGTGGGAAGATGATGAATGGCTCTTTTTACAATATCCACTTGCAATTCGATGTCTTCCCAATCTATTTCTAAATCTTCTGTCATGTCTTCATCAGCTAACTCATTCATTTTCCATTTAGATGCCTTTCTCAAATAGTCTAATGCTTGGTTGACTACTATCTTCTTTAACCAGGAACCAAATGTAGCTTGAAAGTTATATTGGTTGATCTTATAGTACGCCTTAATGAATGCTTCCTGTAAAATGTCTTGAGCTTCATCATTATCACCTAATATCCTGAAAGCAACATTAAACATTGATTTAGCATAAAGCTGGTATAATTCTTTAAATGCCTTCTGATCACCCTTTTTACAACTGACTATTAAATCCTGATGTATATGTATACTTTTCGTTTCCAATCTTTTTTATAGAATCTAATAATCGACTAAATATTTACAACACTCTTAGCTATTGATTTTTAATACTTTCAATGACAGTACAGCATCGACCTCCTCAATTTTGTTTAAATCTATATCAAAGACTCTGCTTTTTGGAAGTAGTTGCATGCTAATTGAATATAATTTAAAAATTTATTTCTAATTTTTTGAGAACAAAAAAGGCTAACCTTAACAAGATTAGCCTTTTGATGCTGTGTTTTAATGATTTTTAGTCTAAATACATGACTTTTCGCAGTGCTTTTATTGTTCTTTCTTTATTAGGTAAAACTGCTTCCAAAAGGGTAGGAGCATAGGAAACAGGCACATCTAAACTATTTACTCTTAATATTGGTGCATCCAGAAAGTCAAATACTGCTTTTTGAATATTAAATGTCAGATCACCAGAAATAGACGCTAACGGCCAAGCTTCTTCTACAACTACGCATCTGTTGGTTTTCTTAACAGATTCAAAAATGGTAGTATAATCAATTGGTCGGACAGTTCTTAAATCTATTACTTCAATTGAGTAGCCTTCCTTCTCCATTTCCTCTGCTGCAGCATGTGCTACTTTCATCATCTTACCAAAAGATATCAATGTAGCGTCACTGCCCTCTTTTGTAATTTTGGCTTTACCGATCGGTTCAAGAAATTCCGATTCAGGAACTTCTCCCTTGTCCCCATACATTAATTCTGATTCCATAAAAATAACAGGATCATCATCACGAATAGCAGATTTCAGTAATCCTTTAGCATCGTATGGATTTGAAGGGACAACAACTTTTAGACCGGGTGTATTAGCATACCAGTTTTCAAAGTTTTGTGAATGCTGAGACGCCAATTGGCCTGCATTTCCTGTTGCTCCTCTAAAAACTATTGGTACATTAAATTGGCCACCAGACATATTCATCATTTTTGCCGCAGAATTAATAATCTGATCTATTGCAACTAATGAAAAATTGAAGGTCATGAATTCTATTATTGGTCTAGTTCCGTTCATTGCTGCTCCAACACCTATTCCGGAAAATCCTAGCTCAGTAATTGGGGTGTCAATTACTCTTTTAGGACCAAACTCGTCCAACATCCCTTGTGTTACTTTATATGCACCATTGTATTCCGCTACTTCCTCACCCATAATGAAAACGTTTTCATCACGTCTCATTTCTTCGGACATTGCTTCATTAAGTGCTTCTCTAAACTGAATTTCTCTCATCTATCTTGTAAATTTTACAGGGTAAAAATAGTTATTCAACTGCCAATTACCAACTCAAATCTAAGAGTTCATAAACTTTTCTTAAGATTATATCCTTTTGACGAAATTATGCTTACAATTGAGCAAAAAAAAAGCATCAGCCTGCTGGCTGATGCTTTGATATAAAATGATTTGAATTTTACTTCAATGCATTTCTAAAGTTGTCGTTAGATGAATAGTTAGAAAACTCTAAATCAGACAATGCTTTCGATTTTAAGCTAGAATCAGCTGCAACAGCTTTTTCTAAATGACTGATTACATCGGCTTCTTTACCTAATCTTGCACTAGCTACAGCAGCTAAATAGTGAGCCTGAGCATGTACACCTTTTCCTGAAGTCTTTCCTGCAACTTCTTGTAATGTACTTACAGCATTCTCATAATTACCTTGCAATACTAATGCCAATCCTTTGTTAAACATGTTAACTTCAGAATCATCAGTGTTTTTGAGAGAAGTTGAAGCATCGCTGTACTCACCCATCATGATTTCTAACGCGCCTTTAACACCCATTAAACCTCTTTCATTCTCGCTACTTAAAGTCATTTGATCAGCTTTAGATACTGCATCATATGCTTTTTCGTAATTTCCTTGCATAGCATAAGCAGTTGCTAAGTTTGCATAAGCTTCAGCATTTTCAGATTTTTTATTAGAAATCTCAAATTGAGTAATAGCTTGTTCTACTAATGAGGTCATCTGATCTCCTTCAGCGTCCATAGCTAACTCTAAATGAACTGCTCCATAATTGTTGTGAGCAACTGGGCTATCATCGTTTTTCTTAGTCGCAGCTTTTAAAATAGTAGCTTTCTCCTCTAAAGATGGAGTCATGCTAGCAGCATACATTAATTCTTCTAAAGATAATGTATCAGCTGAAGTAGTTTCTGCAGCTACTTGCTTAGATAAAACAGAGATTTCTGCGTCAGTCTTTTTCTCTTTAACTGTTAATACTTCAGTTTTAGCAGCTCTTAAATCAGGGTAGATATCTTTGAATACTTTTTTGTATGTAGATAACTTTTGCAATCTATCTTCTTTTTCCTCAAAGCTTCCAGAACCGTTTACAATCTTAGTGTATTCGCTCTTTTGAGCATCAGTTATGCCATCATATGCAGCTAACGCTTTTTTGAAGTCAGACCAATCTTCAACAACTGGCTTCAAAATGAATTCAATAGATTCCGCCATGCCTTTGTAGTCATAACGATTCATTTGTCTTCTGTAGTAGTTTTCAATTGCCTTAGCTCTATCTTGCGACAAGTTACTGTTAATTCTTTCAGGACCCTCTGGAGAGTGAGTACCTGTTATAGTAACAGTTTTTGTTACATTTTTATCAGCTATAAATGCATTGAATTTTTTACCTCTATCGCTTCTTAATTCAGAAGTTTTTAAAACTGACCTACCTTGGTCGAAGTAAAAATTAACATTTGTTGGTACCAATTCTTCTTTGTTGTTATAACCATGATCAGCATAAGCAGCATGATAAGAAGGCATAACCATTTGAGAAGTGGTAATGATACCAGTCGCATAGGTTTTTCTATCAGTAGATGCTGACTTACCATTCTTTTCGATTGTGGCAGTTCCTTGCATTACCAATTCACCTTTTACATTCATGTCCTCTTCATAATTGAATGTGAATTCTTGACTTGTTCTAACTGGCTCTGTATCGCTGTTAGGGAAATCAGCTTTCACAAAATCCACTGCATCTAAAGCAATTTCTTTGTCGCCATAGACGTAGTATGGATTTACTGTATAGGTGATTCCGTCTTTAAGCATTTTAGAAGGTAATTGAAAGTCTACCGTGAATGCTACCTCTTCACCATGAAGCTCTAGAGGATTTGGAGTTACATCAATAGCTTGCTCTTCTGCGGCCTGCATCATCTTATTTAATGCACAACCTGAAAAAGTCATTGTTCCTAAAAGAACAGCTGCGTAAAATAATTGTCTCATTTGATTCATTATTTGATTATGTTTGGAAGTTAATGCGAAATTATATTTATATTGGAACTATTCCAATGTATTTAGTAAATTTAAGAAAAGATTTCTACTTTTATCGAATAATTAACGAGGCATTTGCCTTATTTGTTTAAATTCAAGGGATATTATGAAAAAAGTTCAACAATTCATCGAAAATCAGGCATTTGGCGTTTGCACCCGACTGGGTGAAATGATGGATCTTCCTACTTCTCATATTAGAATATTTTTTATTTATTCCTCCTTTTTAACATTTGGCTCCCCAATATTAATATATTTAGCCTTAGCATTTATACGTGATGTGAGAAAAATGTTGAGGAGAGGCAGGTCAAAATGGTATTATTAGGAATAATTCCTCGCTAAATTTGAATTCTATTCGAAAATCATTTCACGAATGGCTCATTTTCCGCAAAGTCTATTGGTAAAATCACGATGGGCAATTAGCACTATATTTTTTTGTTACGGACTTACCTTCGCTAGTTGGGCATCTCGAATCCCCACTATTCAAGAAAAATTTTCATTAAGTGAAGCTGAATTGGGTACACTCCTTCTCATGTTACCTATAGGTTCATTCATTTCACTTCCTGTAGCGGGCTTTTTAGTAGCAAAATGGAATAGTTTTTTAGTTGCACGATTATCAATTATTCTTTATTTACTGTCCTTAGTCGCCATAGCAATATCTGAAAATATATTCATCTTAGGATTTGTTTTATTTCTTTTCGGCTTAATGGGTAATATGGTAAATATTGCAATCAATACACAAGCCGTCAGTTTAGAAAAAGAGTATAAAAAGAATATAATGGCTAGTTTTCATGGAATGTGGAGTTTAGCCGGCTTCTTTGGTGCAATTGTAGGTGCATTTATGATAGGTAAGGAAATCTTATTGAAATATCATTACATCTTAATTTTCAGTGCTAGCATTATTGCCGCAATTATTAGTTTTAAGTATCTAATTAAATCAGACTTAGACGAGAGCGAGGATAAGCCGATTTTTGCCATTCCTGATAGGTCATTATTGCTTTTAGGGATAATTGCCTTTTGCTCTATGATGTGCGAAGGGACCATGTTTGATTGGAGTGGAGTGTACTATAAAAAAGTGGTGAATGCACCGAAAGATATATTAGGGTTAGCCTATATGTTTTTCATGATTAGTATGGCAGGGGTTAGATTTGTTGCCGATTATTTCACTACTAAATTTGGCGTGAAAAGAATTATCTTTTTTAGTGGCCTTCTGAATTTCAGCGGACTATTGATTTTGATTTTGTTTCCAGGCAAAATCGTTTCCTTATTGGCCTTTTTTATTGTGGGCGCAGGAGTGTCCTCAGTTGTCCCCTTGGTGTTTAGTCTTGCTGGAAAATCTAAATCTATGAGCTCTAGTGTGGCTTTAGCGGCCGTTTCCACAATGGGCTTTTTTGGATTTTTATTGGCACCTCCTTTAATCGGATATTTGGCAGATTGGCTAAATTTACAAGCATCTTTTTTGTTTATCGCCTTAATGGCGCTAGGTGTGGTCATATTGTCGACTCAGTTAAAAGGTAATCCAAAATGATGTTTGAGAATGCTAATCACATGTATTCGATAGGCCTTAACAAGTTTTAATTAGGAAGTTGTCGATTTTAGATTATTCCATTTTTGCAATTTTGGATTCATCACTTTAAACCATAATGGAGGGAAATGTGCCAGAAGAATCATTGTTGGATATCCTGCTGGCAGTTGTGGAGCACTTTCATAATTGTCCAAAACTTGATATCGTTTGATGGCATTAAAATGATGGTCTGAGTGTCTTTGAAGCTGGAAAAGAAAGAAATTACTCACCATATGATTGGCATTCCAAGAATGATGCGGAGCTACTCTTTCATAGCGCTGATCATCTAGTTTTTTTCTTCTTAACCCATAATGTTCAACATAATTGACAGCCTCTAATAAGGAAAATGCCAGAAAGCTTTGTGCAAAAAAGAATGCAAATGGAATCCAGGTGAACGCTCCTATTATGATGCTTACACCCAAAGTTAAGCTAAAAGCAAAAATGAAAGGCAAAAGTGTAAACCATATCATCTGATTATGAATGGAGAATTTGGGTTTATTCTTTCTTTCTAATCGCTTGTTTTCTATTTCCCAGGCACTTAAATAACCTTGACTTACAGAGCGCCACCAAAATGCATAAAAGCTTTCATTTTCTCTGCTGGTTGCAGGGTCCTCGTGTGTGGAAACACGCAGGTGATGACCTTTATTGTGCTCGATATAAAAATGCATATAACTAACACTCATTAATAGCACTTTGCTATAAAACTTCTCTAATTTTGACTTTTTATGCCCTAACTCATGAGCAACTGTTATCCCTATTCCTCCCGTAGATAAGGAAACTGCAATAGTGAATGTAATTGCTTCAAATACTGTTAATTGATTAGTTGAAACAACCCATACAGCCCAAAGCAAAAATGCCAATTGAAAGTATGTCCAGCAATAGGTGATAAATCTGTAATAGAAATCATTGGAAACACTCTTTACAGCTTCCTTGGGAATATTATTGTAATCTCTTCCAACAGCTGCATCAATGGAAGGTATCAACGCATAAACGAAAATTAATGCAGATAAATTAGCAATTCCACCAAAGTAGAATCCTACTATGGTTAAGGTAGGAATGATAAAAGCACTGAAGAAACCAATTTTTCGTAACCAGCTCATGGAATCGATTTTAAAGATTTTAAATAATTCACCTAAAATAAGATGTTTATACCTAATAAACCAATTTGGTTTTGCAAAAATTCATTGAGCTAAAGATTCTAGTTTTTGCTTAAGAAATCTCTGAATTCCTCAGTATTAAAATTACTCATACCTTCTTTTCGGAAGACGATTTTTCCCTGTTTAATCACAAAGGTCGTAGGGAGGGTTTGAGACTGTAATTGTACTGGGCTTCTCAATTCCTGATAGATGGGTAATTCATACTCTTTTTTTTCTTTAAATTTTATTGCTTTATTAAAATCATTGTCCTTTGAAATCATTAAAAACGCAATATCATGATTATCTTTAAGCTGTTGATATAGTTTTTCTATATGGGGCATTTCACCCAAGCAAGGTGGACACCAAGTAGCCCAATAATTAATGAAAATGGTTTTGTTCTGTAATTGCGCATAAGAAATTCTTTCGCCATTAGGAGTAATTAATTCGCCATCAAAATTAAAAGATTCAATTTCTATGTTTTCTATTGATGGCGTAATCAGATGCGTGGCTAAAAGCCAAGATTGTATTTTCCCCATAACAGGTGCATGCCAGCCTGTGATGTAAAGTGTTCCAAAAATGGCAATCATTACTCCCCAGCTAATTGCTTCCTTTCTCCAGTTTATTTTTTTACTCATTTGTTATATTTAAAACCAATTCCTTTATAAAATCCTTTTCAGAGTTTTCAAAATTCAACTCCGTTGATATTAGATATTTGTGAATAGATGTTAAGTTTTCGAAATTTGCCTCTTGTATATGTTTAGGAATTTTGATTATCCTGTTATCATCTTTTTTTAGTGCGGCATCACTTCTATTGAAGAAATAAGGCTGTAGCGTTTTATTGCAACTTATAGCGATTTTATCAATATCATAATACTCATTCCATTCTGATATTTTTTCATTTATTTCCTCAAAAAAATGGTCGGTGCCTGCTAATCTAACTCGAGAACCCGCTTTAGATTTCCCTTTAGTTTTAAGGTGTTTAATCTGACTCTTTCCTTGCTTTTGTCTTACCATATAAGCTTTGACCATCTTATGTTCTGTAATTTGATCTTCCTCAGAATAAGCCAGGGCAGCTTCCCCCGAGTGAATCAAGACGATAAGAAAATTAGAGGGTATTATTTTATGGTGTTCGTATTTGATGAAAAACGGTAGTCGAACAGATAACTCTTCTCCTTCCGAAAATTCAAGTAAATGCCTTGAAGGTTGATAGTTAACATTCACGTGTTCCTTTTGAAAACTATCTATTAATTTAGATAACTGATTAGCGTCTATTTTTTTTAAGAGATGAAAAGCTGCCATATTCTCTTACCAATTACAATAATTATGACTGATCATTATTAATCAGCTTTACGGCTTTCTCAATAGCCTCATTAATGACCTTGCAGGCTTTTTCAATTTCCTCGTCATTTATTGTTAGGGGAGGAGCAATTCTAAAGCTGTTTGGGCACGAAAGAAACCAAAAACAGATAACACCATTTTCCAGGCAGTTTTCAACAATCCTACCTACAATTTCTTCAGTTTCAAATTCAAAGGCAAACATCATCCCTTTTCTCCTTATTTCTACTATTGATGGATGATTTATTAAATTTTCAATTTTCTCACCTTTCCTTTCCACTTCATTCAAGAAATTACCTTCTAAGATGACTTCTAGGGTAGCAGCAGCTGCTGCACAACTCATTGGGTTTCCACCAAAGGTGTTGATGTGCCCTAGCATTGGTTGCTTGGTAAATAAATCCATATGATTTTTATCTGCAATAAAAGCGCCTAGTGGTAATCCGCCTCCTAGCGCTTTCGCAGTGCATAAAATATCTGGTTCAACTCCAAAATGTTCGAATGCAAAAAGCTTCCCCGTCCTTCCAATTCCAGATTGAATCTCATCCATAATTAGCAAAGTACCTGTTTCATTGCATTTTTTACGCAATGCTTCTAAAAATTTCCTCTCAGGAATTCGAACTCCTGCATCACCTTGAATGGTTTCAATTACGACACAAGCTGTTTTTCTACTAATTAAGTTTAAATCTTCGAATTTATTTAATCTTAAAAAACGAACGTCAGGTAGAAGAGGCCTGAACCTGTACTTTTTCTTTTCATTAGCTGAAATACTTAGTGCCCCATGCGTGCTGCCATGATAGGCACCTTTGAATGCAAGTAATTCGGTCCGACCTGTAACTCTCTTAGCTAATTTTAATGCTCCTTCAATGGATTCCGCTCCACTATTACAGAAATATACACTGTTTAGATGTTGTGGAAGGTTTTCAACAAGGATTCTTGCTAATTTATTTACTGATGATTGCACATACTCACCATAAACCATAATGTGCATGTGCTTTTCCAGTTGTTCTTTAATCGCGTTTACTACTTTTGGATGTTGGTGGCCTAAATTACTAACTGCAACACCGGAAATTAAGTCCATATATTTATTTCCATTCGTTGAATGTAAATAAATGCCTTCTGCGCGTTCTATCTCTAATAAAAAGGGAAAGGGCGAAGTTTGAGCTATATTTTTGAGAAATATATTTGTTTCCGTTGGTTGCAAATTAATATATTTATCAGTTAGCTAATTTATTGACTAGGTCAATGTATTCTTTCATGGCGTCTTCTGATGACTTACCTTTTAATTCTTCCCAAGCATTGTATTTTGCTATGGCTTTGAAATCGAAACCTCCAGGTCTTTCTCCTTTAACATCTCCCTCGTCTCCCTGTTTGTATAGTGCATATAGTTTTAGCAGTTCTTCATTTGAAGGCCTTTCACTGATATCCGTTTTTGACCTCTCGGCTGCATTTTTAAATTCTTCTTGTAAACTCATCTATGTGTTTTGTTATTTCTGTAAAAATAAAAAAGTCAACCCAGATTTATAGGTTGACTTTGAAAATAAATTACTTGTTATAATTATCTCTTGTTTAAATCAACATATGAACGAAGATTCTCTCCAGTATAAACCTGTCTTGGTCGTCCAATTGGTTCATTATTTTCTCTCATTTCCTTCCATTGTGCGATCCATCCTGGAAGTCGGCCTAATGCGAACATGACAGTAAACATCTCTGTCGGAATACCCATCGCTCTGTAAATAATACCTGAGTAGAAATCAACATTAGGATAAAGTTTTTTCTCTACAAAATACTCATCTTTCAAAGCAATTTGTTCCAATTCTTTGGCAATAGTTAATAACGGATCATCAACTCCTAATTGCCCTAAGACATCATCAGCTGCTTTTTTGATGATTTTAGCTCTTGGGTCAAAGTTTTTGTAAACTCTATGACCAAATCCCATTAAACGGAAAGGATCATTTTTATCTTTTGCTTTCGCAATAAATTTAGCGGTATCTCCACCTGCTTTTTCAATTTGTTCTAGCATTTCTAAAACTGCTTGATTAGCACCACCATGCAATGGCCCCCATAGTGCGTTGATACCAGCTGATATTGAGGCATACAAACTGGCTTGCGAACTTCCTACTACCCTAACAGTGGAAGTGGAACAGTTTTGCTCGTGATCAGCATGCAGAATTAATAAAGTGTTCAGTGCCTTAGCCACCACTGGATTTACTTTGTATTTTTCTGCTGGTAGGGCAAACATCATTTTAAGGAAATTTGACTGATAATCTAACTCATTATCAGGGTAATTTACCGGATGCCCAATTTGATTCTTAAATGCCCAAGCTGCAAAAGTTGGCATTTTAGATAATATTCTGATTATACTCAAATCAACTTCCTTAGCAGATCTGTTAGGATCCAATGATTCAGGATAGAAAGCTGTTAATGAACAAACCAAAGAGGATAAAACGCCCATTGGATGTGCATTTGATGGGAATCCATCTAATATTTTTTTAATATCTTCATGAACCAAGGTGTGTGTGGTAATTTGATTCTGAAATTTTTCTAGCTGAGCTTGAGTTGGTAAATCACCATATATCAATAGATATGATACTTCCAAAAATGATGATTTCTCGGCAAGTTCTTCTATAGAATAGCCTCTATATCTTAAGATCCCCTCTTCCCCATTTAAAAAAGTAATAGCACTTTTAGTAGAACCCGTGTTTTTAAATCCTGGATCGATTGTAATAAGTCCACTACTAGCCCTTAGTTTACTAATATCAACAGCTATCTCTTTTTCAGTACCTTGAATGACCGGTAGGTCGTAATCTTTTCCTGCGTATGATAATTTTGCGTGGTCTGACATGTATATTAAATTATATTAAATGTTGAAACAATGGTTTAAGAATTCACGAAATTAAGTAAAAAAATACTTTAATAAAACTGAGTGTACATTATCCTTAAATTATGATACTAAATACACTCATATGTCAAATAACGCCAGTTAATCAATATAGTTTTGAAAATTATATGAATAGAATTAATCAATCAAGACTATTTTTTGTCGATTGAGATCTCCATTAGAATTTTTGGAGATGACATGATATACTCCTGAGGCAAATCCACTTAAGTCAAGTTCAGTTTCAGTTGTATTACTTGGAATCTTACTTGTCTTTATGATTTTACCATTTGAATCCAGGATCATAATGTCAATATCCGAATTTAAAGCTTTAGCAAAGCGTATATTTAGATTTCCTCTGCTTGGATTTGGATATAGATTCATTCCAATTGATTCAAATCCTTCATTAATATTTAGGATCACTTTAGCATATTTAGCTTGATTTACATCGTCTATATTAATTTCAAATATTCTGTTTGTAATTTTATCTTGAACTATGGATACAATAGCTAGATCATCATTAGAATAGATTGAATTCACCTCCCACTCATACGTGTTAGTTATATTTTCTGAAAGTTCATCTAGATTTACTCCATTTATGTTTGGCAAAATCTTTCGTACGATATTTGTAAGTTCAGTATTATCAATAGATTTCTCAATAATAAAGTAGTACCCAATCAAATTAATGGTAGTATCGTTATTTGGACTTAAGCTAGCATCAAAACGAATGGTGTTTTCATTGGCAGTTTCATCAATGGAAACCTCAATTAAATTACTTGGTTCTAAAAGTGACCTTCGTGTTATAATTTGTTCAAATTCACTATTCAATAGGTTAGGAGATTCGAATATATTTCCTTCAAATAACTCCCCATCGATAATTAATGTAGGGCTTTCATCTACGTCATAGATACTTGCTCTAGCATCCATCTCTACTGAATTCCTGATATTGATCGAATCAGGAGATGGCAAAGAAATATGGAAATTCATTGGAAGCACATCTTTGCCCACTTCAGAAGAAACCAAATCTTCTACATTACTTCTATTATTGATATAATTCGCAGAATTTAAATTTGTGAAGCTTTCAAGTAGTACCAGCTTTTGTCTTTCGCCTACGTATATGTTATCAATTGCCATACCAATAGGAGTTCCACTGTACCTATCTCCTCTGAAGTTTATTCTAAAAGAGACACTAAGGAAATTACTGATTAAATCCTCACTAATCGAATGAGCAACTCTGATCCAATTTCTTTGATTCTCTGTAAAGTACCAAGCAAATGCATCTTCATTCGAAGTTTGTCCTCCAATTGGAAATCTGTTTGATATATTATACCAATTTAGTTCATCACCTTCTGATCCAAATACAAACCAGTTTTCACCATCAGTGGAGTATTCTAATATTGCACCTTCAAATCTTTCGTCTTCAACATCTAACCACATATCGAAAGCAATCATTGGTTTTTCTAAACTAGTAAGATCAAAAGTTGGGCTGTATAGGAAGGAATTTTCATTGACTTTATAACCCGATATACCATCTGTAGCGGTTTTCCAAATTTTACCTGGATTTGGATTGTCATTTTTACCTACGAAGGCTCCATTAGGGAAATCATGTATCCAAGAACTAGAAATAGTATCTATTGATTGAGAATACCAACCACCTGAATTTTGATCAAATGTTTCCAAATATGGATATGTATCTACAGCAGGAACTATATCAATCGTTTTTATGATTGAGTCTGTACATCCTAAAGATGAGGTGATAACCAATTTTACATCGTAAGCTCCGGCATTTTCATAATTGAATGATGGGTTTTCTAGGATAGAAATATCTGTATTCACACCTTCAACCCCAAAATCCCATTGGAATGACTCTATTAAATTTAAACTTGGGTCGCCATTCAATACATCTAGCATACTTTGATTGGTAAATTGTGTTGGTTGTTGACCATTGCTACTGGTTTTCAAATTATTAACTGAAAAATCAGTTTTTTGAATGTTCCCAACATTTATTGTAGTCGTCTTTTCAAAAGTACATCCTAAAGCAGTTGTTCCAACAATAGTAATTGATTTAACACCAGGAGAGCTGAATTGCTCGATTTGACCTTCTTCATATATCCTGTTTGGTGAATTTTCATATTCTAATTGGAATGACACTAAAGAATCTTGAGGGTGATCATAACCAGGATCAATGAAAATTTGAACTGCATTATCAACATCACAAATATTTTGATAAACTATTTCAATTTCTGGCGCAGGAATTCTCCTTATTTTCTTCGTTGTAAACGCTGTACAGCTGGTTTCAGATTCAAATATTGTATAAGTAATTTCAACGGAATCTAGACCAGCTACTTCTGGTGATGAAGCATTAAAGTAGGAGATACCACCTAAAATTTCTATACCCTTGCCGCTGAACGTTCCTCCTGATGAAGTTGGATCTAGTTCAAGGAAGGCATTAGAGCAAAAGAAACCCTCGCTGTCATCGGTTTCTATTTCAAAATTTGAGTTTGGTCCATTGGTAACTTGAACTGTGGTTTCAGTAGAATTAGTACATCCGTTACTGTTGGTAAATTCATAGGTGATAGTATATGGACCTCCAACTGTTGCTGTCTCAGGATTGAAGAAATATGCTCCATCCTGTTCAAAAACACCTCTACCAGTGAAAATACCTCCAGCTGGACTTCCGGTAAGTTCTTTGATTCCGTTTCTTATACAATACAAATTGTTCGGGAATGGATTTCCAGTAATTGCTACATTGGGTAGAAGATTTACTGCTACGGTCACCTCATCAAAGGTTGACGTACATGGGCCACTACCATCAGGGTCATTTACTGTAAATCGTAAAGTAACATTTTCACCATACTCACTTTCATCTGGGATATATGTAGTGATAGGAGAGGTGCTTGAAGTAAATGATCCATCTCCACCACTCCACTGGCCACTTCCAGATCCATTTAATAATTGAGCTTCTAGTGTAAGGTTTTCTCCTTCGCAAATGTCATTAGCAGGTAATATTTCAACTATTGCATTTGGATTAATAATTACAGAAAAAACTTCAGTATTTCCTGCACATGTCCCATCTAAAAGTCTAGGTGTAATGGTGTATACTACGGTATCTCTTTGGCCAGATACAGAATTTGTAAGGTTTCCTCCAATTGCAGTAGCAGTACTATCATTAGCGCCAGCTTCGTTTTCAGACACCGTCCAGAAATATTCAATATCATTTACGTGTAGATTGTTAGTCAAAGTTATTGGTAATTCAAAATCTTGACCACTGCACACAAAGTACTCGTTTTGAATATTTTGAAATTTGATTTCTGGTCTTACTGTAATGGTTAATTCTTCACTGGTGCCAATACAATTACTATTTAAAGGAGTGATTCCATATACTAAGTTTTGATCCGTGCCTGAAGTATTAATTAGATCGAGATTAATGTCGCCTGTACCCGACAATTCTACTCCTTGCACAACCGAAGTATCACCAGAAATGTAGGTCCATTCGAAATCGGTAGATGGTATACTAGACTCTGGCACAAACGAGAAAGTGTCATTTGAACAAGTTGTGAATTCTAAAATATTATTAGACAAAGTTGGATTTGGCAGTACTCTAACCTCAATAGTTTTAACAGGTCCCGCACAACCATCAATAGTGGAGAAAACTGTTATATTGGCCACATTATCCTCTGTATCTGAAGAATTAACCGCTGTAAATCCAGCAGGCGTTATAGACTGGTCAGTCGTACCGTCACTGTTATTTATCCCTATAGTTAAATTATCAATTTGCCATTCATAAGTTGCATCATCCCCAACATTATCAGAAAAATCAATATTTACGAAATCACCTTCACAAAATGCAGTGTCTGTATTTAGTATTATAGGTGATGGTTTTAAAGTAATTTTAAATGAATCAGGACTACTTAAACATCCATTTCTTTCACTAAAATATTTCACATATCCTTCAATCGGTATTCCTGTTTGATTATCTGCTAAATCAAAACCTGGGAAGATTCCAGTTCCTGACGTAGGAGTAGCATCTCCGATTAAGTCTGCATTGGTTACTTCCCAGCTGAAATTCCCCGTGCCAGAATCATGTCCAAAGGTCCTGCTATTTACAGATCCCGGGTAACATAAAGGTCCTTCATCAGGTTCCGAACTAACAAGTGGTTCATAGAATAGAGTAACATTAAAATCTTCACTAGACTCACAACCATTTTGTTCTGAAGTAACCTCAATATTAGATGTTATGTCTGCACCTGTTGTATTTAAGTTAGTAGTAAATTCAATATTTTGCCCATTTAAAATTGGGCCTACTGCAAAAACCGAATTATCAGAAACTGTTAATGTAAGGTTGGTATTAGATAAATCAGTAGTTACTGGGATCGAAATAAAATTGTTCGGACATAATTCAACATCACTAATTGGTGAAATAACCGGTGATGGATTTAAAGTTAATGAAAACGATTGCGATGTGCCAACACAAGAATTATTTGTCGGTGTGACTATAATATTAGCAACAATTGGAGAGCCGCTATTATTACTATTTGCTGTAAAATTGATATTGTCTCCATTGCCAGATGCAGCTAAACCAATTGCAGTATTATCATTTACCCAACTATAAGTTGTCGAAGCTCCCAAGCTATTCCCGAAATTTACACTATAGATTTCACCAGCGCATAATTCATCATCTGATATGGAGTTCATTATTGGAGTCGGCTTCAGCCTGATTTGGAAATTGATTTGATCACTTACACATCCATCCCATGTACTTGTAACCGTAACATTGGAAACAATAGTAGCGGTTGTATTATTACTATTAGCAGTAAATGCAGGTATATTTCCAGTTCCAGAGCTAGAAGGCAAACCGATTGCAGATGCATTTGAAGCTGTCCAGGATATTGTGCTAGCCCCTCCCGAATTATCAGATAGGGTCGTTGCAGAAATATTATCAGTAGCACAGATTTCAAAAGAAGAAACTGTGTTTAAAATAGGCTTTGGTTTAACTGTTACTGTGAAGGTTTCAACTTCGCTAATACAACCATTTCTTGTTGCCGTCACTGTAATATTACTGACCTGGTCAACCCCAGATAGGTTTTCGCTTGCGTTAACGTTGATATTACCATTGCCAGCTGCAGCAATTCCAGTTGCTGTATTATCATTAGTCCAACTAAATGTACTTCCGCTTACATTACTACTAAAGGAAGTACTTATGTTATCAAAAGAACATACTTCGATAGAGCTAAAAGGAGCTATTACCGGTTTTGGTAATAAAGTTACTGTGAAAGTTTTGATAGTACTAGCACAACCGTTTAGGGTGGCCGAATAAGTGAAATTGCTTGTAATTGCAGCACCTGTATTATTTGACTCAGCTGTAAAGCTTATATCGCCAGACCCATTGCTTACAAGTCCTACTCCAACGGCCGTATTATCATTTGACCATGAAAATGTTTCGCCCGTTGTATTTGCATTGAAGTTTACATTTACTGTGGATCCAGGGCAAACTTGAATATTACTTACACCATCTATAACAGGAGTCGGTTTAACATCTATATTGAAAGTTTCGGAGGCAGCGCTACATCCATTTAAAACATAATCAATAGTGACAACAGAAGTAATAACGGCCCCGCTCGTATTTGATTGAGCATTCAAGGCCGGTAGATTACCAGTGCCGCTAGACGAAATTCCTAACTGAGATGAATTCGTTAATGACCAATTGAACGTACCACCAGATATATCAGCACTAAAGCTTGTACTCCCATGGGTATCACCAGGGCAAAGGCTTAAGTCAGAAACAGGGTCGATTACCGGTACAGGATTTATGGTGAGTTCCATTTGATCTACTTCAGCTGCACAAGGGCCTGCAGAACTTGCCGTTAAAGTCAATGTGATTGGTGAGTTTGCAAAATCCGTTGGCCCCGGTGTGTACATTGGTGTTATTGCTGTATCATCATTAAATGATCCGTCTCCGTTTGATGTCCATAAAAGAGTAGATGCATTACTTTCGGATGGTAAAGTCGAAGAGTTAGAAAGATCTAATACATCTCCGTCACAAATTATTTCATCCGAACCCGCGGTTAAAACAATTTGAGGATTTACAGTAAAGTCCACTTGCGCCCTATCAAAACAGTTAGTTGCATTTAATGTAACTCTTGCGTAATAAGTGGCACTCCCATTAATATCTACGTCAGTTTCGTCAAGAACTGGATTTGTTAAACTGCTATTTGTAAACCATGCAATTGTAACATTCGATTGATTTTCAGTTGTAACATCGGTGTTATATGATGTTAAATTTACGTTTACACTGCCAGACCCGGAAGTATCTTCACAAAGGGTGTAGGACTGATCCACCACGGTTGGCAGCGATCTAATTGTGATAATTTTTGTGGTAATATCACTAGGACAAGAAGAACCAGAATTTGCTACAAATTCAAAGGTTACATTTCCAAAATAGGATCCATCCGGAGTGAAAACTGATTCCCAGGTACCAGAATTGTTTGCAGTGGCAGACAGAGTTCCAGAATTCTCAGGACCAGATCCCTGGCCAGTTTGAATAATCCAAGAACCTGTGGAAGCACCCGAATTTATTGTACCTCCCAGGGTAATTGGTTCTGAAATACATACTTCTGAACCAGTGGAAGTTACGGTCCCAACTGGAAGAACTGAAATTGCAATAACTTTAGTATCGACCGCATCCACACAAGACCCATTTCCACTGACTGTAAGTGTTAGCGTCACATTTGTACCTGCATCAGTCGGATCAGGCGTATAAGTTGGTGTAATAGTATTTGCATCAGTTAAAACCCCATTACCATCAGAAGTCCAGTTAATTCCAGCACTATTAGTAACTGCGGCATCACTAACGGTGTAAGCAGTATTTTCACAAACTTCATCATCAGCACCAGCATTTGCAGTAGGCTCAGCAGTAACCGCTAAGACTTTAGTATCGACCGCATCCACACAAGACCCATTTCCACTGACCGTAAGTGTTAGCGTCACATTTGTACCTGCATCAGTCGGATCAGGTGTATAAGTTGGCGTAGAGGTGGTGGCATTTGTTAAAACCCCATTACCATCAGTAGTCCAGTTAATTCCGGCACTATTAGTAGTAGCGGCATCACTGACGGTGTAAGCAGTATTTTCACAAACTTCGTCATCAGCTCCAGCATTTGCAGTAGGCTCAGCAGTAACCATTAAGACTTTAGTATCGACCGCATCCACACAAGACCCATTTCCACTGACCGTAAGTGTTAGCGTCACATTTGCACCTGCATCCAAAGGATCAGGTGTATAAGTTGGCGTAGAGGTGTTAGCATTAGTTAAGACTCCATTACCATCGGAAGTCCAAGTAATTCCAGCACTATTAGTAATAGCGGCATCACTGACGGTGTAAGCAGTATTTTCACAAACTTCATCATCAGTTCCAGCATTGGCAGTAGGCTCAGCAGTAACAGCCAATACTTTGGTATCGACTGCATCCACACAAGACCCATTTCCACTGACCGTAAGAGTTAAGGTCACATTTGTACCGGCATCTAATGGGTCTGGCGTATAAGTTGGCGTAGAGGTGGTGGCATTAGTTAAAACCCCATTACCATCAGAAGTCCAGTTAATTCCAGCACTATTAGTAGTAGCGGCATCACTGACGGTGTAAGCAGTATTTTCACAAACTTCATCATCAGCGCCAGCATTTGCAGTAGGCTCAGCAGTAACAGCCAATACTTTGGTATCGACTGCATCCACACAAGATCCATTTCCACTCACTGTAAGAGTTAAGGTCACATTTGTACCGGCATCCAAAGGATCTGGCGTATAAGTTGGCGTAGAGGTGTTAGCATTAGTTAAAACCCCATTACCATCAGTAGTCCAGTTAATTCCGGCACTATTAGTAACAGCGGCATCACTGACAGTATAAGCAGTATTTTCACAAACTTCATCATCAGTTCCAGCATTGGCAGTAGGCTCAGCAGTAACCGCTAAGATTTTAGTATCGACCGCGTCCACACAAGAACCATTTCCACTGACCGTAAGTGTTAGCGTCACATTTGTACCTGCATCTAATGGGTCTGGCGTATAAGTTGGCGTAGAGGTGGTGGCATTAGTTAAAACTCCATTACCATCAGTAGTCCAGTTCATTCCGGCACTATTAGTAATAGTGGCATCACTGACGGTGTAAGCAGTATTTTCACAAACTTCATCATCAGTTCCAGCATTGGCAGTAGGCTCAGCAGTAACAGCCAATACTTTGGTATCGACTGCATCCACACAAGACCCATTTCCACTGACCGTAAGAGTTAAGGTCACATTTGTACCGGCATCTAATGGGTCTGGCGTATAAGTTGGCGTAGAGGTGGTGGCATTAGTTAAAACCCCATTACCATCAGAAGTCCAGTTAATTCCAGCACTATTAGTAATAGCGGCATCACTGACGGTGTAAGCAGTATTTTCACAAACTTCATCATCAGCTCCAGCATTAGCAGTTGGCTCAGCGGTAATTGTCAGGGCTTTAGAATCTTGCACCGTAGCACAAGATCCATTGCCAGTGGCGGTTAAGGTCAAGGTGACTATAGTTCCTGCGTCTGTAGATGCAGGTGAATAAGTTGGATTGATAAGATTCGGATCATCAAAGGAGCCGTCACCGTCTTCAGACCAGAAAAAGGTGTTTTCATCTGTAACACTAGCATCTGTCACTTGAAAAGTGGTATTTACGCAAATCTCATCATCAGCGCCAGCATTTGCAGTAGGCTCAGCAGTAACCGTTAAGACTTTAGTATCGACCGCATCCACACAAGACCCATTTCCACTTACCGTAAGTGTTAGCGTCACATTTGTACCTGCATCAGTCGGATCAGGCGTATAAGTTGGTGTAATAGTATTTGCATCAGTTAAAACCCCATTACCATCAGAAGTCCAGTTAATTCCAGCACTATTAGTAATAGCGGCATCACTGACGGTGTAAGCAGTATTTTCACAAACTTCATCATCAGTTCCAGCATTGGCAGTAGGCTCAGCAGTAACAGCCAATACTTTGGTATCGACTGCATCCACACAAGACCCATTTCCACTGACCGTAAGAGTTAAGGTCACATTTGTACCGGCATCTAATGGGTCTGGCGTATAAGTTGGCGTAGAGGTGGTGGCATTAGTTAAAACCCCATTACCATCAGAAGTCCAGTTAATTCCAGCACTATTAGTAACTGCGGCATCACTAACGGTGTAAGCAGTATTTTCACAAACTTCATCATCAGCTCCAGCATTTGCAGTAGGCTCAGCAGTAACCGCTAAGACTTTAGTATCGACCGCATCCACACAAGACCCATTTCCACTGACCGTAAGTGTTAGCGTCACATTTGCACCGGCATCCAAAGGATCTGGCGTATAAGTTGGCGTAGAGGTGGTGGCATTAGTTAAAACCCCATTACCATCAGTAGTCCAGTTAATTCCAGCACTATTAGTAACAGTGGCATCACTAACGGTGTAAGCAGTATTTTCGCAAACTTCATCATCAAGACCAGCATTTGCAGTAGGCTCAGCAGTAACCGCTAAGACTTTAGTATCGACTGCATTCACACAAGATCCATTTCCACTCACTGTAAGAGTTAAGGTCACATTTGTACCGGCATCCAAAGGATCTGGCGTATAAGTTGGCGTAGAGGTGGTGGCATTAGTTAAAACCCCATTACCATCAGTAGTCCAGTTAATTCCGGCACTATTAGTAACAGCGGCATCACTGACAGTATAAGCAGTATTTTCACAAACTTCATCATCAGCACCAGCATTAGCAGTTGGCTCAGCAGTAACAGCCAAAACTTTAGTATCGACCGCATCTGCACAAGCACTAAACCCATCGACCGTTAAGGTAAGGGTTACATTGCTGCCGGCATCCGCAACCACTGGAATATAGGTAGGAGAGATTGTTGTGGCATTTGAGATAGAACCTGCGCCATCATGTGTCCATAAAATTCCAGCACTATTTGTAACGCTTGCATCTGAAATGTTGTACGAAGTATTCACGCAGACTTCATCATCAGCTCCAGCATTGGCAGTTGGTTCCGCAATAACATTTAATAGATTGATTGATTCTGTTTTTGAGCATCCATCTGCAGTTGTGTAAGTCACATCTACTTCTTGGTTGCCCAAAGGTACAGAAGTTGCATCAAAAGTAGAGCCCGATACTCCAGGGCCAGCAAATGAGAAAGTTCCACCGCCAATATTTGCACTTAGTCCAATGCTGTTTAAGTCTATAGAACTTTCATTTTCACATACTTCTGTTGACGGGAAGTAATTATTAATATCGGGTGTTGGGTGTAAAGTAATTGTAAAGTCTGTTGTAACAGGAGTGGTACAAACAGAATTAGATGCTGAAACTGTAATAGTTGTTACAATGTCACTTATAGTATTATTAGACCCTGTTACGAATGTCAAACTTGATCCTCCAGTTGCAGGGTTTCCAACATCGGTATTATTTGATGTCCATGTAATATTGTCTGTGCCTGAAATAGTACTAAAATCTATATCAATTAATTGACCAGCACATGCAGTCACATCAATTGGTACTGGTGAGAATTGAGGAGCTTCATTATTTGAAAGTATCACATCATCAAATGAATTACTGCAGCTTCCATTAGAAATAGTCCACCTTAAAGTTGCAGAACTACCTACTGGAATACCTGATACTGTTGAAGTTCGAGAACTAGGTGAAGTGATAGTAGCTGTACCTGTTTCTAAAGTCCAGTTTCCTGTACCTATTGCAGGGTTATTTGCAGCAAGCGTAAAGTTTCCATCCTGACAATTTTCTTGATCAGGTCCAGCATTGGCAGGAGTTGGATTAGCATCAAACTCAATGTCCACAGTAGAAGAGCTAGCCGCACAGCTTCCATTGGAGATGGTCCACTGTAGGGTATAAGTAAATTCAGCTGACCCAGTAAAGATAGTAGTAGGGTCAGTGTTATCTACAAAGGCTCCGCTACCATCCCCAGTAATGATAGTCCAAAGGCCAGTACCCACAGTTGGAGTATTAGCTGTTAGGGAAGTCGTTGTTCCACAGTTAGCAGCAGCAGCTGTTTGGTCCGTCCCAGCATTAGCAGCCGTAGGGGCCTGATCAAATTGAATGGTAACTTCATCAAAGCTATCGGCACAAACACCATTAGAGACCGTCCAACGTAAGGTATAGGTTTCACCGGCAGTACCCGTAAATCCAGAGGTATTGCTAGAAGGAGTAGTAATGCTACCACCCGCCCCTGTATTAGAAGGAGCCAAGCTCCAGAGTCCGCTACCAATAGCCGGAGCATTAGCGGCAAGCGTGGTGCCTGTCCCACAAAGTTGTTGATCAGGTCCAGCATTGGCAGGAGTTGGATTAGCATCAAACTCAATGTCCACAGTAGAAGAGCTAGCCGCACAGCTTCCATTGGAGATGGTCCACTGTAGGGTATAAGTAAATTCAGCTGACCCAGTAAAGATAGTAGTAGGGTCGGTGTTATCTACAAAAGCTCCGCTACCATCCCCAGTAATGATGGTCCAAAGGCCAGTACCCACAGTTGGAGTATTAGCTGTTAGGGAAGTCGTTGTTCCACAGTTAGCAGCAGCAGCTGTTTGGTCCGTCCCAGCATTAGCAGCCGTAGGGGCCTGATCAAATTGAATGGTAACTTCATCAAAGCTATCGGCACAAACACCATTAGAGACCGTCCAACGTAAGGTATAGGTTTCACCGGCAGTACCCGTAAATCCAGAGGTATTGCTAGAAGGAGTAGTAATGCTACCACCCGCCCCTGTATTAGAAGGAGCCAAACTCCAGAGTCCGCTACCGATAGCCGGAGCATTAGCCGCAAGCGAGGTGCCTGTCCCACAAAGTTGTTGATCAGGTCCAGCATTGGCAGGAGTTGGATTAGCATCAAACTCAATGTCCACAGTAGAAGAGCTAGCCGCACAGCTTCCATTGGAGATGGTCCACTGTAGGGTATAAGTAAATTCAGCTGACCCAGTAAAGATAGTAGTAGGGTCGGTGTTATCTACAAAGGCTCCGCTACCATCCCCAGTAATGATGGTCCAAAGGCCAGTACCCACAGTTGGAGTATTAGCTGTTAGGGAAGTCGTTGTTCCACAGTTAGCAGCAGCAGCTGTTTGGTCCGTCCCAGCATTAGCAGCCGTAGGGGCCTGATCAAATTGAATGGTAACTTCATCAAAGCTATCGGCACAAACACCATTAGAGACCGTCCAACGCAAGGTATAGGTTTCACCGGCAGTACCCGTAAATCCAGAGGTATTGCTAGAAGGAGTAGTAATGCTACCACCCGCCCCTGTATTAGAAGGAGCCAAACTCCAGAGTCCGCTACCGATAGCCGGAGCATTAGCCGCAAGCGAGGTGCCTGTCCCACAAAGTTGTTGATCAGGTCCAGCATTGGCAGGAGTTGGATTAGCATCAAACTCAATGTCCACAGTAGAAGAGCTAGCCGCACAGCTTCCATTGGAGATGGTCCACTGTAGGGTATAAGTAAATTCAGCTGACCCAGTAAAGATAGTAGTAGGGTCGGTGTTATCTACAAAAGCTCCGCTACCATCCCCAGTAATGATGGTCCAAAGGCCAGTACCCACAGTTGGAGTATTAGCTGTTAGGGAAGTCGTTGTTCCACAGTTAGCAGCAGCAGCTGTTTGGTCCGTCCCAGCATTAGCAGCCGTAGGGGCCTGATCAAATTGAATGGTAACTTCATCAAAGCTATCGGCACAAACACCATTAGAGACCGTCCAACGCAAGGTATAGGTTTCACCGGCAGTACCCGTAAATCCAGAGGTATTGCTAGAAGGAGTAGTAATGCTACCACCCGCCCCTGTATTAGAAGGAGCCAAACTCCAGAGTCCGCTACCGATAGCCGGAGCATTAGCCGCAAGCGAGGTGCCTGTCCCACAAAGTTGTTGATCAGGTCCAGCATTGGCAGGAGTTGGATTAGCATCAAACTCAATGTCCACAGTAGAAGAGCTAGCCGCACAGCTTCCATTGGAGATGGTCCACTGTAGGGTATAAGTAAATTCAGCTGACCCAGTAAAGATAGTAGTAGGGTCAGTGTTATCTACAAAGGCTCCGCTACCATCCCCAGTAATGATAGTCCAAAGGCCAGTACCCACAGTTGGAGTATTAGCTGTTAGGGAAGTCGTTGTTCCACAGTTAGCAGCAGCAGCAGTTTGGTCCGTCCCAGCATTAGCAGCCGTAGGGGCCTGATCAAATTGAATGGTAACTTCATCAAAGCTATCGGCACAAACACCATTAGAGACCGTCCAACGTAAGGTATAGGTTTCACCGGCAGTACCCGTAAATCCAGAGGTATTGCTAGAAGGAGTAGTAATGCTACCACCCGCCCCTGTATTAGAAGGAGCCAAACTCCAGAGTCCGCTACCGATAGCCGGAGCATTAGCCGCAAGGGAGGTGCCTGTCCCACAAAGTTGTTGATCAGGTCCAGCATTGGCAGGAGTTGGATTAGCATCAAACTCAATGTCCACAGTAGAAGAGCTAGCCGCACAGCTTCCATTGGAGATGGTCCACTGTAGGGTATAAGTAAATTCAGCTGACCCAGTAAAGATAGTAGTAGGGTCAGTGTTATCTACAAAGGCTCCGCTACCATCCCCAGTAATGATGGTCCAAAGTCCAGTGCCCACAGTTGGAGCATTAGCCGTAAGGGAAGTCGTTGTTCCACAGTTAGCAGCAGCAGCTGTTTGGTCCGTCCCAGCATTAGCAGCCGTAGGGGCCTGATCAAATTGAATGGTAACTTCATCAAAGCTATCGGCACAAACACCATTAGAGACCGTCCAACGTAAGGTATAGGTTTCACCGGCAGTACCCGTAAATCCAGAGGTATTGCTAGAAGGAGTAGTAATGCTACCACCCGCCCCTGTATTAGAAGGAGCCAAACTCCAGAGTCCGCTACCGATAGCCGGAGCATTAGCCGCAAGGGAGGTGCCTGTCCCACAAAGTTGTTGATCAGGTCCAGCATTGGCAGGAGTTGGATTAGCATCAAACTCAATGTCCACAGTAGAAGAGCTAGCCGCACAGCTTCCATTGGAGATGGTCCACTGTAGGGTATAAGTAAATTCAGCTGACCCAGTAAAGATAGTAGTAGGGTCGGTGTTATCTACAAAAGCTCCGCTACCATCCCCAGTAATGATGGTCCAAAGTCCAGTGCCCACAGTTGGAGCATTAGCCGTAAGGGAAGTCGTTGTTCCACAGTTAGCAGCAGCAGCTGTTTGGTCCGTCCCAGCATTAGCAGCCGTAGGGGCCTGATCAAATTGAATGGTAACTTCATCAAAGCTATCGGCACAAACACCATTAGAGACCGTCCAACGTAAGGTATAGGTTTCACCGGCAGTACCCGTAAATCCAGAGGTATTGCTAGAAGGAGTAGTAATGCTACCACCCGCCCCTGTATTAGAAGGAGCCAAACTCCAGAGTCCGCTACCGATAGCCGGAGCATTAGCCGCAAGGGAGGTGCCTGTCCCACAAAGTTGTTGATCAGGTCCAGCATTGGCAGGAGTTGGATTAGCATCAAACTCAATGTCCACAGTAGAAGAGCTAGCCGCACAGCTTCCATTGGAGATGGTCCACTGTAGGGTATAAGTAAATTCAGCTGACCCAGTAAAGATAGTAGTAGGGTCGGTGTTATCTACAAAAGCTCCGCTACCATCCCCAGTAATGATGGTCCAAAGGCCAGTACCCACAGTTGGAGTATTAGCTGTTAGGGAAGTCGTTGTTCCACAGTTAGCAGCAGCAGCTGTTTGGTCCGTCCCAGCATTAGCAGCCGTAGGGGCCTGATCAAATTGAATGGTAACTTCATCAAAGCTATCGGCACAAACACCATTAGAGACCGTCCAACGTAAGGTATAGGTTTCACCGGCAGTACCCGTAAATCCAGAGGTATTGCTAGAAGGAGTAGTAATGCTACCACCCGCCCCTGTATTAGAAGGAGCCAAACTCCAGAGTCCGCTACCGATAGCCGGAGCATTAGCCGCAAGGGAGGTGCCTGTCCCACAAAGTTGTTGATCAGGTCCAGCATTGGCAGGAGTTGGATTAGCATCAAACTCAATGTCCACAGTAGAAGAGCTAGCCGCACAGCTTCCATTGGAGATGGTCCACTGTAGGGTATAAGTAAATTCAGCTGACCCAGTAAAGATAGTAGTAGGGTCAGTGTTATCTACAAAAGCTCCGCTACCATCCCCAGTAATGATGGTCCAAAGTCCAGTGCCCACAGTTGGAGCATTAGCCGTAAGGGTAGTCGTTGTTCCACAGTTAGCAGCAGCAGCTGTTTGGTCCGTCCCAGCATTAGCAGCCGTAGGGGCCTGATCAAATTGAATGGTAACTTCATCAAAGCTATCGGCACAAACACCATTAGAGACCGTCCAACGTAAGGTATAGGTTTCACCGGCAGTACCCGTAAATCCAGAGGTATTGCTAGAAGGAGTAGTAATGCTACCACCCGCCCCTGTATTAGAAGGAGCCAAACTCCAGAGTCCGCTACCGATAGCCGGAGCATTAGCCGCAAGGGAGGTGCCTGTCCCACAAAGTTGTTGATCAGGTCCAGCATTGGCAGGAGTTGGATTAGCATCAAACTCAATGTCCACAGTAGAAGAGCTAGCCGCACAGCTTCCATTGGAGATGGTCCACTGTAGGGTATAAGTAAATTCAGCTGACCCAGTAAAGATAGTAGTAGGGTCAGTGTTATCTACAAAGGCTCCGCTACCATCCCCAGTAATGATGGTCCAAAGTCCAGTGCCCACAGTTGGAGCATTAGCCGTAAGGGAAGTCGTTGTTCCACAGTTAGCAGCAGCAGCTGTTTGGTCCGTCCCAGCATTAGCAGCCGTAGGGGCCTGATCAAATTGAATGGTAACTTCATCAAAGCTATCGGCACAAACACCATTAGAGACCGTCCAACGTAAGGTATAGGTTTCACCGGCAGTACCCGTAAATCCAGAGGTATTGCTAGAAGGAGTAGTAATGCTACCACCCGCCCCTGTATTAGAAGGAGCCAAACTCCAGAGTCCGCTACCGATAGCCGGAGCATTAGCCGCAAGGGAGGTGCCTGTCCCACAAAGTTGTTGATCAGGTCCAGCATTGGCAGGAGTTGGATTAGCATCAAACTCAATGTCCACAGTAGAAGAGCTAGCCGCACAGCTTCCATTGGAGATGGTCCACTGTAGGGTATAAGTAAATTCAGCTGACCCAGTAAAGATAGTAGTAGGGTCGGTGTTATCTACAAAAGCTCCGCTACCATCCCCAGTAATGATGGTCCAAAGGCCAGTACCCACAGTTGGAGTATTAGCTGTTAGGGAAGTCGTTGTTCCACAGTTAGCAGCAGCAGCTGTTTGGTCCGTCCCAGCATTAGCAGCCGTAGAGGCCTGATCAAATTGAATGGTAACTTCATCAAAGCTATCGGCACAAACACCATTAGAGACCGTCCAACGTAAGGTATAGGTTTCACCGGCAGTACCCGTAAATCCAGAGGTATTGCTAGAAGGAGTAGTAATGCTACCACCCGCCCCTGTATTAGAAGGAGCCAAACTCCAGAGTCCGCTACCGATAGCCGGAGCATTAGCCGCAAGCGAGGTGCCTGTCCCACAAAGTTGTTGATCAGGTCCAGCATTGGCAGGAGTTGGAGGCTGATTTATTGAAATAGTTTCTGTGTCCGTAAGATCATCGGTACATAAGGTTGATTGATTTGTAGCACGAACTGTAATGATTTCAGTACCATCACTTCCTAAAGCAGCATAATCAAAAGCATTAGATGTGATGTTAATAGTCCCTCCATTTCCGCCCATAGCGGCCGAGATCGCAGAATTACTTTCATCAAATAATTGGTAATCTACACCCGTCTGTGATCCAGCAATACTGAAATTTAATGTGTTTCCATCACAAACTTCCACAGCAGTAGGAGTAACAGTGAGGGTGTTAACAGGTAAAGGATTGATGTTAACTGTAGTAGCTGAAGATGCACTGCTAAAGCAAGTCTCGGTATTATCGCCATTGGTTACTTCAACTGTATAATTTCCACTTTCAGAAACTAAGGTTAGTGAAATGTCTCTAGTGGTTAATGCAGGCACTAAAACTCCATCTTTGTACCATCTATAGGAGCCTTCAGTGGTGCCAGGAGCTATGGAAGAAGTCAAGGTGACTGATCCACCTTCACAAACTGACACGCTCGGACCTTGAAGAATGGAAGGTGCAGCGGGAGCATTTTCTACAGTTACACTGATTCCCGCGTGTGTATCAGCACAAGCGTTCCCGTCAGTTCCAGTAACCGTAACAACATCTCCATCAGCCAAAGTTGAAGTAGAGAAGGTGTTAGAAGCTGAAGGACCTTGCACCGCAAGACCATTTACAAAAAACTGATAAGTTGAGGCACCTCCTGCAGAGAAAACAATAGTTGATCCATTACAAATAACATTATCAATGTCATCGCTATTTAAAGTTACAACGGGTAACTCATTAATAGTAATAGTTTCTGTGTCCGTAAGATCATCGGTACATAAGGTTGATTGATTTGTGGCACGAACTGTAATGATTTCAGTACCATCACTTCCTAAAGCAGCATAATCAAAAGCATTAGATGTGATATTAATAGTCCCTCCATTTCCGCCCATAGCGGCCGAGATCGCAGAATTACTTTCATCAAATAATTGGTAATCTACACCCGTCTGTGATCCAGCAATACTGAAATTTAATGTGTTTCCATCACAAACTTCCACAGCAGTAGGAGTAACAGTGAGGGTGTTAACAGGTAAAGGATTGATGTTAACTGTAGTAGCTGAAGATGCACTGCTAAAGCAAGTCTCGGTATTATCGCCATTGGTTACTTCAACTTTATAATTTCCACTTTCAGAAACTAAGGTTAGTGAAATGTCTCTAGTGGTTAATGCAGGCACTAAAACTCCATCTTTGTACCATCTATAGGAGCCTTCAGTGGTGCCAGGAGCTATGGAAGAAGTCAAGGTGACTGATCCACCTTCACAAACTGACACGCTCGGACCTTGAAGAATGGAAGGTGCAGCGGGAGCATTTTCTACAGTTACACTGATTCCCGCATGTGTATCAGCACAAGCGTTCCCGTCAGTTCCAGTAACCGTAACAACATCTCCATCAGCCAAAGTTGAAGTAGAAAAGGTGTTAGAAGCTGAAGGACCTTGCACCGCAAGACCATTTACAAAAAACTGATAAGTTGAGGCACCTCCTGCAGAGAAAACAATAGTTGATCCATTACAAATAACATTATCAATGTCATCGCTATTTAAAGTTACAACGGGTAACTCATCAATAGTAATAGTTTCTGTGTCCGTAAGATCATCGGTACATAAGGTTGATTGATTTGTAGCACGAACTGTAATGATTTCAGTACCATCACTTCCTAAAGCAGCATAATCAAAAGCATTAGATGTGATATTAATAGTCCCTCCATTTCCGCCCATAGCGGCCGAGATCGCAGAATTACTTTCATCAAATAATTGGTAATCTACACCCGTCTGTGATCCAGCAATACTGAAATTTAATGTGTTTCCGTCACAAACTTCCACAGCAGTAGGAGTAACAGTGAGGGTGTTAACAGGTAAAGGATTGATGTTAACTGTAGTAGCTGAAGATGCACTGCTAAAGCAAGTCTCGGTATTATCGCCATTGGTTACTTCAACTGTATAATTTCCACTTTCAGAAACTAAGGTTAGTGAAATGTCTCTTGTAGTCAATGCAGGCACTAAAACTCCATCTTTGTACCATCTGTAGGAGCCTTCAGTGGTGCCAGGAGCTATGGAAGAAGTCAAGGTGACTGATCCACCTTCACAAACTGACACGCTCGGACCTTGAAGAATGGAAGGTGCAGTGGGAGCATTTTCTACAGTTACACTGATTCCCGCGTGTGTATCAGCACAAGCGTTCCCGTCAGTTCCAGTAACCGTAACAACATCTCCATCAGCCAAAGTTGAAGTAGAAAAGGTGTTAGAAGCTGAAGGACCTTGCACCGCAAGACCATTTACAAAAAACTGATAAGTTGAGGCACCTCCTGCAGAGAAAACAATAGTTGATCCATTACAAATAACATTATCAATGTCATCGCTATTTAAAGTTACAACGGGTAACTCATTAATAGTAATAGTTTCTGTGTCCGTAAGATCATCGGTACATAAGGTTGATTGATTTGTAGCACGAACTGTAATGATTTCAGTACCATCACTTCCTAAAGCAGCATAATCAAAAGCATTAGATGTGATATTAATAGTCCCTCCATTTCCGCCCATAGCGGCCGAGATCGCAGAATTACTTTCATCAAATAATTGGTAATCTACACCCGTCTGTGATCCAG
The DNA here is from genome assembly GCF_030534335.1 of Marivirga harenae. GTDB lineage: Bacteria > Bacteroidota > Bacteroidia > Cytophagales > Cyclobacteriaceae > Marivirga > Marivirga harenae. The sequence goes on along the minus strand of NZ_CP130565.1, from coordinate 3,813,790 downwards.
CAATACTGAAATTTAATGTGTTTCCGTCACAAACTTCCACAGCAGTAGGAGTAACAGTGAGTGAATTGTTTGGTAGTGGATTTACTATTAACGAAACTAATGCAGACTCACTCTCACAGCCTTGTGCAGAGGTTTCCGTTACATAAACGTTGGTAGTGCCAGATGCAGAATTATCAAAGCCAATATCTGCGGTAGTTGGGTTTGTCCCTGTTGTTAAAACTGTTGTTAAACCAGCGTCAGAATACCAAGTTATTGTACCACCAGTTCCAGAGGCTGAGGGTGACGCTATTGCTTCATTCAGGCAAACCGTTTGACTTTGATTCGTTATAGTTGGGTGGGAAGGCAGTGCTTCAACAGTTAAAGCAGCAACATTGGAAGTAGCCATAGGTAAACAACTACCCACAATATTTGCTCTATAGGTATAGCCATCTGCAGTAGTTGGAGCATTATTTATTTGTAAAGTGGGAGACGTAAAATTACTATATATTCCACCATCAGTTGATAGATTAATATCGTCAAAACCACCACCATCATTTCTTTGCCATTGATAGCTCAAACTATTACCTGTAGCGGTAACAGAAAAATTAGCATTTTCCTCTTCACAAACCGTTTCAGCAATTGGTTGACCTGTAATTGTAGGAGATTCTATGCTTGATAAATTCCCAAAAGTTGCACCACCGGCAAAATTAATAGTCCCAGCTGGAACTGAGGCAGTTCCTTCAACCATATCACTATTGCTAGAAGTATTTATGGCTCTTACCTGTAAGTTTTGCAATGTAAACTGATCTAAAAAAGAGGTACCAGTAACATCGTACTGAATTTCAACATATGAAGGTGTAATAGTAATATTGTCTATATTTAACTCGTTAGTGGTGAATGAGTAAAAGCTCGAAGAGCCTGAAACTGATTTAAATTCAAAATTTGCTGGAATAGATAGTCTGAAATAAATATTGGTTCCAGGACTAAAATCTGAGTTTGAATTCTCTGCAACTGTAATGTCACCAAGACCATAATAACCTCCATCAACACAAATATTACTGAGGTCAGCTTGGGTAATCATTACCTGGCCGTTACTCTTCTGGCTCATTAAGAATAATGAGGTAAAGGCAAGTACAATTATTTTAGTATATCTGTAAATGTGTTTCGTAACTTTTTATTTAAGTGTAACTTACAATATAATGAAATGGGTACTAGTTGACAAATTTATACTGAATAATAGAATTTTGCTAAAATTTTATCTTCATTAATCCTATGGCTGTCGAATTATTCTCAAAAGTTTTTTGAGACAGGATAACCAAAATGTTGCCTGGCTCACTTTGAATTTTCTGGATATTGTAAAATCCAGTGCTAATAAATTCAAAGTCTTCATCTTCAATAGGTGTCCCTGACTGGGAAAATTTCAATATATAAGAACTACTGTTTAAAGTCCCCTCGTCTACAGTAGCCATAATTATGTGCTCATTTTCGTCTTCCGTTAAACTCGTTACACGATTTCCATAATCAACAAGTGTAAAAATACTTTGACCTGAATTATTGTTTGAGCCATTATATTCTTTTGCAATTAAGAAGATAGAGTCAGTTTGTAGGTAATTCCCACCAACATAATATTTTCCATTCGAATGATATAAAATATCACCATACTCTTCATCTTGATCTGAGCCAACATATATTCTTTCGCTAGCATTTGATTCCAAATCCGTAAAAATTTCCCAACTGATATTTAGAGATGTATTATCAGTTTCAGTATTTGGGTTCTCACTCATATTTTGACCTATTATTTCATATACTGAAGCTGGTGAGTTTCCAGGTGAAATTTTAATATTTAAATTGCTGCTGTTGAAATTAGAACCTAACTTTTCTCGAACTTTTTCAAAAACGGAATCATTTCTATTGTTGAAATCGACAGAGTTGAAATCATAGATTTGTGTTATTTTCCTTCTGTTGTTGTTCCCGTCTTGATGAATATTTCCAATGGCAATTAATCTCTGATTTTCGATCAAGAAGTCATTGAGGTAAATAGAAGGATTTTCATTTATCGTTAGTATTTTAAAGTCTGCAGAAATCTCTTCACTTGAGTCGTTGCCTTCTGCTCCCACTGGGACTCCATCTAAATTTGATTTTACTATGAGATTTCGCTCAATTTCTGGTTCTGAGGGATCTACTCTTCTATGCGCCAAAATCAGTACTGAATTATCTTCTTGATATAGTTTTACACTGACTGCTTCGTCATAGAAAGGGGTGCTAATTCTATGGAGATTTTGTTGCATTCCATCACTACCAACATTAATGATAATAATGTCTGAATTATCTAGTGATTTTGAATTCCCTACTACAATATAACCGCTGGCATCTGGTTTACATATGAAATCAACCGCTTCCACATTTTCCGACAAAGCATACAATTTGTCAAAACTTGAAGGCTCTTGCTCAGAAAATGGATCCAGATTACAAGCAGTAACTGATAGCAGCATCAAAAAAGCAATATAGATAAGGTAATTCTTTTTCATTGAAAATTAAAAAATGGTATGTTAAAGGTGAAATTTAGTTGATAGACCAGATTTTTTAAGGAGTGTTCTTTCAAAGCCATACTATTTAATATAGTATCTTTATCGGAATCACTAAGCGCCTCCTCGCTTGCATGGTATCTAAAATAATTACTAACCCCAAATTTTATCTCCATATAGTTTTCACGAACTTTAATCATTGAACCTATATTGGCATTTAATGAGATATTAAATTTTGATCTATCTTGAAGGATATTGATTGGTTCATTAATAATTTCGTCATCTACTGATTTCTCATAATTATTAATATAACTTACGATACGGTAGTTCAAATTATATCTGCCGGTTGTACCTAATTCAATAAAAGGTTTCCATTGATAGAAATCTTTCATATATCTTAACATAAGGTTTAAATTCATAGCATCATTACTACTTTGATAACTAATATTGGATATGTCATTATCACCATAATCATTGGTTTCACGGTAAAAAAATCGATGGTTTTGGTATTGTATTTCAGCACCAGCTATAATATCCTTAGTGATGGGATATAGAAATTGGGCTCCCACTTGTCTAAATGTAAATTGTGATTCATAGTTTGGAGTATGAGTACCCAGTGGATTAGTATTAGGGGCCTCGTAAACTATCATGGAATTTAAATTTAGTCCTGCAGTAATACCGATAAAGTATTTTATATCGGTATCAATTTTTTGATATAAAGAATACAATTCAGACGGGTCAACATTTTTTATGACTTGATAATCGGTTTTTAGGTTTAATAACCTTATCAAAGTAGTTCTAGCTTTCTCTTGTTGATTGATGTTAATGTAGGTTAATGTTAAGAGTTCTAATGCTTCAATTCTCTCTGTCTTTGTAAACCCTTCTTCTAAACAATCACCTAATTTTCCTGGAACTGCGTATAGATTTCCATTAGAATAATCAGCTCTAGCTTCATTCAGGTTCCTTTGGCAACTTGATTGTGCCAGTAGGAGAGGGCTTGATATTGAAAGTAAAAATAAAGTGATAATAACTATTCTCATCTGGACTGATCAATAAATTTACTCTGTTCGAAAATTGGGCTGTAATCAAGATCATCACCAATATATCGATCCCATTCTTCTGGTGTAATATCTCTATTGATCTTGTTCTTCAATGTTTCTGCTAAAATTTCACTTTTGATTGGATATAATCTAAATACTTGATCTTTACAGCCAGCAAATATATGTGCTTGATCCATCAATGCGATGGCATTTACCCATGAACCTGGCTCATTTATAATCATTGGAAATTCATCCGGATCAATTAAATTCCAGATTCTGATGGTTCCCTTAGTACTTGCAGCGATAATTTGGTTTTCCTTCATATTAAACTGGATGTCAGTCATAATTTCCCCATCACTTCCTCTTAGGGTTATGGAATTTTGAACGTTATACTTGTCATCCAGGTAGAATAAATTTACCTGACCAGAGTTATCACCAGTTGCCAAGATATTATTAGAGAATGAAAGAGAATGAATATATTTATCATTAGCTTCTCTGATTATGGCTCTACTTTTTTTAGAATTCATATCCCAAAGTTCAATTTTACCGTCAGTGTTTCCCGTAGCCAATATGTTTTCGCTTATCAATTCAATATCATAGATTCTACTCTTGGTATTGAGGTAGGGCTCTAAACTATTGTTTGTAAATTTATAGATGAAGTTGTCGGAGGCAGATAAATAAAAATCAGTAGTTCCTTCAATGAAACTTACGTCATAAGCATAACTATTGGGCAAAGAATATTTTTGTATTTCCCTAATTCTGTCGGCAACATCAATTACGTAAAAGTCATGGCTGTCCGTTAGAGCGACTAGGATTTGATTTTCCTCATCTACGTAAATTTTCTTCACAAAAACTCCTTCTTCATCAAAAATCACAATACTTCTGTTTGCAGTTTTGTTTTCAACTTCCCAAGCGTTAATTCTCCCAGAAGCACTAGTAGTGTATAAGTACTTATTTTTTACAAATTGTAATGACCTGACGTCAGTCGATTTGCTTTTAAACGCATTATAATATTCTGGGTCATAATTTTTCACTGCATAGAACAATCCATTATATATATCATTATTATTTTCGTAGCCCTCGTTGTTTATATTGAATCTAAAACCAAGGAGTGCCAAAAGTCCTTTGAGCTCATCATCTTCCTGTTGCAACGATTTAACGCTTAAAGATGAGGCAATGGCCCTCATGCTGTATTGTCTGGAATTATTCTTTTCGTCTTCTAATTGAAGGTTAGTTAATTCTAATTGTTTTGATTTTTCTTGTGCGTCCTTTCTAGCTTTTTCTTCCTCAGTTGCCTTAATAGCCAATTCCTCTCTTGCTTTCTTTTCGACATCTCGTGCCTCTTGTACTAACAAGAAACTATACTCTGCCTTTTCCCTCTCAGCATTAGCTCTAATACTGGATTTATTAGCTTCAATTTTTTGTCTTTGTGCAATTAACTCACTCTCTTTTGCTCGATCTGACTCTCTTTGGGCTTCCTGCGATTTAGATTCTGCAATTTCCCGTTGCCTCTCAGCAATCCTACTTTGATTAAAGGCGTAGACCAAGAAAATTATGGATAGCACCGCAGCGGTACCCAAAATTGTCGCAATCACTTTGGAGCGCCTAAGTCTTCTTTTTTGAAGGAGCTCTTTTGTTTCTAATTCTTTTTTATACGACTCTTCACTTTTTTCAAGGAAAAGAATAACTGCCTCAAAATTGTTTTCGTATTGAAGTGCCCATTTTAAGGTGGGCTTTGTACTATTTCTCCACTCTATTGCCAATTGTAAATCAGGTGGTCTCCATAATCCACCACTTCCTTGCTGAAATTTGTTGGCAGCTTCTGAAAGCCTCAAATATATTTGTGCAGATTGCGACTCTTCTTGTACCCAGTTTTTAAGTCTATACCAGACACGCATTAATGCTTCGTGGCTAATATCGATTACTGAATCGCTATGCAACTCATATTCCTCTCTTGGGGTTAATAAGGCTCTGCCCTCAATGCGGAATTTATCAATTATTTTGATTAGAATATGTTCTTCCTCATCAACTATTTTGGAGATTTCCTTGAGTGGTGTTGGCCTTCTAATTCCATCGTTATCGCTTCTCTTCTCGGTTATAGTCTTGAATAGCTTTTCACATATTTCTTTCTCTTCTTCATTTAACTCATAGAATGCTTCATCAGCATGACGTGATAATGCCTCATTTACTCCACCTATTGCTTCATAATGAATGAAATCTATTTGATCATCGTCTTTTTTGCTGTCTATCCAATAATCCCACGTCCGCATCAAGGCATGTTGCAAAACCGGTAATTGATCAAATCGGTCACCCATGTCATTAAGCAACCTTTGAACCAATCGATTAGATATTTTAGCATTACCTACTGCAACGGGTCCTGTAATCACAAGCTTCTTTTGCTCCCTAGTCATTTGAGGGATCAAATAGTGACTGTCATTAATTTTATTTGTGAGTTCAGGGAATTGTTCACAATCACCCAAGAAGTCGGATCTCATGGAGAGAGCTATGTAAATAGGGACTTCACTTTGTCTAATAGCCTCTAATATTAAGTTTACATATGCTAGGGATTCATTGATGTGTTTCGTTTCTCCCAATTTTCTGAACCTAAAAATTTCTTCAAATTGATCTAAGTACAGTAATAAGTTTTTACCTTTTAAGTATTTATTTAACTTAAATAGATCACTTAATCCTTTGGTGCTTTTGTTTAGTACAGCTTCAAATAAATATTCATTAATTAATTGATGAGAAAAATCAGTGGGATCATCTTGGCTTTTACTTTCTATATGTTTCTTAAAACCTAAAGCGAGGTTTTTTATTGGATTCAATCCAGGTTTAGCGGTGATAATTTCCCATTCACTGCCTGCCTTTGAAATAAATCCTCCATGTAGAGTTGGGATTACGCCTGAAAACATCAAGGACGATTTACCTGTACCCGATGATCCAAGAATATTGACAAAGCGATTTTTTTCGAGAATAGACAGCACCTCATCACTTTGACCTTCACGACCAAAATAAAGATAGCTCTCCTCTATACCAAAAGGCCTAAGCCCCGGAAATGGATTGACTTTATTTTCCCTATTACTAATGTTGTTCTCTTGCACTTAAACCGCTAATTTTTTGACTACTTCAATTATTTGACTCGGTTCATCTTTTTTAATTAATTCGAATTCGTTTAGTTTCCCGTCATTAAATACAGAATTTTCATTGAATATTATGTATTTTCCTAAAATTTCTTTGTCATTTCTGAAACCAGGTGCCTTTTTTATTTCAGCAGACATAGAATTCAACCATGGTAAATTGTTTCTAAAGAACAAAATAATGAAATAATCAGCTTTTCTTAATAATTCATAATGAAGATGTCGGTAATCAGTAACGTTTTCTACATTATCAATCAATTTCAATTCATAATTATGCGAAATGGATTTATCTTTATGAAGCAAATCTAGACTTTTTTTATCTAATTTACTGTCAGATATTATATAAATGATTTGTTTAACTGATTGTAGAACAGTTTCTTCTTTTTGAATTATTTTATTTATGTTTTCTTTGATAATCTCCTTAAACTCCTCTATCGTGGTTTCAACCGCTTCAATATTTGGATAAGGTTTTAATTGAATCTTCAATTCATTATACTTTGCTTTCTTCTCTGGTTGTTGGCTTTCAGTTGGGCTAAACCAAATTAGTCGTTTTTTCTCCGGAAGCTTATCGAAAGCTTTTTTTCTTTTTTCGATTGTCAGACCAACGAACTCATCAGGAAAATGGATTGACATATCACATTTCTTCATGAAGAATTCTTCAGGATCTTCCATATAGTTTGCCTCAATTGAAAAATCCTCATCAGGGAATATTTCAGCGTTAAACGCCTTTAATTCTCTTTTGATAACATTTCTAGCGTGATAATAGCTTTTATTCTTATCGGAAATAAATATTCTACTACTAACCTCTGAATTCTTGTTTTCTAATGTGGATAAGGTGTCTAATAAAACGTCTGCAAATACCTGCCAATAGCTTTCGTTTTCTTGAAATTCATTCCAACCCTCATAGGTTTCGTAATTTTGTTCGTTAATTAAACTATTGTCAAAAAAACGATAGTAAGTAGGAGTTGATAAGGAAAGAGGAAGATCTTCAATCTTCACTGGAGCTTTAAAAACTTTTTTAATTTTCGAGTTAATTAGGGGGATATCAAAATTGAATGCTTGTTCTAACTCCGTAGAATCTTGATTTATATTAGAAGAAAACACCATAGCAGGTGATAGGATATAAAAAATCAGGTTTGAATTGTCAAAATCTTCCTTTGTAATTAACTCCAGTTCATTTTTATAAATGATGTTCACTTTTTCTTTAATCCTGTAGGATAAAGCTGATGTTAAAAATTTTGCAAAATAGTCTACCCATCCCAAGTCTTGATTTTCACTTTTGATATTGTCGTTTTCTGTAAACTTAATAATGATATTGTGATGCTTTTTCGTCATATTTTAAATCCTATTACCAGAATATCATCAGTTTGAGCGTATCCATCTTTCCAGTCTTCAATTTCCTCATGTAAAATGGTTTTTTGTTCCAGTACATTTTTTTGATGAATAGATAATAAGAGTTTTTTGAAGTTACCTACTAAATATTTAAATCCTTTTTCACCACCAAACTGGTCTTGAAAACCATCAGAGAAAAGGTAGAATGTTCTTTTCTTCCCGTCAGTTAAATCCAGTGTATGAGTAATGAAAATTCGGTCATCACCGCGCTGTTGCCCCCCAATTGCATGTTTGTCTCCTTTAATCCTAATTAATTCCCCGTCTTCAACATACATCAATGGGTTTTTCGCACCAGCAAAATATAATTGCTTACTTACCGTATTGTATGTTACGATGGTCATATCCATCCCATCATTGACCTGGGTTTCATCTTGTCTTAAATCTGAAATGATGTCTTGATTCATTTCCGTTAGTATTTGACCAGGATCATATACTTTTTTTAACTTTGTGATGTTGTTCAGTAGGTTCATACCAACTACACTAACAATAGCCCCAGGAACCCCATGTCCTGTACAGTCAACTGCTGCCAAAATCCAGAGTTCTTCTCCTTTTTCATTCTCTGCTTTATTAAACCAAAAAAAGTCTCCGCTAACAACATCTCTGGGAAGGAAATATACAAAGCTTTCATCAATAGCTTTCTTGATCTCAACCTCAGTGCTCATTAAAGCATTTTGAATCCTTTTCGCATAATTTATACTGGATGTTAGTTTACTACTTGTTTCTTCAAGTAAATCTTTCTGTTTTTTAATTTGTTGATTGGTTAGAGATAACTCATATTTCTGCGATTCAATTTGTTTATTCTTTTTCTCTAATTCACTCTTTTGAGAAGTTATGAGATCATTTAATTGCTTAAGTCTTTCAGCTTTTAGTACTTGGAGATGTGATTTTTTTTCCAAATCTTCTAATCCTTTGTGTAATTCATCTTCCAGCTCTCTTGCCCTGCTATTCTTGATACTTATCACGGTTCTATATCCTATAAAGCCTAAAAATAGAAGTGATAAGGCAGTTGAAGCATAGAACCAATTTCTCTTCCAAATCGGTGGGGTCACATAAATGTTAATTTTCTCTTCGTTTATACTTTCAACTCCACTGCTATTATAGCCTTTAATAGCGATAGCATTTAAACCATCAGATAAATCCGTTAGGATAATTTTTTCGTCTGATCCAATTATTCTTTCGCTTTGATTAATACTTACATTTTTGTAACTAATTGAAGAGTTTGAATTGTCAAAATGGTTGATCACTTTTGGTTCAATGACAACAATTGAATTATTACTTATTTTCTGGTTATTGTCTGTGAGAAAAACTGTATCAGTAGGGTTGTTGAAATCATCTAATTGATAAGCAATTGATTTTGTGATTTCCACGCTTGGCGGGACCAAATTTGGGATTTCCTTTAGCGGATTATATAGAGAAATACCGTTCTCATTGAGGAACCAAATACGACCTGTGTTGTCACGGACAGCATCTTTAAAATATGATGAAAATATAAAATCATTTTTATCATACTTTTCTGGTTTCTGAAGGATAGTTTTATTACTTTTTTCTGCTATAGGAAATCTGAACAGAGTGTTTTTGGATGATACCCACAAATTATTTTCCATATCATCAAATACATTCATGATATAAATATTTTCGAGGTTCTCTGATTGATCAATATCAACTAAATTAGCTTGCCCGTCCGCATTCATCCAAAAAATCTTATTTGTCCCAAAATACCAATATCCATCTTTGGCTGGGACAACATTTGCTAACTTAATACTGTCTGCAAAGTCTGTTCTAAGTTCAATCTCACCGATGCTATCTAATACTGTAATTGAGTTTGGGCTTGAATAAGTATATATTTTTTGATTAGAAAAGGTGATTTTATGAGAAGAATTAGATCCGGCTAGTTTTTTGGTAGGAATGAATTCGTCATTTACTAAGAATAAAGTTCCTGCTCTATTTTTAGCAATGTATTGTCCCTCCTTCACCTTTTTTAAAGGGGCGTACTGGCTTTGGTTTAAAATGGAAGTTAGTTTTCCTTCTTTTTTACTTAGAGAATATATTGTTTCATTAATGGTAATAATCCAGTTATCCTCATCATCAAATGCATAATATTCACTTAAAGGAGTAGATGATTTGGGTATTTTAACTGTTTGGTTTTCAGTAATGAAATTATACATAATAATCTCATCTGTTTTTAGGATTAAGTTACCATTGCTTCCAACAAAAACCTTCCTAGCGTTATCTTCCGGTATCTTTGAGAAGGGGTTTTTTTGAGTCAGTTTAACAAGCTGGCTGTTACCTAAAATCCATAAATTGCCTTCTTTATCATTAAATATACTATTTCCTTTTACCGGTTTATTTTTTGCTACAAATTGTGGCTTCGATTTTATTAAATCATTCACTTTTAAAATAGATTGCTCATCTATAAACCACGTTTTGCCAAAGTCATCAACATAAAAATCTAGAATCTCAGTGTTATTTGCTAAACTTCTGACCACACGGTCACCGACAAGTTCTAGAATGGCATTTCCGCTCAAAATATGTATTGATGAGTCTCCATCAATAAATTTAGAGGGCTTTAAGTAACTGGCAAATGTCTTTACCTTTTTTCCTTTATTTAATACCGTGAGTCCTTCCGAATGACCAATTAGTGTGGTGCTATTTTTCACTTCTAAGCACGTAAATTGTTCTGAATTTTCAGCCTGATATATTTTTTTTAACTTATTATTTTCCCACACATACAATTCTCGATCAGTGATCATCCATAATTGATTGCCGATTTCATCAAACTGGTTCACATTTATGTCAGAAATAGTAGAAATCGAATCATTCTTAGGAAAATATTGGCTTAATGATTTTTTTGAAGAAATAAATAATGAATTATTAAAATAATAAATCTGGTTTATATCAACCTCATTATTTAAACCTCTTACGCTTCTGAATTCGTGTCCATCATAACTAAGGATTCCAGCAGAAGTGTTAAAGTAGATAAGAAGTCCGTCACTTTGAGTAGCAGATTTAAATGCTTTTTCACCTAGAAAATCATCAATTTCAAATTTTTCTATTCTTTCTAGTTGTGCATTAGTTTGCAGGTGCAAGCAAAATGCAATAAAAAAAAGGGCTATATGATATACTTTAAATTTCAAGCAGCGTTTTGATTTAATTCCTTAATATGTTTTTTTGGACTTTTATCAGGCAAGATATCAATATATTTTTGCATAATATAATCATAATCTCTAATTATATTTATAAGGATTATTTCTTCGACAATCAAAAAGCGAGTATCTTCCTCCAGATAGAAATAAACATTTTCAGAAGGACTTTCATGATCAGATACTTTTACAATATCCCTTTTACCATATTCGTAAAAATCAATACCATTTTTTGAAAAGGAAACTTTGCCAGTTTCTATTAACCAATAACCTAAGTTAAATTCTTCATTCAAGGATAGTTGATGTTCACCAGCCCTTAAAACTTTAACTCTAAAGTAACGATGAGCATTGATGATTTCGGAAATTGATAATTTATTTAAGTATGGAGTACTAATCAGAAAATTAATTTTGTCGTACAATAAAAAATTGTCTGCATTTATCTGCTTTTGATTACCGGTGTCTAGATTTGACCGGATTAAATAATCTATTTGTTTTGCTTCCGTTTCGTTTAATCTTGACAGGAATATTGTGTAAAATTCAGGCAGATTTTTATAAATGTTCAAGGCAGCAGTTTCTTTGAGTAACTGATTTTTATTTAAAAACTCGGATGCTAATTCAAACGGAATATCATCTTTAAAGGAATATTGAATGATGTTTAAAGCGCACACTCTAGTCCAACTATTTATTTGATCATATTCCTTTTTTAAGATTAACCATATCAAGTCTTCATCAAACTTAAATTTTGGTTTTAAATTTATAGATGGGAATTCTTCTTGTAATGACTCAAGCAATAATTTTTCATTAGGAGAAAACAAGACCTTTATTTTATTTCGCACGGAAATATTATTCCTAACAATTAATTCAATCAAAATATTTGAGGAAGCATGTAACGAGCAAGAATTTTTCCCATAATGTTCAAATATTTTTTCAATTGCTGATTCATTGTAATACAGTTTTGCAATGTTGATTATAAGATAAAGTGACTCTTTATTTTCGTTATATAGTGCATTTTTAAGTGATTTGAAATTTTCATTTTTTGATTCTAATTGCTGGAGTATATAACCATTACTTAGAAGTGTCAATACTAAGTCATCAAATAGTTTGGTGAAATATTTCCTGTGATCTTCGGTCACTTTAAGGTTATAGAGTATGATTTTTTTCGCAGCAATTTTTCTCACATTGCTGTCTGGTTCGTTTAATGCTTTAAAGAGCAAGTTGTATCCTTCTTCATTTCCAAGTTTAGATATTAAATTAAAAGAGGATTCCACAAATAGTAGATTTGCATTTCTTTTTGAGAACTCTATCTCTATATACTTCAAGGCTTTTTTACCTATTTTTTGAAGGGCCAATTGAGCCCAATAAGTTAGTTCAGGCTTTTCTAAATGTTCAATTAGGATAGAGATAATATTTATATCTTCATAATATCCCGCCACAATGCAGGCAGGTTTTTTCACTGATATTCTATTATCGTTTAGCAACTTTATTATAAGATTTCGATCTTCATTTTTAATTTGTTGCCGAATAACGCCTTTGATTAAAATTATGTCATTAGATTGTTCAATGAACTCGTACGGATTTTCTATTTTAGATATTTTGTCTTCAACATTTGATAGATAGTCATGTACTTCCACCAAAGTGTTGAAAATAGGATTCTTTTTATCGCAATTTTTAACTAGGGTCTCTAACTGTTCAAGTGCATCTATTGCCGAAATTCTTTTTAAAGTGAATAGGAGATATTTCTGCTCGGAGAAAGATCGGCCGAGAAAATCAAGTTCTATTTTAGAAATCAATTGGTATGGTAGCTTTTCATAAATCCCAATTATTGAATCCTTCTCAATTTCAACTTTTTGAGATTTCTTAATTGCATTGAAATATAACAGGATATCACTATGGATTTTTCTGTTAAGAACTGCATTTAGGAGGGAAAATATAAATAGTAAACCTGTAGGAACAAGCAGAAGAACGTCTACTGACTGTGGTAAATAGTCGTAAATTAATCCAAAAATTGTTATGAATATCAGGAGAAAATAGATTTCATATTTCTTATAGGACTTCAATGAAGTGTTTTCAATAATTTCAGCGATTGCTTCTTCATTAGTTTGGGTAAATATCATCCAAATATAATACGAGAAGGGTAGGCCAGCAGCAAAGATTAAAGACCCTGTGGTACCAAACTCCACATCGACAAGGCCGTTTTGATAATTAAAAATAATCAGAGTACTGTATATAACAGCAAATATTAGACTTGTAATATTTAAAAAATTGGAAAATAGACTTTGATTGATTTTGGGTCTTAAGACCCAATAAGGTTTTTGAAAGAAACTATTGTTAAAAATAGAGATTAAAACCAATACAATTATTCCGAAAAGATAGGCAAGATCAGGATTAAATATACTATACGTACCGTAAAGAAATATAGATGTAAGACACCCAAAAGTAAGGAAATTTAACACATATAGTAAAATGCTATTTGTTCTAATCCTACCTTTGTATAAGTTATTGTATATGTGTTTGTTCACATTCATAATTTAAATCTAAACTTAAATAATTGTTTGCACAACATTTCATCAATAATCGATAAAAAAGTTTAATTTATCGAATTTATCTTACATGACTATATTTTTTATGAGAAATGCGAAGGATATTGACTATAATTGCTAAATAAACAAAACTTACTTTTAATGAGTGTATTAGAAATTCCAGCAAAAGAAGCTGCCCCATACGTTCGATTCGATGAAGAAAATGGAACCTTGCAGATTAAAGGTAAATCATATGATGATGATGTAGTAATGCTTTTTAATATGTTAAGGTCGAAGCTAAAGGCCTTTGGAGGGAATAGCCCTCAAAAATTAGATGTGAATATATATTTGAAATACTTTAATACTTCCTCATCTAAATGTTTGTTTGATTTACTTTCTGATTTAAAGGATATTGAAAATAACGGCACAAAACTAAGTATAACTTGGAATTTTGTTGAAGGGGATGAAGAAATGGGTGAAGAAATTGAGGATTTTAGGGATTCGTTAGATATGGAGTTCAACATTGAACCATTGGCCGATGATGTAGCATGATTAGACTTTAAGTTTAAAGAGGCCAAAGTTAATTGACCTCTTTTTTTTATCATTTTTGTTCTTTCATTTCTCTCTCAAGATGCTTCACAAGTTTTTCACAAAGCATATTCATTTCTTCCGCCATAAACTCATCGCCAGTTGAGTTCAATACACTTTGAGCCATACCACCCAGGCAATCAATATAAAACCTTTTCATTTCATCCACTGGCATTTCTTTTGTCCATAAGTCAATTCTCATCGAGTTTTTTTGCTCATGATCCCAGAGCGATATACTAATGCTTTTGGTTTCTGTCAATTCTTCCCCAGCATCGGTGGCAGACCAATGAATCTTTTCAGGTACATTTTCTTTGTCTAAGTCAATTTCGAAGTTTATGTTCGATTTCTTCATTCTTGCTATTTCTATCTATTATTAAACTAGTTAATTTATTGAGGTAACATGTTTTTAAAGTCCTCATAAGTAGCAGGTGCCAGAGGCGTTATATCGCAACCTAACTCATCTGCTTTTGTATTAATGTCATCTACTCTATCTTCTGGGTTTGGGTGTGTGCTTAAGAATGCAGGTGTTCCATTTGCTTGTCCTTCATCCAGTAGTTTTTGAAAAAATGAATAAGCACCATTGCAAGCGTAAGGTGTATTTGCCAGATATTCTACTGACTTTGCGTCAGCTTCTTCTTCAAAGGATCTCGAAAAGCTTAAACCTGCTGCTGTTCCTGCAATTTGACCAGCAATTTGTGCTAGTTGACTAGGGTCTTCACCTGTTATCAATTGAAGTATAAAATTTATTCCGTATTGCCTTTGTATATTTCTGGTAGTATGTCTTAAATCGGAATGAGCAACTTCGTGCCCTAACACACCCATTAAGTCATCTTCTTGGTCTAAATACTTGATTAATCCTGTGTAAACATATAAATATCCACCGGGTGTTGCAAAAGCGTTAAGAACTGAATCATTTTTAATAATATGAATGTCCCAAACAAATTCATCTTGATATTGAACTTCTCCAGAAGTCAAGATGTGATTTAGAAGCTCATTCAGGTAACTGTATGCATCTTCATATTCACTTTCATCCAGAATTGGGAAATCATTCGGATTGTTTTCAATTTCGTCAGCCACTTGAGCTCCTAAATCCACATCCTCTTCAATAGAAGGGAGTAAGAAGTTATCATTTTTTTCTTTGCAAGCACTGACAGTTAATATTACAGCTACAATAGAGATTCCAAGTACTTTACTAAAACCTTTCATATTTAGTCTATTTTCATTTCAGGGATTTCTCCTTCGATTAGAAGCTTGCCTGCAGTTGCTTCTTTAATTTCATCTACTGTTACGCCAGGAGCTCTTTCTAATAATTTGAAGCCTCCACCATTTTGAACCTCCAAAACGGCCAAGTTGGTAACGATCTTCTTTACACATTGCAAACCCGTAATAGGTAAACTACAGTTCTTCAATAGTTTTGACTCACCGCTTCTACTGGTGTGTTGCATCGCTACAATTATATTTTTAGCGGAAGCAACTAAATCCATAGCACCTCCCATTCCCTTCACCATTTTACCTGGAATTTTCCAGTTCGAAATATCCCCATTTTCTGAAACTTCCATGGCTCCTAATATAGTTAAATCAACATGACCACCCCTAATCATAGCAAAGCTCTCAGCTGAATCAAATAAGACAGAACCGTCACGCATTGTAATGGTTTGTTTTCCTGCATTGATGAGGTCTGCATCTACTTCTTCCTCTATTGGGAATTGTCCTATTCCTAGCAGCCCATTTTCAGATTGCAATACCACATCTAATGCATCTGGGATATAATTAGCTACTAGGGTGGGGATACCTATACCCAAATTGATATACATTCCATCTTTAACTTCTTGTGCAATTCTTTTTGCAATTCCAATTTTATCTAGTGACATACCTTAAGATCTTACGGTTCTTTGTTCAATTCTTTTTTCATAATTCTTACCTTCAAAAATACGTTGGACGTAAATGCCAGGTGTGTGTATTTCATTAGGATCTAGTTTGCCTGCTGGAACCAATTCTTCAACTTCAGCTATGGTGATTTTTCCTGCTGCAGCCATCATAGGATTGAAATTTCTGGCAGTTCCCTTAAAAATTAAATTACCCGCTGTATCACCCTTCCAAGCTTTAACCAATGAAAAATCAGCTACTAAACCTTTTTCTAGTAGATACATTTTACCTTCAAATTCTCGAGTCTCTTTTCCTTCTGCAACTTCAGTTCCAAAGCCAGCGGGAGTATAAAAAGCAGGGATTCCTGCTCCACCAGCTCGTACTCTTTCAGCTAAAGTACCTTGTGGTATTAACTCTACATCTAATTCACCAGACAATAGTTGTCTTTCAAATTCAGCGTTTTCACCAACATAAGAAGAAATCATTTTCTTCACCTGATGAGTTTTTAGTAGTAATCCGATTCCAAAGTCATCAACACCTGCATTGTTTGAAATACAGGTCAGTCCTTTCACCTTAGTATCCAATAATGCCTGAATACTATTTTCTGGAATACCGCACAGTCCAAAACCACCCAACATCAGAATTGCATTATCGGGAATGTCTTTTACAGCTTCATTTGCATTTTTAACTACTTTATTAATCATGTTTTTATGTTTAATTAACGTATTTTAGAATACTTTGATTGGATTATTGCTTTTGAATTCTAAGAGTATAAGAAAATGAATTTTACATTCATTTGTTTCATGAATTCAATTGACTCCAACCCAACATCTATAATTTAACACCAAGTTAAGTATTTTAATTTTTTCAAATTTATGCATTCAATATTTTTAGCGCTTTTTCCTTATCCTTTTTCAATTGATTACTAAGCTCCTCTTTTGAATCAAATTTAATTTCTTTCCTTAATCGCTTTATGAAGCTCACTTTTATATTTTCCCCGTAAATTTCTTGATCAAAATCAAAGATATTTGCTTCAATTTTCTTGGATTTTCCATTCACAGTAGGTCTAAACCCAATATTAAGCATAGCTTTATATTCCTTACCCTTTATTTGAGTAATTACCGCATAAGCACCATCTGCTGGTACTAATTTGTAGGACTCTGGAATTTGGATATTGGCAGTAGGAAATCCGATGGTTTTGCCAATTTTGTCTCCGCCTACGACCTCTCCATTGATTTCGTAAAATCTCCCTAGAAAATCATGGGCCAACTCTACTTCCCCTACTTCAATTGCATTTCTGATCTTTGTAGAACTTATTCCTACATCATCAATCGTCTGTTTTGAGATTTCTTCAACTTGGAAGCCGTATTGATCTGAATGTTGCTTTAAATGATCGAAGCCCCCTTCTCTATCTTTCCCGAATCTATGGTCATATCCTATAACCAATCTCTTTGTATGTAATGCAGAAATTATGATTCTTTGAATAAACTGTTCAGATGTCCAATGAGAAAATTCTTTTGTAAAGTTTACTCTAACAATATGATCTAATCCTAATTGCTCTAAGATTTCGGCTTTCTCATCAAATGTGGTCAACAATTTTAGATCATCTTTATTTTTACCCAGTACATATCTGGGATGAGGCCAGAATGTAACTAATGCTGTCTCTCCGTTTATTGACTTTGCTAAATCTATAATTCGGCTGATGATTTCCTGATGCCCAAGATGTATTCCATCAAAAGTACCAATGGTCACAACAGCGTTTTTGATACCTTCTAAATTTTCATATCCGTTATGGACGATCATTCGTATCTACTTTATTTTTTTTTACAAAATCATTTAAGTTTTCAGCATCATCAACGGAAAAGTCACCGATTTTTGTTCTTCTTAATGCTGATAAATAGGCACCAACTCCTAGTTTCTGTCCAAAATCATGGGCTAAGCTACGGATATAAGTTCCTTTGGAACAACGGACTTTAAATCTTACCTTACCATTCTCGAAACTTGTAATTTCAAATTCGTCAATAGTGACTATCCTAGAGTTTAATTTAACTTCTTTTCCCTCTCTTGCTAATGAATAAGCTCTTTTTCCATCTTTCTTTACAGCAGAAAAGATAGGAGGGGTTTGATTAATCTCTCCTACAAAATCTAAAGTTGCTGCTTCTAAATCTTCTTTTTTGAGATGCTTTGTTTCACTAATGAGCTCAGGTTCAGTTTCTAAATCATAGGAGGGGGTGATATAACCTAATGTGAATTCCCCGGTATAGACTTTTTCCTGTGCTTGGTACTTTTCTATGGATTTGGTCATTTTGCCAGTGCACAGAATCAACAGTCCAGTAGCTAGTGGATCTAAAGTGCCTGCGTGTCCGATTTTTTTAACCTTTAGTGTAAATTTCAATTTCTTCACCACATCAAAAGAGGTCCAATTAAGTGGTTTGTCAATTAAAAGGACCTTCCCTTCGTTATAATTGATTACAGTTTCACTCATATCAATTGGCTTATAATGGCGATAGTTCCAACAATTGCACAGTAGATAGCAAAATAAATTAATTTCCCTTCTTTAACGATTTTGATCATAGCTTTACAAGCAAATAGACCTGCTAAAAATGCCATTAGAAATCCCATAAATAGTACAAACCCACTTGTTTGATTGGCAACAGCTGGTTGTTCAATATAATCTAATACTTTTAAGAATGAGGCTCCTAAAATGGGTACCAGTACCATCAGAAAGGAAAACCTTGCTGCTTTTTCTTTGTTTACACCTATTAATAGGGCTGTTGCTATTGTAGCCCCAGATCGTGATATACCAGGGAGAATAGCCACTGACTGTGCAATTCCAATAATTATTGCTTGCCAATATTTTATAGGGCCACCTGTTTTGTTTTTTACGGTTTGAGTAAAAGCTAACAATATGGCTGTTACTAACAACATACTACCTACCAAAAGAAGGTTTCCGGTAAACAAGCTTTCCACTTGATCTTCAAAAAATATTCCTACTATAGCAATTGGTATCATTGATATAATGATTTTTACAACAAAATCGTAAGAGTCATTCCATTTGAATTTGAAAATATCGTTGATGATGTTGGTAATATCTTTCCTGAAAACAATAATAGTAGACAGGGCAGTAGCAGCATGAACCAAGACTGAGAACAATAAGCTTTCAGATGTGTGCGCATTGAGTAAAACCGCCCCGATTTCCAGGTGACCACTACTGCTAACGGGCAAGAATTCTGATAATCCTTGAATGATTCCAAGAATAATAGCTTCAAGTATTCCCATTCTTACTGCTTAGGCTTCTTTAAAATAGCAAATAATTCTATAATGAAACCAATAAAAACAATTACTGGCCCAAGAGTTAATCCTAAGAAACCAAAGCCGTATTGTTCATTATCTAAGGTCATAATGATAAAACCGATTATTAGAGTTAAAATCCCAGCAATCATGAGGATGTAATTGCTCTTACCGAATGCTAATTTCCTTTTTTCTGACATAAAAGTTGTTTAATATAATTCATCTAAAGACATTGCCATATATTTTTGCATGGCTCTATAGGTACTAAAACTTGCAATACTAATGCTTGTGACTACTAGTCCAGCAAAAATGATTAATAACATCTGTTGATTCTGTAGTTCAGCCAAGCCTTCTAATTTTTGACTTCCGTAGGTCAATAATCCAAAAAGCAAGCTAGCTGCAATCACTGCTGATACTAATCCATGCAATATAGAACGGTAGATAAATGGTTTTCTGATAAAACCTTTTGTGGCCCCAACCAATTGCATGCTCCTAATTAAAAATCTTTGAGAAAATAGTGCTAATTTGATCGTATTGTTTATTAAGATTCCAATTACTATAAATAGCAAAACAGAAATACTTAATAAGACAATACTGATTTTTGTGATGTTCTCATTTATACTCTGCA
Organism: Marivirga harenae; assembly: GCF_030534335.1. Lineage (GTDB taxonomy): Bacteria > Bacteroidota > Bacteroidia > Cytophagales > Cyclobacteriaceae > Marivirga > Marivirga harenae. Next base: position 3,793,685 of record NZ_CP130565.1, on the reverse strand, counting down.
CCATATTGTTCGTGTAAATTACCTCAAAAACTCCATTTATATTCTCGATACTTTTTTGGACCTCACTCATTTTATCTGATGAGTGAAATTCTGGAGCAATTTTGACTATAAATGCATCTTTCAAGGGATTATCGCCTAAAAACTGCATGAAATCCTCTCCAGTTTCTTCTATAAACTTTTCAGCAGCTTCCTTTTTTGAAATGAACCGTATAGCTTCAATTTTATCTTCATTTAAAATGTATTCTTTTGAAGCCAATGATTTACTTACTCGTAATTGCTGAGGTTCAGAGAGGTTTGATTTTAGATAAACCTGCATCTCTACGTTTTGCTTGATTATTTTTGTCAAGGAGGAAGTTGTAGTAATCAAGAGCGCAAATAATCCGAGAATAAATAAGGCTAAAGTCATACTGAAAATGACACTTATAAAGGGGTAATGCCCTAATTTCTTCTTTTTTCTATATTTCTTTTCCTTGCTCATAATTGAAAGTTCAAAAATAAGAATTTATTTATGCTTAGCTTATTAATTCTCTATAAAAACAAAAAAGGCTTTCCAAATATTTTGAAAAGCCTTGTGTTTATTTACAAGTGAGGATACTATTCTTCCACGATCAGCTGAATTTCCATTTTCAGCATCTCGTCCTGAAGCTCCCTTAATTCCGTGATTTCAGTGGTTTTATCTTTAATGATATACACTTCTTCGTTGTGGCTAAGGAATAATTGCTTTTTGCCTTTATCATTCAATTCAATAATTTGATATGGCATATCTTTGAAGTCACCATATAAGTAAAGCTTTGAATTAAAATATCGATAATGATAATTATCTTGATTTTCTACTGCCTTCAAAAATTCAATTTCCGTTTTATCTACTCTATTATGCGCAACTTCTCTGCTTTCAATTCGATTTAAATCATCTTCATTTTGATTTGTAAATAGTTGATCGTCTTCATAGGAGATCAACGCTTGCGGCTGAACAATAGCAGTTACATTACTTTCCTCTTTAATTACATCCTTAGAGTCTTTTGATTTAAGAACATTTGATCCAGAATCACCAACTTTTAATTCAAGATTCTTCGGTGCTTTAAATACTTTCTTTTCCTTCTTTACTTTAGGTAAAGTAGCTAAATACTCAGTATGAAATTCAATTTCTTGACCAGTCTTTAAGTCTATTGGCTTGATGCTGTCATCAAAAGAAATTAGTGACCAATATAAAACGCTGCCAAATATTGTTACTCCCGCCACTGTGCCAGCTAGCCATTTGGCACCACCTCCAGCCAATAGGCCAATTTGTGAGGGTAAATCTATTGCCGTCAATCTTGATTTCAATTCCATTTTTCTGGAATTGGAAATCCCCTGTACAATATTTTTTTGCAAATCAAATTCAGCCTTAAGCAGAGGGTCAGATTTGACTTGAGCTTCAAGCATAGCTTTATCAGCAGGGGTAATAGTACCCTCAAAATATGCATCAATTAAGCGAAAATAGTTCGTTTCACTCATAATTTTCAGTCTAAAAAGTCGCTGGCTTGATATCTTGATCGAATTAAATCATCCAGCCTTTTTTTACATTTATATCTTTTTGTTTTAGCCGTATCGCTATTTGCAAGCCCCATTTTTTTTGCGATTTGGTCCATTGAAAGACCATCAAAATAATGATAACTTAAAATTTGCTTGCACGAGTCCCCCAATTCACTTATACATTCATGGATAATTTTAACCATTTCCTGATTTTCCAATTGGTTGTATTCGCTTTCTTCTTTATCACTTTCCTCAAATTTCTTTTTTCTTTCTAATTCCTTTCTCCATAGGTTTTGACAAACACTAAATAGGTAAGTACTGATTTTTGAGGTCAATTCGAAATTGGCATCTATTGCTTTTTGCCAAAAAACAATCAAAGCATCTTGAAAAATATCCAGAGCCTCTTGCTCTGTTCCATTATTTCTCAAAACCATTCTTAACATCATCTTATAATGTTGCTTATAGAGGTAATCTAAAGCGGACTCATCACCTAATTTGATGCGTTGAATTATTTGACTGTCTGTTAATTTCATCTGTTAATACTGCTCAAGTGGATTTGGTAACCCATTGAATTATAATAATACGTAATTTTTTATAAATATTCGAATGTAAAAACGCTTAATTTCTTACAAGTCACCTTTTTTGAAGATGTCGAAAGTTTATTTTTAGCTCCACTTTTGTACAGAATTATTCAGGACAATAAATGTTTGTGTTTCTTTCTTTGGTTTTATCTTGGCTAGTCCAGTGAATCTGCCAAAGGCGGGTAAAATAATTCTATTATCTTCAAAATGAAAGCAGGGGAGACTTAAGTATGATTTCCCTTTTCCTTTAATGCTAATCCCTGGATGAATATGTCCGCAGAAATTTAGTTCTGCATGAGGAAACGAATCAACGTTTATTGGATGGTGGCTTAATAAAAATGGATTTAATTGGTAGGGCTCTTTTTCGATTTTTAGTGCACTTAGTTTGTAATTCGTTTCGCTTAGGATATCATGATTTCCTTTTATCAAAATAAATTCGATCTTAGAATGTAGTGCTAGAAAATCATTGAAGATAGTCCATTCGTGATTCAAATCACTATGAAATAAGTCACCCAAAAAGAATATTCTTTTTGGGCGAAATTTTGAAATGATATCATCTAAACGCCCAATTTCAGCTTCTATGATAGCAGTTGGAACTGCGATACCAGATTTTCTAAAATGGGTTGTTTTTCCAAGATGGAAATCTGCAATAAAAGCAGTGTACTCTTTCGACCAATAGATAATTTTATTTTCAGAAAGCAGTAATTTTTCTCCTGCTATGTTGATTTCCAATTGATTAGTTTACTTTTTTCCAAGTTTGAGTTCTATAGAAAAAGGCTACGTATCCTCTCACCTTTAGTTCATTTCCTTCTTTCCACAATACACAATCATATGTTTTCCCATCTTTAGGATCCATAATTTCACCATCGTCATACTCTTTATCATCTGCATCCCATTCCATTCCTCGAATGATTTCCATCCCGATAATTTTCTTATTTTTCCTGTCTCCAGGGCATACATCACATATAGGATCTTGCTCTTCATCTGGTCCTCTGAATAACTTGGTGATTTTCCCGTAGACCTTACCATCCTTTTCGTATATTTCTACTACACTCTTTTCCTTTCCAGTTTCGTCATCTATCGTTTTCCATTTACCAGTAACATCTGATTGTGCAATTGCGCCAAAACTGATTCCGATTAATAATAGTACTAAACTTAAATTCTTCATTTTTTTTGTTCTATAGTTGCTTCCAAATGTAAAATTAAAATTATAAACTTTCTAATTGTACCTGCATTTTTGCCACTCTTTCTTCCAATGTTTCAGTCGAAAACTTTTCTCTTAATCTATCGACCATTATTGGAAATGCAAATGGAGTGGGTTTAGTGGTTTTTTTATAAATTATTTTTTGCTTATTTATTTTCTTCATGGATTTAATCAATCTTTCCTCTTCTAATTGTTGTTCAATAACTTCTCTATGAGCTTGTAGAAGTAATAGATTATCAGGTTCATATTCTGTAAAAACATCGAATAATATAGATGAAGATGCTTGGATGTGTTTTTCCTTTATATTTTTACCAGGGAAGCCTTTAAATATCATACCTGAAATGGAGGCAATATCCCTGAATTTCCTTTTGGCCATTTCCGTTTCATTAATTCCTGATAGTATATCATCATGTAAATTTTTCAATGAAAATAAATCTAATGAAAGCATTTCTTCAAAATCAAATTCTTCATCTGTTAATAATTCAAAGCCATAGTCATTCATGGCAATTGAAAAGCTAATAGGCTGTGAAATACTGATTCTATACGCGATCAATCCTGCTAATACTTCATGAATAAAGCGACCTTCAAAAGGGAAAATGAAGATATGAAAGCCCTCATTTGAAATTACTGATTCTATTAGCAATTCATCTTGTTTTGGGATGAAAGAAAGTTTCTTTTGACGATCTATTATGGGTTGGATTGTTTTTAATTCGATTTCATCCAGTTGATTTAGTCTCAGTTTTTCTAATTTCTGTTTTATATGAAATGATAATTGCGAACTGAGTGGCATCCTTCCGCCCATCCACTGGGGAATAAGACCTGTTTTCTTTTTGCTCCTTTTTACCTGTACGGACATATCTTTTAATCGCACATATTCCAAGGCTTTACCAGAAAACCAAAATACGTCACCGGGTTTCAACTTGCTAATAAAGTATTCTTCAATAGTTCCTAAATGTCCGCCTTTTATATATTTTACATTTAAAACTTGGTCGCCTACAATGGTTCCAATTGACAATCGATGTCTCATGGCAATTCTTTTGTTAATTACTTTAATGATACCATCTTCAGTGATAGTTTTATGGTACTCATCATAAGCGGATAGGCTTTCTCCTCCCGTTTTCAAAAATGTTAACAGCCAATCCCATTCCATTTGATTTATTTTTTTGTAGGAATGAGTATTTTTGATTTGTCTGTAAAGTTCATCTGGTTCGAATCCATCACCTACCGCTAGCGTAACCATAAATTGAAGTAGCACATCCAATGCCATTTGAACAGGAATCCTTGCCTCAAAATCTTTTTGCTGAATAGCTGTTCTTAAAGCAGATCCTTCAATTAATTCTAGAGAATGAGTTGGAAGAAAGTAAATCTTACTGATTTCACCAGGCCTATGTCCGCTTCTACCAGCTCTTTGAGCGAATCTAGCTACTCCTTTTGGACCGCCTACTTGAATGATTGTATCAACAGGTCTAAAATCAACACCTAAATCTAAACTTGATGTACAAACAACTACTTTTACCAGTCCGCTATGTAATGCTTCTTCTACCCAAGTTCTAATATTATTATTTAAAGATCCGTGATGCATAGCAATGGCACCAGCAAGTTCGGGTGCCTTATTTAATAATTGCTGGTACCAAATTTCAGTTTGGGAACGTGTGTTGGTGAAAATTAATGTTGTCTTATTTTGATTGATAATGGGTAAAACTTTATCAATTAGCTTTATGCCTAAATGCCCAGCCCAAGGATATTTTTCAACTTCATCTGGAAGAATAGACTCAATTTTAATTTCTTTGTCAAAATTGGCGCTGATGAAGATCCCTTGCTTATCATTCCCGCCTAGTAGTACTTCTTGAGCTTCATGAAGATTTCCTATCGTAGCAGAAATGCCCCATATTTTTAAAGAATTGTTGCTAAGTTTCTTGAAGGACGATAGCGCTAATTCTACTTGAGTTCCCCTTTTGCTTCCTAATAATTCATGCCACTCGTCAACGACCACTGCTTCCAAGTTTTTGAAGTATTCAGTAGCCTTTTTTTGGCTGAGTAGTAAATGCAGACTTTCAGGGGTAGTAATTAGACAATCCGGGGGAGTTTTCTTCTGTCTTTGACGATCCTTTGTGGGAGTGTCACCCGTTCTAATTTCAATTTTCCAGTCAAAACCAAAATCATGAGCTGCTGCTTGCATGGCAGACTGGATATCTTTTGATAAAGCTCTTAAGGGGAGGACCCATAGAAACTTTAAGCCTTTTTGTGGCTTTTCATCTAACTTTGATATTAAAAAAGCAATCCAAAGGGCATAGGTCTTTCCACTGCCTGTAGGAGCATTTAATAGACCTGAATGACCTGATAAGTAATTCTCCCAAGTCTCTATTTGAAAAGGAAAGGGTCTCCATTTTTTCTCTTGAAACCAATTTACACCTGCTTTAATACGCTTATCCATACTTTTTCAGAAGTTCTTGCAGGTCTGTTAATTTGTTGGCTTCATTTATGGGTTTATCTTTTCTCCATCTTTTTATTCTAGGAAACCGAAGCGCTATTCCTGATTTATGTCGATTAGATTCTTGTATTCCTTCAAATGCAATCTCAAAAACTAGTTCAGGTTTAACAGTACGAACAGGCCCAAATTTTTCTTTTGTATTTTTCTTCACAAAGGCATCTACTTTTTTCATTTCTGCATCGGTTAATCCAGAATAAGCTTTTGCGAATGGTACCAATTCATCTTCATCCCAGACAGCAAAGGTGTAGTCAGAATATAGATCAGCTCTTCTACCGTGGCCCTTTTGAGCATAAATCATGATTCCGTCAATTGTGAGAGGGGCAATTTTCCACTTCCACCAATTACCTCTCTTTCTTCCTGATTCATAAAGAGAGTCTTTCTTTTTAAGCATCAAGCCTTCCGTTTTTAGACTTCTAGATTTTTTACGAATTTCAATTAGCTCGGTCCAATCAGAAAATTTGATCGATTGTGAAGGAATCAATACTGGATTCTTTGCTTCCTTAATCAAATTTTTTAAAAGTTGACTTCTGTTCTCTAACGAATTACTTCGAATATCTTTTCCGGCATATTCTATTAGGTCATAGCAAATGAATGCAACTGGAGCTTTCTTTAGAAGATTTTTAGTAATATTTTTTCTCCCTATTCTTGTTTGAAGCAATGCAAAGGAGAGGGGCTCTCCATTTTCAAAGGCAGTTATTTCACCGTCCAGAACTATCCCATTCGGCAGATGTTTTGCCATTGCCTCGAGTTCTGGAAATTTATCAGTGACGAGCTCTTCCCCTCGACTCCAAATAAAGACTTCATCATTTCTTTTTATTATTTGCCCTCTGATGCCATCCCACTTCCATTCGGCCTGCCATTCAGAAGGATTTAGATTTATTTGGATTTCAGCTGTGGTTATAGGGTGAGCCAAATAGAATGGGTAGGGGCGTGAAGCGAGATCATTATTACTTTCCTCTAGAATAAGGTCATGGAAGGTGAAATTTTCGGGGGACCATTTACCCATCAATCGATGGGCAACTATTGATTGATCTATTTCGAAAGTCTGGCTTATAGCCTTGGTCATTAGATTTTGTGACACCCCAACTCTCCATCCCCCCGTAATGATTTTGGTGAAAACGAAGCGTTCCTGTGAGTCTAATTCCTCATAAATTAAATGTAGCCTAGCTTTCTTCTCGTTATTATTCTTGTTTTTTAATTCGATTAAAGTATCGATGTAGTCTGTCAGAGGTTTATCGATTTGATGCTCAAAAGATTCATTTAAAGCCATTAATAATGCAATGGTTTCAGCTAAATCACCCACCACATGATACGATTCTTGAAACAGCCATTCAGGGATTCCTACCCATTCGATAACCCAGTCTTTCAAAAGGCTGGTGGTTACTGCTCGTTGGGGTTTTCTATCAGTGAATAATGCTAATGTCCAGATTTTGTCTTTATCATCAGCAGATAGAAAATAGTTTTTCAAAGCATTCACCTTTTCACTGGTCTTAGTACTTTGGTCTAAAGAAGTTATGAGTTGCGCAAATTCTTTCAAGGCATAAGCTTTAAGAATTCTATAACAGCACTAAATTTATAATGTTATTACAATTTTTCTTTTCTTATAAATATGCAAGCAATTTTCTGTGCATTACCTTGTTCATCGGACACCGGCATGCAATGAGCCACAACCGGGATTTCATGACCTTGCTTATTTATTAAGGTAGCAGATTTGCTCATAGACATATTATCAGTAATACTATTCCAAGTTTTTGTCCAATCTTGGTCTTCTTCATCCAGAAAGAGTTTCTTTCTATCCATACCTGATAAATCGTCCGTATCCCACCCGGTTTGTAATTCTAATTGGCTGTTGATTTCTATGATTTTACCAGATTTATCAAATTCAGCTACCATTGTTGAAATACTGACTGCTTGATTAAAAGCTCCCATTTCACGACTTTGCCTTTCCATTTCTTCTTGTGTAGCTTCTAACTCCTCAGCATTTTGACGCATCTCTTCTTCTTGGGCCTGTAGTTGTTCTGCTTTTAACTGAGACTCCTCTAACAATCTTTTAGTTTCCATGGATACTTGTAGGCCCTGAATTGTGGAAGCAATACTTTCTCCTACTTTCTCTATAAATTCTTTATGATGATCTTTGTAAGACCTGAAAGAAGCTAGTTCAATAATTCCAAATACCTCTTCATTTAATTTCATAGGACTGATTAGGATATGCGTTGGTGAAGATTCACCTAATCCAGAACGAATAGAAACATAATTTTCGGGTATTTCAGATAAATAGATATGCTCTTTTTCCAAGTAGCATTGTCCCACTAAACCTTGACCAGGAGCTAATTCTTTTTCAACGAATTTTTGTCTTTGATATGCATAAGCTCCTTTCAGAATGATTTTAATGTTTTGCTCATCTTCCTTATTTACAATGAAGAGGGAGCCTTGAATGGAATCAGTATATTCAACTAACTCTGAAATTAGCCTAGCGGAAAGGTTTTCAATATTCTCATTATTTTTTCTTAAAATATCGCCAAATTTGGCTACTCCTTCATTGAACCAAACTCTTCTCTTATCTTCGTCAGCGACATTTTGCAGCTCATTTCTCATTTCTGCAAGAGATTGTCCTAAATCACCTTGATTCTCAAAAACTGTGATATTCGTATTGAAATCACCTTTCCCTACTTCGTCTGCAAATCTTGTTATTCCTTTTAGGTTTGTAGTTAATTCATTAATAGCTCTTATAATAGAATTTAATTCATCTTCAGATTCTTCCATCTCTTTAGGCAGGTTACCCTGAGACAGTTCTCTAATATTAACCTTTACGTATTTAACTCTTAGTAATACAGAACGAATTATATAAAGTGCGATCGCAGTACTAATGATAAATGCAATAATAAATTCTATGCTAAGTAATAGTGGGATGTTACGTTCAGCCTGTTCAATACTTTGGATAGATTGTTTTTCCGACTTTGCTAATTCCTCCTTAATAGAAGTAGTAAGAAAAGTCAAATGTATAATATCATCTATAAGTTCTTCACTATTGAGCTTTTCAAAACTTAAATCATCTACAGCTTCTTTTTGCTTGCTTTTGATCTTGGGTAAATGAGCATTCAATTCTTCAGTGAAGGTTACAATATCTTGATTCCCAAATTCTCTTACTAAACTGTCTAATTCATCTACTTTGGGGTAAATATTGTTGAACCACCGGTTTTCAATATCATTTTTAAAGAGATCATCCTCTGTACTGATATACCTAAAGGAAAGGATTGTAGTCAAATCTACTAATTGTTGAACTTCGGAAGCCAGCGTACTACTGTTTTTATTTAGTGCTATTAATTCTTTTCCTTTCGTAATTTGCTTATTCCATGAGTAATTACTGCTGATTAGCATGATGATCGCAAAGGCACCCATTAATAAAAACCCAATAGTAATTCTACCTTGTAAAGTTTTAAAATCTATCCGAATATATTTTTTAATTGAGAATTTTCTCTTTTGCTTGCTGTCTTGAGAATTGTTGTCTGCCATTAGGGTTGTATTTGTAATACCGAAAAAAGTATTAGCAAAATATAAATGATTTACTATAAATACAATAAAAGATTAGTGAATTGGGAGTAGAAAATAGTTTTAAGTTAGTTATAAAAAAAAAGGTCAGTTGGAGAAACAACTAACCTTTTCTATATTTTTAAAAACTGATCTTATTTTTCAGCTTTGATTACTTCACTTTTTTCAACTACTACTTCCTTTACTTCTTTCTTAATTTCAGCAGTACTATGGTCTTTAACCGAAATATGAGGAGCAATTACTAAAGCAACAATTGACATTAATTTGATCAAAATATTCATAGATGGTCCTGAAGTATCTTTGAAAGGATCACCTACTGTGTCCCCAGTAACTGAAGCCTTATGAGGCTCAGATCCTTTATACTCCATTTTACCATTGATTTCCACACCTTTTTCAAAGGATTTTTTGGCATTATCCCATGCACCTCCGGCATTGTTCTGGAAAATACCCATCAAAACACCGGATACCGTAACCCCGGCCAATAAACCACCTAAAATTTCAGCAGAAGAAGTTTCAGCGAAAACTCCTTTTAACCCGAATCCAACTAATAAAGGAGTGATCAAAGCAATAGCTCCAGGTAAAATCATTTCTCTGATGGAAGCCTTAGTTGAAATATCCACACATTTTTCATATTCAGGTTTGGTTGTACCCTCCATAATGCCTGGCATTTCTTTGAATTGTCTTCTTACTTCCTGCACCATATCCATAGCTGCCCTACCTACCGCTGCAATTGCTAAAGAAGAGAAGATAAATGGAATCATACCACCTACAAATAATGCTGCTAATACAGGTGCTTTATAAATATCAATGGAGTCAATTCCAGAAATTCCCACGAAAGCAGCGAATAGTGCTAGCGCTGTTAAGGCAGCAGATGCGATAGCAAATCCTTTACCAGTAGCAGCAGTAGTGTTCCCTACAGCATCTAAATTATCTGTTCTGTCTCTAACCTCTTCCGGTAAGCCACTCATTTCAGCAATACCTCCTGCATTGTCAGCAATAGGTCCGAAGGCATCAATTGCTAATTGCATGGCTGTAGTTGCCATCATTCCAGCAGCAGCAATAGCCACACCATAGAGACCTGCAAAAGAATAGGAAACTACAATACCAGTTGCCAAAACTAAAATAGGTAAAACGGTAGATTGCATACCTACTGCTAAACCACCAATGATATTGGTTGCAGCACCAGTGCTGGATTGCTTTACAATCGATAATACAGGTTTCCTGCCCATAGCTGTATAATATTCAGTAATGATACTCATTAGGGCTCCAACTATTAAACCAGTAAAGATTGCCCAGAAAACATCCATGCTACTAAATTCATAGCCTCTTATCATCAAAGTTTCTGGAAGCATATAATCAACCAAGAAAAAGGAAGCAACGACAGTCAAAACAATTGAAGACCAGTTTCCCCAGTTCAATGCTTTTTGAACACTATCGTTTTCATTTTTAACTCTTACGAATAAAGTACCTATAATAGAAAATACAAGACCTAATCCTGCGATAATCATAGGAAGTAGGATAGGGGCTATGCCTCCAAATTGATCTTCAGAAATGATTTCTCTACCCAATACCATTGAGGCTAAAATGGTAGCTACATACGAACCAAATAAATCAGCGCCCATACCGGCAACATCACCAACATTATCACCAACGTTGTCAGCAATTGTAGCAGGGTTTCTCGGATCATCTTCTGGAATACCAGCTTCCACTTTACCAACTAAATCAGCTCCTACATCGGCAGCTTTTGTATAAATTCCACCACCAACACGTGCAAAAAGTGCAATGGATTCAGCTCCTAGAGAGAAACCAGCTAACACTTCCAATGCTTTCTCCATTTCTAAGCCGTTTACATCACCGCCTGTTTGGATAACGTACATATTATATAGGAAAATAAATAAAATCCCCATTCCAAATACTGCAAGACCTGCAACACCGAGTCCCATAACAGTACCGCCAGAAAAAGATACCTTCAAGGCTTTTGATAAACTAGTTTTTGCAGCTTGAGTAGTTCTTACATTCGCTTTAGTTGCGATGTTCATTCCTACATACCCTGCAAATGCTGAAAATACGGCACCAATTACGAATGAAATTGCGATTACAGGGGAAGAGGTTTCAACTAGTGTTCCTGAGTATGCCAACAATATACCGGCAATAATTACAAAGTAGAACATCACTTTCCATTCAGCCCTTAAAAATGCCATAGCTCCTTTTGCTATGTAGCCAGCTAATTCCGTCATCCTTTCATCTCCAGCATCTTGCTTCGATACCCAAGCGGATTTGATAGCCATAACAATCAGTCCCACAATCCCGAGAATCGGGACAATCCAGATAATATTGCTCATAAGATTTTTTTATTTTTTAAAACCCTGCAAATATAGAGGGATGATTGGGAAATGGAAATATTTAATAAAAGAAAAAATATTGACTGGCTTATTTGACTGATTGCAATAGTTCTATAAGATTTTTCCCTGTGAGAATGGGAATGGGTATTTCGTTGAAGTTGAAAAACTAAAAGTTAGGACAGTGTATAGCTACAAATTGAGTTGTGAATTGTAAAATACCTTATAGAGAAAAAGTTACCAATTTTAATGAAACAGAAGGCTGGAAAATCCCTTTCCGTTGCAGAAAGGGATTTCTACTTTTCTAAAAAGGTTCAAATTATTGCGCCTTCCAAACAACCTCCTTATGGTCGTTTCCTGCTTGAAGTACTATCCTTGTTGGCTGAGGGGCTAAGGCTAAAGTGACTTTAGCACTTGCAAAATCATCAGCCTCAACCAATACACCATGTCCAGGAGCTACATCAATTGAATCTCCGTCCACAATGTATTCATCAGCTAAATAGGCTATTGGAAGCAGTACATCGTTATCAGGACAGAATTCATCATGAACTTCGGCTAATGCTTCTTCCAAGTACTCACCGTAATTTTCAATAAAATCGTCCTCCATATCATGAAGTTCTTCTTCAATTTTGTCATAGTCTTTATCGGCATAGGTCAATTTGCTTAACGCAATTTTTGCTTTTACCAATGCTGTCAAATCCTTGTCTAACTTTTTAATATCTATCATGCTTAAGTGCTATTATTTTCTGAGCGTAAAATTCTTTAGATTGCCAATAACTTCCAAGTAAATAGAAGACTATTTAGGAATAGTTTCATATTTATTTCAATTACTGTGTAAAAAACATAATTTTGAACTGTTAATAATTATGCAATCGATTTAAACTACTATGGAACAGGATTTTTTGCCAATAAATGGCACCGATTACATCGAATTTTATGTTGGAAATGCAAAGCAGTCCGCTATGTATTACCAAACGGCTTTTGGATTTGAGCTTAAGGCCTATGCGGGTCCGGAAACCGGCATTAAGGATAGAGCATCGTATATGTTGCAACAGGGGAAAATTCGATTGGTTTTGACTTCTTCTTTAGCCCCTGATACGGAGGTAGCTCAGCATGTGAACCTGCATGGGGATGGAGTGAAAGTATTAGCGCTGTGGGTGGACGATGCAGAATTGTCTTATAATGAAACAACCAAAAGAGGTGCAAAACCACATACTGCACCAAAAACAATAAAAGATGAACATGGCGAAGTAACGGTAGCTTCTATCCATACCTATGGAGATACTATTCATACTTTTGTAAATAGACATGATTATAATGGCGTTTTCCTGCCGGGCTTCGTAGAAAAAACAAGCGAATTACTAGTGAAGCCTATTGGTTTGAAATATGTAGACCATTGTGTAGGTAATGTTGGCTGGGGAGAGATGAATACCTGGGTTGATTTTTACAGAGATGTGATGGGATTCAATCTGTTGATTACATTTGATGATAAAGATATTGCTACCGATTATACTGCATTAATGTCGAAAGTAGTTTCCAATGGAAATGGTTTCATAAAATTCCCAATAAATGAACCGGCTGAAGGCAAAAAGAAATCTCAAATCGAGGAATATATAGATTTTTACAAAGGAGCAGGAGTTCAGCATATTGCGATCGCTACAGATGACATAATTGATACAGTGTCTGAAATGAGAAGAAGAGGAGTGGAGTTTTTAAGAGTGCCAGACACTTATTATGAAGATTTGTGGCAGAGGGTAGGTGAAATTGAAGAAGATATTGAGCCTATAAGAGAGAATAATATATTGGTAGATCGAGATGATGAAGGATACCTACTTCAGATTTTCACTAAACCAGTTCAGGATAGACCGACCGTTTTCTATGAAATCATTCAAAGGAAAGGTGCAAAATCCTTCGGTAAAGGAAACTTTAAAGCCTTGTTTGAAGCTATTGAAAGAGAGCAAGAATTGAGAGGTAATTTGTAAAACAATTAGATTAATAAATTTATCTGGTTGTGTATAGTGTTTTAAAACCATAGAATGACAATTCTATGGTTTTTTGCTTTTTAGGCACTTTTCGATTCATAAATATTTTTTACTATTTGATAATTCAGTAATTTAAGCATTCTAATCCCTTTTGATTTTTTGGATTAGGAAAATAGACTTTTGCAAATCAGATTTTAGAATTTAAAATATAGGAACCAAAAATGACAAGTCAGGAAAAAGCCCAGCAGTGGTTAGATAGTAAATCTGTAGATGAAGCCACCAAAAAAGAAATTAAAGCCCTACAAGAAAATAATAAGGAAGAATTTGAAGAGTCTTTTTATAAAGATTTAGAATTTGGGACGGGTGGCTTAAGGGGAATTATGGGGGTTGGCAGTAACCGAATGAATAAATATACCCTGGGAATGGCAACTCAAGGATTAAGTAATTATCTAAACAAAACTTTCACCGAGCAAGGAGTTTCGGTTGCCATTGCTCATGACTGTCGAAATAATGCTGAAGAATTTGCCAAAGTTGTAGCGGATGTTTTTACAGCAAATAATATTAAAGTTTTTTTCTTTGAAAGCTTACGTCCAACCCCTGAATTATCCTTTGCAATTCGTCACTTGGGTTGTAAAAGTGGGGTGGTACTGACTGCTTCTCATAATCCGAAAGAGTATAATGGCTATAAGGCTTATTGGACTGATGGTGCACAAATGGTAGCTCCGCATGACTTGAATGTAATGAATGAGGTTCAATCTATCTCATCCATCGATGATGTTTATTTTGATGGTAAGGAAGAACTCATTGAAACCATAGGTAATGATATAGATGAAGCTTACCTTGAGGAAATAAAGAAAATCTCTCTTTTCCCCAATGCCTCTGAAGAAGACAAATCTATTAATATCGTTTTTTCTTCTATTCATGGTACGGGAATTACTTTAGTGCCGAAAGCTTTAGAAATGTTTGGTTTTAAGAATGTACATCTGGTAGAGGAACAGTCGGAGCCCAATGGGAATTTTCCAACGGTAGTCTATCCGAATCCCGAGGAAAAGGAGGCTATGTCCATGGCTTTGCAAAAGGGTAAGAAAGTAGATGCTGACATTGTAATGGCTACAGATCCTGATGCTGATAGAGTCGGCATAGCGATCAAAAATGGAGAAAATGAATTTGCATTATTAAATGGAAATCAGACCGGCTCTATGCTTATTTACTATTTGTTAAGTAGATGGAATGATTTAAGCAAGTTGGATGGTAATCAATTCATTGTAAAAACAATTGTAACTACCGAGCTTTTCAAAAATATTGCAAATGCCTACAAGGTGGAATGTTTCGATACTTTAACCGGGTTTAAAAACATTGCAGCAGTCATCAGGGAATTAGAGGGCAAGAAAACTTTTATTGGTGGAGGAGAAGAAAGTTATGGATATATGATCAGCGATTATGTTCGTGATAAGGATGCTATTGCTTCAGTGGTGATGATTGCAGAAATGACTGCATATGTGAAATCTCAAGGCAAAACTCTCTATGATTACTTGATCGAAATGTACACGAAGTTTGGTTTCTATCGTGAGGATTTAGTTTCGATTACTAAAAAGGGAAAATCAGGAAGCGAGGAAATTAAGGCCATGATGACTCGATTTAGAGAGAAACCTCCTCAAAGCCTGGCTGGTACCAAAGTTGTTGAAGTGCGAGATTACCAGAAATCGACCATTTTGAATATGGAAAGTGGAAAGAAAAGCAAATTGGATTTTCCGTCTTCTAATGTTTTACAATTTTTCTTAGAGGATGGGAGTAAAATATCCGCCAGACCTTCCGGTACAGAGCCTAAGATTAAATTTTATGTGAGTGTAAAGGGGAAATTAAATAGCAAGGAAACCTACGAGGAGGATTTTGCAGAATTGGGTAATATCATTAAGGCTTATTTGGATGATTTGGATTTGTAGGATTATTGAAACTAAGTTTAAATAAGACAAGATTCCTGTCTTCACAGGACTGACGCTACGATTGTAATTCTAATGATAAAAATTACCTTAATCTACTGATTTGATTCTGTGCGTCATTCCCACGCAAGTGGGAATCTATCAAATTTAATCTTTGATTAAAATATCTTTCTGCTCATTAATTTCTTCCTATAGAATAATAACCATTAAATGAAAATAGGCTTAATATCCGATACTCATAGCTTTTGGGATGAAACTATTCCCCAATATTTCAAAGAATGCGATGAAATATGGCATGCAGGCGATATAGGTGAATCTGGACAGATCATGGAGCAACTAAATAAAATTGCTCCATCTATTGCTGTCTATGGAAATATCGATACACCTGAATTTCAAAGAACCTATCCAGAGAATTTATTTATTGAGAGGGAAGGAGTAAAAATATTTATGACCCACATTGGAGGGAAGCCGCCATCTTATAATCCACGAGTCAGGAAATTAATTCAATCGGAAAAGCCTGATGTTTTTATTTGTGGGCATTCGCACATATTGAGGGCAATGCCAGATAAGAAGCATAATAATTTACTCTATCTTAATCCGGGTGCTGCAGGAAATCAAGGCTTTCATAAAATTAGGACGATGATGAGGTTTGAAATTAATAATGGGAAAATTGAAAAGTTGGAGGTGATAGAGTTGGGAAAGAGGGGGGGTATTTAGATGAATAAGTATTGAAATAAGTCATTGCACTACTATTGCGAGTTGTAATTCTGATCGTGGTATAAAAATCAGTTAGCTCAAATAATCCAAAGGAACAAAAAAAGGGAAACCATGCGGATTCCCTTTTCAATAGCCTCTAAGCTAAAATAATCTATTCTTCTGAACTTCCGTCTTCAGTATCTTCTTGAAGTCCTTCAATTAATTCTTGATCTCCACTACCTTCTTGACCTTCAGAACTTCCTTCACCTTCTGTTGGAGGTAATAATCCTTCTTCTTGTCCAGCTCCTTCCATTCCTGGTAATAGAGTTTCGTCCTGGGCCTTTTCTATGTTAGGACTTGTAAAGCCCGTATCAACAGTCGTTGTTTTAATAACAAATGAAGAAGCCAAAGCTAATACCACTAAGCTAATTGCTAAAACCCATGTGATTTTTTCTAAAATATCACCAGTTCTCTTAACTCCAACAACTTGACTTGCTCCTGAACCTCCAAATTGACTGGATAATCCACCGCCTTTAGAATTTTGAGCCAATACTACCAATACCAATAAAATGGCCACTAAAATGATTAAAGTAATTAATAATGTTAACATGTATTTATGATTCTTTTTTTAACTCATCTATAATTTCGACAAAGTACGTCTTTTTTTGTGGAAATTTCCAAATTAATTTCTTGTAAATATCAATTGCTTTTTGCTTTCTCCCTTGTTTTATCATCAATTTCGCCAAAGTTTCCGAAACTACATCGTCCGAAAGATTGGTGCTATTAGCCGAAAGGTCTTCAGCTTCCTGTTTATTTGATTGATTATCAGGGTCTAATCTTTTGGTTAAAACAGGCTCTTTTTCAATGAAGCTATTGATAATGTCCAGTTGTTCCTTTTTATGAGCATCACTAATTTTTAATTCTTTTCTTGAGGTTATTTCCTCAATTATGTCATGCTCATCTTTTTTCGGTTTCTTTGAGGTTTTTTTAGATTTTGAAACTGGGACTTTTGTAATAGTGGTTTTTGTCTTTGTTGTTGTCGCCTTTTTAGAGCTTGGCTGTTTTTTGGCACTACTTGTTTCCTTGGTTGTGGCTGCTTTGGGCTTTTGTGTGGTTGCTTTCTTGGCAGAAGTGGGTTTAGGAGATGCAGCTTTCTTAGTTGTTGTTTTGGAGCTGGTTTTTTTTGTGGTAGCCGTTTTTGATTTTGTAGCTGTTGTCTTCTTACTTTCGAATTTTTCTAAAGTTTTTTGATATTTCTCTTTTTCCTCCTTCAGTGCTTCCATATCCTTAAATAATTCTTCGAAAAAAGAATCAGGTAAATGAGAAGAATCTGTTATTGCGGAAGACTCAATTATAGGTTTGCTAACATATTCAGTTTTTTGTTCAACTTTTTTTCTATCTACTGAAGGAGATTCAATGACTTTATTTTTCGCTATTCGCACTTCATTTTCCTGCTGATAGGTATTTTCTACCGGCTCGACTTTTTTTACAGCCTGGATATAGTCCTTGGTTAAAATTTCTTTTAGGTGTTTTCGATCCAGGGCGTAAATCGCAGAAGTTTGAAGCTGTTTTTTCTCTGTTTCAGGAGAATATTTTTTAGAACCTAGTGTTATTAAGGGGGATAAGGCTTGAAAATAAGGGAACTCTTTCTTCAGATTAGCCAAATCTCTGAAGTCATTTTCTTCTAATTTTTCTGGTTGATTAATGAGGGTTGTAAGCCTTTGTTTGTCCACTTGGTTCTATTTTAAAGAATTAAAGTTACAAAATTTTACCAATTTGCTACTGATGCATTAAAAATATCTAAAATTATCTGATCGGTAATGGTTTCTATCAATTGATCTTCCACAGCCGTTAAGGTGTTCGCAGTAGCATCAAAATCATCATAGAATTTAAAGGACTTATTTTCGAAATTGAATACTTCATCTTTAGTGTTGACGTAACTCACTTTCACTGTGATCTCCAATCTTTGCGCACCAGCGGCATCTTGCAATTCAGGATTTCCTGAGGCTGTTACTGCAATTGGCCGTACGGTATAACCAGTAATAGACCCTTCTAGTTGTAAATCCCCATTTGAGTCAACAAGCTCCAAGCTCGTGTTTTGTTGATAATAGTCCCTAATTTTTTCAGTAAAGGTTTGCTGTAAATTTGGAGGGCCATTTCCTGAATCATTGTAAAAATATTGGATAGACATTGTTTTAATGTCCGGTGAAATCGAAGCTCCCGTAAAACTGTAAACGCCACAGCTACTGGTGAATATTGCCAAAAATAAAAATGTAAATATACTTTTAAAGGTCATATTGCTTTATTTTTCTATATAATGTCCTCTCTGATATGCCCAAATCCCGTGCCGCATATTTTCTTTTGTTCTGATTTTTGGAAAGTGCCCTTTCGATCATCTCTTTTTCTTTTTTTTCAAGAGATAAAGATTCTTCTTCGATTTCATGCTCTGCGTCTTGGTAATCTTCTAAATCAAAATGCTCACTGTCTTCGTCCTCCTCTTTTCTGCTATCCAGTAAAAATGGTGTTCTTATCCCCTCCGCATTTTCTTTGAACTCATTTTGCTTTACTTCAAATAGATCCTCGTTGTCTTTCAGAATCTCTTCTCCGTAGTTTTCATTTTTCAAAACGTTATGAACTAGCTTTTTTAGCTCTTCCACATCATTTCGCATGTCAAAGAGAATCTTATATAAAATGTCTCTTTCAGAAAAATTATCTTTACTGCCTCCGGTACCGTCTTGACTTTTATACAGAGCCGGCATCATATTCCCCTCTTGTGGTAAATACTTTAAGAGAATATCTTTATCTACCTCTCGCTCCATTTCTAATAGGGAAATTTGTTCAGCAATGTTTTTTAATTGTCGAATATTTCCAGGATAACGGTAAGCCATTAATGCTTGCTTAGCATCAGCCGTCAATTTTATGGCATTAACATGGTGTTTTTCAGCAAAATCTGAGGTGAATTTCCTAAAGAGTAGTTCTATATCCTCACCTCTGTCCCTCAAAGGTGGTACAAAAATCGGAACAGTATTTAATCTATAATACAAATCTTCCCTAAACTTCCCTTTTTCAACTGCTTGAATAAGGTTCACGTTGGTTGCAGCGACAACCCGAACGTCAGTCTTCATCACTTTAGATGAACCTACCCTAATGTACTCTCCATTTTCCAATACTCTTAGTAGTCGCGACTGTGTGGAAAGTGGCATTTCGCCAATTTCATCTAAAAATATGGTGCCTCCATCAGTTACTTCGAAATATCCCTTTCTAGTATCATAAGCACCAGTGAAAGACCCTTTTTCATGTCCGAAGAGCTCTGAATCAATGGTTCCTTCTGGGATAGCTCCACAGTTCACGGCTATAAACTGACCATGCTTCCGTGCGCTTAATTGATGAATAATTTTGGAGAATGATTCCTTACCAACTCCGCTTTCTCCGGTAATGAGCACGGTCATATCCGTAGGAGCTACTTGCATGGCTACTTTTATGGCAAAGTTTAAATGATCGGAGTTACCGATTATGCCGAATCTATTTTTGATAGTCTGTATATCCAAAGTAATATGTATTTAGACCGCTTTACCGATTAATGTTGCGCCAGTGCATTCGTCAACATAAACATCAACATAATCTCCTTTTTTGTAGTTTTCTTTTGGGAAGATGACTACTTTATTCTCAGAATTTCTTCCTTGCAATTGTTCATTAGATCTCTTAGAAGCTCCTTCTACCAAAACCTTGTGAATCTTGTTCAATACCAAATTATTCCTTTCTAAAGAGTGTTGCCTTTGCTTATCGATTATTTCCTGTAATCTTCTCTTTTTGGTTGCTAAAGGAATATCATCTTCGTATTTCTTTTCAGCTAAAGTTCCTGGTCTTTCAGAATAGAAGAACATATAAGAGAAATCATATTTCACATAGTCCATAAGCGTTAAGGTGTCTTGATGTTCATTTTCTGTTTCGGAACAAAAACCGGAAATCATATCAGATGAAATGCCACATTCTTCTCCCAAAATATCTCTAATCGCATCTACTCGATTGATGTACCAATCTCTGTCATAAGTTCGGTTCATCATTTTTAGAATTCTAGAATTTCCGCTTTGTGCAGGCAAGTGAATGTAATTACAGATATTGTCATACTTTTTAATAGTATGTAATACCTCATTCGTGATATCTTTCGGGTGCGAAGTAGAGAATCTTACTCTTAAATCAGGGGATACTTTTGCTACCATTTCAATCAAATTAGCAAAATTGATCACGGCTACATCCTCTTTTTTTTCAATTTTCTCTAATCTGGCCTTATTGTTCATTTCTTCAGACCATTTATATGAATCGACATTTTGACCTAAAAGCGTTACTTCTCTGTACCCTTTGTCAAATAAGTCCTGCGCTTCTTTAACGATCGAAAAAGGATCACGACTTCTTTCCCTTCCGCGAGTGAAAGGCACCACACAGAAAGAACACATGTTATCGCAACCTCTCATGATAGAGATAAAAGCAGTTACACCATTTGAATTCAATCTGACTGGACTAATGTCCGCGTAAGTCTCTTCTCTACTGAGGAAAGTATTTACTGCTTTTTCGCCATCATCTACTGTTTTGACCAAATTAGGCAAGTCACGGTAGGAATCAGGGCCAGCAACTATATCAACGATTTTCTCTTCTTCTAGGAGTTTTGTTTTCAATCGCTCTGCCATGCAACCCAATACACCAATTTGCATCTCGGGTTTGCTTGCTTTTACTTTATTAAAGTCAGTCAGTCTTTTTCTCACCGTTAGCTCAGCCTTTTCTCTAATTGAGCAAGTGTTGAGAAATATCACATCCGCATTATTGAAATCATTTGTAGTATCGAACCCATTATCTTTCATGATCGAAGTCACGATTTCACTATCGGAAAAATTCATTTGACAGCCGTAGCTTTCAATATATAGTTTTCGGTTTTTGCCTGTGTTTTCTTCTTTTGATACTTGAATACCGCAAGATTCATCCGTTTTGGCCTCTTCTGCAATGATGTCCAAATCTTTAATCAATTCACTCATATTTTGTATTTATAAAGTGCTTTGTGTAATGTTTATGCCTGACTTGCAAAGGTAGCTATTAATTATTGAAAATGACATTATGGCAGTAGAATTTCGGGCGGAAAATTTTAGAATTGTCTAATTAAATTAAACCAAGTGTTTTTTCTATGGCCATGGCTTTTAAGAGACATTCTTCGTATTCAGCTTCGGCATCAGAATCAAAGGTGATGGCACTTCCCACTTGATAATTTAATTTTTTGCTTTGCTCATCATAATATATACTGCGGATCAAAACATTAAAGTCAAATTCATTTTCTCCTTTGAAATAACCAATGCTTCCAGAAAATACATTTCTTTTGATATTCTCATACTTCTCTATCAATTGCATGGCACTAATTTTTGGGGCACCAGTCATGCTCCCCATAGGGAATGCGTTTTTAATGATGTCTACGGAATGCATTTCTTTTTTCTTGATCGCTGAAATGGTGCTAATCATTTGGTGAACTTGCTGAAAGCTGTAAATCCCGAACATTTCTTCTACTTTGACAGTAGCTGTTTCGGCTGATTTTGATAAATCGTTACGAACCAGATCCACGATCATCATATTTTCAGCACGTTCTTTTTCGCTTTCTATTAGACTTTTTTTGTTAGCAGTATCTTCTTCCTTTGTTTTTCCTCTTTTTGCTGTGCCTTTTATCGGTTGGCTAATAATTTTATCGTTTTTCAATTTAATAAAGCGCTCAGGGGATGCAGAAATAATATACTGGTTACCTATTTTTAAGAAAGAAGCAAAGGGGGCTGGGGAATTGTTACTTAAATTTTGGAATACTTGTATTGCTTCGAAATTTGTCACATTCGCGGAGAAGTTTATGCAGTAGTTGATTTCGTAAATATCGCCTTCCTCTATGTGTTGTCTTAATTGATTTACCGTATTGATATACTCAGATTTGCTGGTCCAGGACTTTAAATTTTCAATTGATGGCTTTGTATATAAATTTGTTTTCTTCTGTTTTATAAATCTTTGAATTTCATTTTGATAATATTCTAAATCATCACTTTCAATTGTGAGTTCATGATTTTCAATTGTTATAACGCATGTAGGCTCAAAGAAACCCATCGGCTCCCAGTCTATTATTGAATAATTACCGCTTTCTAACTTTTCTAGCTCATTTTTTAGATCATAGCCTAAATACCCATATATGGATCTTTTAGGATGTGTTTTTAAATAATCTTTCAATGATTGAAAATAGGGAGCCTTTAGTTTTAATTTTTTATTTCCTACCGCTATGCGCTGTGGAAATGCGCCAAATGGATATTGCGCTATTTGTTGGGGATAAAGAATTACTGCATATTGAAATTGAATACTCCATTGCAGTAAGTTATTCCAGAAATTTCGAGTTGATGATATGTCGATTTTTGCAGATGTCAAATGGCAGAATTTTGAATACAAATTTGCATAAAAAAAGGTTGCTAAAAAATTTTAGCAACCTTCAAGGCGTTTTATTTCAAACTGGAATCACATGTTTTCAGCAGTTGCATTAATATTAAATCCTACACCTACTTTATTATAAATGAATTGATCTTTCGCTTTATCAACTGCCTTTGACTCGTCTCCATACATTAAACCCCATTTGGTTCGGTCAATACTGAAATTTGTAAAGGCTTTTACATTATTTTCAGAGATCTCTATTTTTGCTGGCACTGTTATAGCCAAAGTCTTCCCTCTCATAGTCAAGTTTCCAGTAACCTCATGAGTTGCACCTTCTAACTCAAATTCGGGTAACTCCATAATTTTTTCGTCCTCAGCTGGTTGCTCCATATCATTTTGGTAGGAATCATAATTTTCAGCAGATTTTTCAGGATTTAATGATTTTACTGAAACTAGTTCAAAGGTAACTTGGGGATAATTTTCTGCATCAAAAAAATCATCTGATTTTAAATGGCCAACGAGTTTATCATGATTTTCTTGATCATCTTTTAAATCTGTTATGGTAATTTCATTTAAGTCAAACACGAATTTCCCTCCAGTTACCTTGCCATCTTTCACTTTTATCGAACCATTGGTCAAAGCAATATTACCATAATGTCTACCTGTGGGCTTTGTTCCTACGAATTCCATATCAGCTTCATTACTTGATACAGATATTTCCATTCCTTCTGATTCTTTTACTTCTTCTGCTTCACTTACTTTTGCTTCATCACCTTTTGGATTAGATGTACAAGCAGCAGCGACAATTATAGCTACAAATAAAGCACTTAATGTTTTTAAAATTTTCATAGATTAGTGGTTTTATATTATACATGTCGATAACGGCAGTATTTTAATAATGTTTACAAAAAAATAAAGAAATACATAAGCATTATATGTAGTTACATAGATAAATAAATTTACATTAAAATGGGAATAATTAAAAAATGTGAAGGTAAAGCTCCGCAAATAGGTGAGAATACTTACATAGCTGATAATGCAGTAATTGTTGGGGATGTTGTGATTGGAAAGTCATGCAGTATTTGGTGGAGTGCTGTTGTGCGAGGGGATGTAAACAGTATTACCATTGGAGATGAGACAAATATTCAGGATGGAGCAGTTATCCACTGCACTTATCAAAAGGCATCAACTACTATTGGTAATAAGGTTTCCATTGGGCATAAGGCAATCGTCCATGGTTGTACTATTGAAGATTCTTCTTTGGTTGGAATGGGTGCAATTGTAATGGATAATGCGGTTGTTCAGTCGCATTCAATAGTAGCGGCAGGAGCTGTGGTATTAGAAAATACAGTTGTAGAATCGGGTTACATTTACGCAGGTGTCCCTGCTAAAAAAGTTAAAAAAATAGAAGGGGAACTTTCAGAAATATTTGGTAGAACAGCTAAAAATTACACGCTGTATAAATCCTGGTTTGAATAATATTTTAAACAAGGACTTGCCTGCCCTTAATACTCTGCATGACTACTATTTTTGATTAGAAATCAATATTGCTCTATATTGGAGCGCATTTTAGAAATATTGGAATCCTGAAATGCAAAACGTAAAGGAAACGAATAATTACTTATGAAAAAGTCGAAAATTGTAGGTCTGGGTCATGCTGTGCCACAGACAGTTGTGACCAATAATGATATAGCCAAGTGGATTGATACTACAGATGAATGGATAACGGAGAGAACAGGGATAAAGGAAAGAAGGTTTTTTGATCCGGAAATTGAAGAGTCATTGGCCAAAATGGCAAAGACTGCCGCAGATATGGCGCTTAAAAATGCTAAAATGAAAAACGATGATATAGATTTTATCATTTTTGCCAGCATCACGCCTGATTATTTTTTTCCTGGCTCTAGTGTGCTTCTTCAACGAGAAATGGGGATGGGAACTATTGGATGTTTGGATATCAGAAATGCCTGCTCTGGGTTTGTATATAGTTTGTCGGTTGCTGATCAATTTATAAAAACAGGCATGTATAAAAATATTATGGTTGTAGGTGGTGAGATTCAATCTACCGCTATTGATATGTCCGACAGAGGTCGATCTACCGCAGTTATTTTTGGTGATGGAGTTGGAGTTGCGATAATGAGTGCTTCAGATGAACAGGGGGTTTTGTCTACGCATTTACATGCCGAAGGAACTTATGCCGAAGAATTATATGTGAAAGACCCCGGAAGTAGTCGGCCACGTGAAGAAAGGCAGCCTGAGCAAATCTTAGATACATCTGGCTATAAAGTTTACATGAATGGAAATATGGTCTTCAAACATGCAGTAGTCCGATTTCAAGAAGTTATCAATGAAGCACTTGAAGAAAATAATTTAAAACCATCCGATATTGATATGTTGGTCCCTCATCAAGCTAATTTGCGGATTTCGAAATTTATTCAGGCTAAGATGGGATTAACCGATGATAAGGTTTTTAACAATATTCAAAAATATGGTAATACAACAGCTGCCTCTATTCCAATTGCCCTGAGCGAAGCTTGGCATGAGGGAAAAATTAAAAGCGGGGATTTGGTATGTTTAGCCGCATTTGGTAGCGGATTTACCTGGGGTTCTGCTTTAATTAGGTGGTAATTTTTTTAGTACTAATGTTATTTATCTATTAAAATCAGTAGATTTAAGAAAAACGGACAACTATGATTACAAAGCAATATAACCCCAGTCAGCTTGAAGTGGAAATGGCAAAAGCCATTAAAGAATTAGCTCGCGAAATTGAAGGTAAGTTAAGTCAATTTAAGATTGTTGACATTGAGGACAACATCAAAGCTGATAACCCCATGGTTAGGATTAAGATTACTGATACTGACAATGATCCGCATGAGATTGTGTTGAAAATTATTCAGAAACCTGATCAGGTGTAATCTACCTTTAAAAAATTGATAGGGTGGGCTAGTCGAATCTCACCCTATTTTATTTATGTCAAAATTTACCACTCAAGAATTAGATTTAGCCTCTGATCCCACCATTCTATTGATTAAATACAGGATGATGGAAAAGGTATGGGATTTTTTGGAGGAATTGCAAAAGGAAATCAAAGACCGATTACTCCCATTTCAATCAAAATTGCCTGAGCAATTGAAGCTTCATAATGGAAAAATCTCAAAAGGTGAAAATTATAAGCGATTGCCTTATATGATTCTGGATTATCCTGCGCATTTCACAAGAGAAGATATTCTTGCTTTTCGCATTATGTTTTATTGGGGTCATTTTATTTCGGCTACTTTTCATTTGCAAGGAAAGTATTTACGGGAGTTTGGTAATAAATTGATCGAAGAGTTTCAGGAAGATGAAAACGTATTTTTTTGTGTGAATTCAGAACCTTGGGATTATCATTATAGATCAAATAATTACATGCTTTTGAAAGACCTAAATCAATGTGATATTGAAGAACATGTAGCAGGAACAGATTTTATTAAGTTGAGTATTAAATTTCCAGTAGAGGAGATGCCTCAAAGGAAATCTAATTTAATTAATTTCTTGGACTTGGGATTGAAAGTAATTCAAACAAATTGAATTGGTCACTGTTTTCAAAAATAAAAGAAAAACTATGTTTGGATTATTTAAAAAGAAGACTGAAAAAGAAAAGCTTAACGAAGAATACAAAAAGCTATTGGCCGAATATCATAAATTAAGTTCTATTGATAGAAAAAAGGCAGACTTGAAAATGGCAGAGGCTGAAGAAGTAGCCAAAAAAATGGATGCGATTAAAGAATAAATGATTAATTTTAAACATGAATCTAGTACATGCACCATTTTATCAAGGTTACGTTGATTTGGTAGAGAGTGACATTAAGAATGTTCTTGTACATCAAGCGAGCGAAATTTCTGTAATGATTAATAATATCCCGGATCAAAAGTGGAATTATCGTTATGAAAAAGGAAAGTGGAGTGTGGCACAAGTGATCCAACATTGCATTGATACCGAGCGAATAATGGCATATAGGGCGCTAACATTGAGTAGAGGTGAGACAAAAGCATTAGCAGGGTTCTCTGAAAATCTTTACGCTGAAGCTTCTGAATATTGTAAACTTGATAAGTCAAAAATGGCAGAGGACTTTTATTACTTGAGGAAAAGTCACCAATCTTTATTTTTGTCAATGCCAGATAAAATACTTAAAAAAGAAGGAGTAGCAGATGGGAATCCGATCTCGATCCTAAGCTTATGGTACATTATCGTTGGACATTGGAAACATCACCAAAAGGTGCTAAAAGACAGATACTTTTAAATACAGCCTTTTTATACAATTGCTTTTAATTTGTTTGTATTTATTTGCAAATAGGAATCATTAGACTCTCTATTCCGTAATTTAGATTCAAGATATTTAAACTTTTTAGAATGAACTTTTTAATCAAATTATTACTCTCTTCACTTTCGGTTATTGTCGCTTCGTACATACTTCCTGGTGCGCACGTGGATGGCTTTTTTGATGCATTGGTAGTCTCCTTGTTTTTAGCGCTGTTTAGCGCAACCATAAAACCCCTTTTAGTGATCTTAACAATTCCTGTCACAGTTTTTACACTAGGATTCTTCTTATTGGTTATCAATGCTTTAATGGTAATGCTAGCTGATTATGTTGTAGATGGATTTTATGTTGAAGGATTCTGGTGGGCATTACTGTTTGGAGTCATTTTAGCCATTGTAAACAGTATTTTTGAAGGGGTAAGCAAAAAGAGCGAATAAATTTTATTTTATTGTGATTTTTGAAAAAATATTGTAATTTATTTCCTCAATACAAACCAGCAAATTATGAGTGCTCAAAACCAAGGCTTCGATGCCGGAGAAATCGAGAAATTGAAGCAAAAAATTGCTCAGCAAAAAAACCAATTTGTCTTGGTTGATACCGATGACAATAATGATGAGTATAAGCATTTTCGCTTTACAGGAAAGTATGAAGGAAAGGATGTGATTTATGATGCCGTCATTTACACGCTTCGACTACATCATGCTAGTGAAGTATATGAATTAGCTGAACATAAAGCAGCGCAGAAGTTTCCTAATTTCAAGCCGATCAAATTCCAAGAAGATGAAAATGGTGATTTAAGGACATTGGATGATGTAGAAGAAGAAATTGGTCTGTATATAGCAGAAATGATTGATGATATCGAAGATGAAGAGTTGGTTAAAGTCCAAGAGCATGTGGATATGGACAATGGCGGAGAGTATGGTGTCGGCTTGGATGTTGGTTTGAACGTTGAAGAAGTAGATGATGAAGTCATGAACAAATTTGTTCACGATTTCAATGAAGATAATCTAAATCTAGATGATACACTCTATTCATTTGTTTCTAATGAAGAGGAGTTTGACGTGGATTAAGGTTTCTGCTTCCTACAAGTTAGTTGTTGTTTTATTATATCTTTTCAATTAATCAAATTCACTGCTGTTTGATGTTTCATATTTAGTTTTATGTAACAAAGCAAAGAGATCACTCGTTACAAAAGTTTGTAAATTCTACTAATTAATATTTTTTGACTTTAAAACTTTATTATGTTACGATGGATTTTAATATTCCTGATCATTGCATTAATTGCAGCAGTATTAGGATTTGGAGGCATAGCCGCTGGAGCCGCGGGAATAGCAAAAATAATTTTTTATGTGTTTTTGGTATTACTAGTCATTTCTGTAATCGCTCGCTTGGCTAGAGGAAGATGATTTTCAATATCAATTGATATAAATGAATGCTGACTTTGATGAGTCAGCATTTTTTTTTGCGTCCTCATATTGATTTCTGAATATTTTAAACATGAATCCTCTTCGTTGGTTTATAAAAATTAAACATTGTAGATGCTCAAAATCGCTTGGAGAAAAGAATATACACACCCGCTGCCTGACAATCATCGCTTTCCGATGGAGAAATATGATCTGCTTCCAGAGCAATTAATTTACGAAGGAACTGTTAGTTCAAGTAATTTTTTTCCACCTGAATTATTATCGGAAGAGAATATATTATCAGTTCATAAAAACGAATATTGGCAGAAATTAAAAAACCTGATGCTGAGCCG
The DNA here is from genome assembly GCF_030534335.1 of Marivirga harenae. Lineage (GTDB taxonomy): Bacteria > Bacteroidota > Bacteroidia > Cytophagales > Cyclobacteriaceae > Marivirga > Marivirga harenae. The sequence continues at coordinate 3,764,905 of NZ_CP130565.1, read as the reverse complement.
AAAAGAAGAAAGAAGGACTGGGTTTCCTTTGTCTGCAGCTTTGGTTGAGCGTGAGAGAATAATTAATCAAGGCACGATTGATGCTGCTAATTTTGCTTTGAAATATGGAGCAGCCATGAATATTGCCGGTGGAACACACCACGCTTTTACGGATAGAGGTGAAGGCTTTTGTTTGTTAAATGATATTGCTATCGCTGCTAATTATCTCCTTAAGAATAAAAAATCTGAAAAAGTCCTGATTGTAGATTTAGATGTACATCAAGGCAATGGAACTGCGGAGATTTTTAAAAATAATCCCAAAGTGTTTACTTTCAGTATGCATGGAAAAGGAAATTACCCAATGCATAAGGAAAACTCTGATTTAGATATCGAGCTAGAAGACAAAACGGATGATAAAACGTACCTTAAAATCCTTAGGGAAGTACTTCCAAGATTGATCCAAGAACAGGAGCCAGATTTTATTTTTTTTCAATCAGGTGTAGATGTTTTGGCTACAGATAAATTAGGCCGGCTTGGGATGAGTATTGCAGGTTGCAAAGAGCGCGATAAAATTGTTTTTGAGCATTGTTACAAGAACGAGATTCCTGTTGTTGCCAGTATGGGTGGAGGATATTCTGAAAAGATCGCACACATTATTGATGCTCATGCCAATACTTATCGGCTTGCTCAAGACATCTACTTTTAAAAACCCCTACCTTTTTTCAGGAAATTCGTATCTTTAAAGTATGTCCAAGGAAAAATCTCTTTTTCGGCAAAGTGTAGTTTTTGGTAGCTACATTATATTACTATTGTGGTTGGTCAAGGCTGCAGAATGGGGATTTGCTGCCAATTTCGCGCATTTTGGCATCATGCCAAGGCATCTTTTAGGTACAATTGGTATTTTTACTTCACCATTTATCCATGGTGATTTCTTGCATTTGCTGTCCAACAGCTTTTCTCTTATGCTGTTGATAATCATATTGTTTTTCTTTTATGATAAAATTGCACTTAAAGCTCTACTTTATATTTATATCGCTACGGGAATTTTCGTATGGCTAATTGCTCGTGAAGCCTACCATATTGGTGCCAGCGGTGTAATTTATGGGATTGCCTCTTTTATTTTGTTTAGTGGATTATTGCGTAAAAATCAATCCTCTTTAGCGCTCTCTTTTGTGGTATTACTTTTATATGGCGGAATGTTCTATGGGGTTTTGCCGCAAGACGGACATATTTCATGGGAATCCCACCTTATGGGCCTCTTAAGCGGTTTACTTGTGGCTTTGTGGATGAAAAATGAATTTGCAGGTCAAGCTGAATTGAAATTGTATTTTGAAAAAGAATGGGATGAAGAGGAATTTGAGTATGATGGAGAGAACTATAATTTTACCAAACCTGAGGATAGGTTCATGTATGAATACGTTGAGAAGAAAAAGGATGATTCTGACGAAGAACAAAAATAAGTCTAAAACCAAAATCCTTAGGCTTTGCACTTTAATTTGTTTGATTAACTTTGCAGGCGTTATTAAAACCTAATTTAAAATAAAATACACGTGAAGAATTTATCCCTAGTACTGAATATCATCTTAATCGTTGCTGTAGCCTATTTGTTTATTGACAAATTTAGTGGAAGTGAAAATCCAGAAGAGACCACCTCAACTGAGCAGAAAGACGATAAGATTTATCAAAATGTATCTATTGCTTACGTTCATTCTGATTCTTTATTAGCTAATTATGATTTCATGCAAAAAATCGAGTCCGAATTGGGTGAACTTTCTCAAAAATATGAAAAGGAATACCAAAATAGGGCTCAAGGTTTGCAAAATGAAATTAATGATTTCCAAAGAACAGCTCAAAATTTGACAGTGGCGCAAGGAAAGGCATTAGAGGAGAATTTGATGAAAAAGCAACAAAACCTAAGGGTTTATCAGGAAGATTTATCTCGAAAGTTGCGTCAAAAAGAGGCCGAATTAAACAATGAATTGTACAAGACTATTAGCGATTATTTAAAAAGTTACGGTGATGACAATAACTTGCAATTAGTATTAACTTACTCCAGAGGAAGTGACGTTTTATATGCAAATGAGGGATTAGAAATCACCAATGAGGTAATTGAAGGCTTAAACAAAGCTTACCAAGCTGAAGCTGACAGTGTAGATTCAAAGTAATTTTTTACTATTACTAGTTTAGCCCGTTCCTTAGTTGGTACGGGCTTTTTAATTTAGTTAAAATGTAAAACAATACAGAAGTTTTAGGGTATTCTTAATAGTTTATTTCAATTAATTTGAATTAAGGCTGAATTCCCATTATTTTTGACAAGTTTATTAGAAATAGAAGATTTATACATATATGGCTGAAGTAATAAAAATGCCCAAAATGAGTGACACCATGGAAGAAGGTGTGATTTCCTCATGGTTGGTTAAAGAGGGCGATGAAGTATCATCTGGAGATGTATTGGCTGAGGTTGAAACCGATAAAGCTACAATGGAATTAGAGTCTTATGAAGACGGTGTGATTTTACATATTGGTGTCAAAGAGGGCGATGCAGTTCCTATTGAAGGTGTTATTGCTATCATTGGGGAAAAAGGTGAGGATATTGATGGTTTATTAAAGGAAATTGAAAACGGTGGAGAAGCAGCTAGTTCCAATAAATCTGACAATGATAAAGCAGATAAAAAAGAATCTAAAGAAACTAGTTCTGGTGGTAAAGAAGAGTCAATAGATGCTTCCGATGTTAATGCCACTTTAATCACCATGCCTAAAATGAGTGATACTATGGAAGAGGGTGTTATTGCTTCTTGGTTGAAAAAAGAAGGTGATAAAGTGGAAGCTGGTGACATTTTAGCAGAGGTAGAAACCGATAAGGCTACCATGGAGCTTGAAGCTTATGAGGATGGTACCTTATTATATATTGGTATTAAGGAAGGTGATGCAGCTCCAATTGATGGGGTTATTGCCGTAATTGGTGAAGAAGGTGCTGATTATGAAAAATTAATAAAGGCCCACGAGCAAAAATCATCTGGAACTGACGAAAATAAGAAGGAGGAGAAAACAGAAGAAAAAGATAAATCAACTTCTGACAGCAAACCGGGATCAGATAGTGCAAAACCTACTCCACCAGCAGAAACTTCAAATAAGGAAGGTCGAAAAAGCGATGGAGGAAGAATATTTGCTAGCCCACTAGCAAAAAAGATCGCTAAAGATAAAGGAATTGATTTAGCTGATGTAGAAGGTTCTGGAGGGAATGGTAGAATAATAAAATCTGATGTGGAGAACTTTACTCCAAAAGCAAAATCTTCAGAAGCTCCACAAAAAGATGCTTCAACTGGTCAAGCAATCAATATTCCACAAGTAGTGGGAGAAGAGAGCTATGAAGAAGTGAAAGTTTCTCAGATGAGAAAAACAGTAGCAAAAAGACTGTCTGAAAGTAAGTTCACTGCTCCTCATTTCTATGTCACAATGGAAATCAACATGGATAAAGCAATGGATGCAAGAAAAAGCATCAATGAGTTGTCTCCGGTGAAAATTTCCTTTAACGATATTGTGATTAAAGCGGTAGCATCAGCTTTACGCCAGCACCCAAAAGTCAATAGCTCGTGGATGGGAGATAAGATAAGAAGAAACCAACATATCCACGTGGGTATGGCGGTAGCAGTTGAGGAAGGATTGTTGGTTCCTGTAATTCGATTTGCTGATAATAAGTCACTATCTCATATTGCAGCAGAAGCTAAAGATTTTGCCCAAAAGGCTAAAAATAAAGAATTGGAACCAAAAGACTGGGAAGGCAATACTTTCACAGTTTCCAATTTAGGAATGTTTGGAGTAGAAGAATTTACAGCCATCATCAATCCGCCAGATGCTTGTATTTTAGCAGTTGGTGGAATCAAACAAACTGCTGTAGTAAAAGACGGTCAATTAGTGCCAGGAAACATAATGAAAGTAACCCTTTCATGCGATCATAGAGTAGTTGATGGAGCAGTGGGTTCTGCATTCTTGCAAACATTAAAAGGATTGTTAGAAGATCCAGTGAGAATACTGATTTAAGAAATATACTAACCTGTAGTACAAAGTCTCGTTGTTTGATAACGAGACTTTTTTATTACTAATATTTAACAGAAGAATTAAGATGTCAAAAATAAGATCAACAACTGTTTGTGCGGTTGTGCATAAAGGTCAAGTAGCTATTGGAGCTGATGGTCAAGCAACAATGGGTAACACTGTTGCAAAAAGCAATGTCAAAAAAATCAGAAAATTACAGGATGGTAAAATTGTGACCGGTTTTGCCGGATCTACGGCTGATGCTTTTAATTTACTAGAGAAGTTTGATGAAAAGCTAAATGCTTTTGGCGGCAATATGAAGCGTTCAGCAATTGAATTGGCAAAAGAGTGGCGAACAGATCGATATTTAAGGAAATTAGAGGCCATGATGATTGTTGCGGATAAAGATGAAGTATTGATTATTTCTGGAACCGGTGATGTTTTAGAGCCTGACAATCAAATTGCAACCATAGGTTCGGGGAGTATGTATGCCCAATCTGCAGCCACTGCATTGAAAAAGCATGCCGGAGATAATCTATCAGCAGAGGATATTGTTAGGGAAAGTTTACACATTGCGGCTGATATTTGTATTTATACAAACCATAATTTGGTAGTAGAAACCATCGGGTAGTTTTTTGCTATTTGTGATTTCTTTCTTTACTTTTTATTAATAAAAACGATTGATCATGAGACTATATCATAATCCCAGATGTGGAAAAAGCAGAGAAGCCTTAAAAATTCTTACGGATAAAGGTGTTGAACCAGAGATTGTGGAATATTTAAAACAAATTCCTACGCATGCTGAATTAGAGGATGTACTTCAGAAATTAGATATGAAAGCAGAAGATCTTTTACGAAAAAATGAAAAGATTTTTAAAGAAATGTATAAGGGTAAAGATCTGTCAGATTCTAAATGGATTGAAGCTATGATTGCTGAACCTAAGTTAATTGAAAGACCAATATTTATTAATGGTGATAAAGCCGTAGTCGGTCGGCCGCCTGAAAAGGTTTTAGAGATTCTTTAAGCAGTATTGATTTTATAGTGAAAAGGTGATTGATGTGGATTTCAATCGCCTTTTTTTATGACTTATCCTTTATGATCCCGGTGTTTATTACTCTGTAGGTTAAAATGTAGATTAGCTTAATTAGAAGCTACTGTTTTTTAATTGACTTGGAATTTACTAAATTATAACTAGATAAAACGTTATTGAAAAATATAGTAAATATCTATAATGTTATAAATAATATAGATAAAAAGTATTGAATTTTAATTCCTAAATTACAAGTAAAAGAAACTTAAAATTTTTCAACTATGGAACATATGAATAATCTGGGAGATGTAGGGAAATGCCCTGTCATGCATGGAGGTAATACCAAAGTAGGAGGTAACGGCTCCATGAATAAAGATTGGTGGCCAAATCAATTAAATGTTGGGATTTTGCATCAGCATTCAAAAAACTCAAATCCTTTAGGTGAGGATTTTGACTATGCAGCCGCGTTCAAGAAATTAGATTTGGCTAAGGTAAAAAAAGATATAGAGGAGGTATTAACAACTTCTCAAGACTGGTGGCCAGCAGATTATGGGCATTATGGTCCTTTTATGATCAGAATGGCTTGGCATAGTGCAGGTACCTATAGAACTGGTGATGGGCGAGGTGGAGCCGGAACCGGTAACCAAAGATTTGCACCGGTTAATAGCTGGCCAGATAATGGAAATTTGGATAAGGCTAGGAGATTATTGTGGCCTATCAAGCAAAAATATGGTAACAGCATTTCTTGGGCCGATTTATTTATTTTAACAGGAAATGTTGCTTTAGAATCTATGGGATTCAAAACTTTTGGTTTCGGTGGAGGCCGTGAAGATATTTTCCAACCAGAAGAGGATATATACTGGGGTGCCGAAGATACTTGGTTAGGGAATAATCGCTACACTGGTGAACGAGATTTGGAAAACCCTTTGGCAGCAGTGCAAATGGGATTGATTTACGTAAATCCTGAAGGTCCTGATGGAAACCCTGATCCACAAAAGTCTGCTCATGATATTAGAGAGACTTTCGCACGTATGGCCATGAATGATTATGAGACAGTAGCTTTAACAGCAGGGGGTCATACGTTCGGAAAAACGCACGGTGCCGGAGATGCCGCATTAGTGGGTCCAGAACCAGAAGCGGCTCCAATGGAACAAATGGGCTTGGGTTGGATCAGTAGTCATAAAAGTGGAAAAGGCAGAGACGCCATCACAAGTGGATTGGAAGGTGCCTGGACACCAACGCCAACGCAATGGGACATGAGTTACTTTGATGTTCTATTTGGTTACGACTGGGAACTATCTAAAAGTCCTGCAGGTGCGCATCAATGGGTACCTAAAAACATAGAAGATAAAGATAAAGCACCTGATGCGGAAGATGCTTCTATGAAAGTAGGCATTATGATGACTACAGCTGATATGGCCATGAAAGTGGATCCTGACTACAGAAAAATATCAGAACATTTTCATAAAAACCCTGAAGAGTTTGCAGATGCTTTCGCTAGAGCTTGGTTTAAATTAACGCACAGGGATATGGGCCAAAGGTTAGGTATTTAGGCCCTGAAGTACCAGAAGAAGATTTGGATTGGCAAGACCCAATTCCGGCAGTCGATTATGAAATCATTAATGATAAGGATATAAAAGAGCTTAAATCGCAGATTTTAGAAACAGGATTATCAGTTTCTGAATTGGTTTATACGGCTTGGTCATCTGCTTCTACTTTTAGAGGATCAGATTTAAAAGGTGGTGCAAATGGTGCTAGAATTGCCTTAACTCCTCAAAAAGATTGGGAAGTAAATCAACCGGCTCAATTATCAAAAGTGTTAAATGCTTTGACTGACATTCAGAAAAAGTTCAATGAATCGCAGTCTGGAAATAAAAAAGTTTCTGTAGCAGACTTAATTGTTTTGGGTGGTTGTGCTGCAATAGAAAAAGCAGCTAAAGATGCCGGACATCATGTGGAAGTACCTTTTACGCCTGGCCGTGCTGATACGACTCAGCAATTGACCGATGCGGATACTTTTGAATGGTTAAAACCAGAAGCTGATGGTTTTAGAAATTATAGAAGGGCAGCATTTACAGTTCCTGACGAGGAAATGTTAATTGACAAGGCGCAATTACTAACTTTGAGTGCACCAGAAATGACGGTGCTTATTGGAGGTATGCGTGCGTTAAATGCAAATCATAACAATTCAAAGCATGGGGTATTAACAAAGTCTCCAGGTAACTTGACTAATGATTTCTTTGTCAACATTACTGATATCGATACAGTATGGGCTCCAGCAAAAGAAGATGATATCTTTGAAGGAAAAGACAGAAAAACTGGTGAAAAGAAATGGACTGGGACTAGGGTAGATCTAGTTTTCGGCTCTAATTCTCAATTGAGAGCTATTTCGGAGGTTTATGCTCAGGCTGATGCTAAAGAGAAATTCGTTAAGGATTTCATTAAGGCGTGGGATAAAGTAATGAATTTGGATAGGTTCGATTTGAAATAAGCTTTTCAACTAAGTATATAATAAGAAAGGCATCCATTAAAATATGGATGCCTTTTTTCTGCAAAGTTAATTATGAATAGTGCTTTCTCCTTATTAAAGGGAGTGTAATTTAGTCCTTCAAAATATCTTTAAAAGTTCTAGCAACCTTATCAATTTTAGGCTTAGAAACATTTACTATATAGCGATCATTAGGGTTTTTCTTTTCGTAATCTTGATGATAGTCCTCTGCATCCCAAAATTTAGTGAACGCTGTTAGCTCTGTTACAATTTCATCATCAAATTTTGAAGCTAGCTCATTCATTTTCTTAAGCGCTAAATTCTTTTCTTTTGAATTTCTGTAGAATATAGCAGAACGATATTGTTTTCCAACATCTGGCCCTTGACGGTTCAGTTGAGTAGGATCGTGAGCTACAAAGAAAATATCCAAAAGTGTTTCATAATTGATGACGGAAGTATCATAAAGCACCATCACCGCTTCGGCATGATTAGTTCTTCCATAGCTCACTTCTTTATAGCTCGGATTTTCTTCGTCACCTCCGGAATAGCCTGAAATAGCTTCTTGAACTCCTTTTATTTGTTCAAAGGAAGCTTCCACGCACCAGAAACACCCACCAGCAAAATAGGCAGTATCAATGGCTTCTGTGTTTTGAATTGCGATAGAAGTGGATTCTGTGTTCTCTGACTTTTTGTTTTCTGCTGCACAGGCAAAAAATAATAGACTTAAAATGATGATGGCAGTATTTCTTATCATATTGTTTAGAATTTTCAAAAGGAACGACTTAAGTTGCCATTAAGTTTTACATATGATGATTTTTGTGGTATTATCAGTCGATTAGTACCTAGCTTCAATAGTTTATTGATTAAATGACAATATAAAATATGAGAATAACTTCGGCTTCCATCCAACATCATACCCTGCAATTCAAATTTGAAGCTGGTACTTCCCGTGGCACTTTAAAAGAGAAAGATACATGGTATTTAAAATTGTATGCAGAAAATAAATTAGTGGGAATTGGAGAGGCTGGACCATTAAAAGGACTGAGTGTTGAGCCATTAGATCAAATGGAAACCCAATTGGAAAAGGTTTGCGAGCAATTGATTGGATTGCAAATACCAACCGCTATGGAAGAAGCATTTGAAATTGCTCATAGTGTTTGTCCTGACGGTTTTCCTTCAATTCGCTTTGCAGTGGAGACTTCTTTATTGGATGCCATTAATGGAGGTAAGAAACTCATTTTTGACACCCCTTTTTATCAAGGCAAAGAAAGAATTCCCATTAATGGCTTGATATGGATGGGAAGTAAAGAGTTTATGCAGAAACAGATTCAGGAAAAATTAGATGCAGGTTTTGATTGCATTAAAATGAAGATTGGGGCCCTTGATTTTGATACTGAATTGTCGCTCTTAAAATCCATTCGAAATCACTATTCAAAAGAGCAAGTGACATTACGTGTTGATGCTAATGGGGCTTTTAAAGCACCAGAGGCCTTGGACAAATTGAGTGAGTTAGCAAAACTGGATTTACATTCCATTGAGCAGCCAATAAAAGCAGGGAAAAATGATGATATGGCATTTTTATGTAGCAAAACGCCATTGCCCATCGCTTTGGATGAAGAATTGATTGGCATAAATAATAAGGAAAAGAAGTTAGCCCTTTTGGAAGATATTAATCCTCAGTTTATTATCTTAAAACCTAGCTTAGTAGGAGGTATTCAATCAACTTTGGAGTGGATTAAAATAGCCGAATCCATGGACATTGGTTGGTGGATGACTAGTATGCTGGAATCTAATATCGGCTTAAATGCCATCTGCCAATTAGCCTCTTATTTAAAAGTAAAAATGCCTCAAGGCTTGGGAACTGGGCAATTATATCATAATAACATTGCTTCACCGATTAGAATTGCCAATGGGGAGACTTTTTATAATTTAAATAGTAAGTGGGGTTCGATTTGAAAAAATACATATGTATTTGGGTGGTTTGTAATTAATTATTAAGTTTACATCAAACGTTCATACGATTTTTAAAAGTATTTCAGTAGTTTTAATTTGTTTCGAAGATCCAAAAGTTGGTGGCACACGGACAATTAATGCAATCTACAACCATTAATCTAAGCGAAATTAAAAAAGGAGCCTATACGGTAAAAGTACAACACCAAGGATTAACCGAAACCAAGCAATTAATTATCAACTAAATTTGACTTATTATGAAAAACTTAATTTTTTTAATCTTACCTCTTTTATTCGTTATTTCCTGTAATGAAGAAAAAGTAGAGGAAGAGCTGGAGCCAATCGATAAGGATTCATTATATGGGAAATGGCAGTTGGTGGAAGAATGGGATGGGGTTATGTCCGATCCTTATGAAGTAGAGGATGGTTATTACCGTACTTTTAATTCAGATTCTACTTGTTCTGTGAGTTGGTCTTTTAAGGATTGTGATAATGTAAAATGTGCATTCAAATTATCAAGTGATAGTACTAGTGATATAATGGAAGTAGCGTTTACTTGTCAAGACAATGGTGAGACCGAAATAGTTAGTGGTTTTTATCGTTATGAATTGGAAGATGGTTTTTTAAAGTTGACTCCTCATGAAGATTACCATACATGTGATGAAGGTTGTTGGGAACGTTTTAAAAAGGTAGCCAACGAGGAGAAATGAATTCTTTTAAAGCTTGTCTCTCTTTATATCATAAAGTACTTATTGTGAGGAATTTATTATTTTTAATGATTCCATTATTATTGTTCAGTTCCTGCAAAGAAGAAACAGTAGAGGGGGGGCTGGAGCCAATCGATAAGGATTCTATATATGGAAAATGGCAGTTAGTAGAGATATGGGGCGGGGCTACTTCAGGTTCCACATATCTAGAGGACGGTTATTTTTATACTTTTAATTCAGACTCTACCTGTTCAACTAATTATCTTGTTTTTTGTAAAACTGGTGAGGAGCTTTTAGTTGGTACTTATGGTTTATATGAAGATGATGAGGGAAAAATCATGAAAATGAGGATTGAATGTGAAGATAGACAAGATGGGATTATACCTAATTCTTTATTTAGGTATAAAATGGATAATGGCTTTTTAAAATTGACTCCCCATGAAAGTGTAAATACTTGTGATGAGGGTTGCTACAGAAGTTTCGAAAAAGTAGCTAATGAGGAAAAGTGAGTTTGAATTTTAAACAGAAGTTTTCTTTAGATTGACTATAACCGTTTATGAGAAACTTACTATTTATAATAATTCCATTTCTAATGTTTTTTTCCTGCAAAGAAGAAACAGTAGAGGAGGAGTTGGAGCCAATCGATAAAGATTCTTTATATGGAAAATGGCAATTAGTGGAAGAATGGGATGCGATTAGCGGATATTATGATGTAGAAGATGGTTATTTTATAACTTTGAACTCTGATTCATCTTTTTTAACAACACAACGAGGGGTAGGATGTCCTGATGGCAGAAAAGAAGGTTTTTTTGAATTGTCTTCGAATAGTATAAGCGACATGTTATACATAGAATTAGATAGTGTAATTGAGGAATATGATGATTTTGTACCCCGTCTTTTTAATCGTTATGAATTAGAAGATGGTTTTTTAAAGTTACGGCCTCATGAAGATGTGAATACATGTTATGAAGGTTGTTGGGAACGTTTTAAAAAGGTAGCTAATGAGGAGAAATAAGCTGATAGCTTTTAAGACTTGTACTACAACAATTTGAAAAAAAACTACAACGTAATTTCCCCTTTGGGGATTAAGGGGCTTCCCCTGGTCTTAGCGCCTCGCTAAGACCAAAATGTTAATAACCCAAAGCTCTTTTTAATGCCAAAACATAGCCTAAATGCACTGCTTCATGTATATTGTTAAACTGCAAAGCATCATTAAAACTATTTAAGGTTATTCCAAAGCTGGTTTCGTAAGGCTGATAGTCATCAAATCTCATTTCCCGAATATCATAGCTTAGTTGCTCATCGGCAATTTTTCCCAATTCAAAAATATTCGCCAATTCAGTTTTTGGATTTTCAATCTCAGAGGGAAAACTTCCTTTTTTATATCGTTTAATAAAATCAGTAGGGAGTGTAAAATCTAAACCTGACATACCATAAAGTAAAACATTTTGGGTAACTACCGCATGGCCGATATTCCAAAGAATGTGATTATTGAAGCCAGCCGGAATCATCACTAGATCTGCTTCATTTACTTTTTCCACGGCCTTTTCAAAATTATTTCTGATAACCGTATGATTGGTGATTACTTGCATTTTCTTTCAGTTTTGTGACGAAAATACCAATAAATTCACGATATTTTAATGCTTTTAGAAAAGATTATATAAATTGCTAATTGTTCGGCATGCATACTAAATTTAATTATGGCACATTCAACTTATCCGCACTTATTTGAACCTTTAGACTTAGGCTATACTCAATTGAAAAACAGAGTTCTAATGGGTTCCATGCATACTGGTTTAGAAGAAGCTAAAGATGGCTTCGAGAAAATGGCTGCTTTTTATGCAGAAAGGGCAAAAGGCGGTGCCGGATTGATTGTGACGGGTGGGGTTTCTCCTAATTGGCAAGGATGGTTAAAGCCTTTTTCTATTCAAATGACAAAAAAGAGCCATGCCAAGAAACATAAAATCATCACCAATGCAGTTCATGAAGCAGGTGGTAAAATATGCATGCAGATTCTACATGCCGGTAGATACGGTTATCATCCGTTTAGTTTAGCACCTTCTGCCATCAAAGCGCCTATAAATCCTTTTAAGCCCTGGAAGATGTCTTCTAGAAGAATAAAATCCACTATTAGAGATTATGCAAAATCAGCTCAATTAGCGAAGTCAGCAGGTTATGATGGGGTGGAAATAATGGGATCTGAAGGTTATTTAATTAATCAATTTATTGTAAAACACACCAATAAGAGAACAGATGAATGGGGAGGGAGTTACGAAAACCGAATTAAATTTCCAATTGAGATCGCCAAAGCCGTAAGAGAAGCCGTTGGAAAAGATTTCATTATTATTTTCCGTTTATCCATGTTGGATTTAATTCCGGATGGCAGTACTTGGCAAGAAGTGGTACAATTAGCCAAGGAATTGGAAAAGTCCGGAGTTAGTATCATTAATACTGGTATTGGTTGGCATGAGGCGAGAGTCCCAACAATTGTAACTAGCGTACCAAGAGCAGCTTTTACTTGGGTGACCGAAAGAATGAAAGAAGAAGTAAGTATTCCTTTAATTACCACAAACCGTATTAACATGCCGCAGACAGCTGAAGAGATTTTATCTTCAGGTCAGGCAGACATGGTATCCATGGCTCGACCATTTTTGGCCGATCCGGAAATCATCAATAAATCGGAGCAAGGAAGAGAGGATGAAATCAATACCTGCATTGCCTGTAATCAAGCGTGCTTAGATCATGTATTCAAAAATATTACAAGTAGCTGTTTAGTGAACCCAAGAGCTTGCCATGAAACAGAACTAGTTTCCCAACCGCTTAAGCAAACTAAAAAGCTGGCGGTAGTTGGAGCAGGGCCAGCTGGATTGGCTTTTAGCACTGAAGCAGCAAAACGTGGACACGAAGTAACTTTATTTGATGCAGCAGAAGAGATTGGCGGCCAGTTCAATATGGCGAAACAGATCCCAGGCAAAGAAGAGTTTTACGAGACCTTGCGTTATTATAAAAAGCAGTTAGAGTTAACGGGAGTTAATTTACAGTTAGGTGAAAAAGTAGCAGCTGAAGAATTAAAAGAATTTGACGAGGTAGTTGTAGCCACAGGAGTTAATCCTCGTGATCCAAAAATACCGGGTCAGGAAAATGAAAAAGTGCTTTCATACATTGATGTGCTGAAATCACATAAGCCAGTGGGTAAAAAAGTAGCTATAATTGGGGCAGGAGGTATTGGTTTTGATGTTGCCGAATATCTCACTCATCCTGAGGAAGAAAATCATGATGACTTGCAATCTTTTTTTAAGGAATGGGGAGTAGATATGGATTTCGAAAAAAGGGGAGGAGTGGAAGGAAAACCTATCAAAATAGAAGCGCCAAGAGAAATTGTAATGTTTCAGCGTTCGGAGGGTAAAATGGGAGCGAGGCTAGGTAAGACCACAGGCTGGGTACACAGAAATTCATTACGCAATCGCCAAGTGAAAATGGTGACCAATGTTCAATATGATAAAATTGATGATAAAGGCTTGTATATTACTAAAGATGGAAAGCAAGAGTTAGTAGAGGTGGATCATATTATTTTATGTGCTGGACAATTGCCAGAAAAAAGTTTATTCAACTCCCTTGCCGAACAAGGAATAAAATCGCATTTAATAGGAGGAGCCTTTGAAGCTGCTGAATTGGATGCCAAAAAAGCGATTAAGCAAGCAACGGAACTCGCTTTAAAAATATAAATCGGGATATGAGTAAGGCATGAAATTACCCAATTTTAACCTGTTATGATTAAGTTAGTAGGATGCTCTGTATGAAGTTATTGACAAGGCTGATAATATGAGATATTAGCACGATAAGCGGCAGCTTCGGTGTCAGCTCCCGGATGTGATTCATAACGTTCAATAATCCATGTTTGCCATGTATCATCAACATTTACCAATGAGTCTCCTAGAATTTCTTCAACTACCTCAGGTGTCATTTCCCGTCCCCCGTACATAATTTCCAATGTGGCATGACGGCCATAGGTTTCATCCACAAATCGGAACCATGAAGCACGCATCGTGTAGGACTGATGTGCACAAGACAGATTGAGTTCTTCATGTGAAGTTCGAAGTAATGCAAGTGTTAGCCCCCCTGTGATACCCAGTGACCAGCAACTACGTTTTCGTTGAAACCGTAAAATGGAAACCCAGTCTTTTCTGGGTCGATGAGCTGTGCTACGTACTCCGCCCAAGCCTCATTGTAGAAACCGAGAGACGACCACTCTAGTGCACCGAGCTTAACAGAGGTACTAAATGCAATGGCATGCACCAGTTCATGAGTGAAGAGTGACCAGTACCCTCCTTCAGAAGCTGAGTAGCGCCACAGCTGTATAGTTCCGTTGCTATCTACATATGGTCCTTGAGTTTCATAATTGCCGTTTAGCTTTACGGCAATGGCCGAGTCGAGTTGAAAATCCGTGGGAATAATCTTAGTTAAGGCGGTGTATAACTTTTCTGCTCGTTTGATACCTTCCTGCATTTCTTCTATCGAGCTTGTTTGTGTGGTTGCAGTGAACAAGAAGTGCTCACTGGAGAGTTCCAATGGTTTTGCAAAGAATCTGCATCCACTCATTATAGTCATGATAATGCATGCACTTATGCCTACTGATGTTCTGAACACTATTCCCTTTTTGGATTTTATCATATATGCACTAACAAAGATGTAACCTAGCGTTAGATACCTCAATTTGCAGGTGAATCAGTGTAGAAAAAACCATCTGCATGAAATTCCTTCGATTAATTTTGCTATTCCCATTGAAGAATTTTCTCTAAAGTATCCTTGAATTTCTTAGCATTTTGATAGCCAGGCACAGGCTGAATGGTTTTAAAATCTTCTTTTATATAGACTATAGTGGGGTAACCCGTAACACCCATGGATCGGGCAATCATTTGAGCTGTTGTAGTATCTCCAGCCATTGTTATAGGTTCAGTATTTTCCGCATTTAGTTTTACGGCATAGAAACTTTCATTCACCATTTCGACAACTTCTGGATCTGAAAATGTTTCTTTATCCATTTTTTTGCACCACCCACACCAGTTGGTATACACATCCACAAATATTTTTCTAGGCTCTTTCTGATTGAGCTTATAAGCTTCAGTGATTGTTAGCCAGTTAATTTCTTTTTCGGTTTTAGGCTTAATTGTAAAACCAACAAGCACTAGTGCCCCAATAAACAGTATGCTTAAAAAATAATTCTTCATGTTAACACATATTACGTCAGTAATAAAATTACGCTTTTATTGATTCAAAGTTTGTAACCTTGGTGACCTTTTTGCTTTTGATCCTTACGTATGCAAAAACAACAGCAAAAATTAATCCACAAACGGTAGCCATCGCACCAGCTATCGAGGCGTTTAATGCTACAGCCAGATAATAGCCGAAAAAAGCGCATAAAAAACCAATCAAGCAAGTAAGCCAAATCATGTTTTTTAAATTATTTGTAATTAAGTATGCTGATGCTGCTGGTGCAATTAAAAAAGCAACAACTAATATAGCTCCTACCGATTCAAAAGATGCCACTGTAGTGAAAGAGACTAATGCCATTAATAAATAATTCCACAAAGTAGCTGAGATTCCAAGTGCTACTGCGTATTCCGGATCAAATGAGGTGATTTTGAGTTGTTTAAAGCCAAAAACAACAAAAAGAATCACTAATATTAATACCGATCCAATCAAATAGATGGCCTGTGGACCAATGTCCATTCCAGATGATAAAATGATTGTATCCAGAGGAACATAGGCAATTTCGCCATACAGTACACACTCTTGATCTAGATCAACCTGTCCTGTATAAGCTGAAATTAGTATTACTCCTATTGCAAATAACCATGTGAAGGTTACACCTATGGATGCATCGGTTTGTAGTTTACCTTGCTTATGAAGGAATTCAATAATGATGGTAGTGAGTACTCCTAAAGTTCCTGCACCTAGAAGCATGGTCACAGAATCACGACTTCCTGAAAAAAGGAAAGCCATTACAATGCCCGGCAGAATTGCATGGGAAATGGCATCTCCTACCATAGCCATTTTTCGTAGAACCAAAAAACAGCCTAGAATTCCACAAGCAGTGGCTACCAAAGTACCTGTTAAGATGATGTAAAATCCGGACATATTTGGAATTTAAAAAAAAAGGTGTCATTTAACATGTAATGACACCTTTAAATCTTTTATTGAACTATAAATTTACCTTTCATTAAAGCAACATGGCCTGGAAATGAACAGATAAAGTCGTATGTTCCTTTCTCTGGTGCCTCAAAGGTAATCGTAGTTTCTTCTCCACCGCCTAAAGTTTTGGTGTTAGCAATAACTTTACTTGCTTCGGCTTCAGGTATATAATCGTTATCAGCCGCTCCTGCTGCTTTTTGACCAAATTCCATTATGTCTGTTCCTTTAGTCAAAAGCACCCAATTGTGGCCCATTTGCTGTTTAGTCATTTTGCCCACGTGTTTCAATGTCAGCTTAACGGTAGAACCTGCTTTTACTTTCATCTCATCAAGATTAAACCTCATTTGATCATTTCCTTCGATCGTAATTTCTACCACATCTTGTTCATTTTTATTTGCAGCATCTTCTTCTGACTTTGATGCCTCTGGAGATTCTGCGCGTTCTTTAGCCTTTTGCTGCATGATCTCTTTCGAGGTCATCGTTTTTTCCTTGGTAGTAGATTCTTCTTGAGAACCATTTCCACCACATGCAATGAATAAGCTTATACTTATTATGCCGAATGTTAATTTTAATAATCTCATAATATTATTTTTTTAATTGTTTCTATGTATTCAATCGTCTGAATAGTGGATATGTTTTGCTTTTTCGTATTAATTATATGGTATTTTCGAATTATGTGGATCTACTTCAGGATATCCTAATTTTTCTTCAAGTTTTCTCTCCAGTTCAGGCGTTATTATGTGCTCTATTGTGTCAGCATCCTCATGTACATGATCAGGAGCAATCCGTAAATATTCTGTTAAATAGAGTTCCCAAAGTCTATGTAATTTCACTAATCTAGCTGCCTTTCTTTGTCCATAATCTGAAAGGAAAAATCCTGCTTGATTCCGCTTCAAATATCCTTGTCTTTTTAGCCTAACAAGAATCCTCTTCATTAGTCGAAGGCTATAATATCTTTTTTCTCTTAGTTTTTCTAATGATTTAGGTTCGCCAAATGAATTTTCAAATTCCGCTATTTGATGAAATGCTTTCAAAATATTTTCATCTTGAATCTGCTTCCTATTTTTCAGTTGCTGCCATAATCTTGAGAAATATCCTTTTTTTGGTGCAAATAATATTGAAAAGATAGCGAACATCGATAACACCATCACCACCCAGGGACCTGTGGGCATATTTGGAGCGATATAACTTATAAATGCTCCTGAAACACCAGAAAAGCCACCTATAAAAGCAGCTAGTATTAAGATTATGGATAGGCTGCCAGACCAATACTTAGCAGCTGCAGTTGGAGTAATCAAAAGTGCAGCCATTAAAACTACACCTACCGCTTGAATACCTGTAACTACTGCTAATACGGTCAAAGAACTTAGAAGAAATTCAATCCATTTTACAGGTAGACCTACAGACTGCGCAAAATCTTTATCGTAAGTGATTAGTTTTAATTCCTTATAAAAGAGCAAAATCATAAAGATAAGAATGATACTGATTGCCGAAAAAACAACCACATCCTGAGCTAACATGCTAGCTGCTTTGCCAAAAAGAAATGAATCTAGTCCAGTTTGAGCTGCATTGCCTGATTGCTGTATATAGGTGAGAAGCATAATTCCCACGCCAAAAAATACAGACAAGATAAGTCCAATTGCGGTATCTTCCTTAATTTTTGACTTCTTTACGATGTAATCAACGGCAATAATCGATAACCATCCTGTGAAAAAAGCCCCCGATATTAATAAGAAATAGTTCTTAGTGCCACTTAAAATAAAAGCTAAACAGACACCAGGAAGAATAGCATGCGCAATTGCATCACCAATTAAAGCTTTTTTCTTAAAGAAAGTAAATGCTCCAACAACAGCAGCGCCAGCTCCCAAAATTATGGTACCTAAAGATACATAAATTACATTGGCATCGTTAAAATCAAAAAAGCTGAGTGCGTTTTCCCACATACTATTCTCTGTTTGGAAATCTATTTTTTTGAATCAAATCACTTATTTCAGTCAATAAGGTTAGTTTACCACCATAAGTTTCTTGCAAGAGTTCAGGTGTAAAAGCCTCGTTTATAGGTCCTGAGGCAACCAATCGCATATTTAAGAGGATAATCCAATCAAAATATTTTGCAACTGATTGCAAATCATGATGAACTACAATCACTGTTTTGTTTTGGGCCGACATTTCACCCAACAACTCAATTATAGCTTTTTCTGTGGAGGCGTCCACACCCGCAAAAGGCTCATCCATAAAATAGATGTCTGCTTGTTGGGCCAGTGCGCGAGCTAAGAAAACCCTTTGTTGCTGTCCACCCGAAAGCTGAGATATTTGGCGATCTTTAAACTGTTCCATACCCACTTTTCTTAGGCTATCCATTACAATTTCTTTGTCTGCCTTTTTTGGTCTATTGAAAATGCCCAGTTGCCCGTATCTGCCCATCATCACCACTTCATAAACGGAGGTGGGGAAGTCCCAATCTACACTTTCCCTTTGTGGAACATAACTGATTTTGTGGCGCATTTCTTCTAGGGGCTTACCATTAATCTGAATATACCCACTATTGAGGGGAAGTAAACCCATTATCGCTTTCAATAAAGTCGATTTTCCGGCACCATTCGGCCCAATAATTCCAATTAGTTGTCCCTCAGGTAGACTTAAGTCAACGTCCCACAGAACGGGTTTCCGTTCATAAGCAACAGAAAGATCGTGTATTTCGATAATAGGATTTTCAACTTGTCTAATCATTTTCTATATTTTTTGATTCTATCAATAATCCAGAGACAATCTTTTCTACATTTGAATCAACCATTCCAATATAGGTCCCTTCATAGGTCCCCACTTCTCCCATAGCATCAGAATATAAACTTCCACCAATAACAACCTTATGACCCTGACTTCTACAGCCTTCTAAAACGGCTTGAATTGCTTTTTTAGAAACGGATGTTTCAGTATAAATAGCTGGGATATCTTTTGTTGCTATGTAATCCACCAAATTACTAATATCCCGCAAGCCAAACTCTGAAAGGGTTGAGATGCCTTGTAAACCTCGTACTTCTATATTGTAAGCCCTTCCAAAATAACCAAAGGCATCATGAGCAGTGACTAAAACTCTTTTGTTATCTGGAATTCTATTAGTTTGGTATTCAACAGCTTGATGTAGACTATCCAATTTGTACGTAAATTTTTCGGTATTAGAACGATAGAGATCTTGATTAATGCTGTCGGTCTTTATCAATTCAAAACTTAGTAATTCAATGGCTTGTTTCCATAAACTTACATCAAACCAAATATGCGGATCAACGGCACCTTGAAACTCTGTATTATTCAGATGAGTTTCATTTGGAAGTAGTTCAGCCATCGCAATAACTGTCTTTTTTCTCTTGAGCTTCTGAAGGATTTCCCCCATCTTTCCTTCCAAAAATAGGCCGTTATAAACAATGATATCTGCTTGTTGTAATTTTTGCAAATCACCTTGGGTAGCTTTGTACAAATGAGGATCCACACCAGGTCCCATCAAAGCATCAACTTTTGCTTTATTTCCAACTATATTTCCTACTGCGTCCTTAATCATTCCGGTGGTACAAACTATATACGTTTGCTGGCCTTTTTTTTCTGTATTAGTACAAGAAAATGATAAACTAAGAATGAAAAAAAAGAGTACTATTTTAGTGAGTGACCAATACATTTTCTGCTACTTCTTTACTGATGAATAATTTATTTTTCCCGTCAACGAGTATTTCCATGGAACCGTCAAACTCTACTTTTTCGGTAACCTTAGTTTTGGCTCCAAGATAAATTCCTATACGATCTAAATGTTGCAAAAATATGGAGTTTGTATCTTTGACTGCCACCACAATTCCATCCCCTGAGATCTCAACTTCGGCCAGTGGTACTTGGGGCTTTTCTTTGAATAATCCATTTTCGTCAGGAATAGGATCACCATGTGGATCGAACTTTGGATGCCCTAAAAATTCATCTAATCTTTGGATCAATAGGGGAGACTTAATGTGTTCTAATTGCTCAGCAATTTCATGCACTTGATCCCAATTGAATTTCAATTTTTCCACCAAGAACACTTCCCAAAGGCGGTGCTTACGGATGACTTGCAAGGCAGCGATTTTGCCTTTCTCAGAAATTTTTACGCCCTGATATTTCCGGTAAACGACCATTTCTTTTTCAGATAGTCTCCGCAACATATCGGATACGGAAGCAGCTTTGGTGTCCATTTCTTCCGCAATGGAATTGGTAGTAACATCCAACTCTCCAGCATTTGAAAGATGGTAAACAGCTTTCAGATAATTTTCTTCAGCGAAACTTAATTTCTTCATTCCAAATCATATTTACTGCAAAGTAAAATAAAATTAGGTTAATCTAAAAATATTTTCAATAAATATTTAAAACTCGCTTTAAATGCTGATAAGTAGTATTTTTATCAATGTTTAGCTAAGGCTAAAAAATTAATTAGACAAAACATTGTCAATGAATTTTTCGAGCGTTGCCTCCTGGCTTTTCCATTGAATTTCAGATTTGGGCCGAAATCTGTAATATTCAGTTGCATAGAGTTGTTTTAAAATGGTAGCCGTATTATTTGGATGTTGGTAATTAACACATATGCCAGCATTATATTTTTCTAAAAAAGCTTTCCATCTTGTGTGAGGAGGGATAATCATAGGTATTCCTAGTGCCAAGTAGTCATATATCTTAGTTGGAAAGCGACCTTTAATATTGTAATTTAAATGATAAGGGAGTAGGGCTACATCAGAGTTCTTGATTTGATCAATTACTTCTGTTTGCGGGATCGGGCTGTCATTTGCTATTAGCTTAATAAAACTTTGGTTTTCGCATTCCTTTTGTAGTAATTTAAAGTATTTATAATCAGATGAATAACCTACAATTATTAAAGTAATTTTGGGATTAAGTTTATACAGTTGTTTACAGAAATCTACGGCTTCAATTGTTCCATATGACTCACCAATGGTCCCACTATATATAAATTTTATAGGCATACCCTCTGCTATGATAATAGGTTTATCAATCTCCTGTATTGGTTGTACAGATTTATTCAATAGCTTGATATAAGGCTTCTTATGGAAGAAATTAAGTTGGTTTATATAACAATCTTCAGCTAGGAAGTAGCCGCTCACGAAGTATTTAGAAGCCCCTTCTGTGAAATATAAGAATAGGAGTGAGATGATTTTAGTAATGCTGTTATCTACAGCACTATATTTTACATTTAATCTATAGTTTTCCTGTATGTCGTATATTATTCTAGTACCAAATAATATTTTGATTAAATACATAACCCACAGTAATTCAGGTGTGTTGACTATTATGAGTTTAGGTTTTAGTTTAATAAATTTTTTGAGTACAGAAAAAGGAGCAAATAGCCTTTTTACTGAATTTCTTCTGAATTTAAATACAGGATGGAGAAAAATATTTTCATGTTGATATTTCTTTTTTGAATCAAACCCTATGATATTTACCTCATATTTATTTGTTTGCGCTAATGATTGTCCAATCTTGTAGCAAGAACGAACATCATCAACAGGTTTGAGAACCGAAGTGATTAATACTTTTATTTTATCATCCACAGATTAAAGATATAAACAGAAAATGGAATTTAAAGAATTTATTGAAAAGGCTTGGGACAATAGAGAATTATTAAAAGATAAAGATACACAGATAGCGGTGAAGACTGTAGTGGAGGAGTTGGACCATGGAAAAATTAGAGTTGCCGAACCTGATGGCAACGGAAATTGGAAGGTAAATGAATGGATAAAAAAAGCGGTGATCTTATACTTCCCTCTTCAAAAAATGCAATCTATAAATGTTGGCCCTTTTGAATTTCATGATAAAATAAAGCTAAAAACCGGCTATGAAAAATTGGGCGTTCGTGTGGTCCCTCATGCGATTGCTAGATATGGATCCTTCGTGAATGAAGGTGTCGTTATGATGCCATCTTATGTTAACATTGGAGCTTATGTAGATAGCGGTACAATGGTTGATACCTGGGCAACAGTAGGTAGTTGTGCGCAAATCGGAAAGAATGTGCACCTTAGTGGAGGTGTAGGAATTGGCGGAGTTTTGGAACCGGTTCAAGCTGCTCCAGTTATTGTAGAGGACAATGCATTTATTGGTTCGCGCTGTATAATTGTTGAAGGAGTTCGGATTGGAAAAGAAGCGGTTTTAGGTGCTAATGTTACTTTAACTGCAAGTTCTAAAATCATTGATGTTACTGGAAAAGAACCGGTAGAACATCTTGGATATGTTCCAGAAAGATCGGTTGTAATTCCAGGGTCTTTTACTAAAAAATTTCCAGCAGGTGAATATCAAGTTCCTTGCGCGTTGATTATTGGTAAAAGAAAGGAAAGTACGGATAAGAAGACTTCATTAAATGCGGCACTTCGAGAGAATAATGTTGCCGTTTAGTCGTTTACAAATTGTTTGGCATCTAATTTGAAGAACAGTCTATTTATGAAGAAGTTGTTACTAATTTGCCTCTCTGGATTATTTATATGTAGTGCTGTTGGGCAGAGATATGAAGATTTATACTCGGAAATACCTCAAGAAGATTTTCCCGTCATAGAGAATGTCCCCTTTGAAGCTGGTGAGGAAATTGAGTATAAAATCTATTATAGTTTTATTACCGTGGGGAAAGGACAACTGAAAGTTCATAAAAACCCCTATAAAATCAATAACAGAGCGGCTTACAAAGTGGATGTAAAAGCAAAAACCACTGGCATGGTTGACTGGGTAGCCAAAATCGATGACCATTGGGGTGGCTACATTGACACTGCTTCATTGGTGCCTCATCAATCTTATAGATTTATTAAAGAAGGGAATTACAGAAAAAATGAGATAGTTAAATATGATCATAACTCCCAAATGTTGGAAATTAAAAGTATGGGGAGAAAAGATGACGACTTTGGAGAACCCATGTACTATGAATTCCCACCACAGATTAGAGATTTGATCAGTGGCTTTGCTTATTTCAGGGCAGTAGATTTTGATACTTTAATGCCACAGGATACTATTAAGATTCCTGCATTTTTTGAAGATACATTTTATAATCTGGAAATTGTTTATTTGGGAGATGAAACCCTGGAGTTGGAGATAGGAAAAGTGCGAGCGCATAAAGTTACACCTGTAATGCCCGAAACTAAAATATTTGATGGTGAAAATTCAATATTAGGTTGGTTCTCCGCTGATAAAAATAAAATCCCGCTAAAAATAAATGCAAAGCTCTATGTTGGTTCAGGTGGATTGGAAATAACGTCCTTTAGAAATATTAAATATCCCATCAACTTTGATATGAGTAATTAACACCAAGGTATCGGTGTGCTCTTTATTTGGCATTTCTAACTCAATTGAGTTACTTTTGCATTTTAATTTTAAAAATCAAGAATGAAGAACTTAGTATTATTACTTATTTTCCCAGTATTTTTCTTTTCATGCGAAGAAAAAAATGAGCTTGACAAAGCTAATCAACTTTACAATGAAGAGAATTACGAAGCTGCAATTCAATTTTACAATAAGCATCTGGAGATGAAGCCTGCCGATGAAATAGCTATCTATAATCGTGGCCGTGCATATGAGGAATTAGGACAATACGATAAAGCAGTTCAGGATTTCTTAGAAGTCATAGATATAGACCCAAGAAATACGGGTGCTTTTTTAAGTTATGGTAAGCATTTCTACAGGGAGAAAGACTATGAAAATGCAGCCTTTCAATTTGAAAAGGCTTATAAACTAAATACAAATTCTACGAGATCGGCTACCTTATTAGCTAGAGCCTACCATAAAGCTGGGAAAGTAGAGGACGCAATGGAATATTATAATATTGCCATAAATAACGATAAAGATAATGCAGAGGCTTATTTATATAGGGGAGCTTTAAAAGTTCATTTGAATCAATCAGGTGCATGCAATGATATCCAATTGGCTAAGAATATAGGGTATGATGGTGCCGAAGAATTATATAATAAATACTGTAATTGATTCTTTAAATTAAGCAGTACTGTATCCAGGCGAAAATTTCTAATTTTCGCCTTTTTTGTTTTTACTATCGACTTTCTACCAAAAACTGCCGTCCACTAGTTGGCGGATATGAATCATGCGCCTTAAGCAACTGAGTCTGCTCAATGAGTTCTTCGGACAGTTTATAATAATTTATTGAAGCAATCATAGTCACTAATACAGCGAGCATATAACAAAAAAGGCAGCCGAAGCTGCCTTTAAATAGTAGCGAGAAGCAGATTTGAACTGCCGACCTCAGGGTTATGAATCCTGCGCTCTAACCAACTGAGCTACCTCGCCATTTAATTTATTTCAATAATTTAAGTTCTTCTATCGAGAGAGAATCAGATTTGTTTCTTTGCATATTAGCTGAAACTTCCGCTTCTACAGCCAAACTAACTTGCTTCGACCTCATTTATTTTAACACCTAAATCCTCTTGATTTATTTGTCTGTCCGAAATTGGAGTGCAAACATAATGAATTATGATTTCATAATCCAAAAAAAATTGAAAAAGAATTTATTGTGATATATCATATTTAATCCTAACTTATCGACTATTAAAATGAATAGGTTATGGGACTGAAAAAATTTACCGGAGACTTCGAAATAAATGCCTCAAAAAAAATGCTGTATCCATATATTAGTACAGCAAGCGGCTTGTCACAATGGTTTGCTGATGATGTAAATATTAATGAGGACAAGGAGTATAATTTTATATATGATGATGAAGATCATCCGGCAATAATGGCTGGGCATAGGGTGAATCAATTTGTTAAGTTTGAGTTTCCTGAAGAAGGTGAAGAGGATGATCCGGCTTTTATAGAAATTCATTTAGATGAAAATGAGCTGACTCAATCCATGTACATGAAAGTTGTTGACTATTCTGATTTCGAGGATGAACAGGAGCAATATGAAGTATGGGAAGGTTTAATAAACAACTTAAAGGAAATAGTAGGGGGTTAATTTTTCTGTGACTTTTGGAATCTTTTTTAAGTTTGTTCGTTAGTAGAGATAGTATTAAAAAAAGCCAGTCTAAGCAGTTATTGTAGCATAATAAAATGAAGTATTTTTTTTCTATTCTAATTTTCTCTTTCCTATTTAATTTCGAGAATTCAGTAGCTCAAAATCAAAAAGAATCATTAAATTTTTACTATGAAAATGCTCAAAGTGCCATGGAAACTGGTGATTATGAGACCGCAAACACCCAATTCAGAAAAATTCTAAAATTAGGAGTCAAGCTTCCTTCTGAAATGCCTTATTTATTTGCAAAAACTTTATTTGAAGTAGGTCAATATCAAAATAGTCAAAGCTTTTTGGATAAGTATTTTGAAATAATGGGTAAAGCTGGTACCTATTATGACAATGCAGAAGAACTAAAAAAGCTATTGGCACTTCAACTCAATAAAAGTCTTTCATGTCAATATTGTGATTTGAGTGGCTACAGACTGGAAACTTGTGTAACCTGCAATGGTGAAAAACAATTGCTAAAAAAATGTGATTATTGTGAAGCAAAAGGAAAAGTTGGATGTACTGCCTGCAGTGGAGATGGTGTTTTAATTCAACTGGGTGCTATGGGAAATAGGAGTTATAAAACATGCCATCAATGTAACGGTGAAGGTATTAATATATGCCCAGTTTGCGAGGGTGACAAAGAGCTTTACACTTATTGTCCCAATTGCTTGGGTAGTGGTAGCACCAGCACTGAAAAAATTTGTAATCATACCGAGCATAATTAGCCTTTTCACTATCGTAATAAGTAGAGTTCCATGGTTTATGTCCTTGACCCTATACCTATACTTTATCGTAAAGATTTTACTTTTTATCTAAAAAGATAAATTTATTTAAGTCATTTTAATGATTTACTTCTTTATTTTAATATTATTTGTTTAATTAGTACCGAATTAAATAAGTGATAAAAAATAATAAAATATTATAATTATGTCGTATTGTAAAGTTGTTGAGCATAAAGGGGTAAAAATAGTTTATACTGATATTGAAAACACCAACGGAAACGAAGCTATTCCAGCATTTGATGCAGTGCAGAAATTGGTTGCAGAATTTCCGGATAAATCAGTTTTGTCCTGTGTGAATGCAACTAATGCTAGGTTTAATAAGGATCTTCTCTCTAAAATTAAAGAAACAGTAAAGAAGAATAATCCAAAAGTGAAAGTTACTGTTGTTTGTGGTTTAAGTAAGCTATCGACATTGATTCTAAATTCCATTATTGCGGCTACTGGAAGAAAAATGAAACTATTAGATTCTGTTGAAGATGGAAAGGAATGGCTTTATCAGTATGAAATTAACAGTGTTCAGCAGTCTGAAACGGCCTGAACTTGCACGAAATATTTATTCCAGACCCAATTGGAAACAATTGGGTTTTTTTATGCTTTTACAATGTGTCAACGCCCGCAGTTTGTTATCTTCGATCCTTTTAAAATAGTAATGAATGCCAATAATCAAGAACACCCATTATAAACCCCCATTTTACCTTTTCAATCAGCATTTAGAAACAATAGTTCCTAGTGCCATCAGAAAAGTAAAAGGAGTAAAATACGAGAGAGAAAGGATAGAGACTCAGGATGGCGATTTTTTGGACATTGATTGGGTTAAGAATAATAATTCTCGTTTAATTATTGCTTCTCATGGATTAGAAGGAAGTTCAGATAGACCCTATATCCAGGGGATTGCAAAACTGTTTTCTCAAAATAATTGGGATGTATTGGCATGGAATTGTAGAAGTTGCAGTGGCGAAATGAATCGTAAAAAGTTTCTGTATCACCATGGATTCACCCAAGATGTAGAAGAAGTGGTGAGTAGAGCAATAGCAAATGGCTACAAGGAAATTGTACTCATAGGATTTAGTATGGGTGGTAGTTTGACTTTAAAGTATGTAGGCGAAAACGGCCAGGATTTATATCCTCAAATTAAAGGGGCTATGGCAGTGAGTGTTCCTTGTAATTTATCAAGTAGCTCAAAAATGCTTGCTCTGAAGAAAAATAAGTTCTATCAAAATCGATTTATGAGGAAGTTAGATATTAAGTTAAGACAAAAAAATGAACAATACCCTGGCTTACTAGAGATTAGGCATTGGAAGTCATTCAGAGATTTTCATGATTTTGACACTCACTATTCTGCAAAAATATTTGGATACCAAGATGCACAAGATTTTTATGATAGCGTGCAGTGTCTTCCGCATTTGATGAATATAAAAGTTCCTACTTTAATCTTAAACGCTTTAAATGATCCAATGCTAACTGGTGATTGTTATCCAGAATCACAGGCAGAAGCAAACCAAAACATTTTACTGGAGCTAACCACTCACGGAGGTCATGTTGGCTTTCTACAAATGGGAAAAGTTTATACCTATGCTGAGGAAAGAGCATTGACATTTTTTAATGAAACTTTGAGGGTATATCAATGAAAAAGGAAGTCATTCAGAATTTAGAAGATTTTTTTAATGACTTTCAATATTTCAAAATGGAAGGCTATGATGCTTTCCATCAATCTTTTTTAAAAGGACGTAAAATAATTGTTGGTAATATCACTCCCTACGAAGATGGTTTAATGCTGGAAATTCAACTAGCACTAACAATTGATCAAGTAGAAGATTTAATTTTTAGATTTTACAATCAAGATTTTACAAATCTGAAACTCACTTATTGGGAAAACCTTAGTCAAATATCAGAGGGGCTCTCAAAAAGAAGCTTTATTCAAAATACTGTTGAGCTTCGCAAAGCTTTATATGAAATAGAAAGCGCCTTAGTTAAGAGAGGCTTCAGTTGGTTGGATGAATTCACTGATTTGAAAATTCTGTCCGATTATATACAGAATTTAA
The DNA here is from genome assembly GCF_030534335.1 of Marivirga harenae. Taxonomy (GTDB): domain Bacteria; phylum Bacteroidota; class Bacteroidia; order Cytophagales; family Cyclobacteriaceae; genus Marivirga; species Marivirga harenae. Next base: position 3,736,686 of record NZ_CP130565.1, on the reverse strand, counting down.
TTTTCGCTGAAAATCTAAGACCTAAAAACTTGTTCAAACTTTGTCAAAGAAGTTATTTGTTAAGATTGATTTTACACGAGCAGATGACTGAAGCAACTTTTTATGATTACTATGAAGAATTGCAAGCTCATAAAATACCAGAACATCAACTCGAAGAGTTTATTGCTTTCCGTAAATATTTGGCTTCAGTTATTTTTTAAAAAGATCCTCACATTCTTCTGCTAAAATACCACCACTTATAATGGGTCCAAACCAGGCTTCTGCTGCTATTTGTTTTGCTCTAATATTAATTTGTTTCCCATATTTCGAGGCCGTAGGGATGTCACAACCGTAGATTACTTCACCAATCCCTGCCCAAATGATGGCTGACATACACATCGGGCAAGGTTCTACAGTGGTGATTATCATCAATTCTTCTGCTCTATCATGATCCAATTGTTTTAGTTTATTAATGGCATTTATTTCTGCATGAGCCACTGCTCCATCATGAATAGTGGTATTGTATCCACTGACGTGTTGACCTTCTGGGTCTACTATTATAGCTCCAAAAGGAGTTTTACTTTCTTTGGCTAAATCAATTGCCATTTTCATCCAAAATTGAGTATTCATGTATTTAAATTTTGTTTTTGTTGATCATAAGTTTTCATAGCTTGCAAAGGGAGCCTATCAGAATCAAGCATGAAGGGAATTTCTAAAATCATTTTTTTAGTAGGAATATGTCGATTTAACCTGATTTTTTTAGCTTTTATTTTAAAGGTATGTACATTTTCTATTTTGTGATTAGATTTGCTTAACTTCAAATTTCTAAACTAATAGCAATGAAAAATACAAAGAATACTATTAAACTACTACTACTAAGCCTACCAATTTTCCTGTTTATATCATGCGAAACTAAGACAGAGAAAGACGAGAATGTTTTGGCATCTATTAATACTGAAGTAAAAGAAAACAGTAAAGCATATGTCAATTTGGAGAAGATGACTTCCGAAATTGGGCATCGTCTTACGGGATCCAAGAACGGTGCCGAGGCAGAAGAGTATACTTATAATCTTTTTAAGTCATATGGTTTTGAAGACGTAGAATATCATGAATTTGAAGTGGAAGCGTGGGCTCGTGACTCAGTGAGTCTTGAAGTTAACGATAATGAGGTAGCTGAAGTTGTTTCTTTAGGGCATTCACCTGTTTCAGCAGATATTGAACATGAAGTTATTGATGTTAATAACGGACTTAGAGCTGATTTTGATAGCTTAAAAGATGAGGTGAAAGGTAAGATTGCCTTAGTTTATATTGGGATTTTGGATGGAAGTCCAGAAGGCTTAAAAAACATTCATCGGTCGGAGAAAACAGCATTAGCGATAGAATATGGCGCCAAGGGGATCATCATAACAAACCAGGTTCCTGGCGGAGTACTACTGACAGGTACGGCATCCGTTACTGGCAGTTTGATTGATATTCCAGCCATTTGCATTAGTTATGAAAAAGGTATGGAGCTAAAAAAGCAATTAGCGGAAGGAGAAATAATCAATGCTCACATTCAAATGAGTAATAAAAGTGAGGTTATAAAATCCAGAAATGTAATCGCAACTTTAGCAGGAACAGAAAAGACAGATGAAAATATTATTTTAGGAGGTCATTTAGATAGTTGGGATCTTTCGACAGGGGCCATTGATAATGGAATTGGCATTGCTGCTATATTGGATATAGCTAGAACGTACAAGATACTTGATTTGCAACCAAAGAGAAACATTAAGTTTGTAATGTTTATGGGTGAAGAGCAAGGCTTGCTAGGGTCCAAAGAAATGGTAAAAATGTTGGCTGACAAAGGCGAATTGGGAGAGGTAGCATACATGATGAATATTGATATGAGCGGAAACCCGAAAGGATTTAATGCGGCAGGTAGAAATGAAATGATGCCGATTTTTGATGCAATTGGACAAAAAATACAAGCTGTGGACTCTAGCTATGAAAATACAAATGCCAATAAGGCTGGATTGCATAGTGATCACCAATCATTTATGATGGAAGGAGTTCCTGTTGTTGGTTTGGTTGGGAACTTAGAAAGGAAAGTATATAGTTATTATCATTCAAATGGTGATGATTTTTCTCTAGTAAATGAAGAACATCTTAAGAATACTGTTCGTTTCGGAGGTATGTTTTTGTGGGAATTAGCTAATGCTGATAAAATACCAGCAAAGAAATTAGACTTCCAGGAGACCCGACAGTTTTTAATTGAGCAGGGACTGAAAGATGAATTGGAATTAGGAAACGAATGGAAATGGGGAGAATGAATGGGAATGAAAAATTAAAGGATTATTAACGCATTAAGTAAAAACAATTAACCAATAAAATAGCATATTTATGGCAGAATTTGAATTTGACGGGGACAAAGCAAAAGAGTCCTTTCAAAAAATAGTAAAAAACATACGCTTGATTGTAGTAGTGGTAGTGGTCTTAACAGCTGTTATTAGTACATTTTTTCAAGTAGGAGCAGAAGAAGTTGGGGTTGTAACTCGCCTAGGAGCATACAATAGAACACTTGAATCAGGATTGAATTTTAAAATCCCTTTTGTAGAATCAGTGACTAAAGTACCCGTTGAGCGGCAACAAAAGCAGGAGTTCGGATTTAGAACCACTAGTGCTGGAGTACAATCAACTTTTACCAAGCGAGGAGCAGAAGGGGAGTCTTTAATGTTAACCGGAGACTTGAATTTAGCTGATGTGGAATGGGTAGTTCAGTATAGAATCGATAATCCTTATAATTTCCTTTTTAAAGTAAGAGATCCTGAAAATACACTCCGAGATATCTCTGAATCAGGAATGAGACAAATTGTTGGAGATAGAACAGTAAATGAAGTATTGACGGTAGGTAGGGCTGAAATTGCTGGAAAACTGAAAGTACTAATCCAAGAGCTTTCTAATGATTACGAATTGGGAATTAGGGTTGAACAAGTGGTATTACAAGATGTGACTCCTCCAGAGCCCGTAAGAGCAGCTTTTAATGCTGTAAATGAAGCGCAGCAAGAGAAAGAGACTTTGATTAATCAGGCCAAATCAGAATACAACAAAGTTATCCCGAAAGCAAGAGGGCAGGCAGAAGAGACTATTCAAAAAGCAGAGGGTTATGCAACTGAAAGAGTTAATAATTCACAAGGTGAGGTAGCTCGATTTAATGAATTGTACACTGAATATGTAAAAGCTCCTGGAGTTACAAAAAGCAGGATTTACTTGGAAACCATGCAGGAGGTAGTACCAAAATTAGGTGATAAAATTATTACTGATGATAAAGGAGGGAATGTATTGCCATTATTAAACATGGCTACTCAATCAGGAAGCAAGATTAATCAGTAGTCATTTTTAAATATTGAATAAGAAGATATGAAAAAATCATTAATAACCATATTAGTTATAATAGTAGTTGCTTTAATAGTAATTGCTCAGAGTGCATATATAGTGAAAGAGTCGGAGCAGGTAATTATTACACAATTTGGTAAACCTGTGGGAGATGCCGTTAAAGATGCAGGGATTCATTTTAAGATCCCGTTTGTACAAACTGCTAATTTCTTTGATAAGCGATATTTAGAATGGGATGGTGATCCTAATCAAGTACCAACAAAAGATAAGAAGTTTATTTTTGTGGATACTTACGCTCGTTGGCAAATCACAGATCCTCTACAGTTCTATAAGCGTTTAACAAATGAGCGTGGGGCGCAGTCTCGTTTAGATGATATTTTGGATGGCGAAACTCGTGATTTCATAGCAAACAACTATTTAGAAGAAGCGGTTAGAACTAGCAATAGAACTCCTATTTCAAGCGGTGCAATAAGCGAAATAGTAGATGACAGTTTAGTTCAAATCAATGTTGGTCGTGACAGTATTCAAGAATATATCCAGAAATCGGCTAATCTTCAAACTCAAGATTTAGGAATTGAAATATTAGATTTCCGTTTCAAAAGGATCAATTATGTAGAAGAAGTCCGAACCCAAGTTTATGAGCGAATGAAAAGTGAGCGTTTCAGAATTGCAGATAAATTCCGTTCAGAAGGGCAGGGGGAAGCATCAAGAATTAATGGTGAGAAAGAACGAGAACTTAAATCTATTCAGTCGGAGGCTTTCAAAGTAGCTGAACAGATAAAAGGTAAAGCTGATGCCGAGGCGGCCGCAATTTATGCCAATGCATACAATAAAAACAATGCCTCGAGAGAATTATATTCTTTCTTAAAGTCCATGGAAACCTTCCAGAAGACTTTTAATGATGAAACTACTGTTATTTTATCTACTGACAGTGATCTCTATAAATACTTAAAATCCATGGATTAATAGAATCAGTTGAAATCTATATTCACAAAAACATCTGCTCCGAAGGCAGATGTTTTTTTTAAGGTTGAACATAAAAAATGCATCCATTTTAAAACAGATGCATTAGTAATAAACCGTAAATAATATGTTATTTATCTTTTTCTTCGTCTTTTTTATCTATTGAAATTTCTAAGTCAAAAGTTTTAAGCTGTTGTTCTAACTTCATAACGTAATCAATTGACTGTTCGATCATGGAATGCTGCGAACTAATTTGCTCTTTCAGAAAAGAAATTTCATCCTGAAGCCCATTTATTTTTTCTGTATACTCTTTTTTTAGCTTCGCCCTTTCCTCTTTGGATTTACGTAATAAATCTTGGTAAAAATAATATGATTCTGGAATTCTACTCATACAACAGTACTTAACCGTTTTTCAAAATTGTTACAATTTTTCGAGATTCGATAAGCAAATTAATGTATGCTTTGAAAATTACCTGAATCTATCTTCTTTTTAAGACCTTTTAATTCTTTACCTAATTTATTGGCGTAATCTACGGCCATTTTTAGCATATCCTGCTGAGCCATTAGTTGCTCTTTTAGATAGGAAACCTCGCTTCTGAGTTCACCAACCTGACTTTCGTACTTCGACTTTAAGAGTTTTATTTCATTATTTGACTTTTCTAATTCTAATTTTAACTCTTCTACAGTGCTTTTTGACATATTTTATTAATTATCAATGGCATCTTGGATTGAATTCTTGTACTGGATGTCCATTTCGTTAAATTTTAAGTTTGGATTCTCTTCTCTAATTTTTTCCCTACCAATTTTTACACTTTGTTGGAAAACTTTATTGTCTGGCAATATTTTCCTATGCGTCTTCAATCCTTTATGCCACATTTCTTCTTTCCATTCTGTAAAATACCATTCCATTGAAGGTTGGTGAAAAACTGTTAGTTTCCTTTTGTCGAAAATCAATTTTGCGATTTTTTTGGAATCGACTAACTTTCCAATTGTATTGAAAATCGCTTTAAACTCTTCTATAGGTATGTATGTGCTCGTTGCTTCAACAATAGCAACTGGCTTTCCCTCTACAAAAGAAACTTTGGCATGTGTACCTGTGTGATATTCTTGTAAACTGTCCGTGATTGTTTCTGTATCGTTACTCATATTTGTAAAAGTTGTGTTGATTATAAAAATATTGTTATTGAAAAATAACCTACAGGGAGGTTCAATTGTTTGATTAAATCTTAGATATTTCTAATTCTTTCCATTCCACCATCTACTCCAATGATTTGACCAGTAATCCAACTATTTTCGCTGTCGAGTAGAAATTTTGCTGCATTTGAAATATCATCAGGGGTTCCATATCTGCCTATTGGGTGTCTTTTATTTGAGGCTTCTTTTTTCTCATCTGTAGATAATAGATTTTTAGCCATTGGAGTGTCCGTCAAACTAGGGGCAACCAGATTAACTCTAATCTTTTTGCTTGCTAATTCTGCAGCCAAACTTAAACCAAAACCTTGTAGTGCTCCTTTCGCAGAAGCAATAGAGGCGTGAAAGGACAAACCAGTGTTTGCTGCCACTGTGCTGAACAG